>NZ_CABVOZ010000001.1:0-795614 GCF_902500265.1 Anaerococcus sp. Marseille-P9784 | reverse complement strand
AACAAGGGTAAGGGGGTTTGGGGGAAGGGACGTAGGGGTCTCCGTAACCCCTCGTCCCTACGCCCCAAGAACGGAGGCAATTTATTAATAAAGCGAAAACTTAAAAGATATTAAATCATTTAATAATTTACAATAAAAAAATATTTATATGTTTTTTCTTGATTTTTTTTACTCAATCTTATAGCCGCCCTCCAAAGGCGAAGTCTAAATTTTAAAATTTCAACAAAACATAAAATGTCTTATATTTTTTTAAATCCTAATTACAATTACTCTCAACAACTGTAATCTCTCCATCAAAATAGTAATCGTCAACCTCATTTGTTAATATAAAAAAGTCACCCTTTTTTATTGGGTAGGTTTCATCATCTACTATTAGCTTGCCTGAGCCTTCTATTACTGCTTCTAGGAGATAGGGATTTTCCCTTTTTAATTTTGTTTTGCTTTTGATTTGATATTTTCTTACTTGGAAAAATTCATTTGCTGTTAGTTCTGTTTTTTGATAAGTGTCAAATTTTTCTATTTCTTTTTTATTTTCTAGCTCATTTATTTTTATGGCTTCTTTGGATTTTTCAAGATGAAGCTCTCGCATTTTGCCATTTTTATCTATCCTATCATAATCATAAAGCCTGTAGGTAAGATCTGATGCTTGTTGAATTTCTAATATTAAACAGCCTTTTTTGATGGCATGAACTGTGCCTGCTGGAACGTAGAAAAAATCATCTTTTTTTACTTTTACTTCTTTTAACAGCTCATCCCATTTTTCTTCATCTATTAGTTTTATGGCTTGTTCTTTATTTTTGGCATTTATTCCGTAGATTATTGATGATTCATTTTCATTTAGGATATACCAACATTCGCTTTTGCCGAGAGAATTTTCAATTTTTTCTGCCATTTGATCATCTGGATGAACTTGGATTGACAAGTCGTCTTTGGCATCGATTATTTTTACCAAAAGAGGGAATTCTTTATCATTTGAATTTCCAAATAATTGCCCATGATTTTTGTATATATCTTTAAGATTTTCTCCCTTTAATTTACCATTTGTAACTATTGACGGATAGGATTCCATGGCTGAAATTGCCCAATATTCGCCTATATTTTCCCCTTCTATCTGATAAGCAAATTCACTTTTTAGTCTTTGTCCGCCCCAAATTTTTTCTAAGAATTTACCTTCTAAGATTAAAACTTTTTGCATATTAGCTCCTATAAATCTTCTAAAATACTTAGAGTATCTTTTATTTGTCCATCGCCAGTATTGTTGATATCTGTATATGGTGCACCCATTGTAACTACTATATATTCACAGCCATTTTTATATGCTAGACTTATCCAACAAAGTCCGGCTTTTTCTGTCGTTCCGGATTTGCCACCTATTATTTCAAAGCCATTTTGTTCGTAATTTTCAAGTTTTGTAAAGACTGTGCTTTGCATATAAACTCCCATTGGATGATCAGGGCTTTGACTAGATGTGAAATCTTTTTTGGTGAAAATCGCTCTAAAATCTCCATTTTTCAAAGCTTCTTTTAGAAGCATTGCCATATCTTTGGCTGATGAATAATGACCCGGCTCATCCATTCCATCTGCATTTTGAAAATGAGTGTTGGTTAGTCCTAATTCTTTGGCTTTATCGTTCATAAGGCCTGTAAATTGCAAAATTGAACCTGAGATATTTATGGCAAGACTATCGGCAGCTTCGCCTCCTGATGGCAACATTGCCCCGTAGAGCAAATCTCTGTAAGATACTTCTTCCCCACCATAAAAACCAGCCATTGAAGCATTTTCGTCGATAAGTCTTTGATAGCTTTGGGTATCGACAGTTGTTTTTGCGGAAATATCGGGGATTTTTTCAAGGCTTACAAGAACTGTCATCATTTTGGTAAGAGATGCCATAGGCAATTTTTCGTTTTCATTTACTGCCAAAACTTCCTTATCATCTGTTAGATTGTATACATAAATAGCCTTGGAGTTAAATTTAGCAATTTTTTTCATATTTTGCTGGTTTCTCCATATTACAAATAAAATTATTATTGCTAGTGGCAAAATTAAAATTGCCAGTGATCTTTTTTTCATATTTTATCCTTCTAAGTAAATTTTTATTCCTATTTGCCACCATCTGCCCTTTTTTTCCTTGTGATAAACTTTGCCAAAGAGATATTTGCCACTATCCATAAGTCTTGCAAAAATTTCGTTGTCAACTTGTGGAATGTAGCCGATTTTTTCTCCTGTTGTAAGGCAGATTTTTATAGCATTTTCGTCATATTCATTGTAAATTTCTCTAAAAAATTTTACCTTGGTATCTATTTCGATTTTTTCTTGGAGATTTTCCATATTTTCTATATAACTTGTCCCTGCAACGTAGGTATCAAAAAGAAAAATATCTTCTCCGTAGGGCTTGAATTCTTCGATTCCGCCACCCCTGTGAAAAATATCTATAAAATTTTCCTGGTCAATTTTTTCTATATCAGACATTTTTTGTAATTTCCTCTATTCTTTTTTCTAAGTATTCTATATTTTTTAAAAGAGCCTTGATTATATTTTTTATCGTTTCTTTTTGAATTTCTATTTCTTTTTCATCTTCCAAAAGATCTTTTTTGTCATAGGGAAATGAATCCTTGATTTTTTCTATAGATTCCTTTAATTTTTCAATACTTTCAGATATTCGCTGTATCTCTTGTTCTATTAATTTTTCATCTTTTAAATCCGTTTCTTCTTTGCCAATAATTAGATCGTGGTAAAGCCTTATTAGGTCAATTTGTCCATTTTTGTAAGCGTCAACGACCTTGTAGTATAAGTCTAAATCACTTGCACTAAGATCTTTGTTTAGGTCTGGGTGAAGTTTTTTTACAAGATCTCTATACTTACTTTTAAATTCTAGCATTTCTTCTGGATTCATAAGAGGTTTTTCTGATAAGTCTATGGCCCAGTCAAGGTCTTTTGCTTGTTGATTTAATTTTTCTTTAAATGATGAAAGTTTCTCATCCAAATATTTTTCTATTTCTAGGAGATATTCTTTTGTTATTTTTTCATTTCTGTTTATTTTTATATACAGTAAGTCTAATTTTCTTTTTAGCCTATCTTTTTTCATCGATAATTCGATAAATCTATATTCTAGAGCCCCAAATTCTAAAAGATAACGAACTTTTAGATTCTTACATTCTTGATAAAGCAAATGATCGTGTTCTAATATCAAAGCTTGTAATTTTTCTTTTAGTATTTTCAGCCTATCTGCGGAATTTTTTGCTTGTGGGAAAATAATTATATTAGTCATTTTTTAGCCTTTCTTATATTGAATTTACCACAAGAGCAAAGAAAAAGATAGGATAACCTATCTTTAACTTTTATAAAGAAATTTTACCAATAATTTTTAGCCTCTACCCATTAGATGTAAAATTTGTTCAAATAGAGTGTATGAATAGCCATACTGGTCATTGTCCCAGCCTAAAATATTATCTGCATCAATAATTCCTTCTGGTAGTTCCAAATTTCCGTCTTTTTGACTTATCATTGGAGAAAACTCAATTTTTTCATCCCTATATCTAAGTTTTATCTTAGAATTTGGGACAACTTCACTTGGATTTTGACAAATTAGAGTAGTCGATCTTTGTGAAACTCTATCTAAAAGATAATTCTCAACTTCACTCGTTTTACCATCTTCTGAAGTTTGCAATTCTTTAAGGCTTACTGTTGCCATTTTCCATTTTGGTACTATCAGATAATAATCTGTTCCAGTTAGGTCAATGCTCGCATCGCATGTTGTTTGCAAAATCAATCTAGGATCTGCATACTCATTATATACTGTTTGCCATTGGTATAGTTTTTTCAAAACAACTTCAAGCTCATCTTCTGCTTGGGCGTATCCCATAGGAATTATAAAGGCTTTTATCTTTTTATCATTTGGATCTAAGCCCATTGTTCTTGCCATTTTCACAAATTCATCTGCATATATGCTAGGATTTAGATCTTTTCCCTGAAGTTTTACGACATCTGTAAATTTGCCTTCACATGCATCAGTATAGAAATGATATAGGAACATTATATTTCCAAGTTCATCTACAAAAAATCTATTATCTCCTAGTTCTTTATCATCCCACAAATCATTTAAAGCAAGACCTTCCAACTTGGCGATATTATCAAAATACGCTGTTTCTGTTAGTCTTGAATCATATTGGTCGATAAGTTTTTGATATCTAGAATCAACACTTTTTTCCATCAAGCTTAGCTTATCGTCTTTTCCAATAGCAAAATTTTCCAAAAGTTCATCGTCATTTATTAATTTTCCATCAGCTAGAGAAAAATTATAAATTTTATGCTGGGTATTTCCTACATCCCAGGTATTAGTTATTTGCATATGTAGGCTTAGAATTTTGTCATCTTCATAAGCTTGAAATTCGCTGTAAATTCCTAAGAATTCGTTATCTTCTTCTCTATTTTCCAAGGAAGTTTTGTATTGTTCTTTTATGTATTGGACAATCTTATCTATATCCTCATTAGCTTTTTTAGCATCGGCAGAATCCAGCAAAATTTTTGGTACATGAATGCCATCTACTGGTTGTTGAGCGGATTTTTTATCTTTTTCTTCAATAAAATCATTCCAAACTTCCCTATCAACTACTAAGTTTGACATAGTTCCTGCTTTGCCACCACTTACGACTTTTAAGTCTTTTTTTACTCCAGACTCGTCTTCTTTTGGCAAATCATCCTTGCTTTCTTCTTTGTTCTCAGTTTTTTCTTCAGATTCATTATTTTCTTTGGAAGCTTCTTTTTTTAAATTTTCCTTTGCATTATTTTCTACTATTTTCTTATCTTCTTGATTTGTCTTATCTTCGCCCTTACAAGATATTAAAAATATCGGAAGCAGAAAAACCAATATTTTAAAAAATCTTTTGCCCATAATTTCCTCCTTTTTTATTTTGCTCGCTTAATTTTTTTGCTTAGAAAAATTTTTCTTCTTTATTATATTAAACCACCAACAATGATAAAAATAAACAACTTTCGAATTTTTATTTACATTTTTTCATAAAAACAGGCCTTGACGTGAACTTTTTAATCTATACCCAGATTAAATAGTTACATCAAGACCTATTTTTTTCTTTATTTTTATTTTTTGCTTATCCAAACAAAACTTCTAAGACTTCTCTTATATTTGCAAGTTCGATTACTTTTAAGCTTTTAAATTCGCTAATATCAAGGGAGTTTTTGGCTATAAAACATTTTTCATAACCTAATCTTTCTAATTCTTTTAATCTTTGGCGAATTTGCGGAACTTTTTTTAGCTCGCCTGTTAGACCCACTTCTGCTATGAAGACTGTTTTGTCGGATACGGATTTTTTTAAAAATGATGAGGCAATTGAAACCATGATGGCAAGATTTACTGACGGCTCTGAAAGTTTGAGGCCACCGGTGGTTTTTATTATAACATTGTAGTCAAATAAATTTAGACCTGATCGCTCTTGGAGAATTGAAATTAGAGTATTAAGCTCATCTTTTCTAAGGCTATCTCCTATTCTTTGGGGATATGGCAAGAAAGATTTGCTAACTAATGATTCAATTTCAACTTCTAATAATCTGGAAGCTTCTTTGGTTACTGCAATTGCAGAGCCTTCAACATCATTATCTCTTTGGCTTATGAAATATTGGCTGGGATTTGAAATTTCTAAAAGTCCGTCTTCAGTCATGGAAAATAAACCAATCTCTCCAGTTCTGCCAAATCTATTTTTGCTAGTGGTTAAAACTCTAAGGTCCTCGTCACTTTCTCCATCTAAGATTAAAACTGTATCTACCAAATGCTCAAGTGTTCTAAGTCCAGCCATTTCATTTGCCTTGGTCATGTGGCCAATCATAATAATCGCTCTTTTCTTTTTTGGATCTTTGGCGATTTCTACTGCTTTGTTGGCAACTTCTATGGTTTGGGTTGGGCTTCCTTGTTTGTTGTCAAATTCTCTAAGGCTAAAAGTTTGAATGGAATCCAAAAAAACTATGTCAGCATCGATTTTTTTGATTTCACTTATAGCTTGATCCATAGAATTTGTAGAAAGAATCCAAACATTTTCTGGCAATTTTGCCATAATCCTATCAGCTCTTGATTTTATTTGGCTTTCGCTTTCTTCTCCAGAAACATAAAGAACCTTTAATCCCATATCCGCATAGGATTTGGATAATTGAAGCAAAAGCGTGGATTTTCCAGCTCCAGGTCTTGCGGTAAGAATTGAAACGCTATCTCTGATAAGTCCATCGCCCATAACTCTGTCAAATTCTTTGTATGAAGATTTAATTCTAAGATCTTTATTAACCTCGATTGACTTTAATTTCTTGGCCTTATTTTCTTCAAAAATTATATTTTGATTTTTTTCTTCTTTTACGACAACTTCTACAAGGCTTCCCCATTTTTTGCAAGAAGGGCATTGACCTGCCCAAACTCCTTGGCTGTGGCCACAATTGGTGCACTGGTAAGCCTTTTTAATTTTCGCCATTATTATCCTTTACAAATTTATTTACAGAAAATTCATAAATTGCTCTTTGTGGACTTTCCTTATAAAGTTCTTCGTATAAATCTCTTGGAGTTTTTTGCTCTTCTAGCAAATCTTTAAGTGGATCTATATATTTTCTATCTTCTTTGATTTTGCCTATAATTTCAAGCATCCACTCATAAATTTTCTTATCTTCATACATGGCTTGGATGCCCCTAAGAACTGTGATTTTTTTCAAATCTTGTGCTTTTTGGTAAGTAAAGCCAGCCAAAAGATTGTAAGCGTAATCCAAAACTTCCTTATCATAGAAAATATTTTTTATTAAACTTACCGCTGCAAAGTTGTATGGGAAAGGCAAATTATCAGGCATTCTAATTTCGATATATTTTTTAACTCTTACATCAGGAAATACAATTGATAGGGCATGAAAAACCATCTCATCGCTCATATCCTGATCAAAAATTTCCTCAAAAGTTTTTTCATTGGTTGCAATGTCCTTGCCATCTTTTTTTATAAAAATGGATGGTGTTGCAAGAATTTTTTTGGCGTATTTTTCATAAGATAAGTCATTATCAAAAGAAAACGGATAAATTCCCGTCCTATCCTTATCGCAATTTTCCCAAATAGTCTGGCGAATATTGTGATTTTCGTAAACTTCTCCCTCAAAAATATAAGCATTGTCAAAAATACTATAGAAAAATGGAGTAAGAGCGTTAGCAAGGAAATATTTTTTCCTAAAATCATCTTCATCAGAATAATCTATGGCAACTTGCAAACTTGCAGAACCTTTCATCATATTGTGGGCCATAGGGCCTGCGTATTTTTCAAAATATTCATACATAAATTTGTATCTATCTTTTGGAATTCTTGGGATATCAGCGATTTTATCCTTAACTTGATAGCCAACTTCAACTAGCAATTGTCCCTTTTTATCAAAAATCGGGATAATTTCTGCCATGGTTTTTTTGTAAGTTTCAAATAATTTATCAATAGAATTTTGAGAATCCAAGGAAATTTCAAATTGAGCTGCAGGTTCAATGGAAATAGAAGCTCCATCTTTATGAAGTCCCATGATATATTCACCCTCATAAATTCCCTCATAGCCTAGGTCTTTTAGCTCTTCTAAAGATTGGCGTATACCATTTTCTCCCTCATATCTAACAGTTTCAAGAGAATTTTTATCAACAACAAAGTGTTCAACTTCAAAACCCACTTTGAAATCTTTTTCATCTTTTTCGCCAGATTTTATAAAATCGACAATTTTTTCTACCTTATCTTCGTAGGTCATAATTACCTCCGTAATTTTATATTTATATATATTATACGATAATTTTAAAAATATCTTAGAAAAGAATAAAGTTTATAAGATCTTTGACTTTAGAGAAAATAAACTTATAATTAGCCTATCATGAATAAAAAATTTGCATTTTATACTAGTAAAATTGGAATTATTAAAATTACTTATAATAAGTTTTTGGAAAAAATCGAATTAACTGATAGAATTTCTGAGATTAATGAAAGATCATCTTTATCAGACCAAGTCTTTAGGGACTTAGAAAAATATTTGAAGGGAGAGTTAAAAAGTTTTAAAGCTTTTGATATAGATAAGTTAGAAGGGACTGATTTTCAAAAAATTGTTTGGAAAGAACTTTGTAACATTCCTTATGGAAAGACTAAAACTTATAAGGATATTGCTTATGCCATTAATAGACCAAGGGCCATTCGTCCTGTAGCTACTGCCATTGGCAAAAATCCTCTTATGATTCTTATCCCTTGTCATAGGGTAATTGGCAGTGATGGCAAGCTTTGCGGCTATGCTTATGGGCTTTCTGTCAAAAAATTTCTCATCGATCTTGAGAAAAATAATATATAAGAAAAAACCACTTAAAAGTGGCTTTTCTTATATTAATTTTAGGTTTTTAGTTTATTCTTTCTGTACTTTCACCGTCAAAGAAATGAAGAGCTTCTGGATCTAGGGTGAAATCGTGAGTTTCACCTATTTTGTAATCGTAATATCCAGGTTGGCTTATTACAATATCTACTCCATCTTTTAATTTAGCATAGAGCAATTGTTCTTTGCCTAGCATTTCTATTACATCTATTGTTGCTGTTACAGCGTTGTAATCGCGTTTTTCTGCTATAAATCTTTCGCTTCTTATTCCAAGATAAACTTTTTTGCCTTCATAATTTTTGATTATTTGGCTATCTTTATCGCTTGGTCTAACTTTCATTTCGCCTGAATTGCTTACAAATAGTCCATTTTCAATCTTTCCTTCTATGATGTTCATAGTTGGTGAGCCAATAAATCCTGCTACAAAGAGATTGTTTGGTCTTTGATAAAATTCTGTTGGTGGTCCTACTTGTTGAACAATACCCTTATCTAAAAGAACTATTTTAGTTGCCATGGTCATAGCTTCTGTCTGATCGTGGGTTACATAAATACTTGTTGTATCTAGTTGATTGTGTATTCTTACAATCTCCACTCTCATTGATTCTCTTAGTTTGGCATCAAGGTTACTTAATGGCTCATCCATCAAAAATACTGACGGATTACGAACAATAGCACGACCTAAAGCAACTCTTTGTCTTTGACCACCTGAAATATCTGAAGGTCTGTTGTAAAGATAATCTTCAAGTTGCAAAACTTTTGCAGCACTTTTTACTCTTTGATCGATTATTTCCTTGCTTTCATTTTTCATATTTAAGGAAAAAGCCATATTTTCATAGCAAGTCATATGTGGATATAGGGCATAGGATTGAAATACCATAGCTATATCCCTGTCCTTTGGCTCTACTTTGTTCATTATCTTATCGCCAAAGTACAAAGTTCCCTCTGTTATAGAGTTTAAACCTGCAATCATTCTTATTAGTGTTGATTTTCCACATCCTGATGGTCCTAGTATTACACAAAAATCTTTACTAGCTATATCAAGATTAATATTTCTTATGGTGAAATTTTCGCGGCCTTCGTATTTTTTGCCGACATTATCTAATCTTACTCTCATATTATTCTCCTATCCCTTAACTGCTCCACTTGATAACCCTGATACTAGCTCATCTTGTAGTGCTAAAAACAATAGCATAACTGGTATCGCAGATAAGAATCCTCCTGCTGCAAAGGCTGGTTGATTCATTGTTCTCATATCATTTATCAAGGTAAATAATCCTGTTGCCAAAGTATAATCATTTGGATTTGTCAAAAGTATTTTTGGCATCATGTAGTCCAAAAACGGCCCTATAAAACATTGAAGAGCAATTATTGCAAGCATAGGACGAGCAAGTGGCATAATTATTAATCTATAAACTTGGAAATTGCTACAACCATCAATTCTTGCTGCCTCATCAAGTTCTGGTGAGATTGAATCTAGGTAACCTTTTAGGATAAAGGTGTTAGTTGCAATCGCTCCACCAGCATAAATTAATATTAGCATGGCAGATCTAGAAAATACTGGAATAATTCCAGAAACTATGGAATGAATTGCATAGTAAGCTGTGATTCCTGCAAATGCTGGGATAATTTGAACAAGCATTATTGTCATAAGGCTTGCTTTTTTGCCCTTAAATCTAAATCTTGAGTATGCATAACCTGTAAAAGATACAAATATTAAGGTTAGCAAGGTTGTAATTGTTGCAATCTTTAGGGTGTTTAGGACCCATCTTACAAAGTGTGTTTTTTCAAATAAATATTTGAAATTGTCCAAACCAAATATAAAGTCACTATTTAGCGAAATATATTGGCCTTGATTTGAGTTAAATGAGCTTATAGTCATTATCAATAGTGGAACCAGTATTACTGCTGCCCAGATTATCAATAGTACATAGATAAGTCCTAGGGCAATTTTGCCAGCTGTTGATAAAGGAGTTAGGTCTGATAAATATAAACTATTATCTTTATTTTTCTTTTTCTTTGTCATATTAATACTCCTTAAAAGCAGATGATTTTCTATAGCCTAAGTAAGAAATTATTATTAGGATTATAGAAATAAATATGGTTATAGCTGCTCCTATTGCTTGATACTGACTTTCCATTGTTAGCTTGTAAATATAAGATATCAAAATATCTGATGAACCAGCTAAGTTACCGTAAACTTTCGGATTGAATGGCCCACCTTGGTTATACAAGTAAATTATTGAGAAGTTGTTGAAGTTAAAGGTGTATTGGTTGATTAACATCGGAGCTATTTGGAAAAGCACAAGAGGTATTGTTATCTTAAATGTTTGCTTTAAACCATTTGCTCCATCAATACTTGCAGCCTCATACAAATCTTTTGGAATAGCTTGCAAAACTCCAGTTGTCAAAAGGAATATATATGAATGTCCCAGCCAGCCTTGGATTAAAATTAAGGCAAGTCTAGTTTGGAAAGCGTCATTTTTTATATCAAGACTGGTATTAAAAATACTGCCGAGGGTTTCTGAAAATACTCCGCCACGACTAGTCATGATTGAAAAGAACATTATTGTTATAAATGCAGGAACTGCCCATGGCAATAGATATACAGTTCTAAAGAATTTCTTAGCTTTAATTCTCTCGTTATTTACAAGAAGAGCAAAGATAAAGCCTAGAACAATTGCAAGAGTTGATGCACCTATTGTCCAAATCAATGTCCATCCAAATATTTTCCAGAAAGCTTGGCCTGCAATTCCTTGGCCCTTAGCTATAGTGATATAGTTTTCAAGCCCTATCCAATGGAATTTGTTTTGATTTTTTGGATTCATATCTGTAAAAGATATCAAAATTGCTGTAAATATTGGCACCAAAACTATAAATATAATAACTAATAAAGCTGGTGTAGTTATTAAATATGGGAAACCATCTGTACGCAAAATATTGACAGATTCAAACCAGTTATTAGGTCTAACGCCTAAACTTTCAGCTTTTTCAACTTTTCTAACATCCAAGAAACTTACTATTAGAATAAATAGGGCAATTAGCAAAAATACTATCGCCAAAATACCTTCGATCATAAAAAGTATTGATCTATCAAGTCTTCCACCATTTGCTGCAAGACTTATAAGCCCACTTATTCCCTCGCCTTGATAGTTTCCAAAACCAAGGGCATAAGGAATAGCTATTAGGTAGATAAACAAAGATCCTAGGAAAAATACCAAGGCTTTTTGCCATTGACCGTTTAAAAGTTGTCCCAAACCTGGTAAAGGCAATGAAACGATGGATCTCCAAGGACTGGTTTTTTCAGTTTCTACTGGATTTCTACGTCTAGCTTCTGCAAGATCTGAGGCAAGGATTTTCCTTTGCTCTTTTACATCTTGTTTAACTTTGTATTTTAAACTTTTTATTTCTTCTTCTAAAGAATTTTTTGGATTTAAAAATTCAATGGCTTTATTCGAATCTTCAAATCTTTTTTTGTACTTTTCTTTTTCGCTTTTGTAAGCCTTAGCAGAAATTAGGTTTTTCTCAAAAGATTCTTTCAAATTAGCAAGACTTTTTTGATATTCTTCTTCTAAGAGCTTTTTCTCTTTTGCAATTTTTTCATTTGCATCATTAAGCTCTTTTTCGCTTAATAAGCTAATTTTGTTAGACTTATCGGTTAATTTGTTTTTTAAATCCAAATCATGTTCAATTATTTGAGGTATCTGATTTAGGTAAATTTCTGCTTGTTTAGCTTTTAGGCTTGCATCATAAGTAAGATATGAATTTTCTTCATAAAATTCCACCATAGCCTTTGATATATAAAGCTTTTTATTCAAGTCCTTAAATTCACTTGAGTTTTCAGTACTAGTTTCTAAAGAATCTGCTTCTTTTTTTGCTTTATCAAGTAATTCTTTTTCTTTTTTCTGATATTCGTTAAGTTTTATGATGTATGGGTGGCTATTTCTATCAGGATTTTTGCCATCAATTATGTCTTTGATGTATTCATTTTTCCTAGGATAGGTTTTGCCACGATCATCAACTAGGTCTTTTTGATATTTCATAAGCTCCTAGGTCCTTTCTTTACTTACTATAAAATAAAATAGGATTAGATGTAAGATAATGACTAAGTAATAAAAAATCGATTTTATCCTAAATTGCAAGATAATATTTGCTAAAGATAAAACCGTTGCAAATCCAAAAAACATCTTGTAAATATTGTTTATTCCATATTTTTTTATAGTAAAAAATGTGTATAGTGAAATGATTATGGGATTTAGGACACCCAAAAACATATTCATTATGATTAAATTTAAATAGTCATCGTAGCTTATATCTGATACGTTTTTTCTAAATTCATTGAAATTATTATAATCCTTGGCTAAAATTATCGCCTCTAGCGAGATAAAAAATATTATCAAAGCCGATACTATTAGGATTTTCATCAGGAATTTTTCATCTTTTTTAAACTTATTCATTGTAATTAAAAAGGCCAATTGCTTGGCCCTTTTTTACTTATTTTAGTTAAAGTTTGCCATCATAGAATCAAAT
The DNA here is from genome assembly GCF_902500265.1 of Anaerococcus sp. Marseille-P9784. Classification (NCBI taxonomy): domain Bacteria; kingdom Bacillati; phylum Bacillota; class Tissierellia; order Tissierellales; family Peptoniphilaceae; genus Anaerococcus; species Anaerococcus sp. Marseille-P9784. Next base: position 782,729 of record NZ_CABVOZ010000001.1, on the reverse strand, counting down.
GATGCTTTTAGTTCATTATAAGCTTCTTCTTCATTCTTAGGTTCTGTTGAGTTCCAAGAAAGAATTGCATTTTTATAAGTATCCCAAACATCTCCCCATTCTTGGAATAGAGGTCTTGCAGGTGAGTTTTGGTAAGATTCTATTGTTGCTGCTATTACTGCTTTGTCAGAATCAGATAAATCAGATTGTGCATAAGTATCTGCATTTACATTTTCCAAAATTTTACCTGTTGCTTTAAATAAATCTACAGCATATTCAGGATTTACTATTTCTTTTATCATTGCATTTGCTAAAGCAACTTTGTTTTCATCTTCTTCAATTCTTGCATTGATTGCAAGTCCCCAACCACCTTGCCAGTGAGCTAAAGGTTTGCCTGCAAGTGTTAAGTTACCGATTGGTTTGATAGCCAAATTGCCTTCGCCTGCTTGTTTAGAAATTGTTGCAACATCCCATGCACCACCTATACGAGCAACTCCACCTTTGCCAGTGGTAAATGTACCATCTATATAAGCCCAACCAGCATCTGCATCAAATAATGGTGTTTTTGCTTCGTGATGTTTCTTCCAATAATCATATAGACCTTTGATTGTTGCTTGTTTTTCTGGCTCTAAATCTTTCCATTCTTTGGTCATATCAGAAAATAGTGAGCCGTCATCAGCTTTGCCTAATAATTCTATATTTGAAGAGTTTGTAGCTGCTACACCATACCAAGCATCAAATAATGGGAATAATACTGTACTTTCGTCAGCTACATCGTTTATTTCTATTGGTTTTTCAATATCTACATTTTTCTCTTTAGCATTTGCTGTATTAACATATGTTATTAGTGATTCGATATTGTATGGGAAAGCAAAATATTCATCATCTATTTTGAAGTTTCCGCCAATTCCCTTATCAAAGTCATCCCAACCACCGATTTCTTTTTGTAGAGTTTGTGAATCGATAGCTCCTAAAATATCGTTTTTGTGCAAACCATAAAGTCTATCTGCTGGAATTGCAAATAAATCAGCAACGTCTTCGTTTGAAGCATCTGTTTGATCTATGATATCTAGATGATCGAAAGAAGCAATGGTTTTTAATTCAATTTCTGCATCTGGGTATTTATCTTTAACTCTTTTAGCGGCTTCTTCATAATGTGGTAGCCAAGCTTCTTCTACTTGAACTGAAATTTTGCCACTAACGTCTGTTGGTTCTGCAGTTTCGCTAGTTTCTGTTTCTGGTTTTTGATCCTTATCGGTATCTTTGTTTGCGTCTTTGCCACCGCCACAAGCTCCTAATATGAAAGCTAATGACAATGCCATAAGACCTCTAAATGTTTTATTCATTGAATCCTCCTATATATTAACGTAATGAAAACGTTTATTATAGTTCTATTATAATTAATTATTGTTTTAAAGTCAACGAAATATTTCAATAAGTTAACTTTATAAAAATATTTAAAAAATAAAACTAAATCTAGCAAGTAAATTGCTAGTTTTTTTAAACATCTATAAGAAATATTTATATTTTTATTAAATTAATATCATTTTCTTCTAAAAAGATACTGTCATGGCTTATGACTATGACAATTTTTTCATCTGATAGGAGATTTTTTATCAAATTAATGACATCAGATTTTACCGAAAAATCTAAAAAGTTAGTTGGTTCGTCAAAAATATATACTGATTTTTTTGTAAGGATTGCATTTTCTAATTGGCAAAGTTTCTTTTGCCCTGAGGAATTATTGGCTTTTTCTTTTAAAAATCCATACTCACTTATTATTGGATCTGCTGGTATATAAACCATGTCCTCATACAAAATATTTAAGTTTTTGTCTACAATTTTTCCATTAATCGTAATTTCCCCATCATATCTACTAGTTAAATTTAGTATAGCTTCGACTAGTGTCGTTTTCCCTATACCATTATCTCCAACTATTAGGTTGATTTTATTTTTCTCAAATCTAAATGTTTTTGCCTCATGAAGTTTTTGGCCATCTTTGCCAAGACTTACATAATTTTTTATTTCTATATCATTAACTTTTTCATGAAGAAATTCCACTTTTGAAAGATTTAAAAATTCATCATAGCTTTCCATGGCAGGCTTACCGGAAACATATTCTCGTCTTATATTGAAAAGATCTAGCATAGGATCCCAAAGATTGCTTATATATATTGAAACTGCAGCATAAGAACCGGCTGTCATCTGACCTTTAATTATCAAAATTACAGATATGATTGTACTTAAAGTTATGGCAAAGTTTAAAGTTCCATAGACAAAAATATTATAAATTACACTTTCATACTTTATTTTCTTGATCAAGTTATCCTTAAAAGTCTTATAAAAAGTTTTTATATCTGGAAGTTGTCTTTTTTCTAGAAATCTTTCTTCTTTGGACAAATTTTTTTGGCTTATGATGAAACCTTTGATAGTTTTCATATCGTCAAGATGATCTGAGGAAAATTCTGCAATTTTTTCTTCGCTTTTGTAGGAAACAAAGGCTGAAATTGGGATTATTATCAAAAAAGCCAACAAAAGATAGGGCGAAATAAAATAAACTATTATACAAGTTCCTATGAATTTTATGGTGTTTAAAATAATTCTTAGGGTGTTTTTGTAAATAAAAGGTTGAACAATTTCAAAATTTTGTCCCAATTCCTGAGCAATTCTACCATCATCTATATTGTATTTTTTGCTATCGTAAAATTTTACAGCTTGGTTGATCTTTGAAAATTGATTGATATAAGCTTTCATATCGTTTTTGCCAAACAGATAATCTTCTAAAACATAAAAAATATGTATAAAAACATCTAGAAAAACTATGCAAATAATGTATTTTGTAGTAGCTTCGAGGTCTTTTCTAATAGCAGAATCAATAGCCGATGCGATAAGCATGGGACTAAGAAGCATAGACAAGATAACAATAACTCTAACGACAAAAAGCTTAATAAATTCTTTTTTGTCAGTATATTTAAAAAATCTAAGCATAAGGTCTCCTTTAATAAAATACAGCGATCAGCTATTTTAACTAATCATTAACAAACAACTCATTTATTGTAACACATACTTTATAATTTGACAAATTATTATTGTTTTTCCCCAATAAAAAAACCACCCCTAAGGATGGTTTGAAATTTTAATTGTGCAATTTTTCTATTTGCTATTGTGGCAATACCATATATGTTCATTTTCAGTTGAAACTTTCGGAAATTCTTTTGCGCAAATTTCGCTTGCAAGCTCACATCTATTATAAAATGGACAGCCTTTCTCCTTGTATTCTATTTCCATCAAATCATCTGAAATTTCATTTTCTTCTTCAATTTGAATTTTAGGGACTGATTCTAATAAAAATTTGCTGTAAGGGTGCTTAGGATTGTTGAATATGTCATCTTTTGATCCAATTTCACAAACTTTGCCTTTTAGCATTACGCAAACCCTATCGGCTATATAATTTACCACAGAAAGGTCGTGGGAAATAAATATTAAGGATAAGTTTAGGTCTTTTTTTAGATTTTTTAGTAAATTTAAAATTCCCGCTTGAACAGATACATCCAAAGAAGATACCGGCTCATCGCAAATTAAAACTTTTGGTGTTATTGCCAAAGCTCTTGCTATTCCTACTCTTTGCCTTTGACCACCTGACATTTCCTTTGATTTTCTATCTAGAAAATTAATATCTAAATCGATTAGTTTCATAACTTCTAGGATTCTTTTTTCTTTTTCCTCTTTTGAAAGGCCAGCTTTAAGATATTTTAGGGGTTCATTTATGATATTTTTTACGCTCATTGAAGGGTCTAGGGAAAGATAAGGATCTTGAAATACCATTTGGATATTTTCCCTAAGTTTTTTAAGTTCACTATCTTTAGAATAATCTAAATTTTCTCCGTCTAGATAAATATCTCCCTTATCAAATTTTTCAAGTCCTATTATTGCTCGTCCAAGAGTTGATTTCCCACAACCTGACTCGCCAACTAGACCTAGTATTTCGTTTTCTTTAACCTTTAGAGAAAAATCATCCAAAGCTTTTGTGTTGGTATTTTTGTAAGTTAATGATACATTTTCAATTTTTATAATATCTTTATTCATATTTTAAACACCTTATTTTTCCACTTTCTTTAGCATATAAACATGGTTTTTCTTTATCGCATTTTGCAAATTTTTCTTGGCACCTATCTTTGTATTTGCATAAGCTTGGATAGTCTTCTGCTAGAGGAACTGAGCCTTTGATTGCTTGAAGATCTTTTTTGCCAATTTCTGGTATAGCCTTTATCAAATCTTTTGTGTATGGGTGGTAGGGATTTTTAAATATTTCTTTTTTAAGATTTTCTTCCACAATTTGCCCACAGTACATGACGTTTATTCTATTGGCTAGTTGGGATAAAACTGCCAAGTCATGAGAGATAAATATAACTGATGTGCCTGTTGTTTCCTGCAATCTTTTTATTAAATTCAAAACCCTTGCCTGAACTGTTACATCTAAAGCTGTGGTCGGCTCATCAGCTATTAGTAATTTGGGTTGATTGATAATCGCCATTGCTATTACAACTCTTTGGCAAAGACCTCCTGATAATTGGTGAGGATATTGATTGTATCTTTTTTCTGCATCATTGATGCCGACAGATACCATGGTTTCAATAACTCTTTCTTTTATCTCTTTGCTATTTAGATTAGAATGAAGTTTCAAACTTTCGCCAATTTGCTTGCCTACTTTTTTTAGTGGATGTAAGGCTGAAACAGGCTCTTGAAAAATCATATTTATCTGTGATCCTCTTATGGCTTTTAGTTTTTTTGTGGTATCTATTTCTTTGCCATCAAATTTTATACTTCCAGATAGAATTTCAATTTTTCCTGGCAATATTCCCAAAATCGCCTTGCAAAGCATACTTTTACCGCAGCCTGATTCTCCAGCAATGCCTACAATTTCATTTTCTCTTACGTTTAGAGATAGGTCATCTATTATTTTTATATCCTTATTTTTTAATTTTTTGCCAACGCTAAGGTTTTTGATTTCCAAGATCACTTTATTTTCATTATTTGAAATCATTTTAGCTCCTTTCTATCTAAACCAAAATAATCGCTTAATTCATCGCCTAAGAAATTAAAACTTAGTGATAAAATCAAGATAAATATTCCTGGTGCTATGGATAGCCAAGGTGCGTCAAATAAATAAGTTCTACCTCTTGAAACCATCAAACCTAAGCTTGTAAAAGGTGCTTGAGCTCCAAAACCCAAAAAGCTAATTCCTGCTTCGCCAAGGATTGATTGAGGAATGCCCATGGTGTACAAAACTAAAATTGTATGCTTGATATTTGGTAAAATATGCCTAAAAATTAAGCCAAATTTATTTATTCCTGAAGCTTTGGCAGCATCAATATAGGTTAGGCTCATAATTTGTTTAGTTTGTGCTCTAATAATTCTTGCATCTGAGGCCCAGCCAAAGATAGTTAGAGCCAAAACCATAGACAAAATCCCAGATCCCAAGTTATATACTATAGCCATTGCCAAGATCATAAAAGGATAAGATAAGCCAATATCGACAATTCTCATCAAGATATTATCGATGAATTTATTTGAAACTCCAGAAATCATTCCTACGATTAATCCTAAAATAATATTTATTGTTGACGGAACAAAGCCAATAAAAAGTGACATCCTCAAACCGTAGATTATCCTAGAAAAAACATCTCTACCCAATTCGTCAGTTCCTAGCAAATGAGTTCTTGAAGGAGCTGCCAAAATATCAGCGTAGGTTGTTTCTTCTACTGTATATGGAGCAATAATCGGTGCAAACAAGGCTAATAAAATATAAATTACTATAATTGCTAGTGAAATTATTAATAACGGTCTATTTTTAATGTAATTAATAAAGTTTTTTTTCATATCATTCCACTCTTATCCTTGGATCTATCAACGAATATATAATATCAGAAATAAAATTGCCCAAAATTATTACAGAAGTTGCCAGTAAAATCGTTCCTTGGAGCAAAGGCAAATCTCTGTTGGAAAGTGCTGAAATAGACAAGGTTCCAAGACCTGGAATACCAAAAATTGTTTCTGTAATCATAGCTCCTCCTAATAGGGAAGAAAATTGTAGGATCATTATTGTTATTACTGGAAGCATGGAAGATTTCATGGCGTGTTTTATGACAACCGCTGATTTTGATAAGCCTTTTACTCTTGCCGTATCTATGTAGGATTCGTTATTTAAGGCGTTGGTAATATTGGTCTTTAAAACTCTAGTAATTTCTCCTGCATAGCTAAAACCAAGGACTAAAGCAGGCAAAATAATTTCCTTGTAAGTTCCAAAGCCTGAAATTGGTAGTAATTTTAATTTGTAGGCAAAAACATATTGCAAAAAAATCGCCATCCAAAAAGTCGGCATAGAAATTCCCAAAATTGCATTAAACATCAAAAATCTATCGATAAATTTTCCATTATATATTGATGCCAAAATTCCAAAGCCAATACCCAAAGTCCATGATACAAGCATAGCTGCACTTGCAAGTTTTATGGTGTTTGGAAAAGCATTTTTGATAATTTCAGTAACTGGTCTATTCATAATTAACGAATTGCCCAAATCTCCTCTGATTAAATTATTCATATAATCAAGAAATCTTTCCAAAACTGGTTTATCCAAGCCAAGTTCTCTTGCTACTCTTTGGTAAACTTCGGCGTTGGTTTTCTCTCCCATTAGAGCAGTGGCAGCATTTCCCGGAATTATATTCATAAGTATAAAGGTAATAAAAATTACCCCGAAAAAAATTATTAGAGATTGCAGTAATCTTTTTAAAATGAATTTTTTCATATTTTCTCCATTTGTAATTACAAAATAATACCCCTAATTCAAGTGAATTTTGGGGTATTATTAGTAAATTTCAAAATTATTTGTCAGCCATTTCTATTCCGTAAGTTGCACCAGCAACCCAACCTTGCCAGCTTAATTGTAATTTGTTTACTCTTTTGCTTGTGATGAAATAATTTACTTTTGATGCGATTGGTAAATAATCACAGTCTTCTTGAACTATTTCTTCGTCTAATTCGTTTAAAGCTTTGATTCTTTCATCCATATCAACTATAGATCTTGCTTTGTTGATTCTATCAGATAGGTCTTTGTTTGTTACGTTGTAACCGTTTATTCCACTATCTTCCATAGTAAATTGTGAATAGAAATCATCTGGATCTGCTACATCTGCTGTTACAGGACCTATGCACATAGCAAAGCCTTCACCTTTTTCTACAGTATCCCAGAAGCTTGTCATATCCATATTTTTAATTTCAGCTTCGATTCCAATTTCTTTTAGCATTGATTGTAGCATTTCATTCATTGGATGTGTATAATCTGATTCTCCATTTTGTAGGATTACAAATTTTGCACTGTGATCAAAATTAGCTTCTTCTAATAATTTTTTAGCTTCTTCAACATCTGTTTTTATTTCTGGTAATTTATCGTTGTAACCAGGCATTCCTGGAGGAACTACACCATTTAATAAAATTCCCTTATTATCATAGAAAGTTTTGTTAAATACTTCTCTGTTGATAGCTTTGGTGATTGCTTGACGAACTTCTTTTTTAGACATGTTAGGATCTTTTTGGTTGTAAACTATATAATCCATACTTGGTGCAAGGAATTTGATGATGTGACCTTCATAATCTTTGTTATTTTCATAAGATTCAAGGCTTGACTTATCTAATTTCATAAAGTCAATTTCGCCATTTTCAAACATCATTCTTTCTGTTGATTTGTCGATATTCATTAGATATCTAACGCCATCAATTTTTGCTGGACCTTTGAAATAGTCGTCATTTCTTACTAAATTAACTTCCTTATCTTGTGTCCAGTCCTTAAATTTCATGTAGCCAGTACCAACAGTGTATTCTGGGTCAAAACCAAATTTGTCTTTACCTTCTTCAACAGCTTTTCTGTTAAAAATTGATGCTGGAGCTCCACTTAGACCTGCTAAGAATGGGCCTGATGGTTCTTCAAGTGTAAATTCTACAGTATAATCATCTATAACTTTTACACCTTCAACTTTGTCAGCTTTGCCAGCTAATTTGTCTTTTGCACCTTTGATTTTTTCAAAAACTGCACTATTAACTGTTGCCTCAGCTGGATCCATCATTTTTTCTACAGTAAATAATACATCATCTGCCTTTAATTCTTCACCATTGTGGAATTTTACACCTTTTTTTAGGTGGAAAGTATAAACTGTTCCATCTTCAGAAATTTCCCATTTTTCAGCTAGACTTGGTACGATTTCTGGTGTTCCATCTTCACCAACGACAGTTTCTACTAGTCTATCGTAAATTTGGATAGGAATAAAATAATCTGCGTTTGTTTTTTGGATGTCTAAAGTTTTTGGATTTTGAAATAATGTAAGGGTAAATATTTTTTCATTATCTTCTTTAGAATCATCTTTTGTTTCTTCTTTAGCCTTCTCATCTTCACTTGTTTGTTGATCTTCTTTTGCTTGATCAGATGAGTCTTTAGCTTCTGTTGTTTCTTCGCTTTGTTTAGCAGGCTCGTTTTCTTTTGTAGCTTCTTTGTTATTGCCACAAGCTGTTAAAAGTAAACTTGCTACTAACATAAATGATAAAATCTTATGTTTCACCATTCTCCTCCTTGTATTACGTTATTATTATTTGACTACTAATTGTCAAATTACTTTGTGTATTATACCACAATTTTATATAAATTGACAAAAGATTATTTATCTCTAAAATTTATACAAATTTATGTATCTTTATGTGAATGTGATTTTCCAAAATCAAAACTACCAGCTAAGCTGGTAGTTTGCACAGCGCCTATAAGGCGCGAATACCGGCGCGCCCCTATTGGGGCTTCGAGTATTTCATCACATGCACCACTATCCCAACTGCTGCTGAAGCAGTTTTTTTATTTGTTTTTATTTGACTTCCTCTCCCGTAAACGGGTCGTAGTATTCCTTTATACTTATTTGGTCAGTGTAATAGTCTTCTTTTAATTGATTTTGTATATATTCTTTTATTTTCTTTTCATTTCTTCCCACTGTATCTACATAATATCCTCTACACCAAAAGTGTCTGTTTCCATATTTATATTTTAAGTTTGCATGTCTATCGTATATTATCAGCGAACTTTTTCCTTTTAAATATCCCATTATTTCTGATACACTATATTTCGGTGGTATTTCTACCAGCATATGGACATGATCTGGACATAGCTCTGCTTCTATTATATTTATTCCTTTTCTTGAACATAATTCTCGAAGTATGTTTCCTATATCTTTTCTTAGTTGTCTATATATTAATTGTCTTCTGTATTTTGGTGCAAAGACTATATGATATTTGCATCTCCAGCTTGTATGTGATAAAGTATTTTTATCCATGAGTGCCTCCTTACTTAATTGTGCATGTGACTATCACAATTATACTTTAAGGGGGCTTTCTTGGCGCTTGAAGCTAAAGCTAAATCCCTCCACCTGCATAGCAGGTGGTTTTTTGTTTCGCTCTCTTTCGTTCGCTCAACTCACTAAAGTGAAACAAAAAGAAAAACCACCCCTTAGGGGTGGTTTTTACTTATCTTGCTAGATTATCCTATATTTGCTTAACTAATTCTTTTTCTTCGTTTTTTGTATTTTCAAATACCAATTTGTTTCTTTTGACTGATAATTTTATTTTGCTATTTCTATCTAGTTTTCCATCTAGAATATCTTCTGCAAGTCTATCTTCTACCATTTTTGTGATGTGGCGTTCTAATGGTCTTGCTCCGTATTCTTCGTTAAAGCCATCTTTTGCCAATAGTTCTACGCTCTTTTTGTCATAGTCTATGTCTATATCTATGGCTTCTAATCTTTTTTTGGTTTTTTCAAGCATTAGTCTTGTTATTTCCACTATGTCTTTTTTGCTTAGTGGGTTAAACATTATTACTTCATCTAATCTATTTAGAAATTCTGGTGCAAAGACTTCTTTGACAGCTTTTTCTATGATTTCTTTGCTTCTTTCTTTTGATTTTTCTTCGGTATTTCCTGTTTCAAATCCTATGGTCGCTTTTTCATTTAGGCTTGATACTCCAACATTGCTTGTCATTATTATTATGGTGTTTTTAAAGTCCACCGTTCTACCTTGACCATCGGTTAATCTTCCATCATCTAGGATTTGCAATAGTATATTAAAGATATCTGGATGAGCTTTTTCTATTTCGTCAAATAATATTACTGAATATGGGTGATTTCTAACTTTTTCTGTTAGTTGTCCCCCCTCTTCATAACCAACGTATCCTGGAGGTGATCCTACAAGACGGCTTACGGCAAATTTTTCCATGTATTCACTCATGTCCATGCGTATCAAGTGATCACTAGAGCCAAATAAGTTTTCTGCTAGAGTTTTTGCCAAGTAGGTTTTACCTACTCCTGTTGGCCCTACAAAGATAAAGGATCCTATTGGTTTTGATGGATCTTTTAGGCCTACTCTTGCTCTTTTTATAGCGTGAGCCACGGATTTTATCGCCTGATCTTGGCCAATTACAGTTCCTACTAGGTCTTTGTCAAGATTTGCGTATTTTTCTTTTTCATCTTCAGTTAATTTACTTACTGGAACTTTTGACCAGCTTGCTACTATGCTTGCTATGTCATCGTAGCCAATAAATTGATTTGGTTTTTCTTTGCTTTTCTTTTCCTTACAAGCTTCCATGTCAAATTTGGCTTGATTTATCACATCTCTAAGCTCTGCGGCCTTTTCAAAGTCCTGATCTTTTACTGCTTGTTCTTTTTCCTTGATTAATTCCTCTAATTTTTCTTGAGGCTTTTTATCATTTCCTTCTTCTTGGTAGGATTTTATCCTAACCTTGCTCATGGCCTCATCTATTACATCTATGGCCTTATCTGGCAAATATCTATCGTTGATATATCTATCGGTTAGCTCAACTGCAGCATTTATGGCTTCCTCTGTAATTTCAACTTGATGGTGGCTTTCGTATTTGTCTTTTATGCCGTAGATTATTTTTCTTGAGTCCAAAAGGGTCGGTTCTTCTATTAGGATTGGCTGCATACGGCGAGTTAGGGCGGAATCTTTTTCTATATATTTTCTATATTCCGCTGTTGTAGTTGCCCCAATTATTTGTATGTCACCCTTGGCAAGAATTGGCTTTAGGATATTTGCTGCATCCATTGAACCTTCTCCAGCTCCAGCGCCTAAGACCATGTGAAATTCATCTATAAATAAAATCACATCGTCACGATCTTTAATTTCATTAAAGAATTTTTTAAGTCTTTCTTCAAAATCTCCACGATATTTGGTTCCAGCAATTATGCTTGGCAAGTCCAAAGAGAGGATTTGTTTATCGCTTATGATTTTTGGTACATTTCCTTGGACAATATTTTGGGCAAGGCCTTCAGAAATTGCAGTTTTGCCAACTCCAGGCTCGCCAATTAGGATAGGATTATTTTTTCTCCTACGCATTAGAATTTGTATGAGCCTTTCTATTTCCTTATCTCTGCCAATTACTGGGTCTATTTTTCCAGCTTTTGCTTCTTCATTTAGATTTCTTGCGTATTGCAAGACATTTTCTGATAAATTTTCACTTTTGTTAGTTTTATTATTTTCTGTCTTTAATAATTCCAAAAGATTTCTTCTTACCACGTCTTTTTCAAGACCAGATAAGAGAAACATCACATTTGTGATGGAATCTTCATCATCAAGGATTGCAAATAACACATCTTCTTCGCCAGCTGCTAGCGTTCCTCTTTGCCCTGCAATTATTCTTGCTTGTTCAAAAATTTTTCTAACTTTGCCACTTAATTCTGTAGCAGGTCTACTAGCTTCCCCTATTCCTACATTATTTATTATAACTTGCCTAAAAAGTTCGTAGTTAGCTCCGGATTTCTCCAAAGCCCTACTGGCAAGAGAATTTGTTTTCATCAAGGCTAAGAGCAAATGTTCACTACCGATATAATCGTGATTTAAACTGTAGCTTTCACGTCTAGCCTCTTGGGTTAATTTGTTTAATCTGTTAGCTTCCATTATCTCTCCTTCATATATGAGTTTAGAAAACAAGCTCTTTTGGGGTCATTTTTGCCCTCATATTTCTTATTTACAAGCTTATCAATTAAATAATCAATTTCGTCATTGGATAAATCTGTATCACAGTCTAAATTATTGTATTTTTTAAGTTTGTAAAGCTCATTGGCAATAATTTTGTTATTAGATAATTTCCCACTTCTTAGATTATTTAATGACAAGGCTATTTCTTCTTTTACTTCTTCATCGTCAATATTATTTAAAATTTTATAATCTCTTCTAAATCTTCTCTCATTTCTTACAAGCGTATCGACATTTTCTGACATTGATCTTATGAAAGAATCCATATCATCTCTGTAATTTCCAAAGTTTTTGATCAGATAAAGGCAATCTACAAATTCATCATAGTCCAAAGGCAAAAATCTTGTCCCAATCATACCATGACTTGCCAAAGCTTGTTTGAAACCAACATATGTTTCATCCCTATCTACAAGACCAAACAAAAACATCTTTAGTCTTATCTCAACTCCCGAACCAGCATTTCTGGCATCGCTTGTTAGATAACCATATTCTGGAGAAAAAGAAAAGTTTATTTTATCATCCAAAAAACTTTCGATTTCCTTGGCTTTTTTGTAAGATTTTTTAAAATCCATGCCAAAATTTCTAATGTTGATTGAAATATGATCCCTATCGTTGATTATTATCAGATAATCATCTTTGATAATTGCAGCCATTTTAAGGTTTTTTTCATACCAATCTTCTGATAAAATCAAATCGCTAACTAATTTGTCAAGGACTTCTTCATCAAGATCTGATAAAAGAATAAGTTCATCTTTATAAATTTCTCTTAAAATGTCAATTGTTTTTTGGCTATCTTCAAAACTCATGGTCGTTGGATAGTCAAAGTCTTGGATATTTCTTCTTATGGATAAGTTTGAATTTAGAATTATATCTTTAGCATAATCTATCAATTTTGCACCTTCATATTCAAATCATCTATACGCTCTTTAAGAATCTGTGCTTGCTCGTAATCCTCAGTTTCAACAGATTGGTTGAGTTTTTCTTGCAAGGATTTTATCTGTAGAGCAACTTCCTTAAATTCTCTTTCAGCCTTTGGGAAATCTCCCCTGTAAGTATCAAAATTGTTAAAAGATTTTAGAATTTTTTCTGTTAGCTTATGGTTAAGTTTGTAGCATTGATTGCAACCAAATTTGCCAACTTTTATATTTGACTCAGGATTCCCGCACGATGGGCAAGTTTTCTGATTAATACTTTTTAGATAGTCAAAAGTTTTGTTATTCAAATTAAATTTAAAGTCATAGTAACTATCGATCATATTATCCAAAGACGGTATAAAATTCTCAATCAAATCTCCCAAATCTAATTTGTCAAAATCGATTTTATTAACTACTTGATTAGACTTGCCAGCATTGGTCATATCCATATTTGTATATTTTTTTAAGCAATCTTCGCATAGATAAAAATCGTGGACATAACCATTAACAATAGCTCTAACGCTTATATTTGCATCTTTTCCACATTTTTCACACTTCATAATTAACTCCTTGCTAAAATACTTAAAATCATATTTTTTATGATATCTGATCTAACAAAATTTCTCATATCACTTGTTATTTTTGCCAAGGCCTTATCGCTAGTTGCATATTTTGCCAGCAAAAATTCATCCTCGTTTAAGTATTCTCTATTATATAAGTCCTTAAACAAACTATCAGCGTTTGCTTCAGTCATTTGTTCGTTTAAATTTTTTACCAAATAGGATAAATAATTATCCTCCTCAACTATAGTAATGATTTTAATAAAGCCGTTACCGCCCCTCTTACTTTCAATTAGATAACCATTGTGAGGGGTAAACCTTGTTGAAAGCACATAATTTATTTGACTTGGAGCACAATCAAACTTTATAGCCAAATCATTTCGTCCAATTTCAAGCATTCCATCAGTTGATTGGTTAAGCATTGCCTTTAAAAATTCTTCTATATCTGATGTTAGACCCGCCATAAAATCACCATCTTTCTAAATTGTCTTTTTATTTTACATTTATAATAGGAAAGGTCAAGAAAAAACTTTGACCTTCTGACTATCTCTGACCATTTGTTATTAAAAAATAGAATCCATGATTCTTAGGATTATTTTACTATTTACCAATTATTTTTCAACAATTGCCATAAATATAGCAAATTTGGGCAAAAAAACTGACCCTTCATAAAATTGAATTTCAATTTATGGGGTCAGATTTTTATCAACTATTTATTTTCTTATTTTCTTTTTTTGAAAACTACTAAAGCTGAGCTTGCGCCTACTAATGTTAGGGCAACATTTGCTAGATCGTAAACACCTGTTTTAGGATTCTTGTTTTCTGCTACTTTGTTAGCAGCTTTTGGTTGATCTACATTAGCTTTTTTGGTTTTTTCAATTTCTTTTTCGATTTCTTTGTTGATTTGTTCTTCATCGAATTTGTATTCTGGTAGCATTGCTGCTAATTTGTCAGAAACTTTGAATGCTTTTGTATGATCGCCTTTTTCTATATAAGCTTTTACTTCATCTCTGAATATTGACATGATTTTATAAACTTGGTCAGCTAATTTCATTGAGATTCCTGTTGCCTTATCGCGTGCAAGTTCTGGATTTTCTTCAAAATATTTTAGCATATCTTTATCTACTGATTTTTGTTGGTCAATTATTGATTGTTGAACTTTTTCAATGTAAGCTTGCATACCAGAATCAAGGTCTAGTTTGTAGTTATTCATTCCTAAAGTATTTAGTTCGTTAAATAAGCCGTTAAAGCTGTCATCGCCAACTTCAGACACTTCTGGCTTATATTTTTCATGAACATCTTTTATCATAGCTGAGTAATAAGGAACAAATACTGTGTAAGATGCATCTGCAATTCCTAACCATTGTAGAGTTGCTAATTCTTTTGGCATATCTTTGCGGAGTTCTAGAACGTGAACTTCCATTTGGTTTTTGTTGCCAATTGGATAGATTTTTTCATCTTTGGTTGAATCGTATTGTGTACCAATTCCTCTTTGTTTTAAGATATTTAAAACTTCAAGAGTTGTAAGTTTTCTATTAGCTTCTCTAAACATTGAAACATTACCAGAATCGTTAGTAATATCTTCTACTTTCAAGCCTTTTGTGTATTCTGGGTTGATATAATTTAGACCTTGCCAATATCTACTAGCTGAACCTTTGCTAACTTCTCTCGCGTAAGTTCTTGTTATATCAATATTGCCATTTTCATCTCTTTTTATAAATCCATATTCTTCTGGAAGAGAAACTAAGCCTTTTGATGCGATGACATTTTCCTTATCGTTGATATCAACGCCTCTCATTTGGAACATATTTGGTTGAACAACTACCTTATCCTTTGGCATTTTTACTGCTACATATTGATGACCTGATAAGATATCCATATGCCAAACTTCATTTTGATCGCCTATCATAAGTGAGTTATTCTCGCCTGCGCCATATTTATCAAGGATTTTTGCAACAAATTCGATACCTTCTCTAGCAGTTTTTGCATTTCCAAGAGTCAAACTTTCAAGAGAAACTTCTGTCAAACCACCATCTTTAAGTGGATCAACAAGTTTTGCATAATCATTATAATAAGTAGAAACAGTTGCAGTCATACCAACACCGTGCTCGTTAACTCCAACTTCGCCATAAGCTTGACCGACAACGTTTCCATCTTGGTCAACTGGTTGATCTGTAAATTCCTTAGAATCTCTTACATAAGTATATCTGTAAGTCTTATCTGGCATTTCTGTAGAAAAACCATCAGCATCTGTGTAAGTTGTACCTTCTTTATATTCCTTTTGTTCAGAGATACCTAAAATTTTTGTAGAATCATCAGATAAATCCTCACTTCTTCCATAATAAGTACTTCCATTTTCAGATTGTTCTTCACCAACATAAAGACCTGTACAAGCAAGAGATGTTGATGTAGCTGAGAAAACTAGCATAGTAGCAAGAGCTGCACTAAGAATTTTTTTACCTTTTTTCATCTTTCCTCCGAAATAATAAATATTGATATCAACGAAATGATTTCGTTTTCATATCCACTAATACAAGTATATCATCTAGGGTGTTTTTGTCAACATAAAAAAAGAATATAAAAATCAAAGAAATCACACCTATGAAAAAATTGTTGAAAAAATCCGCAAAAAGACTATAGTATAAGTAAATAAGTATATTATTTTACTTATAGAAAAGGAGGCAAAAATGAAAACTAAAAAATTACTAGCTGTAGCACTAGCAGCTGGAATGCTAATTGGGGGGGGTACTAAAGCCCTAGATTTAGCTATTCCTACAGCTTATGCAACAGAAGAAAAATCTCTTGAACAACTAGAAACTGACCTTGAAGCTGCTAAAAAAGAACAAGAAGATCTTCAAAACAAAAAAACTGCTTCAGAAAGTAAATTAAAAGATATTAAAAGACAATTAAGAAGCAAAAGAATATCAAATGAAGAACGTGAAAAACTTAAAAAACAAGAGGAAGAAGAAACCGATAACATAGCTAAATACACTGAAGGCTTAAAGAAAGTTGAAAATCAAATTACCGAACTAGAAAAAAAGATCGAAGAAGCAAAAAGAGCTCCAGTACAAGAATTTACAATCGAAGTAACTACTACAAAACCAGATGGAAGTGTTGCACAATCTACTGTAACAGGTAAAGATGTAAATGAAGCTAAACAAAATGTAACAAATGCAGCAGAAAAAATCGACGGTTATAAGATAAATATTAAATTTAGTGCTGATAATAAAACAGCAACAGTAACTTATGAAAAAGAAGACGAACAAGTAAATACTTGGGATGTTAATGTAAGTTTACAAATTAATTCATTAACAGGTAAACCATGGCAAGATGTTCCAGGAGCTACAATAACTTTAACCAATAATGACACTGGTGCAGTTGTACACACCTATACAACAACCACTGATAATGATGGTTATGCCCACGCTAATGTTCCTGAAGGAAATTACACCCTAACAGTAACAAACCTACCAACAGGTGGAGTATTAGCTGGCAAGACCTACAGATGGCAGGGCCCAAGTAGTGTATCAAAAAAGATAAAAGGTCCTACCTCACAACCATTCTGGTTAGAAGAGCTATTTACTCTAGTATCTAGATATGTAGATACTGAAGGAAATGTAATCGCTCCAGAAGAAACAGCTCAATTCAATAGAACTCAACTATATCGTGGTGAAGCTAATCCAAACCCAAAAGATATTGAAGGTTACAAGTATAAAGAATTTACAAGTGAGGGTGGTCCATCACAAGGAAGAGGCACTTTCACCTATGTTTATGAAGCCTTAATATATACTCGTTTTGTAGATCCATCAGGCAATGATATTGCTCCAAAAGAATATGGCATAAAAGAATTTAAAATCATAAAAGGATACAAATGGATAAAAACAGAAAAAGATGAAAAGGGCAATGTTACCCACATCTATTTACCTGAATATCCAGATGATGACTCAACTACTACAACAACAGAAGAAACTAACAAAGATAATGAAACAAAACCAGAAGACACAAAACCTGAAGATAAACCAGAAGATGGCAAAGATAATTCTGACGAAAATAAGGCTAAAGATTTAATAGATAAATTAAATAAAAATACAGCTGAAATTGAAAAAATTCTAAAGGAAAACGAAGCTAACCAAGACAAAGAACCTGACAAAAAGCCAGATGAAAAACCAGACAAAAAACCTGAAAAGAAACCAGAAAAAGATAACAAGGGCAAAAAATCAAACCCAAAAACTGGTGTAGCAGGAATTTCACTAGTAGCAGGATCTCTAGCACTAGCAAGTGCAGCTTTAGTAGCTACAAAAAAGAAAAATAAATAATAGATACTAAAACAAAAGCATAAGGAAAAACCTTATGCTTTTTTATTGGAGAAAAATGAAAGAGAAGCTAAAAGTAAGCAAAGCCCATCCCCCTTGGCATCCTGAGCGAACGAAGTGAGTCGAAGGATCTCTTATTTTATTTCACATAAAAAGGAGCAGGTTTTTCTGCTCCCATTTTGTTATTTTACAATATATCCTAAGTTATTTAACATATCATTTCTTAATTCTAAGTTTGATAGATAATAATCTATTGTTGGATATTTCTTTTTTGCTTGGTCAACTGTTGATTTTGCTTCAATTTTCTTTAGTGGATCTAGGGTTACTGTTACAACTTTTTCTAAATCCTTGTAGGCTTGTTTTGAAAAGTCATCTAAAAGCATCTTAAAATGTGGACTTACATAAGCTTCTTTTTTGCTTTCTTCTACTTCTTTGCTAGCCTTATCAAGCTTTTCAATTTCCTTTAGTAGGCTTTTTACAACTTCAAGTTCTTTTTCATCAGCAAGAGCTTTTGCAACTTCTTCTCTTAGTTTTACTTGTCTAATTACTTCAGAAATTTCTTCATTTTTCTCATTTATTTGAGCAATTAGGCTTTGAGCTTTCTTTTCGTCAGAATTTTCTGCTTTTTTAGCTTCTTCTATAGAAATTTTCTTAGTTTCTTCTAGGTGTTTTGCGGCTTTTTTGAGTAATTTTTGGTATTCTTCTTTGCCTAAGATTGGCTCAAGTATTGAGTCGATTTGCTTGTTGTAGCCTATTATTTTATCTGCAAGATCATTAGCTTTTTTGTCATCTTCGCTAACCATGATGGTTTTTGGTTCTTCTTCTTTTTTCTCAGGATCTTTTATCAATTGTTCAAATCCTGATTCATTGTCTTTTAGAAGTTTTATTATTTCATCATTTGTTAGTTCTATTTGATCGATTAATTCTTTTGCTTTTTCTTCAGAAGCGTCAGTTTTTAATGATTTTTCTATTTCAGCAGAATTTTCTTCTAATTTGTCTGTTAATTCTTTGTTTTTTTCTTCTGATGACTTTTCGTCTTTTTTGTCTTCTTTCTTATCTTCTTTATCTTCTTTAGGATTTTCTTTCTCAGCTTCATTTGCTAGTAAAATGTCGGTGATTTCTTTACTATTTTCCTCTAAGATTTTTATAGCATCAATAGCTTTTTCTTCGTCACTGGTATTTTCTTTCTTGTCTTCTTTTTTATCTTCTTCTTTTTTTACAAGAACACTAGCATCGTTTATCTTAAATTCTCCAAAATCTTCTAGTGTCTTTGTATTAAATGAGATTTTTACAAGGCTATTAGGCGCAATTTCCAAATCTTTGATGTTTCCAAAGTCCAAAGCCTTGCTATCAGTTAGTTTGTATCCTTCACTTGTCAATGTAAAATATTCTAAGTTTAATTTTTGATTTTCAAATGATTGGTTTTCTGAAATGTTAAAGGTATAGTCGCTTATGGTTTTTTCTTCTGTTTGATTTAATAAATAATCAGTCCAGGATATTGTCTTATCTTGGTTTATTTTGCCAGCTAAAACGTGAGCTAATTCTTCAGCTGTTTTTTCAACTAGCTTATCAGCTTCGATTTGTCCACCTATACGTTTTGTTAGTATTTCATTGTTTTTTGAAATCAATCCTAGGTCAAAGAATAATTTATCAGCCTTTTCTTTTTTGATGTCAGCTGATAATTTTAGGCTTGTTTTTTCACCAGCTTCTAATTTGATTTCCAAGGCTTTGCCAAGATCGGTTGCTAGTTCATTTGCTTTTATATCAGAATTTTCTAGCTTCAAATTTTCAATGTTAGAATTTTCTGGTAAATAAAGAAAAGCGCTTAATTCTTGACTTCGGTTATTTTTATTTGTGATATCGATATCATAAACAATTTGACTTTTATCTTCTGATAAAGACATCTTGCTTTGAATTTCTAATGGATTTTCGTGTTTTTCTTCTGTGACAATTTCTGTTGCTTTTGGGTTTTCATCTATATTAGTTGCATGAGCTATCATTGGGCTTGCTAATGATAAAGCTAATATTAGGGCTGTATATTTTGTTTTAGATCTAGCTTTCATAATTGTATAACTCCTCCATATTAAGTTTATTTTATCAAAAAAAACAGAAAAATTCAACGTTTTATATATATTTGTTAACTTATATAAAGTTCTTTTGATAAAGTTAGTTTTTGACATTTATTTTAGCTAAAATTTTTCAAAATAAAAAAGCGATGGCAAAAATTACCATCAGCTTTTAGATTATTATTTGTTAGAATTTCTCCAAATTCCTAATTTGTCAGCTTCTTTGATTAATTCATCACGATTGTCTGGATGAGCAAGTTCTACTAGAGCTTCTGCTGCTTGCCAGGTTGATAGGCCTTTGAAATTTCTAATTCCTTGTTCTGTTGCTATATAATGAGTGTTGCTTCTTACTGCTGTTGCTTGTGTGCCTGGTAAAAATGTTGGAACGATGTTTGAAATTCTAACACCGTCTTTGTTTACTCTAGAAGATTTTAGGGCAACTATTGAACGTCCTCCCTTTGATCTATAAGCTCCAAGTATGAAATCTAGTGCTCCGCCTGCTCCAGAAATGTGTCTTGTCCCAACTGTTTCTGATGAAATTTGTCCCCAAAGGTCAACTTGCATAGCAGTATTTATGGAAACAAAATTGTCCAAAGATGCGATTACATCGATATCGTTGGCATAATTTACAGGAACTGCCATTAGTTCTTCGTTGCCGTCAATATAATCGTAAAGTTCTTGGCTACCTGCTGCAAAGGCATAAGTTTGACGGCCTGTGTCGTGGTTTTTCTTCATACCGGTGATTTTCCCTGCTTTTGCCATATCTACAAAAGAATCAACATACATCTCAGTATGAACTCCTAGATCTTTTAGGTCAGATTTGGCAATTTCAGAACCAATTGCATTTGGAAGACCACCAATGCCTATTTGCAAGCAGTCGCCATCTCTTAATAGTCCAACAACATGGCTTGCAACTTGTAATTCATTTTCACCAAATTTCGCCTTGCCAAGGGTTAGCATTTCATAATTTGCCTCGTAAATATAGTCTACATCTTTGATATTTACATAGTTTAGATAGCCGCCTAAAGCTACTGGTACATTTTCATTTACTTCAAGAATTATTTTATCGGCATTGTTAAAGGTTGCCCATGTGTGGCTTGCTGATAAACCAAAGTTAAAATTGCCGTGTTTATCCATTGGTGCAACTTGAATTACTGCTATATTTATCTTATCTTCAAGATCGTAAATATATCTAGGAAGTTCGCTATATTTAATTGGAATGAAATATGCTCCGTATTTGTTGTTATTTATTAAATTTCTTTCAGTTCCAGATGAGTGCCAAGAATGATAGATAATATGTTCCCCTGTTGTGTCTGCTTTGCCTATTTCAAGCTCATAAGGAACTACTCCGCCTTTTACTTTTACATCGGAAAGTTCATTTACTCTTTTTGCCAAAGCTTGGTCAAAAGCTTTTGGAGTAAGTGCGCACCAGCCTATATCTACCCAATCTCCATCTTTTACCATGGCTGCGGCTTTGTCTGCTGTTATTAGTTTTTCTTGGTAAAGTTTTTTGTAATCCATTAAATAACCTCTCTATCAAATCGTTTTCTTTGTTTTTTGACCTAGCAAAAAATTGCTAACTGATATGAATTATCATACTATATCTATAATACCCAATATTTAGGATTCATTTACAATTTATTTTAGTAAAATAAAAAATTAGTGACCAAATATAAAAGTCCACAGAAAAGCATTATTTTTATCGGATCGATTTTACTTTTAAACATAGTAAATAAGGAAATGATGAAAATTGCTAGCATGATCCAATCCATATTTGCTAAAGATATGGCCTTGACATCAAAAAAAGCAGTTTGTAAAATCGAAATTCCAGCTATTAAAATCATTGAAACAATGGCAGGTCTTAGAAAGTTAAGAATATTTGTCATAGCATCAAGGTCTTTGTATTTGTTGTAAAAATAGGAAATTCCACCAACTATTATTGAAGATGGCAAAACGCAACCAAAAGTTGCTGCAAGTGCTCCAGGAAAGCCTGCAATTCTCGTTCCTACAAAAGTTGCAGAATTTATTGCAATCGGTCCTGGGGTCATTTGGCTTATGGTTATTAGATCGTTAAATTCACTAAGACTTAGCCAATGATGTAAGTTTACAACTTCTTCTTGGATTAGTGGAAGAGCTGCATATCCTCCACCAAAGGAAAATAATCCGATTTTTAAAAAGCTTATAAATAAATTAATTAGCATGACTTCCTCCAAAAATTGTGTAAATTCCGCCAATTACAATTAGTCCAAGGATTATGTACGTCACATTAACTTTTAGGAAAAATCCCAAGATAAAACTTGTAAGCATTATAATTACAACCACTGGTTTTCTATCTTTGAGCAAATCTTTTGCCATATCGATTACAACTTTGATTATCAAAGCTCCAACACCAGCTTGCATACCCTTTAAAAAAAGTCCTATAAATTTATTTGTAATAAAAGCTTGGTAGGCTATGGAGATTAAACTTATAATTACTAAAGGTGGGATAATCGTTCCCAAAATTGCAAGAAGCATTCCCATTAGTCCAAAAGTTTTATAGCCAATAACGACAGCAGCATTTACAGCAACAGGTCCTGGCGCAGATTGAGCAATTGCAGTCATATCTAGCATTTCATCTTTGCTAATCCAATTTAATCTATCTACAAATGTATCTTTCATCAAGGATAAAATTACATAACCACCACCAAAGGTAAAGGCTGACAAATAGAGGGTGGATTTGAATAATTGCCATAAATTTTTATTTTTTTCCATAAAACCTCTTTTCTTTTTTTCACCTATAAATAAATATACCCTTAAAGCACTTGACTTTAAGGGTAGGGTTTTTTTTATTTTTATTTTAGAAAATCTCTGATACGGCTTGCGATTTTTTCTTTGGTAAAACCAAATGCTTCCATAACTTCTTCGCCTTTTCCTGATGCTCCAAAGCTATCTATGCCTATATTTAGTCCATCTAAGCCTGTCCATTCTGCCCAGCCAAAGGTGGATGCCATTTCAAGTGAAACTTTTTTGATATTTCTTGGTAAAACTTGATCTTTGTAAGCTTTATCTTGATTTCTAAATAATTCCATTGATGGCATTGAAACTACTCTTATCTTTATGCCTTCTTTTGCTAAAATTTCTTTGGCATCAAGAGCAAGTTCAACTTCGCTACCTGTTGCAATTATTATTAATTCTGGATTTTCGCAATCGCTAATTACATAAGCGCCTTTTTCGATTCCAGTTAGATTTTCTGTTTCTTTTAGATTTCTAACGTTTTGACGAGTTAGAGCCATTACTACTGGTTTATCCTTGCTTTCTAGAGCTATTTTCCAAGCAAGTCTTGTTTCGTTGGCATCTGCTGGTCTTAGCATTAGAGTATTTGGAATTGCTCTTATCATTGCAAGTTGGTCGATTGGCTCGTGAGTTGGTCCATCTTCTCCAACAGCTATTGAATCGTGAGTCATAACATAAGTTAGTGGCAATTTTGACAAAGCTGAAAGTCTAATTGCAGCTTTCAAATAATCTGTAAAGACAAAGAATGTTGAAACATGATGGAAGCTTCCACCGTGGGCCATTATTCCATTGCCAATTGCTGCCATGGCAAATTCACGAACTCCGTAGTAGATATTTCTGCCTTCTGGTGTCTTATCTGTAAAGGCTTCGGTGTCTTTGATATTTGTTTTATTTGATGAGAACAAATCTGCAGAACCGCCCCAGAAATTTGGAGTAATTTTTGCCAAATCTTGGATAATTTCGCCATTTGATGCACGAGTTGCAAGAGCCTTATCTTCATGAGAATATTTTTTCACTTGGTCCATAAAGTTTTCTGGCAATTCTCTATTGATGCCAGCCATTAGATTTTTGTAATCTTCGGCATATTTTTCCTTATAAGATTTTAAAAGTTCATCCCATTTTTCGTTAGCTTCTTTGCCCTTTGCCAAAATTCCATCCGCAAAAGTTTGATAAACATCTTCTGGGATTTGAAAATCATCCTCGCTCCAACCATAAACTTCCTTAGCTTTGATGAAATCTTCTTGGCCGATAGGAGCTCCGTGAACCTTGTTAGTTCCTTGATTTGCTGAACCAAAACCAATGATAGTTTTGATTTCTATTATTGTAGGGCCATTGGTATTTTCTTTTGCTTTGCTGATAGCTTGGAAAATTTCACTAAGGTTGCTACCATCTTCTACTAGTAGGTAGTTCCAATTAAGAGCTTCGGCACGTTTTTTCATATCTTCAGAAAAAGTTGTTGAAGTTTTGCCATCAAGACAAATATCATTTGAATCGTATAGGACAATTAGCTTTGATAAATTCAAATGTCCAGCAAGACTCATAGCCTCATAGGAAATACCTTCCATAAGATCGCCATCGCCACAAAGTGCGTAGGTGTAGTGGTCGATTATTTCTAAATCTTCTTTGTTATACAAAGCTGCCATGTGTTTTTCAGAAATTGCAAGTCCAACTGCTTGGGCAATTCCTTGACCTAAAGGTCCTGTTGTAACTTCAACTCCGTCTATATGACCTCTTTCTGGATGGCCTGCTGTTTTGGCATTTAGTTGTCTAAAATCTTTTAGATCATCAAGGCTTACATCATAGCCAGATAGGTGGAGCAAAGCATAAAGCATAGCAGAACCATGGCCTGCTGATAATACAAATCTATCACGATCAAAGAAAGAAGAATTTTTTGGATTTGCCTTTAAGATTTTATTCCACAAAACATAAGCCATTGGTGCTGCTCCCATTGGAAGTCCTGGGTGGCCGCTGTTGGCTTTTTCAATTTGAGCTATAGAAAGCGCACGAATAGCAGAAACTGCTCTATCATCATTTTTATTAAACATTTTTCCCTCATTTCTTTTTATCAATTTTTACAAAATAACTTACTTATATTATACTACGAAATGTTACAAAAATAGAGCAAGTGATGAGCACTTGCCCTAAAATTTCTTAATTATTTATTTTTTGCCTGGAAAGCATCCCAATCTCTTATGAAGGCTTCAATTCCTGCTGTTGTTAGTGGATGTGTCCATAGTTTTTCAAATAGTGTTCCTGGTATTGTTGCTATATGAGCACCAGCAAGAGCTGCTTCTTCTACATGGCCTATATTTCTGATGCTTGCTGCAATTATTTCTGATTGGAAACCGTAAATGTCGATTACATCTCTTAGTTCTCCTATTAGTCTTGCACCATTTTCTCCCATATCATCGATTCTACCTAAAAATGGTGAGATATAGGTTGCGCCAGCTTTCATTGCCATTAGGCCTTGAGATACTGAAAATATCAATGTACAGTTAGTTTTTATTCCTTCAGCGCTTAGGGTATGGATGGCTTTTAGTCCATCTTCAGTCATTGGAATTTTCACAACGATATTATCTGCCCATTTTGCTAATTCTCTTGCTTGTTTTACCATACCTTCGTAGTCATAGCTTGTTACTTCTGCTGAAATAGGGCCATCTACAAAACTTGCTATTTCTTTTACTACTTCTTCGAAATTACGACCTTCTTTGTTGATTAGTGAAGGATTGGTTGTAACTCCATCGCAAAGACCTAGATCGTTTATTCTTTTTATTTCATCTACATTGGCTGTGTCTAAGAAAAATTTCATTTTATCTCCTAAAATCTTTAAATACTAAAATATCTCGTTAATTTTGTTTTTGAAGTCTTCAGCTGCTTTTTTTGGATTTTCCGCTTCTGCAATTCCTCTGCCTGCTATGAAACAAGCAACATCAATGCCTTTGAAAAGTTGTAGGGTATCTACATTTAATCCACCAGTTACTGAAACTTCAAATCCCATATCTACAAGTTTTTTGATTTTTGTTAGATCTTTTTCTCCCCAAGTTTCGCCACTTAAAAGAGCATCTCTTGATTGGTGGTAGACAACTTGATTTATGCCAATTTCCTTCCAAGCTTTGGCTTGGTCAAATGTCCAATCTCCGTAAAGTTCAACTTGAAGCTCGTCGATTTCTTTGTTGGCAGCTTGCATGGTAGGAATTGTCGCACAGCAAATTACTGTCATCCAGTTTGCTCCAGCGTCTTTGCAATTTTTTGCAACAGTTTTGCCTGCATCGGCACATTTGGTGTCTGCAAGTATGGTTTTTTCTGGATATAAAGCTCTTATTGCTCTAACAGGTTCCATACCATCTTGTAAGCATAAAACTGTTCCTACTTCTATTATGTCAACTACATCGCCAACTTCTCTTACAGTTTCTAAGGCTTTGCTTAGAGATTGGCTATCTAAAGCTATTTGTAGCTTTGGTTTACTCATTACTCTTCTCCTTATTTTAATTTGTTAACTAAAAATTCATAAGAATCTTTTATTATTTCTTTGTAATTTTCTTCTCCATGATCCCAAAATTCACCTGTATATATGGAAACTTTTTGATTTTTCAACTCTTTTATTGATCTTTCATATTCTGTATGACCACCTGAGCCAAATCTCATATCTCTATATATTCCTGGATTTGTTTCTTTTAGGTGGGCTGCAAATATGTGACCAGCGCCCTTTTTCAAATCTTCTATAACATCTGTGCCGTATTTTACAGCTGCATTTTTAAGATTTCCTATATCTGGATAAATTCCCAAATATGGACTGTTAATAATATCGACATAGTGCATAGCCTTTTCTACAGTATCCATAAATTCTGTTTCCATGGTTTCAAAAGCGAGTATCACGCCATATTTGCTGGCTATGTCTACTGCCTTGGATAGATTTTCCAAGAAATATTTTTTGCTATCGGCAGTGCTTTCTTCGTAATAAACATCATAACCTGCAAGTTGAATGATTCTAATACCGTTGTTATCAGAAAATTCTATGGCTTTTTTCATAATATCCATGGATTTATCTCTGATTTCTTTTTTGCTTGACCCAAAAGGATATTTTCTATGGCCTGATAAGCACATGGTTCTAATTCTCATATCACAAGCTACTTGAGATTTTTTTAGAATGTCACTTGTGCCATCATAAAGCCTATTTAGTTTTTCATCGCTTTCGTCTATGCTTATTTCTAGCTGATCAAAGCCAATTTCTTTTGCAAGTTTTAGTTTTTGATCTAAAGACAAAGAATTTGGCAAAGCTTTTTCATAGATTCCTAGATTAATTTTGTCCATAATAAGCGTTAGCTCCGTGTTTTCTTAGGTAATGTTTGTCTAATAATTCATCGCTCATGGCTTCATTTTTGCCAATTGAAATTAAGTGCCAATTCATAAAGGCAACTTCTTCTAAAACTACAGAGTGGAAAACTGAATCTGCTGCATCTTCGCCAAAGACAAAAGGACCATGATTTGCTACCAAAACTGCCGGTACATCTTTTGGAGAAATTTTTCTATCTTCAAAACACTTTATTATTACTAGTCCAGTGTTTTTTTCATAATCATTGGCAATTTCTTCTTTAGTCATATCAGCTGTTACTGGAATTGACCCATAAAAATAATCTCCATGAGTTGTTCCCATAGCTTTTATGTCCATTTTAGCCTGAGCCATTATTGTTGCCCATCTAGAGTGTGTGTGGGTTATGCCGCCAATTTCCGGGTATTTTTTGTAAATTTCTAAATGTGTTGCAGTATCGCTTGATGGTTTTAGATCTCCCTCAACAACGTTTCCGTCAAGGTCGACTACCACCATATCGCTTTCATTCATCGTTTCATAATCCACGCCTGATGGTTTTATGACTACATATTTTCTATCTGGGGAAATTTCAGAAACATTTCCCCAGGTAAATTTTACTAGATCATATTTTGGCAATAATAAGTTTGCTTCATAAACTTTTTGTTTGATATCTTCTAACATAAAGCCTACTTATCTTTCTAAAAGATTATTTTCTTTGATTTTTTCCATGGCTTCATCTTTAGAAAGAATGTTTTTCATGCCTATGATTGTAACGCCTTTTTCTTTCAAATTGTCAAAATCTTTCATGAAATTTACTGCACAGAATATTACATCAGCACTTCTTCCTGTAGATTTGCCTTCTGATAGTGAGCAGTGAGAGATGTCAAGTTTGCCCTTATAATCCAATTCATTAAAAGCTTGCTTAATCTTATTCATCATCATCAAACTTGTTCCAGCTCCATTTGCACATGCTACTATTACTTTCATTTCGCCCTCCTATTTATTTGCGATTGTTTCTTTGTACTTTTCATAATCTTCAGTGATCATGAAGTAACCTTCTTTGTTCTTTTTATATTGTAGTTGAGGAATTACGATTAATAAGATTGCTACTAATGCAACACCAACATATTGAATATTCTTAATTATTACTGTAAATGCTGGCCATACTGTTGCCCAGTCAAACATTCCTAGGTATCCACCGTATTGAGCAAGTCCAGAATATGTTGCTATAAATGCTGAACCAAATACTTGGATTAGACCTGATAAGAATGGCATTAACATTGCAGCCTTATATCCACCTCTATTATTAGCATATACCCCAATTACAGCGTTATCAAAGAATAATGGAACGAATCCTGCAATTATTAGTGTTGGGGATTTTAGTAAGAATAGAGTACCTATTGCTAAAAATTGTCCTAAAGCACCAAATAAAAATCCGATTGTTACTGCATTTGCTGCACCAAAACCAAATACTGCTGCACAGTCGATTCCTGGAAGCGCACCTGGTAAAAGTTTTCTTTGGATACCATCAAATGATGATGTTAATTCGCCAACGAATGTTCTAACTCCTAGTTGTAAGATAGCTAAGTTTACTGCAAAGCTAAATGAAGATTGTAGGATGTAGAAGAAGAAGTTATCGTCCATTTTTAAAGCTTCGTGAGCTACTAGATATTCTTTGCCTAAAACTGATTGGATAATTCCAAAGAATAAGGTCATAAGAATTGCTGTAGCTACCATATTTTCGTTAAAGATTGATAAAAATCCTGGAAGTTCTATATCATCGATATCTTTACTTTGATCTTTTTTCTTAGCAAATAATTTATCACTTAAGAAGCAAGCAAGTCTTATACCAAACATTTGTTGGTGAGCTATACAGAAACCTGCACCATCTGTAAGTTTTTGTGTATCTTCAACTGTTAAGTTACTACCTACTGCCCAATAAAGACCTAGTAAAATAGCCATTATTACAAGAATAGGTGTTTGACCTAAATCTGGAAAACAGAAAATTAATAGCCAAAAAGCTGTTGCAGCTTGTTGCATTTGAACGTGACCTGTTGTAAATACAGCTCTCATCTTTGTAATATTTTTTGCTCTAACTAAAATAATGTTAACTATAAAGGCAATAAGCAATAGAACCATTACTTGTGAAAATGATCTACCAAGATGCTCCATTCCTTCAGTTACTGCGTTTTGACCAAAATATGGGTCAATTACTGTTGCAGAAATATTAAATTTATCTTTAAGTCCAGTAAGTATTGGTCTAAATGTAGAAACAAGCCCACCAGAACCAACTGCCAAAATCATATAGCCTACAGTTGCTTTTATAAAGCCTGCCAAGGCTTCGTACCATT
This sequence comes from Anaerococcus sp. Marseille-P9784, assembly GCF_902500265.1. NCBI lineage: Bacteria > Bacillati > Bacillota > Tissierellia > Tissierellales > Peptoniphilaceae > Anaerococcus > Anaerococcus sp. Marseille-P9784. Next base: position 753,390 of record NZ_CABVOZ010000001.1, on the reverse strand, counting down.
TCTTACCATCTAGCAAATAGCCAATTAGTACCAAAAAACCTATAAAAAATGCTGGTTTTGTAAGTATATTTTTTACAAATCCGTTTAAAATTGCTAATAATATATTCATAAATATCCCCTAAATATTATATTTTTTTGAAATTTTTCTTAAATCTTCTTCGTTTTTAGCTTCGCATAAAGCTTCAACAATTTCTTCATCGCACAATATATCAGATAAAGCCGCAATATTTTCCAAATGTTTTTTGTTATCTTCACTAGCTACAGTAAAAAATATTTTCGCATCCTTATCCCTATCATCTTCGTCAAAAACTACTGGTTTTTCAACCCTCATGAAAGCTACAGCAGTTTCATTTACGCCTTGAGCACATTCTTGACAATGAGGCATAGCCACTTGTGGTATCAAAACAATGTATGGACCGTATTTTTCGCAAGTTTCGATAATTTGTTTTGGATATGTTTCATCAACAATGTTTTTTTCTATTAATTTCTTGCAAGATTTATTAATAGCTTCTTGCCAAGTGTCTATTTGATCATAAAAATCAAACAAACCTCTTTCTAGTATTTCGTTAATCATATTTCACCTTTTATGTATCTTAAACTGCCAACAAAAATAGCAGTTTATATTTTTTATAATATTGATTTGAATGGTACATTTCTTGGATTTTCAAATGCGTCTTCAAATCCTGGTCTGTACCTGTACTCTAATTCATCCTTCATTGTTGGCCATACATATTTGCCACCAACATCCCAAATATATGGGTGGAATTTATATTTTGATCTATCTTTTCTATATTGCCATAGATATTTGATCTCTTTTGGATCAGCTTTGAAGTTTGTCCAAACATCATGGTGAATTGGAATTACAACCTCACAACCTACAGATTCAGCCATTCTTAGTATATCAATAGAAGTCATCTTATCTTGATTACCTACTGGGTTATCTCCATAAGAACCAAAAGCAATGTCGATATCATATTTCTTGCCAACTTCTGCAAAACCTATTGAGAAGTGAGAATCTCCTGTGTGATATACAGTTCCTGCCGGCATTTTGATTAGATAATTTACAGCCTTTTCGTCCATATTTGTCGGGCAAACCCCCTCAATATCTTCACCAACTTCTGTTGTAACTAAGCAAGTTCTATCAAAAGAATCAAGAGCAACAATGGTTGTATCTTTTATCTTTATCTCATCACCTGGTTTTACAACTATACATCTATCTTCTGGTACACCGTATGATAACCATTTTTTAACAGATTCCTTTGGTCCTATAAAAGGTACATCATCAGAACAATTCTTCAAAACTGCTGCTGCAAAGAAAGGATCGATATGATCATTGTGGTAGTGAGTTGACAAAACAGCATCAACTTTTGTAACAGCAAATGGGTCAAAAACTATTGGATTAGCTCTTAAATTTGGTTGAAGAGCCTTGCCACCAGTCATATTTCTCATTTGATGGTAAGGAGCCATCTCCTTAACTTTTTTGGTTCTTTTTCCATTACCAAACCACAAATCAATTGCAATGTTTGTATCATTTTCTGTCTTAAACCAAATGCCAGTGCAGCCAATCCACCACATAGCAAAGGTGCCTTTTTCTACTACTTCTTCGTCAATTTCCTCATTAAGCCATGTTCCCCACTCAGGAAAGGCGCCTAAGATCCATTTTTCTCTAGTAATTTCATCAATTTGGCTCATAATACCTCCATAAATTAATTTAATTCTTTACCTAGTTATATCATATAACAAAATTAATGAACGGTCAAGCATTTATTTTGTATTTTTATCGATATTATATGATTGATTTGATTGATTTAGGCAGTATAATGTAAATGATAACGATTTATTATTCTTTATGCCGACAAACGTTCATAAAAATAATGAGATTATAAGAGGTTAATATGAAAACAAAAAAATCCATCGTAGATAAAAGAAGAGAAGAAGTATTAAATTACATAAGTAGTGAAAATACAGTTACAAGCAAAGAGCTTATTGAAAAATTTAAGGTTTCAGAAATAACCATAAGAAGGGACTTAGATTTTCTCCAATCTCTCGGGAAAATCCAAAGATTTCACGGAGGAGCAAGGATAAATAAATGCCAAGATTCGGCAAATTTATTACTAGAAAACAAAAAAGAAAAAATCGCCAAAAAATGTGCAGATTTCATAAACAACGATGATGATATTTTTATAAATTCATCATCAACTGCCCTAAAAGTTCTAAAATTCATAAAAAATAAGAGAGTAAATATTATAACAAATAATGCCAAAGCTTCTTCTATTAAAATCGATCCTTTAGTTAATGTTATCTTGACAGGAGGCAGAGTATCCTACCCAAAAAATGCAATGACCGGAACTTTTGCCCTAAACAATCTTAAAAGTGTCGCATCGAACCTTTCTATAATCGGTATTTCAGGAATCACAGAAGAAGGTGAACTTACAACAAGCGTACTAGATGAAGTGGAAATAAACCAATATATGCTAAATGAATCCACAGAAAAAAACATACTAGTTTGCGACAGCTCAAAATTTAGCCAATCCGCAAACTTTAAAATAGGCACAATCCAAAACATAGACATAATAATAACCGATAACGAAATATCAAGATCAAAAGTCGAATCTCTTGAGAAATTGGGGATTAAGGTGATTTTGGTGTGAGATTATATTTTTTTGTACTCACTTTCTAGAGCTTTTAATAATCAAAAAATAGCTATACTTGCATTTACGCAATATAGCTATTTTCTATACTCAGAAAATTTATTTATGAATACACATTGATTTTTCCTATTTTAATATTTTTAATTATTTTGTCAAATAATCAGCTATGTTTACAAATAATTTGTTATAGGATTTCCAGTTTACAAATTCTGGTGGTGCCCAGTGTGGTGCTGAGTCTGATGTAAATACTGCTGATTTTCCTTTGCCGTAGCTTCCTACTGCTATAAATGGATCTTCATTAACTGTTGCCAAAAGTTTTCCATCTTCTTTTAGGATAGTTTTGTTGTAGCCTAAAACATGTGGCCATTCTTTTTCAACGCCTTCAAAAATTTCATGGTCTTTTACTACTTTTGGATAAATTCCTTCTGGTGTTTCGATTCTGTCATCTGTGCTTAGGATTTTTACTGGCAATACATCTTGTACTGCTGTATCTTGCCATTTTCCTGCTGCATTTATTCCTGAAAATGTCATATATCCACCGATCATTAATAAAGCTCCGCCGTCTAGGACGTATTCTTTTATAAGATTACATCTGTTGGCAGTTTTTTCGCTTTTTGAGAAAACTCTGTTTGGTAGTAATAAGGAATTAGCTCCTATGTCTGATAAGATTATCAAGTCGTATTTTTTAAGTCCTTCTAAGTCGTATGGGAATTCTTCCATAGCTATATGTGCTGGCATATGTTCATATTCATAGTCCTCGCTTTGTTCAAAAGCTCCTCTTATAAATTCTTCACCAGTTTCATATTCGCTTGTTACAAATGAATCAAATCCTTTTACGTGAATTGTTGTTTTTGTCCAAGATTCTCCTACTAGTAATACTTTTTTTGTCATTTTTTCTCCTTTATTTACAATAATCTAAGATTAGATTTGCATATATAAGTATGGCATTTAGATATTCTTCTACTGGTACACATTCATTGATGGCGTGAGCCATTTTTAGACTGCCTGGGCCAAATTGAATGGTTGGCATTTTTGCGATGCTTCTCCACAATCTTGAGTCGCATCCTGCTGGTGAGCCAACAGCTTTTACTTCTTTGTCCATTGCTAGTTTAAATGAATTTTTAAAGCTATTTACTAAGCCGTGATCAAGATCCATTTCAAAGCCATTTCCTGCTTGGTAAATGGTAACTTTTGGAGGATTCTTTTCTAGAAATGGATCTGATTTGGCTACTCTATTTATGGTGTCCATAAATTCTTCTTCTATTTGCTTTTTAGACATCAGATTTGGCAAATAGTGAACGCAAGTTTCGAAATAACATTCATCTGGCACTGTTGAGCCTGCTGTTCCACCTTTTATTACTCCAATGTTTAGGTTTGGTGGTGGTAGTAGAGGATGTTTATATTTTAATAACCATTTGTGTTCTAATTCATTTAAGGCATTTATTGTTTTTATGGCCTTTTCTATTGCATTTACTCCTTTAGTTTTCATTCCTGAATGGCAAGCTATTCCAGAAAATTCAACTCTAAAGAAGACAAAACCCATGTGTGCAAGGATTAATTCTTGATCTGTTCCTTCGCAAACTACAACTCCATCAGCTCTTTGCCCGCTGGCTATGGCTTGCATTGAGCCATTGCCGCCGCCTTCTTCATCGCAAACTGATGTTATTATAACTTCTCCTGGCAAGTCAATTTCAGCATCTTTTAATAATTTTACAGCCATTATTGCTGCCATTAGACCACCTTTCATATCTGCTGTGCCACGACCGTAAAGTATACCATCTTTTATTACTGGTTCAAAAGGTGGATTATCCCATAAAGTCTCATCTCCAGGTGGCATTACGTCTATATGACCATTAAACATTAGGCTTTTTTTGCTTGGATCAGCCTTAAAGCTTGCATATACGTTAAATCTATCGTCGTAGTTATGGCCTAGGTTACCTTCTCCATGGTCTTTGTAAAATTGTTGGATAACTTCTTCTTTCATAGGATCGACTTTAACGTCTGCTCCTAATTTTTCAAAAAGTTTGATTAGGTATTCTTGACCTTCTTTTTCTAATCCACCATCAATGCCATGGCCTAGATCTCTTGTGTCTATGGCTATAAGATCTTTTAGATAGCCTATATATTCTTGCTTATTCTTTTCTAAAGTTTCTTTAAGTTTTGTATTTACTTGATTAGTCATTATAACTTTTTATTCCTTTTTCTATAATGTCCCAATATTTTTTGACATCGACATCGATTGCTACATTGGAATTTTTTTCTAAGCCTAGGTAATCAAAATAGTCGCAGTTAGTTCTTCCGTAGGAATCGGTACTTCTAATATCGATTCTTGTGTTCATTTTTTTAAGGGTTACTACAGAAGGATCAATTAAATATGCAACTGTTAGTGGGTCATGAAGAGGACCACCATCCCAGCCAAAAACTTCTTTTTGAGATTTGTTGAAGAATTTCATCAAGTTTACAAACATTTCAGCTGCTTTGTTTGAAATTTTATCCATTCTTTCTACAACTTCTGGTAAAACTTGAACTTTTCTAGTTACATCAAGGCCCATCATTGTAATTGGCAAGCCTGCTGTAAAGCAAACATATGCCGCTTCAGCATCTGCAATTATATTAAATTCTGCTGCAGGACTTACATTTCCAAAAGTGTAAGCTCCACCCATTAATACTATTTCTTCAATATTTTCTTTTATTTTTGGCTCAAGTCTTAATGCCATAGCTAGATTTGTCATAGGACCACAAGTTACTACAGTTATTTTTTCTTTTGAATTTAATATGGTATCGATTATGAAATTAACTGCGTGGTCTTCTTGTAATTTTATTTTGATTTCTCCAAAATCGTGACCATCAAGTCCAGTTTTGCCGTGGATGTCATCTGCTATCATTTGCTTTCTAACCATAGGACCTGGGCAACCTTTAAAAACTGGTATATCTAAGCCAAGCCATTGGACAACTTTTAGGGCATTATTGGCAGTTTTTTCTAACGTTTGATTTCCTGCAACAACTGTTACTCCCAACAAATTTATCTCTGGGTTAGATCCTGCTAATAGTATTGCTATGGCATCGTCATGGCCTGGATCGCAATCTAGAATAATATTTCTCAAAATTTTCTCCTTTTAAACTTCTCTTTTGACTAAAGATGATTCTTTTCTCTTGTCAGTTTTAATTTTTGCATAAACTGAAATTGTCAATACTAAAATTGTAACTATATATGGAAGCATTAATACAAATTGTGCTGGCAATCCATAAGATTGTAATCTTGCTCCAATTGAATCAGCAAATCCAAATAGCAAACATCCCAAAGATGTATAAATTGGATTAGCTCCGCCAAAGAACATGGCTGCAATTCCCATGAATCCCCTGTTATTGGTCATATTATTTACAAATTGTGCACTATATCCTAAGGATAAGTGAGCTCCTGCTAAACCGCCAACTAAGCCAGCTATTAGCAGTGACTCATATTTTTTTCTGGTTGTATTTATTCCAGCAGTTTTTGCCGCTTCTGGGAAAGCACCAACAGCACGAAGATGTAAACCATATGGGGTTTTATAAATTACAAAGTACAAAAGTATTATAGTTGGCAACAAGAGCCATTCTGTAATTGTTAGGTTGTTAAATATTGAACCAATAATCGGAATCTTTGAAAAAAATCCAATGCTTATTCTTGGTATAGCCTTTATATAAGGGCTTGAAAATGAACCATTTACTCCAAAAAGCACTTGCAAAAGTAATCTTGTTAAGGCTAGGGCAAATAAGTTTACTCCCATTCCTATTGCAGTAATATCAGCATTAAATTTGATATGCCCAATGCCAATTAAGCCAGATATAAGGCAACCAGCAATCATAGCGGCCAAAACTCCAATGACCCAACTTCCTGTTATATAACTAAATGTTACAGCAGTAAAGGATCCTATAAGCATAATCCCCTCTGTTCCAACGTTTAATATATTCGCTTGCTGAGTTATTGCAGCGCACAATGCCGCATAGATAATTGGGGTTGATGCTCTAAAGGTAGAGTTTATAAGTGACATATTAAATATTGTAGATAAATCAACGTTCATTTGTTACCTCATTTCTCTTTGTTCCTTTAGTGCTTTCTTCTGCTTCTAATTTTTCCATAGTTTCTTCGAATTCTGCTTTACTTTCGGCATCTTCTTTTTTAAGTTTTCTTTTTTCAATAAATTGCAAAATTACATCCATTGTTGCAATAATGATAAACATTGATGTTATTGTATCTACCAAAGCTTTTGGTAATCTTGTAGCATTTTGCATACCAACTGCCCCTGCTTTTAGCAAAGCTAGGAAAAATGATGTAAGTGGAGTTAAAGCGATATTTGATCTTACTATAAGAGATGCAAGCATACCGTCATTACCAAGTCCTGTCGCAAAACCATCTAAATAATAACCATGGACACCTAAAACTTGGATACAACCTGCAACACCTGCAATCATTCCAGATAAAACCATTACTCTTACGAAAGTTTTCTTTGAGCTTTTTCCAACATAATCCATATTTCTTGGGTTTAATCCCGCAGCTCTTACATTTTCTCCAAGACGAGTTTTATACATAACTATTGATGTCACAACAACTATTAATAACGCTATAAAAAATCCCACATTTGCTGAAGATGGTCTAAGGAATTTTGCAAGTGTTACCCAAACTGGATCAGTCTGTGGATTTGCATTTCCTGAGCTTAAAGGTCCACTTACTAGATAGGAACCTATATATACTGCCACTGAATTCATAAGTATCGTTACACAAATTTCTGAGATGTTGTATTTTACTTTCAAAATTCCAGGAATATAAGCCCATAAACCAGCAACTATAATAGCTCCCAAAAAACAAGCTATGTATAAAAGTGGTACTGGTAAAAATCCCCAATTTGCACCAATATATGCTGCTGCCATTCCGCCAAGGATAACTTCACCTTCTATACCTACGTTAAAAGCTCCAGCTTGTGCTGCAATTGCAAAAGCAAGTGAGGTTAATAAAAGCGGAGTCCACAAAGCTATTGTGTTTCCAAAGCCATATGTAGAACCAACTGCTCCTTTGATTAGGGCGCTAAAGGCTTGTAAAGGATTCTCACCAATAAGTAAGATTAATATTGTTCCTAAGGCAATAGAAATTAAAAAACTTATCAAAAAGTTTATTAAATCTTTTTTCAAATTATTCATTGCTAATCTCCTTTACTTCATCTTTTTTTCCCTCTGATGCTCCCATCATCAACAAACCAATGTTGTTTTCATTAGCTTCTGAGGCAGGCATTTGACCTGTAATCTTTCCTTCGTGTATTACAATTATGGTATCAGATAAGGATAAAATCTCTTCTAATTCTGCAGAAACTAGCAAGACGCCAACTCCCTCTTGTTTGGCATTTTCGATTGTTTTTCTAATCAATTCAATAGCGCCTATGTCAACTCCTCTTGTAGGTTGAGATGCTATTAGCAAATTGTTGTTTAAGGATATTTCTCGTGCTACTACTACTTTTTGCGCGTTTCCTCCTGAAAGTGAAGATGTCAAAGCTTCTGGATTATTTGGTCTGATATCAAATTTTTCTATTAAATCATTTGAATATTTTTCTATTTTTTCCTCATCCAAAAAACCTTTTTCTTTTACAGGAACGCCTTCTTTTAGTACAGACGTTAGGTTATAAGAGATTGATAAAGCTCTATTTAAACCTGTGGTGTTTCTATCTTCTGGTATGTGAGAAAGTCCTGCATTTCTAATTTCTTTTGGAGTTTTGTTTGTAACATCAACTCCATTTATCAAAACTTGGCCTTTTTCTACTTTTCTAAGGCCTGTTATTGCTTCTATTAATTCGGATTGTCCGTTACCATCAATGCCCGCTATGCCCACTATTTCGCCTTCACGAACTGATAAGGACATACCTCTGATTTTGGATGTTTCTTTTTGGCTTGGAACCCATATGTCATTTACTTCAAGGATTGTTTTTCCAATTTTAGTATCTTTTTTTGCTATATTAAGAAAAACTTCCCTACCAATCATCATTTTTGCAAGTTCCAATTCATTGGTATCGGCTTTATTTACAGTTCCTTCATACATTCCTTGACGCATTACTGTTATTCTATCGGATATACTCATTACCTCATTAAGTTTGTGGCTTATGAATACTAGAGACTTTCCACTTGCTCTTAATTCTTCTAATATTTCAAAAAGTTTCTCAGTTTCTTGAGGAGTTAAAACTGCAGTAGGCTCATCTAGTATAATTATGTCTGCTCCTCTAATTAGAGTTTTAATAATCTCTACTCTTTGAGCTTCTCCAACTGATATTTGCCCAACTTTTTTGTTAAGTTGTACATCCATATTATATTTATTGATGTATTCTTCAATTTCTTCTCTGGCTTTTTTGTAGTCGATCTTAAATCCAGCTCTTGGTTCAAATCCTAAGATTATATTTTCCATTACTGTTAGGTTGTCTACAAGCATAAATTCTTGGTGAACCATACCGATGCCATGAGCTATGGCATCGGATGGACTTAGTTTATCAATTTGTTCACCATTTATTTTTATCTGACCAGAAGTGATAGGATACATTCCATAAAGTAATTTCATCATAGTTGATTTGCCAGCTCCATTTTCTCCAATTAGAGAATGAATTTCGCCTTTAATCAGGTTAAAATTTCCATCATTGACAGCTTTGACTTTGCCAAAGTGTTTTTTGATGTGATTCATTTCTATTACATAATTACTCATAGCACCTTCCGATTCTTTTCTTATCTTTATTGTTCTTTACCAAAACCTTTATAATTGTCTACTTTTATTTCTCCATCGATTATTTTTTTAGCTAATTCGTCAACTTTATCAACAATTTCTTGTGGGAATTTGTCCCCTAGATGTTCTTTCATAACTGAGAAGTCTGTTAAAGAAACGCCGTTTTCAGCTAAAGATAGATATTTTGTTGAACCACCTTGGAAATTACCTTCTACTGCTGATTGAATTGTTAAATATACTGCGCTATCAACTCTTTTTACCATAGATGTTAAAACTGAGCCTGGTTGATCGTTATCTTGATCAAGGTCTACACCGATTGCGTATTTACCAGCTTCTTTAGCTGCTTCCAATATTCCAGGGCCTGTTCCTGATGCAACGTTCATTACAATATCTGCACCTTGGTCAAATTGAGCTAGTGTTAATTCTTTTCCTTTTAGTGGATCTGTCCAGCTACCTGCAAATGATTGAAGGATTTTGATATCTGGATTTATATATTTTGCACCTTGTTCATAGCCAGTATAGAAATCGTGAAGTACTGGAATGTCCATTCCACCTACCCAACCTATTATTGCTTTATCATTTACACCTTCAATTTCTGTATGTTGGGTAAATAAAGCTGCTGCTGCACCTGCTAAGAATGATCCTTCATTTTGAGCAAATGAAATTGATTGAACATTTGGTAAATCAACTGTTGTATCTATTACAGCAAACATTTTATCTGGATAATTTGGACCATGTTCTTGTATGAAGTCAGCTATATTTGATGAAGCACCTATTATTAGATCATAATCATCTTCACAAGCTGAAATTAAGTTTGCTTCCCATTCTTGAGCTGTTAATCCTTCAAGAGAAGTTACTTCTACTCCAAAATCATCAGTTGCTTTTTTAGCACCGATATTTGCTGAGTCGTTGTAGGATTTATCCCCTAATAATCCTGTATAAACTATTGCAACCTTTAATGGTTTGTCAGATTTTTTGCCTGTTTCCTCTTTAGTTTCTTCTTTGTTCTCGTCCTTGTTTTCAACTTCTTTGTTTTCTTCGTTTTGAGTTTCTTCTTGTTTTACTTCTTCTTTAGTTTCCTTTGCTTGATTTGCTGGAGTTGCACATGCTGATAACGATAATGTTAAAAGTAATGCTCCTGCTAGTTGTAATAATTTTTTCATTTCTCCCCCTTAAAATTTAACTCTTCTATTTCTTTCATAAATGGAATTGAGTTAGATGCTCCATTTTTCGCACAAGCCAATGATGCAGCTAAGCTTGCAATATTTAGACTTTCTTTTATAGTTCTTCCCTCTGATTGACAAGCTATATAGTATCCGCAGAAGGTATCTCCTGCTCCTGTAGTGTCGACTACTTTTGTTTTGCATGCATCGTATTTTATCAAAGTTTCCTTATGACAATAGTAACCGCCTTTTCCACCAAGGGTTAGGACTACTTCCATTTCTGGGTAAATTTTCTTAAAATATTCTAAAATTTCCAATTTACCATCTTTTTCTGATAGGCACTTGCCTTCATGTTCATTCAAAATAATACAATTAATCTTATTTAGGTCGACTTTATAGATATCTTCATTAATAGGTGATGGATTAAAAAATATCTTTAGTCCCATTTGATAGGACTTATCTACAATGTAATCAACGTTGTTAATTTCATTTTGTAAAAGTATATAATCCCCTTTATTAAAACCTTTTAATACCTGATCTATGTACTCTTCCTCAATCTTTTTATTAGCACCCCCTTCTACAATAATTGAATTTTGACCTAAGCTATCAATTTGTATGATAGCATGTCCACTATCTCCTTTAACTTTTGTAATCAAATGATCAAGTTCATTTTCTCCCAAATAATTTATTAATATATTTCCATCATTATCACCAACGCAACCAGCAAGTTTTACATTTGCTCCTGCTCTTTTTAAAGCTATTGCTTGATTTAAGCCCTTACCTCCTATAAAACTTTCAAATTTTCTACAAGAAATCGTTTCTCCTTCGCTTACCATATGGTCGACTGAATATGTTCTATCGATATTTAGCGAACCAAAATCTAATACCTTTATTGTTTCTTTTATAACTTCTCACCTCACTTTCTATTAAAACGTTTTACTTAGTACTAAAATTTTTTATCTAGTGCTTTCTCTTATTACTAATTTGGGATCGACAAAAACATTTTTGCTTGCTAAAGGCTCATTTTTTATCAATTTATCTATCATATTTACTGCTTCTTTGGCTAATTGACCGAGGTTTTGATCAACTGAGCTAAGTTTTGTGCTTAGTAAATTATTTGTGTATAGGTTATCATAGCCTACTATGGATATATCTTCAGGAATTTTGACTTTCTTTTGATTTAGATATTCCATAAGTCCGTAAGCACTCATGTCGTTAAAGCAAAATATAGCATCGACATCCTTATCTAAAAAATATTCCCCAGCCTTTAATCCGCCTTCAAAGGTAAAATTTGCATGGAAAATATTTTCTGATTTTATATGAATACCTTGATCGTTTGCACAATCAATGGCTCCAGATAATCTTCTACTTGATACAGCTGAATCTCTTGGCCCTAAGGCAAGACCTATTTTTTTTAATCCCCTATTTATTAGGTGTTCAACTGCCAAATATCCGCCTTTTTTGTTATCACCAGTAACAATATTAGTGTCTTTATTGTCATAATCAAATTCATCTAGGAATACGATTTTATTATTATTTAATATTTTTTTGCTGAATTGTTTAACTCTTCTATCTATGACAAAAGTCGCCTCTACAAAATTATTTTCTATCAAATTTTGAAAAGATTCTTCAGTTAGATCTTCATTATTTGAGTTGAAAATATACAAAAAATATTCTTTAAGTCTGATATATTTAGAAAGTTCTTTTGCCAATAAACCAAAAAAAGGATTTGATATATCTGGTATTATTAGCATAATTACGTTTGTTTTGCCACTAACCAAGCTTCTTGCAATGTTATTTGGCTTGTAATTTAATTCTTTTGCTGCTTCTATGACTTTCGTGCGTGTCTTACTTGATATCTTGTGTTCCGTATTATTTAAGACCATAGATACTGTTGTAATAGAAACGTTTGCTAAGTGAGCAACATCTTTTATTGTACTCATCTTTACCTCATTAAAACGTTTTATTGATTATTAGTATAATACTTTATAAGAACGTTGTCAATACGTTTTCTTGATTTTTTTAGTATTTTTTCTTCATAAATAATAAACTATCCCAAGATTAGTAGGGATAGTTGTGAATTTTAGAAAATATTTTATAGCTTAATTAAGTTTTGTGAGCATTTGTTTTTGTGGACTTTTGGCAAAGTATAAGCAAAATTCTTAGTTTTTATTTTTGATTTTTCCCAATTTCATCCATGACATATTGAACCATAACTGCAGGAACTTGGTAGAAATATTCCTCGTCCATGGCAAATTTGGGGCTATGATGGGCAAAAATCTTGCCGTCAATTTTTTTGGGGTTCATTAGAAAGAAAAATGATCCTGGTTTTTTTTCTAGATATACGGAAAAATCTTCTCCGCTCATCAAAGGCTTTTTTAGTTCATAAACCTTTTCTGGAAACAACTTTTTGGCTGATGCCATCAGTTTTTCGGTAACTTTTGGGTTATTTATTACTGAAGGATGCTTGCGGATATAATTAAATTCAATCCTTGCTCTTAAAGTTTGCCCAATTCCTCCAATTATTTTTCTAAGACTTTTTTCCACTATATCTCTAGTTTCTGGTCTAAGTGTTCTGGTTGTTCCTTCTAGCTGAGCTGTTTCTGGAATGATGTTAAAGGCTTTTCCTGAATTTATCAGACCAAAGGAAATTACGACTGGCTCAAGAGGTGAAATTTCTCTTGCTACTTTTTCTTGTACGTTTGTTACTATATATGAAGCGATTACTATTGGGTCTATTGAGTTTTCTGGTTGTGAACCGTGAGCTCCTCTACCTTCAATGTCAATTGTAAATTTGTCCATTGTTGCCATTGTTGGGCCGCCAGAAAATATTAAAGCTCCTTGAGGGTAGGAAGAAAATTCTGCAAGATTTCCATCATGGCAGCCTAAAACTTCGTCAACTTTGCTAAATTCTTCTGAGTCGGCAATTTCAATTGATCCTGTTCCTAATTCTTCGGCGCCTTGGAAGATTAGCATTATTTTGCCGTCAATTTCATCTTTGTGTTCTGCTAACACTTTTGCTGCTGCTAATAGTTGTGCAGTGTGAGCATCGTGTCCACAAGCATGCATTCTTCCTTCAACCTTTGATGCAAATTCAAGGCCTGTTTCTTCGTTAACTGGCAAAGCATCCATATCGCCTCTTAGAGCTATAACTTTGCCTGTACTTTCTGGGTTGATGTAGCCAATTACAGCGCCTTTGAAGTTTCTGTGATTTTCAATGCCAAATTCGTCCAACTTTTCTGATACAAATTTGCAAGTATTTTCTAGATCAAATCCTAATTCTGGATTTTCATGAAGATGTCTTCTCCATTTAATCAAATCGTCATTAACTTTTTTAATTTCACTTAATACATCCATATATGATCCTAATTTTTATTTTAGTTAAAATTTTTTTAATAAGATTCGCTTATTTGAAATCTTTACTATATTTACTTTACTTTAAATATTTTATTTATCTTAAGTTTAGACAAAGAAAAACTACCAGCATTGCTGGTAGTCTTAGTTCTTATTTATTTTCCAAGTTCGTCCATTACATATTGAACCATAACTGCAGGAACTTCATGCATGAATTCTTCACACATTGCAAATCTTGGGTTATGATGTGCATATAATTTACCATCTATTTCTAGAGGATTATATAGGAAGAAGAATGATCCTGGTTTCTTTTCTAGGTAGAATGCAAAGTCTTCTCCACCCATTATAGGTTTTTTCAATTCTATAACCTTCTCTGGGAATAATTTTTTAGCTGATGTCATCATTTTTTCTGTGATCTCAGCATTATTGATTACTGGAGGTGGTAGGCGGAAGAATTCATAGCTTATTTCTGCTCTAAATGTCTTGCCTATTCCTTCTGCAATTTCTCCAAGTCTTCTAGCTACAAGATCTCTTATTTCAGGAGTAAGTGTTCTTGTTGTACCTTCTAGGTGAGCTGTTTCTGGAATTATATTAAATGCTTTTCCTGCATTGATTACGCCAAAAGATACTACAACTGGCTCTAGAGGTGAAATTTCTCTTGCTACTATTTCTTGTACGCTTGTTATTATATATGAAGCGATTACTATTGGGTCTATTGAGTTTTCTGGTTGTGAACCGTGAGCTCCTTTACCTTTAATATCAATTGTAAATTTGTCCATTGTTGCCATTGTTGGGCCTTTTGAAAATACTAAGGCACCTTTTGGAACGTCATCGCCTGCTAGTAAGTTTCCATCATGGCAACCTAAAACTTCATCCACTTTGCTAAATTCTTCTGAGTCTGCAATTTCAATTGATCCTGTTCCAAGCTCTTCTGCTGGTTGGAAGATTAGCATTATTTTGCCGTCAATTTCATCTTTGTGTTCTGCTAACACTTTTGCTGCTGCTAATAGTTGTGCAGTGTGAGCATCGTGTCCACAAGCATGCATTCTTCCTTCAACCTTTGATGCAAATTCAAGGCCTGTTTCTTCGTTAACTGGCAAAGCATCCATATCGCCTCTTAGAGCTATAACTTTGCCTGTACTTTCTGGGTTGATGTAGCCAATTACAGCGCCTTTGAAATTTCTGTGATTTTCAATGCCAAATTCGTCTAATTTTTCTGATACGAATTTGCAAGTATTTTCTAGATCAAATCCTAATTCTGGATTTTCATGAAGATGTCTTCTCCATTTAATCAAATCGTCATTAACTTTTTTAATTTCACTTAAAACATCCATTATATATCTCCTTTTTTATTATTTTTTTCCATCAATTATGAAACCAAATGCAACTGTTGAGAATACCATAGCTGGAACTAATACGTATGCTGGTAATGTGAAGAATTTCATTAATATAAATCCAACTATAAATGCAAATACACCGTATTTTGGATTTTTGATTGCGTTCATTCCAAACATTGCTCCAAATATTGCTGGAGATACATAGTTAAATGCTTCTATAACTATTGGTGGGAATAATCCCATAATCCAAGCACCAGCAAAGGCACATAAGGTTGTAAAGGCTAAGTTTGTAACTACTGATCCACAGATACCAAGTGTTGATACTAATTCAGCTTTTTTAGTACCAGGTGTTGTACCCAAAGATTGTTGAGCTATAGCAGATGCTGGAACTCTTACGTTACCGATGTTTCCTGATAAGCATCCTATATATGTACCTGCAAGTCCAAAAACTGGGAAATAAGAAATTGGTTCTATAACTGCATAAATTAAGAATATTGAAGCTATAAGTCCCCAACCCTTTAAAATATCTTCTGTTGGTGGTTTAGCATCAAATACAAACCACATTACTAAAGCTGGAATAAAGCATAATAGTATAGAAAGAAGATTTATTAATCTACCATATTTAATAATAGGTTTAGTAAATTCCATTTCATATTGTTTGTTTAAATTTTCGTCCATGACTATCTCCTTATTTCACAATAATAGCGGCAATCATTCCTATAATCATAGCAAGACCTAAGTTAAATTCGTTAAGTTTAGGATGTTTTTTGCCGATTTCAGTAAGAACACCCATTGATAATGCTGATGCTACTACTGCTGCGATATTTGCGTGATTATCTGGTGCTAGACCTTTGATAAATTCGTTAACTGCAAAGTATCCGAAAGCACCGCACATAGCTGTAACTGAAAGAATACCTAGTTTTTTGGTATCTCCACCAGTAACCTTGTGGCTGATTATATCTAATTTATCTGTAAATAAACCAGAAGTAAATAACCAAGCTCCACCATTTAGGGCCATAACCCAAGTAGCGTTAGCATAGTTAATTAAGGTATAATTGTCTGCTCCTAAGGTAACATCTTGTGCTTTTGCAGCCATATTTGCAGCTGCAAGTTCTGTTGGTGCTGCACCTATGATTGAAAGTCTTTGCCAAGAAACTGGCGCCCCTATTGCTGCCATCAAACCAAGCATTACAATAAATACACCAAGAGATGGACCGATTGCTGCAGTAGCTCCTACCTTGAAAGCTCTTTTTGCTTCCTTTTCGTCTAAGCCTACTAATGGTCCTGCTTCTTTAGCTTTTTTTGTAAAAATAAAAGCTTCAGAAAGTACGGCTACGACTACTGGCACAACAGACAGCCACATAGGCCAACTGTTGGCTACGTCCAAAAAGTTTTTCATTTTTTCCTCCCCGAATAATTTTTTTCTAAATATCAAACGTTCAACTTTCAAAGGAAAACGATTGACACATTTATAGTATAAACTATTTAGCTAGGTAAGTCAATAAAGAGTATGAATAATATATTTTCCATTTAAAAGTTTACCATCTAATTTATAAAAAATTAAAACATTTTACCTGTCAAAATAAATAAAAAATTAGCTGGAGAATTTATCTCCAGCTAAAAATTATTAATTATGAGCATGCTCTGATGCTTTTCCTTTTAGGAAATTGTGTTCATAATCATTTAGTAAGTCTTTTACATCATTTCTTAGGATGAATAGGGCGATAACGTTTGGTATAACCATCAAAGAGTTAAATAAGTCTGATAATGACCAAACCAAATCAATCTTTTGGAAAGAACCTACTACTATAAATGCAATTACAATGATTCTATAAGGAGTAAGACCTTTTTTACCAAATAAGAATTTGATATTTGTTTCACCAAAGTAATACCAACCTATAATTGTTGTAAATGCAAAGAATGTTAGGGCAACTGCTAGTAGAACAAGTCCTAGTCTACCAAAGCCAATTTCAAAAGCTTTTTGTGTTAGTAATGCTCCTGTTAGTCCTGAATCCATTGAATCTGTAACAAGTACTATAAGTGCTGTTGCAGAACAAATTACTATTGTATCTATAAATACACCAACCATAGCTGTTAGACCTTGTTGTGCTGGGTGGTCAACATTTGCTGTAGCGTGAGCGTGTGGAGTAGAACCCATACCAGCTTCGTTAGAGAATAGTCCACGAGCTACACCGTATTTTATAGCTTGTCTTATACCAAAACCAAGGGCACCACCTGCAGCAGCTTCTGGTGTGAAAGCAGCTTGGAAAATAAGTTTAAAAGAAGGGCCTATATGTTCTCTAAACTTAACTAAAGTTAGAATAGCAAAAATTATATAAATTACTGCCATAAAAGGAACTACTAATTGTGCAAAGTTTGCAATTCTGTCGATACCACCGATAAATACTAAGGCAGCAAATATTGCTATAATTACACCTATTACAACAAGAGGAATTTTTGGAAATGCTGCATTTACAGCACCTGCGATTGAGTTAGATTGAGTCATATTTCCAAAAAATCCTAGAGCAATGATAATCATAATTGCAAAGAATTTAGATAAAAATCCTGCTAATCCCTTATTTTTTAATCCATTTGTGATGTAGTAAGCAGGTCCACCAACCCAGTTACCATCTTCGTCTTTTACTCTATATTTTTGAGCAAGTACAGCCTCAGCAAATATAGTACCCATGCCAAATAAGGACATGATCCACATCCAAAAGATTGCACCTGGACCACCAGATACCATTGCTGTTGCAACACCTGCTACGTTTCCTGTACCAACTTGAGCAGCTATAGCTACAGCCAAGGCTTGGAAGGATGAAATACCATCGTCAGATTTTTTAAACATACCACCAAAGGTTTGTTTAAAAGCAGCGCCAAATTTTCTAAATTGAACTCCTCTATTTAAGAATAAGAAGAGTATACCACTTGCTACTAGAGCAAAGGTTAGAAGGTAATCTACGATTACAGAGTTTAATTTACCTATAATTTCTAACATAAGTTTTCCTTTCGTAATGATTTTTATAAGATTAATAAACCGAATTTTCTTGTGAAAACTTTATCAATTGTGGTCGAAAAAATTAGTCTCTATTGATTAATAAAAAAATTTGGGAAGGGGAATGAATCCCCTCCAAATTTATTCAATAAAGTTAGCTTCTTGTAAGATTTTTCTTACTTTTTCAAGTTTATCTTCGCTTACCATTACAACAGGTCCAGTACAACCCATTGCAGATTCAGCGTAGATTCCATTTTTGTGAACTACTTTTATGGCATCTTCTATCTCAAGGATATCAATTCCACCTATTGAAGCATTTACTATTTCCTTATCTGGAACTTTTACTTCTTCAGTATCTGCCGCACTTTGCTTTGGTTCTAATGAAGCAAGTATTTCTTTTAGTCCTGCTTTGTTAGCAGCCTTAAATACTTCTTTTGATACTTCATTAATATTGCCTTTAGCAGATGCAATAGCATATCTGATTGCAGATTCTATAACTGGAGTACCACTTGCACGTGATACGATATATACAGGTGTATAGAATCCTTCGCCAATTGATGGACCATATCCTGATCCTGTAGTTTCGTAGAAACCACCTGATGTATAGGATGAGAAAACTTTTTGGATTACATTGCCTGTAAGAGAATCACAAACTACTATGTCAGAGCTTGCTGCTAGTAGGTCGTTTCCACGGAATACTACTCCGCCATCACCTCTTTTACTTTCGGCAAAAGTAAGTTCAAAACCATTATTTTTCAATTCTTTAAGTTTCTTTTCTACAACTCTTGCAGAGTCTACATTTAGGATTCCTATAGTAGGATTTTTGATACCATTAGCTTTGGCAGCAATTATTCCGTCAACTGCATTTAAAACCATAGCTTTTTCTCTGTTGGTATCATTAGTTCCTGTAGTATTTGCTATATAAACATATTTACCATTAGCAGGAGAAACTACTCTTCCCACGGTTGAAACACCGATTGGGAATGGGTAGTGCATAGTTACTGCAGCATCGATTTTGCCTTCTTTAAATAAGCCTTCGATTACTTCAGCGTTTCCTGCATCGTCACTTGCTTCATAATATTCGAATTCGTCTGTGTATTTTTCTCCGACAATAATTATATTTGCTTCATGTTTTAGATTTTCTATAGCATGATTGATATTGTCAGCACCTAATTCGCTTAAGAAGTTTGTTACTGCTATGGTAGGTTTGTTTAAGCTTTCACCACTTTCAAGTAAACTTGCTATTTCATCTAGTGATTTTGCTAAACTTAATTTATCCATAGTTAAGCTTCCTTTGTTAAGTCTTCAGAAATTTTTCTTAAAGCTTCAGCTAAGAAGTTTCTTATTTCTTGGCTATCGCTAGATCCTGTTTCAGATGTAGCTTCGCCTGTTTCTCCACTATTTTTTTGGATTAAGATAGAAACACCATCAAATAGGTTGGTCATTCTTCCAAGGAATAATGAACCTTTACCTATAAGCATAGCACGTTCTATTTTGCCAGTTTTTATGTCATCGATCATTTGACCAATGTATGGAGCAGCTGATGGGATGTGTCCTTGTGTTGGAGCCCAACCAACCATTCCTTTTTCTTTGATAAAGTTTAGAAGTTCTTTTCTTTCAAGTTCACCATTTTTTACTGCAAGAGCAGCTATCATTTTGTAGTTAGCTTCTGGTACATTACCTGCACCTGCTGGAACTGTGATATCTGGGTTTTGCATTTCTGGTGAGAATTTATCAACGTCTGTAATTTTTAGACCGTTATCTGCTAGTGGTTTAGCTACTAGACTTGTGATAACAGCTTGAGGACTTGATCCAGTATTAACTGTGTGACGACCTACTATGTCAGTTCTAATTTCTGGAGAAACTCCATCATTTTCTGAGATTAAAACTGCGAAGCCACCAAGAACGTCTTCAAAAATTGGTAAATCTTTTTTAACATGGTCACGAGCATTCATACCAAGTTTTGGTATACATCCACCAGCTACAACCAATACGTTTTTGTAAACGCCAGCTTTTACTAGAGCAGATGCTTCGATTATACTATGAACTGGTGCTGCACAGAATCCTCTTGTATCAGAACCTGTAGCGTTACCTAGTTGTAAAACTTCGGCTATAGATTTAGCAAAGTTTCCACCACCTCTTTGGTTAACATCGCCACAAGCTTCTTCTGAACATTCTACTACATAATCGATAGAATCTTTGTCGATTCCTTCTCTTATAACTTCAAGTCCTGAGATTGCTCCTGTAGCTTTAACCGCAAGATTTTCAAGCATATATTCTGCTGAAAGGTTTTGGTCAGATTCATGAGCTGCTCTTACATAACCAACTAATTTGCTATCCATATATAATGGCTCAGCATGTTTACTATCTATTAATTCTTGAGCATGAGCTAAATCTGATCCTTTTACTTTGTGGAATTCATTTTCTAATTCTGGGAATCTTTTCTTGAAATCTTCAAAGTTTTCATTTACAAATTCTTCTGATAAATAAACAAGATCAAATTCATCAACAAGTCTTAAAAGAATGAATAGTTCTTTTTCGTTGATTATAAATCCATGTTTACCTTCAACTTTACCATCTTTATATTCTATATCAGAGAAAGGTAATTTTTTATCAACCAAAGCTTCTGGGCTTTCATTGCCGATATAGATTTGGTTTGGTAGGTAATTTACAACTTCTTCATAGCTTCTAACATGAGACTCGAAATTTTTTAGAAAATCGCCATCAGGATTGTTTAAATGTTCAACGACAAATGTGCTTCCAGCCGTCCTCATAAGGTTTGGAGCATATGCCAAGGTGAATCCTGCTTTTTTAAATACTGGATACATTGTTCCTCCTAATTTTCAAAAACTGTTTGTTCTGAAATTTCAGTTTCCAAAGCTCTCAATGCTTTTTCAACTAATTGGTAACGTAAATCATATTCATCCTGATCACTAAGTTCTGGGTTACCTAGTGGATAAGGAATAGCTACTGTAGGTACGATTCTGTTTGCTCCGATTGTTAGTGAAATTGGAGTGATTGTACACATGTGAACTACAGGGAATCCTGCAGCTTCTATAGCTTTAACCATTGTTGCACCGCAACGTGTACAGGTACCTCATGTACTTGTAAGTATAACTGCATCAACTTTATCTTCTTTTAGATATTCTGCTATTTCTTCGCCGAATTTCTTAGCAGATGCTATAGCGGTACCATTACCTACTGTTGAATACCAATAATCGTGAAGGGAACCGATTTTTCCTTCTTTTACCATGTTTTTAACAACGTCTAGTGGAACAACTCTGTTTGGATTTGTATTTGCGTAAGTTGGGTCATAACCACCGTGTGCTGTTTCTGCATTTTCGCTTGTGAATTTTTCAAATCCTGAAAGATCATATCTTCCGTATTTAGAAGCTGATGATGATTCAATGTGATCTGGGTTTCCTTTTGGTACAATACCACCACTTGTTACAAGGGCGATTTTGATCTTAGAAACATCTTTTACAGCTGGTTGTGGATCTACTCTATCGAATGTAGGCATTGGATATTCTGTTTCATATTCTTCGCCTGCGATCTTTTTAAGTAGCATTTTAACAGCTCTTTGAGATCCATTTTCTTCTGCAAAATAATTCTTTCTTACACCTTGAGCCATGTATCCGTCAGCTTTTGGTGATACTTCTTCATTGTTTGCTAGTTTGTTAGCAAGGGAAGCTACTGATTTAATAGCCTTTCTCATGCCTGCAGCACTATCTTTGGTTTCTACAATATATACATATTTTTTGTACATATCAGCACCTGGGTTTTCAACATACATAGCTGTAATAGCTGGTATATCTAATTCTTCTTTTACAGCTGTTGTAATAGAACCTGCTGCTACACCATAACGACCAGCGTTAAATGCAGGTCCTGCTATAAAGAAGTCAGGATTTTGTTCTTTGATAAAACCTAAGATTGTTTCTTTTGCACTAGCTTCGTTTTCATTGTAATATGAGTCACCACAAACAACAGTTGCTACAACTTCAAAGTTTTCGCCTAGTTGTTTTTGTAGTTGCTCACTAACTGGAGGAAGAGATTCTGCCAAAAATGGTGCTATGTCAGCTTTTTCTTCTCCACCAATACCAGCATAGAACTGGTTGATATAATGAACTAATCTAATAGCCATATGCACTCCTTATTAATCGAGGAATTCCTCTCTTATGTCATTCATTTCTTCTGCTATTTCGTCAACATCAAGAACCATCTCCATCATTCCGATTTCTGCATCGTAAACATCTGGATCGATTAATTCTTTGATTTCATTTTCTACAACGTGATAGGTTAATAGTTTTAATTCAACTCCTGCAAGTGGTCCTGCAAATGTTGGATCGCCACCCATAACTGTTTCTGCGGTCAGACCTGCCGCTTCGGCTTCTGCTGCACCTAGGATAACCACGATATTTTCTCTGCCATATTCAGCTTCGAAATCTTTAACTCTCTTTTGGTTTTCTAGATCCATTGCGCCGGCGCTTGTTCAGACAAAACATTCTGTTGCAGAAAATATTACGTCTGTGTTATCAACTGTCTCAACACATGTTTTGATTGCTTCTCCTGGGATTCCATCACGGTCGCCTAGGATAATAATCTTTTTATTTTCTAGTAAGTTAGACATTATTACTCCTTTTTTCTTTTCTAAATTTCAGACCTTTTGATTTAGTTATAAAGTCTTTGCAGATAAATAACCAAATCCAGTTTCGTTTGTAGCTCCTGTTATAGCTTGAAGTTCAACTTCTAGTGTGCCATCTTCTCTAAGAGCATGGTCATTACCACCAGCGATTATATGAACTTTGTCAAGATCGCCTATAACTTTATCCATCTTTGGAAGAATTACTACTTCGTTTGCGTTTCCACCTGTAACTGTTGCTGTTGCTAGTGGGTCAGCATCTGCAAGTGATTGGCTTGCTCCATCTTGACCTGCATATTCATCTGTGATTAATACTGTCTTGATGTCTTTTTTCTCAAGTTTAACACAGTTCATAATTAGATCGGCATCTGGGTTACCAAATCCTTCTTGGCTTACTATAGCAGCGTCAGCTCCTAAGAATTGTGCCAATTTACTTGCCATATCTGATGATCTTTTCTTATCCATCAAGAATACATTTTCGTTGGTAATTACACAACCCATGAAGTTAAGTGTTTTGCCATCTTCTTCATAAAGTCTTTTAATTACTTCGTTGTTTAAATGTACGTATGTTGGGTTTTTGTCACATGCAGATACGCAGTTACCAGATACTATTGCTCCATCCATTACTTCTGTTGGATAGATAAATGTTGGGATGATTTTCTTAGCATCTACACCGTATACATAAGTATCGTGTAATAAGCCTTGTGTTTGAAGCATGTATACATAAACTACATTTGGAAGTCCATTGTTTAATTGATGGATTTCTTTGATTGTTTTTGTTTCGTATACTTTTGTTTCATCACATTCGATATCTGTTGCAAGTTTACCGATGAATTCTGTAATACGTAGACCAACCAAACGAACAGATTCTTCGTGTTGTTTTTGGTTAGCGCCTTCTTTTTTGGTTGCTATTACAACTAAGTTGTTTAATTTAGAAAATGGTGTATATTTTGCACCTTCTCCACTCATATCGATAATTCCTTCTTGGAAACCAACGATTGAGCCTGTTGTAACTACAGCCATATTTTTAAGGCATTTTGTAAAACCAGATCCTACTTGGTCAACTTCATTTAAGATGCCAGGGAAGATCTTTCCACCTTCAATTTTAACTCTTGGTTCGTTAACATCCTTTACTGGGATGATTCTTGTAGATTCTCCTGGTTTTGCAATATCAAAGTCAAGAGATTCTAGGTGAGTTTCGGATAATTTTGCAGCTTCTATCATTTCTTCTTTGTTAACATAAAGAATATGATCTTTTATCTCAGATTTTTCAGCAAATTGAATATCTTTGATAAAGATTTCGCCTAATTCAAGACGCATAAAGCCTCCTTATTAAATTTTATTGATTGAATTATAAATTCTCTTCAACAATTTTTCTTATATTTTCTTCTGTACATTCATCCTCATGAAGTTCAGCAATTTTTTCACCATTGTTGTAAACTATCATTGTAGGAAGTCCAAGTACACCTTGTTTGATTGCTACACGTCTAGCTTTTGTAATGTTTAAATCACAGAATTTCATTTTACCTTCGTATTCTTCTGCAAGGCTATCTACAAATGGTTTTAAAGCCATGCATGGAACACATGATTCTGACCAGAAATCTACAAATACTTTTCCTTCATATTCATTTACTTCAGGTTCAAATGTTTTTTTGTCTAATGAAATCATCATAATATAAACTCTCCTTAATAATCTAAATCTTTTAGTTCTTTTTCAGCTGTTACTGCAGCAATTGCTCCATCTGATGCAGCCGTTATTACTTGTCTTAACACTGTGTTTCTAATATCGCCTATAGCATAAACGCCTTTGATGTTTGTTCTCATCTTTTCATCTGTAATGATATATCCAGATTCGTCAAGATCTAATTGACCTTCAACTAATTCGTTTGCCGGGTTGTAACCTACAAATACGAAAACTCCAAGAATTCCATCATCTTCATCAGCATCGTAAACCCATTCTTCACCAGTTTCATTGTTTACTAGTAAAAGTTGATCTACAACCTCATGGCCTCTGATTTCCTTAATTGATGTGTGATACATAACTTCTAGCTTATCATTTGCCTTAGCACGTTCTTCAACTACAGCATCGCATCTTAATTTTTCACGTCTGCAAAGAACTGTTACTTTTCTAGCAAATTTTGTTAGATACATAGCTTCTTCTACAGCGGAGTTACGAGCACCAACTACAAAAACTTCTAAATCTGTGAAGAAGTCTCCATCACATGTCGCACAGTAAGAAACACCCTTTGTGGTATATTCTTTTTCTCCTGGAACATTAAGTTTTCTTGGGTTAGCACCTGTTGCAATGATTACAGCTTTAGCTTCGATAGTTTCACCATTTGCAAGTTCAATTTTTTTAACGTCACCTTCTAATTGAACTTTTACGACATTTGCTTTTTTGATAGGAACGTTAAATCTTTCAACTTGTTGTTTCATCCTATCAGTAAGAGCTTTACCACTTTCAGGTTCTCCAGCTTTTCCACCTGGATAATTTTCGATTTCATCTGAAATGGCGATTTGTCCACCAACTGCATCTTTTTCGATTATTAGTGTGTTTAGACGTGAACGACCAGCGTATAAGCCTGCGGATAGTCCGCCAGGACCAGCACCAATAATAACTAAATCATACATTCTTATATCCTCCTTCCATGTTTTCCTTTATTATTTGAAAGTCTATATATGCGTAATCCTTAATAACCTCATCAGTAGCATCCCTCATTTTTGTTTTTTTAAGAATGTCTTCAATTTTGTTAATTGATGTTTCAATCAGATTTAGAGATTCATTATCTAAATGCTCTGATTTTTCGATTATTATTGTCCTATAGAACAATTCGTGGGGTCTAAAATTACCATAAAGAGGGTGAGTTAAGAGTTTATAGTTTTGGTGAACATAATTTCTACCAATTCTTAAAATCTCAAGTGGCTCAACATCTTTGTAGATAAATTCAACCTTTGGATAATTTTCTTTCATATAGTCAATAAACATAGGATTATTCGTTATTAACACATTGCCTCCAAATAAAAAAGCGACACGAAAATTAGTCATGTTTTCTGTCGCAACCTTCAGAATCTCATCAGCCATGGGTCCTTTTACCTGAGAAATTCATAACTATGTGACTACAATAGTTACTTGTACCTTCGGTTTTTGACTTAACAAAATCTAACCATAACTTCATCTGATTATGACATTATTTTATCACAAGTTAAGCAAAAAATCAACTCATACATCGTTTTCCATGTTTTTTTTCATATAAAGTGCAATATAATGTATAATATGAGTAATGGAGGACTTTATGAAAAACTTATACAAAAAATTACCTCAAATGAATGAGATTCTAAATAAATTTTCTGATAACTCGCAAATGTTAAAAGATATTGCAAACGCCGTTTTGGATGAATTTAGAGAAAAAATTAAAAACAATGAAGATTTTGAAAGTTCAGATATTTTTTCTGAGATAGAAAATAGATACAAAAATTACAGCCCTTACACTCTTTATAATGTTATAAATGCAACGGGTGTAATCCTACATACCAACCTTGGTAGGGCAGTTTTGTCTGAAAATTCTATAGATAGAGTTAAAAAAATCGCCACAAGCTATTCAAATTTGGAATATGATGTAGAAAAGGGCAAACGTGGGTCAAGATACACTCATCTTGTTAATATCGCCAAAAAACTTACTGGCGCTGAAGATGCCCTTATAGTAAATAACAATGCCGCTGCTGTGTTTTTGGTTTTAAATACTTTTTGTAAGGGCAAAAACGCAGTGATCTCCCGTGGAGAACTTGTTGAAATTGGCGGATCTTTTAGGATTAATGAAATAATGAATGAAAGTGGCGCTCAGATTGTGGAAGTCGGGGCGACAAATAGAACTCATCTTTACGATTATCAAAGAGCTATAGATGAAAATGAAGAAATTTCTGCAATAGTAAAAGTTCATAAGTCAAATTTCCAGGTAGTAGGATATGAGGAAAGCGTTGACACCAAGGATCTTCACGATCTTATAGGCGATAGAGATATTTTGTTATACGAAGATTTAGGTTCAGGTTCTCTAATAGACTTAACTTCTTATGGATTTTCTTATGAAAAAACCGTTCAAGATTGCCTAAAAGATGGGATAGATTTGGTAAGTTTTTCTTGTGATAAATTAATAGGCGGATCTCAAGCAGGAATTATTGTCGGCAAGAAAAAATATATAGATAAAATGAAGAAAAATCAGCTTTTAAGAGCTTTTAGGGTTGATAAATTAACTCTTGCTTCAGTTGAGGCAACCTTGTATGAATATCTTGATTTTAACAAGTTAAAAAAAGAAAATCCTACAATTAGAATGATTTTGGAAGATAGCGATTCCGTCAAAGAAAGATGCGAGAAACTTTTTAATAAGCTTACAAAAATTACAGGCTTTGACGGAAAAATAGTAGAATCTGACGGCAAAATTGGTGGTGGATCTTATCCTTTGGATGTCAAAAAAACTTACTCAATTCAAATAAATTATGAGGATGCCACAAAGCTTGAAAGCTTTCTAAGATTATCCAAAAATCACATTATTTCAACAGTTTATAACGGTTTTGTTCACCTAAATGCTTTGACAATTTTCGAAAATCAGATGGATGCAATTTATGAAACTTTAAAGGAATTTTATGAAAAGTAATTATATAATTGGAACTGCAGGTCACATAGACCATGGCAAAACGACCCTAATTAAAGCCTTAACTGGCAAAGAAACCGACAAGTTGAAGGAAGAAAAAGAAAGAGGAATTTCAATAAATCTTGGCTTTACTTATATGGATTTAAAATCTGGCGATAGGGCTGGGATAATTGACGTTCCAGGTCATGAAAATTTTATCAAAAATATGATGGCTGGAGTTGTTGGAATTGACATAATCCTTTTGGTGGTGGCAGCTGATGATGGAGTTATGCCTCAAACTATAGAACACGCTCAAATCCTCCACTATATGGGAGTTGACAATGCAATTATTGTCATCACCAAGAAAAATTTGGTTGACGAAGATGACCTTGAGCTAGTAAAAGAAGATATAAAAATTTCTTTTGAAGATACTCTTTTAGAAGATGCGCCAATTATTGCAGTTGATTCTGTAAGTGGAGAAAATATCGACAAGTTAAAAGATTTGATAGAAGAAAAAATTTATGCCAGCGAAAAAAAAGAAGACGACAAGTCCATGAGAATGAACATCGACAGATCTTTTACCTTAAAAGGAATTGGCAGCATAATTACAGGAACCCTAACCGAGGGAGAAATCTATAAGGATAGGGAATATATGGTTTATCCAAAAGAAGCCATTGTCAAAGTAAGATCCATAGAAAATCACGATAAGCCTATAGATATAGCTCACAAGGGACAAAGAATCGCTCTAAATCTTACAAATATTTCCTCAAATGAAATTCAAAGAGGAGATATAATAGCCGAGAAAAATTCTCTAATAAAAGTAAAAAATGTCCAAACGCTTTTAAATCTATCAAAATTTGAAGATGTAGAATTAAGACATTGGTCAAGAGTTAGATTTTTCCATGGCACAAAGGAAATTTTGGCCCGTGCAGTTCCTTTAGACAGAAAAGAAATAAAAAGCAGAGATACCGCCTTGTGCGAATTTAGGCTCGAAGAAGAAATTTACGTCAAAAGAGGAGATAAATTTGTAATAAGATCCTATTCGCCTTTGATGACAATCGGTGGGGGCGAGATAATCGATACCAACGAAGAAAATCACACCATTAATTCCACATCCTATGTTTCATATCTAAAAAATAAGGAAAATTATTCAGAAATCGACGAAATTTTGGATTACTTGCAAGAATTCAGGAATTTTGACCAAATTTTTTCACACATGGGAATAGAAGATAAAAACCTAAGAGAATATCTGGAAAAAATCGAAGAAAATAACGAAATCGACAAAATTGGCGATATGTATATATCAAGAAGATCTTTGAACTCTTGGGCTGATGACCTAGAAAACTTCTTAAAGACTTACCACGAAAATCACCCACTAGAGGAAGGAATCCCAAGGGAAGAATTAAGGCAAAAAGTAAAAATTAATCTCGATAGCAAAAATTTTGAAATAATGCTAAAAAATAAAGTCATAACCAAAAAAATAATGCTCCAAAAAGGTCTTGTAAAAAATAAATCCTTTGCCATAAGCCTTGACCAAGATCAGAAAAAAATCGATGAAATTATGAAAAAAATCAAAGACAACGAGCCAAAAATCTTAAAAGAAGCCGATATTATCGACAAAAAAGAAGATAGGGATATTTTATCATATTTGTGCAAAAAAGATCTAAGCAAGATCTACGATTTTTATCTTAGAAAAGAATATCTTGATAAATTAATTGAAATGGCAAAAACTTTTATGGAAAAAAACGGCAAGATGCAAGTTTCCGAATTTAGAGATTTATCAGAATTAAGTAGAAAGCAAGCTGTAGCTGTTTTAGAATATATGGATAAGAAAAATATAAGTAAACGAATTGATGATTACAGAGTTTTAATATAAGTGGCGAGAGCGTGTAGGAATCGAACCTACCTAAGAAGTACACTTCTCACGACGGTTTTGAAGACCGCAGAGCACACCAGAAACTCATCCGCTCCCATAACATAAACATTATAGCATAAAGATTTGAAAATGCAAAAAATCCAGCGAAAATAATTAAAATAAGCTGCTAACTTTTGACTATTACCGAAAGAAAGCAGCTTTTACTTTGCAAATTATTTGCTTATATAAGATTTTAAAAGTTTGTAAAGGCCATTTAATCCATTTACATGAGTTCTTTCATAACCGTGGCTTGCTGCAACTCCGCTTCCTACAAGAGCATGACGGAAGTCATTGGCACTTGCTACTGCAGCTGAAGCATCTGAGCCATAAAGTGGGTAAATATCTATAGCATAATCTATATCATTTGCCTTTGCTTCTTCGATTAATTCGTTGGTTAGATCGTAATTGTATGGGCCAGATGAATCTTTAGCACAGATTGAAACCTTGGTTTCATCGGTCTTTAAATCGTCATATACAACTCCCATATCAACTGCAATCATGTCGGTAATTCCTTGTGGATGTCCACTTGCAGCGCCATGGCCTACTTCTTCATAGATTGTAAAAGCTAAATACAAAGGACGGTTGATGTTAATATTATTTTCCTTGATATCTTTTGCAAGAGCCATCAAAACTCCAGCGCTTGCTTTATCATCTAGGTGGCGAGATTTTACAAAACCGTTGTCAACTCTAAATCTAGGGTCGTAAGCTATGAAATCTCCAGCAGAAATTCCAAGTTTTTCTGTTTCTTCTGCTGAGTTTGTAATTTCATCAATTACAACTTCCATATTTTTGTCATCACGAGTAATTTCTTTTGGGTCTGTCGAACCGTGAACTGCTGGTTCGTTGATTCTAAATACGCCTGTATATTCTTTGCCAGAACGAGTTATGATTGTCACATTTTCTTGTTCACCATAAGCTAGTGGATAACCACCTAAAGCCGTAACTCTTAGTCTTCCATTTGCTTTTATTGATCTTACCATTAGTCCAAGTGTATCAACGTGAGCTGATAGCAAAAGTCCGTTTTCCGTACCTTCTTTGATTGGAACGATCACATTTCCCTTGTGGTTTTGATAAGGCTTGTAACCCATTTTTTCAAATTCTTCCATCAAATATTTTTCAGCTCTTTTTGTATAGCCTGTTGGTGATGGTGTTTCGCATAAATCTTTGATATATTTTAATATTTGTTCAGTCATTTTACCTCCTTAATTGCTCGTAGCTTTTTCTAAATCAACCATGTTGTTTAGACAAAGTACAAGACTTATTAGCTCTTGGTCATAATTCTCATCATAAATAGTAAGTTCGTAATTATCGGCAAAGCTAAAAAATTTTTTGTAAACTTCGCCAACTAAAGCTCCCTCTTTATTTATAACTTGGAAATTCAAATGCCAAATATCGCCATCCAAATATAGATTATCCCCATTGGACATAAAAATATCTACTCTGTGTCTAAAAAATTCAAATTTTTTTTGGACAGTCATATTAGTGCCTTTGGAAAAAACAACCTGATAGCGTGGAAGCAAGGTGAAAATTTCCCTAGTAATGGAAAATAAATTTTTACCATTGCCATCAGAAACGTTGGAATTATAACCCACAAGCGTGAAATTTTGGTCTAGATAATAAACTTCTCTACCATTTTCATCTACAATTGGATAATGGTCGGTTATTTTGAAAAATTTTTCTTTAAAATATAATTTTTTCATAAAGCTCCTTTAGCGGCTGCCACCGCCACCGCCTCCACCGAAGCCACCTCCACCTCCACCAAAGGAAGTTGATCCACCAGAACCTGCATCGATAAAACTTGTAAGGTCTGCATAAGATTCTGCTATATGGCTTGAGTAAGAGTGGATATTATTTATCATGTAGTAGTTATATATACTATAATTTTCATATTCCGGATAAATTTCTGTGAAATTCTTATAAACTTCCTTGCTTATGCCATAAATTGCTGCATAAATCATAAAGCTATCCCAAAGTTTAACCTCGTTTACATCCCTTTCCTTAATTAGAGAGTAATCGGCTAAATAATTTTTAAATTTGATGAAATTTTCATATAAATTTATGCCGGAATCGGTGATTGTAATCTTGTTTTTGTAAGTTTTTTCTTTGATAAACGAAGATTTTATTTCTTTTCTTTCATTTGTTAAGTAGGAATTTTCCTCTAATCTTTCCAGTGAATTTTCTTCAAAAAGCTTAAAATATTTCTCAATCTCATCTTCGTTTGAGTCCATATAATCTTCAATATGGCTATTTTTAATTTTCTCATCATCTGATAAATCTTCGCTAGCTTGTAAAATTTCAAAAAAGCCACTTTCAACTTCACTCATATTTGAAGGCTTCTTATTTATAGTAATGTAAGAATCCTCATCTTTGCTATCCACATCAGCGTTTTTATTAAAATCAATAGCTCCATCATAAATCCATTTGAGCAAAAACGCATTTAAATAATTTCCCAAATTGTCCTCAGAAGGATAAGCTTTATCTACCAAAAGATAGGTATCTTCAATTGGTCCCTTGTATGGAATTTCTCTAAAGTATTGTTCTTTTAATTCCTTTGGCTTTTTTAGAGCTTTTTTGTTAAGAATTTGATACTCATCGTAAGAATTTTTAACTCCATAGGTAAAAATCGCTCCTGCAATGATAATTATTAGAATAACAATACCGGCGAAAACCACTTCCATGATATCGGATTTGTCATTTTGATCTACAGTTCCTTCTGATTTTTCATAATCGGAACCAACTATGGCTTTTTTGGCGTAATACTTAAAATCCTTATCTTCAACATAGGAGGAATTAAAAGTCCCCTTAGGAAATTTAAGCATTACATGGCCGTAATTTACCTCATCCGTACTTTTGGCAAGGATTTCTCCATCTACATTGTGGATATCTCCAATAAAACCAAAGCCCCGCATTTTTACTTCTTTATCAAAAGGCTGATAGCCCTTGATTTTTATAGAAATTTTTTCTGGTTTTGGATCGAAATTTTCTCCTATAAAACGAAAATGAACCATGTCGCAATCATTAAGTGAAACCACCAAAGGATTTATGGTGTAAGTTAGGGTGTAGGTGTTTTCACCATAATTTGTAATTCCCCAACACAATTCATAGCCATCATCTTTTTCTAAGACTCCGTAGTGGTTGGATTTTTCATCAAAAGATGCATCCACATTCCAAGGAGAAATTTCTGAAAAATCTTTGCCATTGGCATTTAGCTTAAAATCTTCGATTTTTATTCCCCTTAAATCAGGAATTGACTTATATTTTTCCGTCGCATCCCTATCGTCATCATAAACTTGCCAAACTTCCTTTACATGACCTAGACCATTTTTATCTATTGAAATTTCCATATCAATAGACTCAAAGTCATCTGCCAGAACAGTTTGTGGAATTGCTATGAAAAATATTAGCAAAAGTATTTTTAATAGATTTTTAAAATTTTTCTTCATTCTTATTTCCTTTTCTCCTTTAACGGCTTCCTCCACCAGATCCGCCAGAGCCTCCGCCAAATGAGCCTCCTCCACCGGAAAATGATGAAAATCCACCGTGTGAGGAATTTTCAAAATTATTAGCTGCATTGTTAAAACTTTGGCTTACGAAATGTGAATAAGAGTTGATATTTGCTATCATATAATAGTCAAAGTAAGACATCTTCTCATATTCTGGATAAATTTCTGTGAAATTTTTGTAAACTTCCTTGCTTATGCCATAAATTGCCGCATAAATCATAAAGCTATCCCAAAGTTTAACCTCGTTTATATCTCTTTCCTTAATTAGAGAATAATCGGCCAAATAGTTTTTAAATTTGATGAAATTTTCATAAAGTTCTATGCCTTTTTCCTCAATTTTTACATTGTTATTGTAAGAATCATTTGAAAAGGCAAATTTCTTTTTAGTTTTTTCATTTGACAAATATTGACCTTGGCAAAGCTTGTCCAAAGAGTTTTTTGATAATTTTCTACTTAAAACTTCAGGAATCCTCTGGTGATCTCTTACATATTCTTCGATTTCTTTTTGGGTGATTTTTCCATCGTCAGTGTAAGTTTCACATTCTTGTAAAATATCATAAAAACTACTTTCCACAAGGCTCATATCCTCTGGTTTTTGGATTAGTTTTATATAGGAAACTGTGTGAGTCATAAAAAGTATTTTCTCATCTTCTTCGGCAAATTCTACAACTCCCTGATAAACCCATTTTAGCAAGAAAGCATTCATATAATTTTCAAAACTATTGGACTTATAGGCGTAAAGATTAATTAAATATGTATCTTCAATCGGCCCTTGGTAAGGAATTTCCCTAAAATATTCTTCTTTAAATTCTTTAGGATTTTTCAAAACTTCTTTGTTTATTGGTCGAAAGCTATCACTTTCATTTTTATTTTTTATAAATATTCCTACAGTTAAAGCAGAAAAAAGGATTGGTAAAATGGAAAAAAATCCTCCAAAATCCCAAAAAGAGGGACCTTGATCAAAATAGTCGTAAGCGTTAAAATCTTCGTCGTAATCCTCTTCTTCGTAATAATCGCTTGTATCTTGGTCATAATCGGGTATTTCCCCATCAGAAGAATTATCGTAAGAATTATTCTCAAAATCTGAATTTGCTATGGCCATTTCTTTGTAAAAATCAAAATCTTGGTCGATTTTTAGGCTCGTAGCAAAAGTTCCTTTCGGCATTCTAAGCATAACAAGCCCGTAATTTACATCTCCAGTGCTTTTAGCGATGATTTTTCCATCTTTATTTTCTATATTTCCCTTAAAACCAAAAGCCCACAAAGAAGTTTCATCGGCAAAAGGCTTATAGGAATTTATTGTCATGGAAATGGAATCTGGCAAAGGCTCTAAGTTTTCTTTGATAAAGCGATAATAAACCATATCGTAATCATTAAGTCCAACAACTATTGGGTCGATGGTGTATGTTAAGGTGTAGGTATTTTCGCCAAATTCTGTAATCCCCCAACAGAGTTCTACTCCATTTTCCTTTTGGATCATTCCATAATGGTTTTTCTTTTCATCAAAGGATAAATCCAAATTCCAAGGATAAATTTCAGTAAAATCTTCTCCGTTTCTAGAAACTTTGAAGTCTCTAATTTTTATACCATTTAAGTCGGAAATCACCTTGTATTTTTCTGTTGCATCAAAAGAATCTTCATTAGTCTTCCAAACTTCTGTCACATGAGCAACGCCATTTTCATCTATATCGGCGCTAATATCTATGGAATAAATCTCATCTGCAAAGCTAGTTCTTGCAAAAATTAAAATTATAACAAGAACTAGGCTTAATAAAAATTTGTGATTTTTATTTTTCATAATTGCTCCTAAAAAAAGAGTCTAAGAATTAAATCTTGGCACCTCGTTGGAATTTTCGTCGTTTTTAAAATATCCCTTATCAGAAAAGCCAAAACTTCCTGCAAAAAGGTTTTGTGGGAAAGATTTTATATATCTGTTAAAGCTTGTAACTGTGTCGTTATAGATCATTCTTGAGTGACGAACATTATCTTCGTATTTGTCGATGGAATCCATGGTTTTTTTGTAAATTTCAGATGCTTTAAGCTCTGGATAATTTTCTGCTACTGCATAAAAACTATTCATAGCAGATCTAAATTCATTTTCTTCCTCATTTACATCAGAAGCTGTGGATTTTCTGTCGATATTTGTTCTATTTTTTGTTATTTTATCTAAAGTTTCGCTTTCGTATTTGGCGTAATCTTTGGTTGCATCAATCAAATTATTAAGAGCATCCCATCTTGACTGAAGTTGGGCTGCTATTTGGCTCATAGCATTTTCTATCATTTCATTTTTTCTAACAAGATTGTTATAAATTGATATGGCAAAAATTGCAAGAACAGCAAGAATTGCAATTACAATAATACTAGGGTTCATATTCTTCTCCTTTAAATTTTTATAATTTGTCTTTCATAATAATTATATCCTTTTTAAGCAAAGTTAAACATATCAATTGTAAAATTCAAGATAGATAAAATCAAATTATATTTTTAGGATTTTTCCCTAATAAAATTTTGCTTATTTGCAATCATTGTTTATAATAAATCTAAAATCGGTATCATGAAATTGACAAGCAATAAAAGGGGTGTAAAATAGATTCGCAAAGCTTATATAAACTCTTGTTTTGCCAAGCTTTCGTTTGATTAAGGAGATATTTATGCAAAGTAATTTTGTAAAAAAAACTTATGCCAAAGCCACAGAAAATCCTGCTTTCATTTTATCTATTGGATTTTTTATATTAATTATTCTTGGTGGAATAATTTTATCCACACCATATGTTACAAGAAATGGCAAGGCAACTGATATGATAGATGCTTTTTTTGTAGCAGCAAGTGCTTCTTGTGTTACAGGACTTAGCCCAGTTAATACAGCTTATCATTGGAATAGCCTAGGGCATGTTGTAATTATTATTTTAATTCAAATTGGTGGTCTTGGAATAATGAGTTTAGCAACCCTTATCCCCCTATTACTTAGAAAAAAAATCGGTCTAAAAAGTAGGCAAATTTTAAAGGAACAATTTAATATCGATAGTCTTGCTGGTATGATCAATCTTTTTAAATACGTACTCTTATTTACTGTTTTAACAGAAATTGTTGGAGCGCTCTTGCTTAGTATAAGATTCATCCCTCAATATGGTTTTGGCAAAGGAATGTGGTTTTCCATATTTCACTCAATTTCTGCCTTTTGCAATGCGGGCTTTGATATTTTGGGAGATTCAATTTATCCTCTAAGATCTGACGCATTAGTAAATATAACTTTAATGCTTTTGGTAATAATTGGTGGCCTTGGTTTTATGGTGACAAGCGAAATTTTTTATAGGAAAAACTTTCAAAAACTTTCAACTCATTCCAAACTTGTCATACTAATCACTATTGTTCTAATCCTAGTTGGAGCTGTAGGTTTCTTTTTGCTAGAATCTATCGGAGGCGGAGTTTTAAAGGGAGAAGGCACTAAGGCATCAATAATTGAATCGTTTTTCCAATCAGTCGTTGCAAGAACTGCTGGATTTTATTCTGTTAATCTAAGTAAGATTAAAGAATCCACAGCACTTTTATTAATTTGCTTAATGTTTATTGGTGGATCTCCTGGATCTACCGCTGGAGGAATAAAGACAACCACCTTTGGAGTTTTGATAATTGCAACAATTTCAGTTATAAAAAAAGAAAAAGAACCGATAATTTTTAAAAGATCCATATCCGATCAAAGTATAAAAAAGGCTCTTTCCATATTTTTGATATCACTTTTCATAGTTATTTTGGTTAGTTTTGTGATATCAGTAACTGATGGTTTTAAATTTATAGATATACTTTATGAAACAGTATCAGCTCTTGCAACAGTTGGAGCATCAAGAGGAATAACTGAAAGTTTATCAAATATAGGAAAAATATTGATAGGCCTTTGTATGTATCTAGGTAGAATTGGTCCAATGACTATGGCCCTTGCCTTTGGGTTAAAGGCTGAAGATAAAATGATAAAATATCCAGAAGCAATGATAAGTTTAGGTTAGGAGAAGATTATGGATAAAAATGTAATTGTATTAGGAATAGGAAGATTTGGCGAAGCAACAGCTACCAAACTTTATGAAAAAGGAATTTATGTAACAGCTGTTGACAATAATTACAAAAAAATAGAAAAAATTGCCAATAATGTTTCAAGTGCTATCCAAGCTGATATAACAGAAGAAGTAGCAATGAAATCTTTGGGAATAAGTAACTACGATATAGCAATAATTGCCACAGGAACAGACTTAGAAGCCTCAATCCAAGCTACACTAATCTGTAAGGATAGTGGAGTAAAAGAAGTAATAGCAAAGGCTATAAGCAAATCTCACGCAAGAATTCTTACAAAAATAGGAGCTGATAAAATAGTTTTCCCAGAATTAGATACCGGAGAGAGATTGGCAAAAATGATTTCTGGCAAAAATATTTTGGATTTAAATCAATTTTCCACTGATTATTCTCTTTGTGAAGTCAAGGCAAAAAAAGAATGGATAGGAAAAACACTAATTGAATTGGATTTTAGAAATAAATATAAGGTCAATGTGATAGCTTTTAAAAGATATCAAGATATGATTTTGGATTTTGACCCAGATTTACCTATCGAAAAGGAGGATTCTTTGATTGTAATTGGTTCTAATGAAAACGCTGATAAGTTAGCTGAGCTTTAAAAATATTGGAAAAACCAGAACTTATAAACTTTCTTTAAATTTATAAAATTTTTTGAAGAAAATGTTTGCACATAAATATATATTGTGCTATACTATAGTTAGCTATTACATAGCTAGGTTTTTCATTATTAATTCCTTATAGTTTTCCCTCAAGAAAACTAGGACTAACTTATTCTTTTCTAAATGAAAGAGGGCCAAGAGGCTCTTTTTCTTTGCTTATTTTTAATGGTCTATTAATTTATAATAGCTATAGATTAACAGAATTTGGGGTATAATTCTTTTAAATAGAAAAGGAGGTCTTATGCCATTTTTATATTACCGCTATGATAGCACATATATACTTGTTATTATTGGTTTTATTTTAACCATGATCGCTCAAGCAAATGTCAATAAGGCTTTTGCAAAATATTCAAAAATAGGAACAAAAAAACAAATTACAGGCAAGGAAGTTTGTGATTATATTATAAATACTTATGGTTTTAGGGATATAAAAATTAAGCAAATTGATCATTCTCTTGGTGATTATTTTAATCCGATTACCAAGGAAGTTGCCCTATCACCTGAATCCATGAAAGAAACTTCAATTGCTTCAGTTGCAGTTGCAGCCCACGAATTTGGCCATGTTATTCAATATAAGAAAGGATATTTTCCTCTAAAAATAAAATCTTATTTGGTTCCTGCTGTAAATTTAGGTTCAAAATTAAGTTTCCCGATTTTATTTTTAGGAATGATTTTATCTAAGCAGAATTTATTAAATTTTGGCATACTTTTATTTGCTTTGACTTTGGTTTTTCAAATCGTAACCTTGCCGGTAGAATTTAACGCCAGCAAAAGAGCCCTTATGGTTTTGGAAGAATCTGGAATGCTTGTTGGAGAAGAAA
Organism: Anaerococcus sp. Marseille-P9784; assembly: GCF_902500265.1. Lineage (NCBI taxonomy): Bacteria > Bacillati > Bacillota > Tissierellia > Tissierellales > Peptoniphilaceae > Anaerococcus > Anaerococcus sp. Marseille-P9784. The sequence goes on along the minus strand of NZ_CABVOZ010000001.1, from coordinate 714,933 downwards.
ATCAATATGCCAAAAATATGTTAAAGGCTGCAGCCTATACTTATCTTGCAGCAACTCTTACAACAGCCCTACAATTTCTAAGATTAGTCTTATTATTTGGCAATAGAAATAGAGATTAAGAAAATATCGGCACTAGGTAACTAATGCCGATATTTTTATAATCTTTTATTTAATTCTTCTATGTCTTTTTTGGCTTTTTTGAAAGATACGATCCAGTATATGAAGTATATAAGGGAAAATACAAATAAATTTATTATAATATTTACCTTATATTTGCTTGAAAAAAGTTTTAAGTAATTTAGAAAAATTACGACCCCTGTAATAGAAATTACATAGGCGAGGATAGTTTTTAACCTTAATGAAAGAGTAGTTACTTCGTAAATTTTATTGGCAAAATACACCAGACTAATTAAAATAATTAGGGCAATGGTAAGTTTAAACATGGCTTGCGATGAATTTTGACCTCTTAAAAATTCCTGGGTGAAAATATTAAAATCTCCACCATTTATAAAGGCTATTATTACTGAAATAAAATAAATTATTCCAAGATTTTGAAAAACGGTTTTAAAATAATTTGTTAGCTTGTTTGTATTATTCATTTTTTCCTCCTAAATTCCCAATATTTCCTTTACTTTTTTTAAAGTTCTTTTTGAAACATAACAAACATCTCCATTTACCATCTGACAGCTTATGGTTCCTATGTAGGATAAGTCAAAATTTTTTGTCTTTTTTAGATTTATTATTTCGCTATTTGATATGCGAACAAATTTTTTGGGATCAAGCCTTTGTTCAACCTGATACAAAGCTAATCTTAGCAAATAAGTTTTATCTTGTGAAACTGCATAAACTTTCTTATCATTTGCATAGACTCTTATAATATTTTCTGGATCTATAAATTCTAATCTTCCATCGAAAAAACCCGTCAAAATATTTGGCTTACCATTTTCTAAGCTTTCCTTTAAAGATAAGATCTCCTTATTCATTTCTCTTGCGTATATTACAATTTTTTCTTCATCCAAAGTCTTATCAATATTTATCTCAACTTTCAAATCATCTCCCCCTTTAATTATTATTTTAGTAAATATATTTTTATATTCAACAGATTTCCGATAAGTGGTAGCTTCGGGGAGATAAGCGGTATAATTAAGCCATGAAAATTTATCTAAAAAGCCCAAATAAAAGAAAAATCGTATATGATATCCTAAATATTTTTTATGAAAGTGACGAAATTTTATTTGCTGATTCAGGCGATTTATCCATATATGATAAAAAAATTTCATTTTTGGGAAAATCCTACGAATATGAAAATAATTACCAACTAAAAGCAATTTTATATAAGATTTTAGCTAAGGAAAATTCCTATACTTCCCCTTGGGGAATGCTTACAGGATCCAAGCCCTCAAAGCTTTTGCAAAAATATAATACGGATGAAATTAAGGAAAAATATTTCCTTGCTGATGAAAAAATAAATTTGCTTGCTGAAATTAAAAACCAGCAAGAAAAATTATCCTTTAAGTCAAATGATTTTAATTTGTACATAAATATTCCTTTTTGTCCAAGTCGCTGCCAATATTGCTCCTATCCTACGCTTATTGGAACAAATCATGACAAAAGCTCTTATGTGGATTTGCTTCTTAGAGAAATTAGAGAAATCAATTTGCCAGAAAATCTCGATACAATTTACATAGGCGGAGGAACGCCTTCTTATTTGAAAATTTCCGATATCAAAAGGCTTTTAGAACTTATTAACGAAAAATTTACCTACCAGGAATTTACCTTTGAAGCAGGCAGAGAAGATACTCTTGATTTTGAAAAATTGAAACTTTTAAGAGAAAATGGTGTCGATAGAATTTCCCTAAATCCGCAAACTTTTAACGAAAATATTATAAAAGCAACTGGCAGAGCCTATGACTTAGAGCATTTTCTAGAAATTTATAATTATGCCAAAAAACTCGGTTTCATTATAAATATGGATTTTATAGTGGGCCTTGTGGGAGAAGATGCTAATTCTTTTAGGGAAAATTTTGAAATTTTAAAAAAATTATTGCCAGATAATATAACTTTTCACGCTCTTGCTAGGAAAGTTGGCAGCAAATATATGGAAAATAATAAAAGAGGCTCCATCAAAGAAGCCCTAAAAATAAGCGATGATATAGGAAAATTTGTCAAAGAAAATTCCTATAAGCCTTATTATTTGTATAGGCAAAAAAATATCATTTCAAATTTGGAAAATGTCGGCTACCAAAGAGAAAATACCGCTCAAAGATACAATATTATAATAAATGAGGAATTGGAAAATATTATAGGTCTTGGAATGAACGCCAACTCAAAGCTTATCAATAACGAAAAATACAGAAACGCCAGAAATATGAAAGATTATGAAGCTTTGCTGGATGAAGAAATTTCTGATAAAAATAAAATGATAGAGAATTACAAAAAATGGATTTAGCTTAAAATTTAAGCAAATCCATTTTTTAATTAATTAATTGCCATTTGACTTTCAGATGTTTTTTCCAAAGTCAATAATTTTTTATAGGTCGTATCCATTCCAATTGCACCAAGAGGAGCAGTTATCAAAATTGCAAGAACTGCAATTGACAATACGATTTGCCCGCAAGCTAAGCCCATGGACAAAGGCACAGATCCTATGGCAGCTTGAACTGTTGCCTTTGGCAAATAAGCAATTACGCAAAATAAACGTTCTTTAGCATTCAAATTCGTCTTAACTAGGCAAAGCAAAACGCCGATTGACCTAAAGAAAAGTCCTATAAAAATCATGGCAATAGCAGCTATTCCTGCAGTCATGGTGTAGCGTATATCTACGGCAGCTCCAACCAAAACAAAAAGCAAAACCTCTGCACCTATCCAAAGTTTACCAAATTTTTCTGACAATCTTTTTGATACAAAACTTACACTTCTTATCTTCAAAACGCAAGCCATGCTCACAACTGCAAGTAGGCCTGATATAGGAAGGAAATCTTTTGCGTAAGTTTCTATAGCCATTAACAAAAATGATATCGCCAAAACTATTATAACTTTTCTGCTATTTCTTATATAAGCTCTCCTTTTGTAGGCTCCTTCAAAATATTCTGATAAGACAAAACCTGTCAAAGCTCCAAGGCCTATGCCCAAAACGATTGAAAGTGGGATATTAACAAAATCCATAATTTTAATTTCTCCACCTTGCGCCATGGAAAGGAAAGTTTGAAATAAAACTATTACAAAAATATCATCGCATGAAGCTCCAGCAAGGATCATTTGAGGGATGCTTTTGTCTTTTCCGTAATTATTGTCGATAAGACTTACCATTCTTGGAACTACAACTGCTGGTGAAACTGCTCCCAAGACAGCTCCCATAACCAAAGCGTCAATTCTTGTAATATTTAATAGCTTTGGGGCAAAAATTGCAAAGGCAAAAATCTCAAAACTTGCCGGCAAAAAAGACATCAAAATTGCAGGGCGACCTACTTTTTTTAAATCAGAAAGATCAAGAGAAAGACCGGCCTTGATAAGGATAATTATTAGAGCCATTTTTCGCAAATCTGAAGAAATGGAAAGAATCGATGGATCAAGCAAATCCAAAACAAAAGGCCCTAAAACAATTCCTGTGATAAGCATGCCGATAATTCCCGGCAATTTTAATTTTTGGCAAATGCTAGCTGTAGCAAGGCCTACTAGAAAAATAAAAGCAAGTGACGTTAACATAAATCCTCCAAAATTTTAAAATATTTATCATAGAAAAAAGTCGACAATTTCCACCAAGCAGAAATTATCGACTATATATAAAACTCCTGCAGATAAACAGAAGTCATCAGCTTTTTAAAGCGCTTTGGACAAAGTCGTGGGAGAACCTCATTCCCGAATATTTATACAAATTATTTATACACTTAAAAAGATAAATGTCAATTTTTTTGCCTTAGACTTTGAAAAAATAATTTTTATCTAAAAATCTAATTTATTAACCAAACATGAGCTATCTGATCACTAATTTCATCATAAGACCAAGCTTTTTCGCTTTTTTTAAGGCTGTTAGGATCGTTAACTATAAATTTGCCATCCTGGTAAGAATCTATGACTATAATATGGCCAAAAAGAGTAAATATTCCCCTATTAACTGACACAAGTAAGGGGCCGGAATTTAGGGCGTTTATCATAGAATCTTTGTCAATTGAAATATCGCTTATTTGGTAACCGTATTTGTTAGCTTCATCTGTGAAAAATTTCCATGAAATTCCATCATTTGTCATGTAATTTCTAGCGTCATTTGAAATTTTTTCTGGATTAATTGTAATGTCATTATTTAATCTTGAAAGAATCATTGCCATGGATGTTGGTCCACATCCTGCAAGGCCTATGACAGAATTTCCAAGATCTTTGTAGGCCCATCTATTATCCCACTGAAGAAAATAAGGAGTTTTTCTAGAAAAATCATGGGAGCTTCCATCAAAATAAGAAAAATCTGTGATGCCATTTTTGTAATTATAAACAAATTCTATGGCATCGGAATCATTTCCAGCTAAATATAGCAAAGTATCGTTAAGCGATTCGGAATTTTCGTAAAGCCATCTTGCCTTGTCATTGCCCTTATAAGCTTCTTTTTTTATGTTTTTTAGCAAGATATTTTTATCATCAGTTTTGTAATCTTTGTTGGCAAAATTAAAAGAAAACAACCTTTCAACTTTGTCAATAAAATCTCCCTCATAATAAGCCGTTTCATTGTATCTGGTTTTTAAAAAGTTTACAAGAACAAAAATAAAAAATAATCCTAGTAAAAATTTAAAAAATCTAAATCTTTTTCTTCTTTTTCTCTTCCTTGTCATAAATTTACCTCTTAGTAATGTTCTGTAATATATAATACATCAAAGTTTTAAATATTGCAATAGCAAATTATTAAATTAGAAAAATAAATATTTAAAACTATTTATTTGAAGTTTAATAATATTTAATCTAAGTAAATTTATGGTAAAATACTAATAAATAACTTATAAGGATAATTTAATGGCAAAAATTGATGTAATAATCCCACTATATAACGGTGAAGATTTTATTTTGGACACTATAAAATCTGTAGAAAATAACACTTTTAAAGATTTTAATATCATCGTTGTTGACGATGGCTCAAATGATAATTCTTCAAAAATTGTTAGGAGTTTAGCAAAAAATCACAATAATATTTTTTATTATTACAAAGAAAATGCTGGAGTTTCTTCTGCAAGAAATTACGGTATTGAAAAATCTGATAGTAAGTATCTTTGTTTTCTGGATGCTGATGATCTTTATAATCCTCTGTTTTTGGAAAAGCTGTATGAGAAAATCAGTTTAAAAGATGCAGATCTTTGCCTTTGTGGATATAATCAATTGATTGATGAGAAAATCTACCCTAAAAAAACTAGATTTATAAAAAATGATTTTTTGACCAATTATTTAATAACAAAGAATAAATTTCATATTTCATGCTTTATGATAAAGAGAGATATAATTCTAGCAAATAAAATTAAATTCTATGAGCAGACATCCTATGGTGAAGATATAGAATTTCTTTGTAAAGTAATAAAACATTCTAAAAATATAGAGTTAGTTAAAGAGTATCTAACTTACTATAGGCTAGATCCAGAAAGGGATAGTCTTTCAAGCTTTAGTTTAAAAAAAATTGAAGAAGATGTCGCATACTCCTATAGGCTTTTTTATGATGAAAGATTAAATCTAAACTACAGAGAAAAAAAGGCTCTGATTAATCATAAACTTGTAGGAAGCATTGTAAATAAACTCTTAAATGCTATTGAGATGGGCTATGATTTGGATATCATAAGAGATATATACAAAGCTTACGAGCCAATTATCGCTGATAGGACTAATATATTTACTCTTAGAAGTCTGAAACTCTACCTAAATATAGTGAAATTACAGAAAAAATTAGGGTATGATAAAATATAGGTAAATATAAAGGAGATTTTAATGGAAATTAATGAATTAAAGCCTAAAGATGTTTGGAAATTTTTTGAAGAAATTAGTCAAATTCCAAGATGTTCAGGCGATGAAAAAGCTATTTCAGATTATTTGCTAGATTTTGCCAAAAAAAGAAATCTAGAAGCTCGCCAAGATGAAGCCTTAAATATTGTTATGAGAAAAAATGCAAGCCCAGGCTTAGAAGATAAGGATGTTATCGCCCTTCAAGCTCACATGGATATGGTTTGCGTAAAAGAAGATGATAGCGATCACGACTTTTCAAAAGATCCTATAAAACTAATAGTTGATGGAGATTTCGTGACAGCTGACAAGACAACTCTTGGAGCAGATGATGGAATGGGAGTTGCTTATATTTTAGCTGTTTTTGATGATGACAATCTAAAACATGGTCCACTTGAAGCAATAATTACAACAGGTGAAGAAACTTCAATGGTCGGAGCAAACGCTCTTGATACTTCTGATATCAAAGCAAAATATTTGTTAAATATCGACAGCGAAGAAGATGGAATACTTACTGTTGGCTGTGCTGGTGGTTTAGACTTGGAAATTACTTGGCCAAATGAATTTGAAGAAAAAGAAGATCAAGTCCTAAAACTTGAAATTTCTGGCCTTTCTGGCGGCCATTCTGGAATGGAAATCGATAAGGCAAGACTAAACGCTATTAAAGCCTTGGGCAGATTATTAGTAGATATTAAGGATTTACAAATTTGCGATTTTTCTGCCGGAGTAAAGAGAAATGCCATAGCAGCAAATGCTTGGGCAATATTTACAACAAGCGATAAAGAAAATTCAATAGAAGAAATAAATAAAAGAATTAGTCAAATTTTAAATGAATACAAAGATACCGATCCTAACGCTAAAATCAGCCTAAAAGAAAGCTCTTGGGATAAGGAAGTTTTAAGCAAAGACCTTTCAAAAAATATTATAAACGCCCTCTTTACAATGCCAGATGGTTTAGTAAAAAAACACCAAGGCGAGATAATCACTTCATCAAATCTTGGAATTTTAAATCACGATGAAAACGGAACTCTAGTAAGCCTTATGGCAAGATCTCAAATTGATTCTGCCAAGGAAAATCTTTCTAAAATCGCCATAAAAATTGTAGAACAATTTGCTGGCAAAGCAACAATCAAAAGCTCTTATACCGGCTGGCAAAAAGAAGAAACCAAATTAGAAAAAGTTTTAAATGAAATTTGGAAAGAAGAAAATGGCTCTGATATGGAAATTGCGACAACTCACGGTGGTCTTGAGTGCGGATTATTTAAAGGAACTCTAAAAGATGTAGAGATGATTTCCTTTGGTCCAGAAATTCACGGAGCTCACAGCCCTGCCGAAGAAGTGGATATCAAGTCAGTTGAGAAAAATTACAAGCTTTTAGTGAAGGCTTTAGAAAGAATATAAAAAATAAATCAGCCTGGTTTACCCTTAACCAAGCTGATTTTTTAATTATTTTTAATTGTGAGAATATTCTAGGGATATGAAATTTATAGTATAATTTATTGGATAATCAGCCCCATTAAGCTTGACACCTGAAACATTTATTTCATATTGGCTTCCAGCTTCTCCCGAATAGCCAAGTCCCCAAGATAGGCTGTTTAGATAACCGTAGTTTTTGTAAGAAGTGTAAATATTTTTGCCAGTTTGATAAGCTAAAGTTCTACCAGTCTTTAGGTCTGTCACAGTGATAGTAACATTACTTATATCATAAGCTTCCCCAAAACTTATAGAAAATGGCGTTGTTGAGCTAAAAAATTCACTAACTCCTACATTTGATGGATAAGCGACAAGTTCTGTTGATGTTTTTGGCCAACCTTCTTCTATTACATAGGTAGAGGCAAATCCTCTGTAAGCTCCATAGCCGAAATATTGGGCAAAAGGATTTAGAATCCATCTTCTATGCCCTACTTCGTTTTCATTTTTAGAATCTCCATCTTTTATGAAATTGCTAATTTGGTCAATAATAGAGCTAGAAAATCCACCGTATTGCATATGAAGATTGCTTTTAGAAGTTCCTATAGATCCGTCTCTAAAAATCGGATTGCTTTTATCAAGTGAATTTGGCAAAGCTGGATTGTGGCTGATATTTCCATTTAGATAATTTACAAATGAAGAAGCTTGAGCATAGTAAGATTTTTCCCTATCAGCTTCTACTTCTCTTAGGCCTTGAGCATATCTTATGGTATTTGTGACATGATTTGCATCAAGCAAGGCCTCATCACTTGGCAATCCAGGATTTCCATCATTTATTGATGGCTTTACAGATAGGTAGGTATCCAAATTTGAATCAGCAAGATTTAAGCCTGCAAATTCTCTTTGAGGATTTGCATTTGACTGATAATCTCTCCAATAATTTAAAATTTCTATTTCACTAGGAGAGCTAAAATAAAGACCTGTTGACTTTCTGTCCATATCTTTGATTTTGTATTTTTTGTTAAGCTCAACTTGATTTATCAAATCTTCGCTTTCTTCTAATAAAATTTCTGCACTTTCAACAAGATTAATTAGCTTATTTCTAACATTTCTTATAGTCTGTGGAGTGTTATTTAAAAGCATATAGCAAGATGCTACCCTAACTCTATTTTGAAAGTAAGACTCCTTTAAATCTGCTAAATTATCGCTTTCTTCACCTTCTTCTTTTAATGTAGCAAGAAGACTTTTTGCAGCAATTAAATTCTCGTTAGAGCTTGCAACTTGGTTTTTTAATGTGCCGGCAATATTTTTGATAGTTTCTTTAGAATTTTCTAGCAAAAATTCTGCTGCGGATTTGGAAATTGATGCATTTAAAATGGATTCTTCCAAACTTTTTATTTCTTTTTCGTTGTTTTTCTTGCCCTCAGCTATTATTTCTGGCTCATTTCTTAAATTGACATAAGCGTTTATATCTTGTGCAAAAGATGTTGGAGCAGAAAATAGACCGATTAAAGATAAAGTTAAAATTAATTTCTTAAATATTTTATTTTTTTCCATAAAATTCCTCCAATATAAATAATTATAATATATATTGATTACGTTTGCAAAAATATAGTAAAATATTTTTTTGATTTATCATAATTTCAAAATAAATAAAATTACCTAGTTACCTAATTTTAGGCTTTTATCATGTTTTTTGCCAACAATAGATTATAAATTAGTAAAATCGTCTGGAAAATGTTTGCATTTTTTCAAAACTGTCGTAATATATTTTTATAGAATGTTTAAGGAAAGGAGCTACTATGTACGAGAAAAAAGTCACGCTTACAAATGAGATTGGCTTGCACGCTAGACCTGCATCAATTTTCATAAGAGCCGCTGTTCAATTTCCATGTGATATTATAGTTGAAAAAGACGGAAGAAGTTATAATGCAAAGTCTATCATGTCAATTCTTAGCATGAGTGCTTCTAACGGCGAGGAGCTTACCATTAGAGCTAGTGGTGACAATGAAGAAGATGCTGTAAAAACCTTGGTTGATGTTATAGAAAATAAAATTAATATCTAATAATTTTATACATATATTAACGAGCTTAAGCTCGTTTTTTTTATTTTTAAAAAAGGGTAAAATGAGATAGATACAATGATTGATAATTCCTAGTAAAGTAGTATACTTTATTTGAATTTGATTAACAATAAAAAAAGAGGTAGATATGTCTGAATTATTAAAAATTGAAAATCTTCATGTATCCGTTGGGGATAATGAGATTTTAAAAGGAATAGATTTAAAGATTAACAAGGGAGAAGTTCACGTTGTAATGGGAGCAAACGGCTCTGGAAAATCAACGCTTATGAACTCAATAATGGCTAATCCAATTTATAAAATCACTGAAGGGAAAATTTATTTCCAAGGTGAAGATATAACAAATGAATCTTGCGACAAACGTGCTAGACGTGGAATTTTTATGTCCTTCCAACATCCAGATGAAATTCCTGGAGTAAAACTTGCTGATTTTTTGAGAATTTCAGAAGAACAAATCACCGGCAAAAAACCACAAATAATTTCTTTTTCCAAAAAATTAGAAAAGGAAATGAAAGCTCTTGATCTTGCAGAAGAATATGCAGAAAGATATGTAAATGTTGGTTTTTCTGGTGGAGAAAGAAAAAAATCTGAAATTCTTCAACTAAAAATGCTAAATCCAAAACTTGCCATGCTCGATGAAACCGACTCTGGACTTGATGTCGATGCTGTAAGGATAGTAAGTAAGGGTATTAAGGATTATTTATCCGAAGATAATGCTGTAATAATTATAACTCACCATAGAGAATTACTAGAAAACATCAAAGCTGATTATGTTCATGTTATAAAAGATGGCAAAATTGCTCACGAAGGCGATGATAGTCTTATGGATGAGATTGAAAAACGCGGATATGAATGGGTGTAGATCATGCCAAGTAATAATATTGAGGAAAAATTAAGGGAATTAGATCGTGGTTTTTACGATTTTATAGATGAATTTACCTACGATAAAATAACCGAAAAAGGAATAAATGCAGATATAGTAAATGAAATATCTCGCGAAAAAAATGAACCAGAATGGATGAGACTTAGACGTCTAAAATCTCTAGAAATTTTTAATAAATTAGAAAATCCAAATTGGGGACCAGATTTATCAGAGCTTAAGATGGATGACATAACAGCTTATGTCAAACCAAAAACTGACAAAAAATCAAATTGGGATGCTCTACCAAAAGAAATCAAAGAAACTTTTGATAGACTCGGAATTCCAAAGGCTGAGCAAAAATCTTTAGCAGGAGTTGGTGCCCAATATGATAGCGAGGAAGTTTATTTTTCAATCCAAAAGCACTTGGCAGACCAAGGCGTAATTTTCATGGACTTTGGAACAGCCCTAAAAGAACACGAGGATTTGGTCAAGGAATATTTCCAAAAGGCAATTCCTCCAACCTTGCACAAGTACGCTGCTCTACATGGGGCAGTTTGGTCTGGTGGCTCATTAATTTATGTACCAGAAGGAATTAAGGTAGATATTCCTTTGCAATCATATTACAGATTAAATGCGCCAGGAGCTGGACAATTTGAACATACGATGATAATTGCAGAAGACAATGCAAAAGTTCATTTCATAGAAGGTTGCTCTGCACCAAGATATAACGTTGTAAACTTACACGCAGGATCTGTAGAAATTTTTGTCGGCAAAAACGCCGAAGTTAGATTTTCAACCATAGAAAACTGGTCAAGAAATATGTACAACCTAAATACTAAACGTGCCATAGTTGATGAAGGCGGAAAAGTCATTTGGGTATCAGGTTCTTTTGGATCTAAAGTTTCTATGCTTTATCCTACAAGTATCCTTGCAGGAGAAGGAGCAAGCGCTGAATATACTGGAATTACCTTTGCATCAGATGGCCAATATATAGATAATGGTTGCTCAATGATACATTTAGCTAAAAATACTTATTCGACAGCTCTTACCAAGTCTATCACAGCAGGATCTGGCAAATCAATGACAAGATCTTTTGTGCAAATGAAAAAAAATTCTTCTGGCTCTCGCTCAACTGTAGATTGTGAAAACTTAATGCTTTCGGCAAATGCACAATCTGATACAATACCAGTTCTTGACATTAGAAATGACGATGTGGATTGTGGTCACGAGGCAAAAATCGGTTCAATCGACCAATCACAAATTTTCTATTTAATGAGTCGTGGAATTACAGAAGAAGAAGCAAAATCCATGATAGTTAGAGGTTTTGCAGAGCCTATAAGCAGAGAATTGCCACTTGAATATGCAGTAGAGATGAACCACCTAATTGATATGGAATTAGAAGGAGCAAATGGCTGATGAGTAAACTAAATGAAATGAGAATGTATGCTTGGAACCACACTGGCCTAAACTGGGTAGATGGCGAACATTCTATAAAAGAAAAAAAAGAATACTTAAAAAAATCTGACGAAAATTCCATAGAAGAACTTGAAAATGCCTTCAAAAACTTAGAATACGGCCTAGGCAGAGAAATAAACAAAGAGAATAAAGATTTTAGAAATTACTCTCTTTATAGAAATCTTAGCGGAATAAATAAAACTGAAACAATCGATCTTATTATGGATCAAGAAAATCCTACTTTGCTTTGCGGAGTAGATATAAATCTTAAAGAAAATTCTTCTGCAAGCTTTTTAATAAATGCTTTTGGCAGTGGAGAAAATTTATATATAAATTCACAAATTAGAGTAAATTTAAAGAAATCTTCCAAGGCTAAGATAGTTATTGTCACAAATTTGCCAGAAAAATCAAAAAATCTCCTATCCTTTACTTCAATTATCGGAGAAGATGCATTTTTGGATATTAGCTATATAGAATTAGGCAATGATTATTCGCTTGTAAATATCAAAAACATCTTAAAAGGCGACAGGGCAAAATTAGTCGAAGAAGGAATTTATTTTAAAGAAAAAGATCAATTTTTGGATATTTTGGCAGAAAATGACCATTATGGCAACAAAACCGACTCAGCAACCCTCTTTAATGGAGCCTTAAAAGATAGGGCTAGCAAAAATTGGAAAGGCGTAGTTGATCTTAAAAATGGTTGTCATAAAGCCGATGGCAAAATCGCCGATTATTCTATGATGTTTTCAGATCAAGTGAAAAACAAAACCGCCCCAATCCTACTTTGTAGAGAAAAAGAAGTAGCAGGAAATCACGCTGCAAGTGTTGGTAGACTTAACAAAGAAATGCTATTTTATATTATGAGTCGTGGTTTTGATAAGAAAAAAGCAGAATCAATGATGCTTGAGGCGACATTTGCAAAAACCTTAGACAAAATCGAAGATCAAAAGTTAAAAGATGAATTAAGGAAAAAAGTTCATCAAATGAATACAAGGGATTAATATGGATATAGAAAAAATAAGAGCAGATTTTCCTTACTTAGATAGCAAAAAAGTGGGAAAAGATGTAATTTATCTTGATACTGCAGCTACAAGCCAAAAACCAAAAGAAGTAATAGATGCAGTAGACAATTATTATAAATACCAAAATGCAAATCCTCACAGAGGTGCTCATTATCTATCCTTTGTGGCAACTACTGCCTATGAAAATTCTAGGGATAAGATAAAAGAATATATAGGGGCAAAAAATCGCGAGGAAGTAATTTTTACCAGAAATGCAACCGAAGCTTTAAATCTAATCGCCTATTCCTATGCCTTGGAAAATCTAAAAGCAAATGATGAGATTTTGATAACAATCCTAGAACATCATGCAAATTTAGTTCCTTGGCAAATTGTAGCAAAAAAAACTGGTGCAAAATTAGTTTATGCCTATCTTAACGAGGATTATTCCCTAAATTATGAAGATTTAAAAAATAAAATTAACGAAAAAACTAAAATTGTTTCCTTCACAGGAGCAAGCAATGTGACAGGCGAGATTATAGATATCAAAAAAATTGTAAATTGGGCTCATGAAGCTGGTGCAATAGCAATTGTCGATGGATCGCAACTTACTCCTCACCTAAAAATTGACCTAAGTGACTTAGACTGTGATTTTTATGTTTTTTCTGGCCATAAACTTCTTTCTCCTATGGGAATTGGAGTTTTGTACGGCAAAAAAGCCTTGCTTGAGAAAATGAATCCATTTTTAACCGGTGGAGATATGATCGAATACGTCTACGAGCAAGAAAGCTCTTTTGCTTCTTTACCTTACAAATTTGAAGCTGGTACGCAAAATGTAGGTGGAGCAATAGGCCTTGCAAAAGCCATAGAATATATGGAAAAAATCGGCCTTGATGAGATTTATAAATACGAATCCGACCTAACTCGCCATGCCTATAATTTTATAAAAGATTATCCGCATATAAAAATTTTCTACCCAGAAAATTCCAAAACTGGAGCTGTCCTATCTTTTACCTACGATGATATACATCCTCACGACATAGCTTCAATTTTGGATAATAGTGGTATTGCAGTAAGATCTGGTCACCACTGCGCTATGCCTTTGCACAAATATTTGGGCATAAGCGCAAGCGCCAGAGCAAGCTTTGCTTTTTACAACACAAAAGAAGAGGCGGAAATTTTTGCCAAAGAGCTATTAAATGTTAGAAAGGTAATGGGACTATAAATGAATATGGAAGAAATTTATTCTAGGATAATCCTAGATCATTCAAGAAATCAAGCCAACAAACACGAATTGGAAGATGCTGATATCAAAGAACCAGGCCACAATCCATCTTGTGGAGATGAAATAGTTCTTGAATTAAAAACAGACGGAGATAAAATAGTCGATGCAGCCTTTACTGGTGATGGTTGTGCCATAAGCCAAGCTGCAACAAGCGTTATGTGCGATATGATAATAGGCAAAACAAAAGAAGAAGCCAAAGAACTTGCAGATATCTACATTAGAATGATAAAAAGAGAAGAAATCACAGATGAAGAATTAGAAAAACTGGGAGATGCTGCAGCCTTTATCAATATCCAAAATATGCCACAAAGAGTCAAATGCGCCTTATTAAGCTGGAAAACCCTAGATCAAGTAATATAAAATGAAAAAATTAGAAAATTTAGAATTTTTAACTAGTCTAATAACAGCAGGACTCCTCTACCTTTTGACCTATTTGCAATATAGCAAAGGCAAAAGCTACTGGTATATAATCCTAATAAGCGCCATACTAATGACTGCTAATTCTTATGTAAAATATAAAAAGATAAAAAATATTTAAAAAATCAAAACTACTGGCCAAACTGGTAGTTTTGATTTTTTTTATTAACATTCAATTTTTTCAAATACTGAGCTTGCTGTTTGTTTTAGCACTTCATTTAGACTTCTTATATTTTCTTTGCCTGTACTTTGTAGCCAATTTTGAGCATCTTTTTCGCTTTTTCCAAATTCTTCTACTGCCCCTGACCATGTTGCTCTACCACATAGAACTCCGTTAAATGTTGAGCCTGCTTTTTTGGCAAATTTTAGGGTTTCTTGGAATAATTCTGCGCTTACTCCTCCGCTTAGGAAGATAAAAGGAATCCTTGTTGCCTCTGATTGGTCTTTGAAGAATTTTAGTGCTTCTTTTTTGCTAAATAAAACTTCATTTTCAGCAAAGCCTTCAACATAATTCATATTTACTGGCGCTTCTACTTTTAGGACATCGACCTTGTATCTTTGATCGTCAAAAACTTTCATTGATTCTATTACTTTTTTTGGACGAATTTTTGAGTATTCTAGGCCTTTGGCATCAGCTATATCCTTATCATAGTTAATTATTTCTAGAAAATACGGAAGTCCTAGTGCTTCTGCTTCATAGCCTACTCTTTCCACCCAAGCTTTTTTGATGTCATTTATTCTTTCGCTTTCATCGCAATCGTAATATAGCAAGACTTTTATGGCATTTGCTCCCATTTCCTTTAATCTTAGGCCTGATACTGCCTCTATTAACTTTGGAAGTCTGCCTTCTTCATATTCATCATAGCCAGTTTTTTCATAGCTCATTATAAGACCTGCGTTTTTATCCTTAGCTGTAATGCCTTTTTTGCCATAAATTGGATCTAATAATATTGCTGATGAATATTTTGTTAGTTCTTTTGATACTAATTCTTTAAATTTTCCAATGCCATCGATGTTGTTAAGGTCAGGGTTTGCTTTTGCCATCATTTTTTCCATAGAACCTCTTTGGTCTATGGCAAGAGCCGCTATGGCACCATCTTCGTTTACTAATTGTTTTAAGTTTTGGTATTTTTCTTTGGATATTTTCATTAAATCTCCTCTACTTTTATTTGCTGGTAATATTTGTCAAAATCTTTAATGTTGATGTGGGCAATTTCTTTGTTTAATACATTTAGGAGACCACAATTCATACTCGTCTTTATTATATCAATATCGTTTTTGCCACAACTTATGGCATAGATTGCTCCTGCAAGCGATGAATCTCCACTTCCCACTGGATTTACTGCTTGAACTTTTGGAACACTTGCCTTGTAAATTTTCTTATCAATTTTAACAATTGCTCCATCCTTGCCCAAAGATACTATAATGTATTTTATATCTTTAAAAGGTTTTTCTAATAAAATCCCAGCTAAATTTTCTTTTCTTATTTCAATTTTTAGGACATCTGCTATTTCTTTTTCATTTGGTTTGATTAAATCAGGTTTTATATCTGAATTTATTATTGCTTCTAAAATTTTGCCTGAAGTATCCACAGAAACGAATTTATTATTTTCCTTAGCATAAGCTATTATTTTTTCATAAAAACTAGGGTCAAGTCCCTTTGGCAAGGAACCAGATATATTTATAAATTTACAATCTTTGCTAATTTGATCGAGATTTTTTATAAATTCTTCTTCTTCTTTTTTGCTAATACTTGGTCCTTTTTCAAGGATTTCAGTCTGATTTTTATCGTGCAATATTGCTATACAATTTCTTGTATCTTCTTTTATTTTGACAAATCTCGAATTTTGACCTTTGCTTTGCAGAGTATTTTCTATATATGCTCCCAAAACTCCACCGACAAAACCTGAATGAACGACTTCTTCTCCAAGTTCTTTTAGGACATAACCTACATGAATGCCCTTACCACCAGCATCTTTTACTACTTTGTCAGTCCTATTGACATCGTCAATTTTAAAATCATCTATTTGGTAAGAAATATCGACCGATGGATTGGCTGTAATAGTCAAAATCATCCAAAAACTCTCTTTCCATCAAGAAATGTTGCTTTTAGTCCTAAATTTTCATCTAAAACTATAAAATCTGCTTCATAGCCTACTTTTAATTTTCCGCAAACATCATCTATGCCCACAGATTTGGCAGGAACTAAACTTGCCATTTGAATAGCCTCAAATAAATCGGCCACATCCCAATCTATGAGGTTTTTTACTGCATCTTTTAGTTTTAAAATCGAACCTGCTAGCGATCCGCCTTCTTTTAATCTTGCAGTTCCATCTTTTACGATGACATCAAATTCGCCAAGCTTATAATCTCCCTCAGCCATTCCACCGGCGGACATACAATCTGTTATCAAAGCTACATGATCAGGACCTTTGACATTAATTAATATATTTGCAGCTGCTGGATTTACATGGTGACCATCGCAAATTAATTCGCTTATGGCATCTGTATTCATGGCAGCTCCAACCATTCCCGGATTTCTGTGGTGAAGTCCACTCATGCCATTGAAGGTGTGAACAAAAATATTTGCCCCTTCTTCTACTGCCTTACAGGCATCTTTGTAGCTTGCATCGGAATGACCTAGAGCAACTGCAATTCCCATGGCGTTTGCTTGATGGATAAAGTCAATTGCCCCATCTCTTTCTGGAGCTATGGCGATTTTTTTTACAAGTCCCTTTGATAATTCATTCCATTTTTTAAGTTTTTCTATATCAGGATCTGACATATATTTTTCGTTTTGAGCGCCCTTGTATTTTTCTGTGAAAAATGGTCCCTCAAGGAAAATTCCACGAACTTTTGCCCCTTCAACATCCTTATATTCTTCACCTACTACCCTACAAGCCTCATTTAATTTTTCTGTTGAGTCAGTAAGAGTTGTCGGCAAAAAGCTTGTAACTCCGCATTCCAAAAGACCTTTAGATATAATATTTAAAGCACCTTTTTTTGCATTCATTATATCTTCTCCACGGTAGCCGTGGATATGAGTATCTACAAGACCTGGAGCTATTATTTCTCCCAAATCTTCAAATTCTTCTGGAGGATTTTTTGAAAATGATTTGATTTTTCCATGGCAAACTTCCATATAAAAATTTTCCAAAACTTGATCTTCAAGAACTATATATTTTGCTTTATAAAACATTTTTTCTCCTTGATTTTTTTAAACTTTTATTTGAAATAAAAATTTTCCTAAGCTTAAATTATTTATTTTTCGTATTCGTGGATGCTAACTCCCTTTACAACCCTATTTACAGTTCCGCTTTTTGATGGATTGTCAGGAGTGTTTCCTACTCTAAGGCTTGTAATCAAGCTTATTAACTGAGCAATTACAATATATGGTAATGCAAGGTAGATATCTTCATTTATTTGGTTTTTATAAATTAATTTTTCAAAATCTCCAGCGATTTCTTTATTTGCAATAGCGATTATTCTTTGTGCAATTTTATCAGCATAAGTTTCATCTAAAATATCAAGATCATATTGGCTTGTGTAAGGATTTGATGAAACAAAGGAAACTACAAGGGTTTTATCATTTACAAAAGACTTTGGACCATGTCTAAAGCCCATTGAAGATTCGTATAAACTAGCTACATTACCTGCTGTAAGTTCCAAAATTTTAAGCCTTGCTTCATTGGTTAGCTTATATAATGGACCGCTTCCTAGATAAATAATTCTTTCAAAGTCAAAATCTACGAGCTTTTCTATATTTTCTTTATCAGCTATAATAGCTTGGCAAGTTTTTGCAATACTTTCCACAAGTTCTTTTTTATCATCTCTTTTATCAAAAATCAAAAGGCCTGTCAAAAGCATGGAAGTAAAAGAACTTGTCATGGCAAAGCCCTTGTCATTTGTTCCTTCTGGTTCGATAAAAACAAAAGATTTTTCGTCATCTTTTAGATTCAAAGCTAATTTTCCATCTGGGGCGCATGTTATTGCCATATTATAAAAATCATCAACAATTTGCTCGCCTAATTTTACTGCTGCCAAAGATTCTGGAGAATTTCCACTTCTAGCAAAAGAAACCAACAAGGTCTTTTGATTTTTTGCAAAGTGCAAATATGGGCAAGACACCAAATCAGTAGTTGCAATTGATGAAAAGTTGTAAATTCCAAGGCTTTTTAGATATTCATTTAAGATATTTCCTACATATTCACTTGTACCTGCACCTGTAAAAATTATTTTTACATCAGATCCAACTTTTGCCAAAAACTCTTCTATCTTTTCTTTTCTTTGCTCATAAAGCCTATATACTTCACGCCATTTTTCTGCTTGCTGAAAAATTTCATAGTAGGTGTTGTAAGCATCATTTTTCTCAATATAATCTAAATCTAAATACATATTTCCTCCTTTTAAATTTAATAAAATTAAAAACTCGCCTTAGAACTAAGACGAGCTTTAACTAATTTTCATTGACAATTTTTCTAATGTGCTCTTCAAAAGGCTCTCCGTCCATGGTAACTTCGTTAGTTCCTCCAAAAATATCGACCATAATTTTGAAGAAATTTATAAGAATTGTATCGCCTTTAGCATAATATTCATCAACATGACCAGGGATAAAAATTAGGGTTTTTTCGCTATCCATATCATCTAAGTTCAAATGCTTAACAGGACTTACCATCATATCTACAACTCCCAAGTCTTCCATCATCCACATATTGTTATTCCAAAACTTCTTTGCTTGCTTGGAAACATCGTTAAGACGCTCTCTATTAGAAATTGCTGATAAAACTTTTCTTACATCTTCTTCGTTGAAATTTTCATCATAAATCATTTTTAACTCTGGACGATTTGCAATTCCTCTAATAAAATCTTCGCCGACTTTTTCGCCTTCAGATGTAGCTTGCCAAAAATATAGCATTGTTTCTATTAGTTCATTATTAATTTTTACAGACATTATTCTTCCTCCGTTTATAACAAATTCTACTATAATTTTAACGCAAACAAGCCTTTTCTTCAAGAATAAGCAATTTTTTTACAAAGTGGTTTAATAAAAATCTGTATTCTGATTAAAGATTTTCATATTTGATTAAAAATGTTAATCATTAAGAATATTTTTTAAAATTTAATAAATGATTGCCTGCTTAGCTTTGAATAATAAAACAAATAACTATTAAGAATATATTATAACGTAAGTAAAACAAGGTATTATTCAACTTTTATAATCGAAACTATTAATTATATTAGCTATATTGTCTGTATCTGAAGAATTTATTATCTGTTCTTTAATTGAATTATCTGAAAGAAGAATTGATAAATCTTTTAGTAATTCAATATGTGAATTGTTAGACTCAGGTGCCAATGCAAAAACCAAATAAACAGGATCGTTTACACCTGCGCAGAAATTAATACCTTCCTTAAAAACAGTTAAGGCAACTCCTTGTTTTAATACTCCATCTTCTGGTCTTGCGTGAAACAAGGCTATTCCTGGTGCAAAAACAATATATGGTCCAAATTCTTCTACATAATCAATAATTTTTTTAAGGTAAGTCTCTGTAACATATTGATTTTTTAATAGTAAATTCCCTACTATGTTCCCCGCCTCTCTCCAATTATGGGTGTCATTGTCAATACAAATCAATTCTTTGTTTATCATCATATTTGTTTCCAAACTAATTTGTCCTCTTTCTTTCTATAAGACTAAGAGCTAAGTAGCATGCTAATAATACAGGTATGCCTATAATTGGATTTTTTAATAATAACATTATTATCATTATATCAATGCAGTCATGTCCTACTCCACTAACTCCTGCAGCTGAAAAATCAAAAGTTTTAAAAACTAAAGCTGATAATAATATTAAAAATAAACCATATAAGAATCCAGATATTATAGCACCTCTTTTACCTCCGTTAGCATTTCCTAATATTCCAGCAACTCCACCAGTAAAGAATGCACCAATTATTGATACTAATGGAGTCACATTGAAAATGAAAGATGATAGAAACATTCCTACTATCATTCCTACAACAGCAGAAATAAATCCAAATATTAATGAATTTGGTGCAAGGGCAAATAATACAGGTACATCTAAAGCTGGTCTAGCTCCCGGAACTACTTTATCAGCTATACCTTTAAAAGCAGGTACTATTTCACCTAAGAACAATCTTACACCTTGTAATAAAACTAGAACACCTGCAGTAAATCCAAGTGATTTTAGTATTCCAAAAACTATATAATTTTGACCATTAGAAAGTTCACTAACTCTTTCAGGTCCCGCTGCTATTACTACAATAAGATAAAAAAATAGCATTACAATTTCTACAGATACAGATGTATCAGAAAAAAACTGAAGTTGTTTTGGAAGTTTTATATCTTCTGCAGAATCCTCTTTATTTCCTAAATGTCCGCCTATAAATGATGATGCTCCTGTACCTATGTTAGTTAAATGACCTATTGAAAAAGAATCATTGCCAGTTAAATTATTTACAGATTTTTGAATTATAGATGGAATCATTGTTAATATTAACCCTTGTAAAATAGATCCAAGTATTATTATTGTTAGTTCGTTATAACCTTGTATATATAGGCAATAGGCTATAGCTACAGATGATATCCACATCATGTGACCAGTCAAAAATATATTTTTCAAAGGAGTTATCCTTGCTAATAAAATATTAACTAGAAAGCCAACTCCCAAAATTATGGAACTGGTTGAGGCAACTATTGGGATATTTGCTTGAAGTGAACCTACGACAGCTTCTGAAGAAGTTGCAAATCCCTGAAGATTAAATACTTCTCCAAAAAGTTCGACAAAAGGTAAAATTTCTTGAACTATTAAACCTGCTCCTGTAGATATAATTAACATTCCAAGTGCAGTTTTTATTGTTCCCTCGAAAATTTCACCAAAATTTTTCCCTTGTAATAATAATCCTATTAGAGCAACCATTGCCAAAATAATTGGCGGTGTCTGAATAATATTTAACAAAAAATTAGTCATTATTTTCCTCCATCTAAGTATTCAGATAACTTCCTTTGAATTTCTTTATCATCAAGAATATTATTTACTAAAATAACGTTTTCTAAATCTTCAAATTTTTCCTTAAACTGATTTGTCGTTACAATGATATCTGGGTTTTTAGATCTTACTGTACCAGCATCCCAGTGCTCAACTTTGGCATCTATTCCCAGATTATCGACAGCCTTTTGGATAGTCATTTTTAATATTAAACTAGATCCAACTCCTAATCCACAAACTGCTACAATATTCATTTTTTACTCCTTGAATTATTTATAAGCAACTTATAATGTCTTTGTAATCTAAAATGTATTGACTATTTTTTTCATCTCCACCATCAACGTTAGAACTGGTATAAATAGGTGGAATACATCCGTCTTTTACGCAATTTTCAATAGTCTGTGCTATTATGCTTTCAATAACATACATTCCTAAAACCGTTGATGTTCCACAAAATTTTGTATCAAGTTCATCCATACTTAAAATAGCATCCCCTGGTTCACACTTAATGTCAACTACCACATCAGCAAAATCTTTTAAAAGTTTACCAGAAGAATGTCGAGATTTTGTTGATTCTGAAAATTTGATTGAAGTTAAAGCTATTACCTTCATGCCTATTTTTTTGGCCTTAATAGCCATATCAATGCTTGAAGCATTCCTACCAGAAATTGAGGTAATAATCATAGTATCTTTTCTATCTGTATTAACTAAATCAACATAAGTATCTACAAAACCTTCAATTCTTTCCTGCAAAGTGCTTAATTTTGCTTTTGGAAAGAGTGCGTAATGAGGTATCAATAGAGGGTTTACTTGTACTAATCCTCCCGCTCTATAAAACGCTTCCATGGAAAACATCTGTGAATGACCACAGCCGAAAATATGAATTAATCTTCCATTTTTTATACTTGAAGCACATATTTTTGATGCTTCTATTATTCTATCTCCCTCCATTTCAAATTGTTTTTCTAATTGTTTTAGAATGCTCTCATAATACTCTTCATATTTCATAACAGCCTTTCTGGTAATGATGTCATTACCAGTTATAATACAACCTCCTTATTTTGTTTTAAATATTATATCACTATTATTTGGTTTTGTAAATTTTTTTCAATTTAATTCTATGCTGTAAGAAAATTTATCACCTCTTGATATAGCTTTGGAATAAATTATAGAAGAACTTTCTATTACCACTCTTTCAATCAATATACTAGGTGCACCAATAGGATAATTCAATAAAGTGGATTCTTCTTCGTTTGTTGCAACTGCACGGAATTTTTCGGTTGCATGTAAAAAGACAGAATTGAAATTTTCAATTAGAAATGAATATAGGCTCTGTTTACTCAAATCATATAAATCTAGATCCTTGTATCTAAAATAAGGAATATAACTTTGTTCTATTGATATGGCTTCACCATCAGCATACCTAATTCTTTTAAGCACAAATACATAATCAGAAGATTTTATTTGCAATTTTCTAGATATTTTTGGATCAGGAATTATTTTTTCAAAATTCAATATTTTTGAACTAGGTTTTTTGCCAATTTTCTTCATTTCTTCTGAAAAGCTGTAAAATTTTGAGATGTTAAATTCTATTATTCTATCAGCTACAAATGTTCCTTTGCCTCTAACTTTATAAATATATCCAGAATTTTCCAAATCTTGAAAAGCTTGTCTAACTGTAGTTCTGCTTATGTCATATTTCTCACATATTAATCTTTCCGATGGTAGTGATTGATGTGGTATTAATTCTTCACTTTCAATTTTTTTTATAAACATTTCCTCTAATTGATAATAAATTGGTATTAAACTATCTTTATCAATTTTTTCCATAGTAACCTCACTTTCATCATATTTTACATTTCAAAAAATGTATATATTTTAATCTGTTTACGAAATCATATATTAGCATCATTTTATAATTAATAAACAATAACTAATAAATATTTCTTATTACCAAAAAAATTAAATCGCTATTAATTTGAAATTATATTTTCATTATACTTAATATACTTTCTAAGTAAAAGTGGTTTAATATAGATAGAAGGTTTTTTGAGGTAATTTATGAAAGTGATTTTAGCTGTCGATGAAAATTGGGGGATTGGCAAGGATAATCAGATGCTTTTTCATATATCTAGGGATTTAAAGCATTTTAGATATCTTACATATGGAAATATTGTAATAATGGGTAGAAATACATATGAGTCCATGGGAAAAGCTCTGAGAGGTAGAGAAAATCTAGTTTTAACTAGAAATAAAAATTATAAATTAAATGATGCTAGGGTGTTTGTTGATTATAAAGATCTATTAGCATACATAAAAAATTCCAAGAAAGAAATTTTTGTAATTGGGGGTGAGCAAATTGTCGATTTGTTTTTGCCTTTTATAGATGAGGCGATAATTACAAAAATTTTCTCAAGTCGAGAAGCCGACACTTTCTTGCATAATTTTGATGAAGATCCAAATTTTAAAAAGATCGATCAATCAGAAATTTACCGAGAAAATGAAGTTGACTTTAAATTTGTAAAGTATAGGAGGAAATAATGGAAGATGTCAAAATGGTTTATGACAAATTAGACGAATTAGGGATTAGCGTTGAAACAGTTGACCACCCACCAGCACTGACAACCGAACAAGCTGACGAATTTATCGTAGGCGTGCCTGGAGTTAGAACCAAAACCATGTTTCTAACCAACAGAAAAAAGAAAAACTTTTATCTGGTGATAATGGATGATACAAAACGTTTGGATATGGATAATTTCAAGGAAATTGTCGGCGAAAAAGTAAAAATGGCATCAGCAGATACCCTAATGCAAAAAATGAAACTTGCTCCTGGCGTTGTTTCCCTATTTGGCTTGTTAAATAACGAAGATAAGGACATCAAAGTATATTTTGACAAGGCCATTATGGACGAGGAGAGAATGAGCTTTCACCCTAACACCAACGAAAAAACTGTTTTTATAAACACAGATGATATGCTAAAATTCATGGATGCAATAGGCTATGATGCAAATACTGTAGAATTATAATTAGGAGATATTATGAGTATAGAAATTTTTGTAAGCGATAAATGCCCTCACTGCAAGTCTTTGATTGAGGAATATAAGAATAATCCCCAAAAATTTGAAGGCCAAGAATTTATCAACATCAACGAAAATATGATGAATTTAAAAAGATTTTTAAAATATCGTGACAACTTAAAAGAATACGAAAAAATCAAAGAAGCTTATAAAGTTGGAGTTCCATCAAAAGTAATAGATGGCAAAAAAGTCGAATTTTTCGACCAAGTATAAATTTTGGTGCTAGATCTTAGCACCATTTTTTTGCGCTTTTTTGATCATTTATATTCCTACAAAATGAAATTTTTGTCTATTTATTAGATAATTGTTTAGATATTGGGTAAATTAATATAAATGGAGGAAATTATGAGAAGCGAAGTTAATTCTTACAATACAAAAATGCTTTTGGCCAATACTTTAAAAGATCTTTTGGAAAAAAAGTCCTTTTCCAAAGTCACCGTTACGGAAATAATCACCCTAAGTAAGGTCAATAGAAACACATTTTACTATCATTTTGAAGATATTTACGACCTTTTAAGATGGCTTTTGGAGCAAGAAGCAATAAATATTGTAAAAGATTACGATAGCAAGGATGAAATAGATATGGCCATTAATTTCACCCTCTCATATATAGAAAAAAATAGGAGTTTTTTGAAAAACATCTTATTTTCAGTAGGAGAAAAAGATCTAAGAAGATTCTTCTCAAAAGATTTTAGGGAAATTATAGGAAATTTTATTAAAATAGATGAAGAAGAACTAGGAATTAAGATTGATGACCAATACAGAAATGTCCTAACTATGTATTTTACCGAAGCCATAGCAGGACTACTTATAGAATCTCTAAACAAAAAATACGAAATCTCAAATGCCAAAATAACTTCCTACATAAAAACCATCAGCACAAATTCCATCAAAGCCTCTCTAATGGCCTACAAGAAAATATAGCAAATTCAAAAACACACTCTCCAAACTTAGGAAAGTGTGTTTTTATGTTGATTGTTAAAGGCTCATCCAGCAATATTTATTATTTTTGTAGGCGACATAGCGCCTTAGTCCGCTTGAATTTCCTATATAGGATAGCCAAGAATAGCCATTTGCTTCAATAATCCTATCGTAATAAATGACAGAACCTTTCCTATAAAGACCTACAATTTTTGAATTTGTCGATGGATAAGCCCTAATATTTGTGGCGGAATTTACTATAGCTTTTCCAGATTTGTTAATAAAAGATCCTTCTTTTTCAACCATCGGCCTAAAATATCTTTCTTTTTGACTGCGCCTACAATCTAAGAAATATCTAAGGAAATTTCTTTCACCGTTGATGGTAACGGTGTTATTTAGACCGTTACAATGAATAATTTCCCCTTTTCTAAGAAAAATTCCAGTATGACCGCCTCTGCCGGCACTTTTCCCTTCTAAACCTCTGATAAAAATATCCCCAGGTCTTATATCTTCGTAAGAATAAATTTCCTTAAAAATTTTTCCCTTTAGCTTATAAAGGCTTTCTGTGTTGCCGATAAAAGAATTTTTGGGCAAAAATCCTCCTGCAATCAAACTGTAGTAGACAAAAGAGGAACAATCCAAACAATAAGGCCCCAAACGAGCTGGATAGGCCATAGAATATCTTACCTTGTGGTGCTTGCTTTTGGCATAAGCAAGCATTTTGTCAACAGATGCCATTTTTTCTCCTTATCTTTCCCCTAATTTCTTTTCCAATTCTCTAATTTCTCCTAATATTTGATCGAGTTTTCCATTTATTTGATAAATCAATATCAAAGTTATTACAATTGGAAAACCCAAATCTCCGATAAGTTTTGTTATATCCATATTCCCTCCTGTTTGTTAACAAGTGACTTTTGGAATTTCTAAAAATTTTTTATCCTAATAGAAAAACTTACCGAGCCAGATTCCTTAGTCTTCTTTCTTAGAAGAATCCTCTTCTTCATCTTCCTCATCTTCCTTAAAAATGCAGATTATTGCCATAATATTCACCTCCTCTCACTTATATATAGAAAAAAGAGCCTTATTGTCCCAGAAAATAGAGTGTAAGATCAGAAAAAATTATGATATAATAAAAATGTTATCATCAAGCTCTCATAGCATGAGAGGAGGTGAAACTATGCGAACACTTTTAGGTATCATAGTAAGTATCGTAGTTGATATAGTTGGTCACTTAATCAACAAATGGCTAGATAAATTACTAAATGATGATAACTAGCATAAAAAAAAGACGAGCTGCAACTCGTCTTTTTTTGTGGTCAAAACCATGCATGAACTTTTAGGTATCATGGTTAATAATATTATACCTTTTCACAGAATTTCTTCAAAATTAAGAAAATTAAATTTCTCACCAACTTTCCCTTATCAAGAAAATTACCAATTTCAACTCCATTATATCCAGATTTTCCCAAGCTAATCGCCTTTTAGCCTATTAAACTTTTTTAGGAAAATATTATATTATTTACTTGTCGACAAATAAAATATAGCGGCGCCGCTTTGAAAGGTTATTTATGAACATAAATTTAGACAATTCAAAGCAAATCATGGAAAAATATATGCCACTAATAAAGTCAATGGCAAGGAAATTTGGAGTTTTTGAATATGAGGAAAATATTTGCGAATCACAGATGATTTTGATAGAAGCCATTGGCGCATATGATAAAAACAAGGGAACTTTTGGAAATTATCTAAAAAACCAACTGAGATACCATTTCCTAGACAAAAGCAAAAAAGAAAGACCCCTAAGCCTAGATGACTTTGACGAAGATGGCCAAAGATACATCGACAGCCTATTTTCAGATTTTGATATAGAAAAACAAATACTTGAAAACGAAAAATACCAAGAACTAGAAACAGCCATCGGCAAATTAGAAATAAGGGACCAAAAAATAATAAAAATGTCCTACTATGAAAATTTAAAAAACGCAGAAATCGCCAAAAAGCTAAATATTTCACCAAAAACAGTAGCCAACAGAAAAAGTCTTAGTATTAAGAGATTGGGGGAGATTATGAGAGAAAATTAATGGAAAATTTATGGTCTATGTAAAAAAGGCAATGCAATCTTTCTATACGGATTGCATTGCCTTAAAATTAAAACCTTGCTTTAATTATTAAATAAAACAGCCGATCTACAATTTTTTTAGTATATATCATAAGATTAGTTTTAAAATTTACACTAATTAGCTCGTTTTAAACTAATAATTAATCAAAATCTCTCATATCTTTCGAATATGAAAAAGGTATTATTTCATTTGCCTTTGTTAATTTGTATGCTTGTTCATTATGCATATACTCGCTAATTTCCTTACCACTATAATCCTTAAACTTATCTATGACATTATCGATTATCTTTTTTTCTTCATCATCCAAAATATCATCTTTCAAATTATAATTTGGCAAAAATCTTAGAGAATTTGGATAATCAAAGCCTCCTTCCTCAGTATTTACATTATCCAAAGCAATCATTGCCTTATAGCCAATAGGAACCGCTCCCATTGGAAGATGCAAATATATAAGTCCAGTCATCGCCTTATCCTTAATTGAAAATGATAATGAATCGACAAACCATAGCATTTTATTCAACTTTACAGTATAAAGATTCTTAACCCTTTCTGCCATATAAGAAATAATGGCTTCAATTTTTTCTATATTCAAAAGAGTATTACCGTTATTGTCATTTTCAGAATTATAAGAGCTATAATATATAGCTAAATTGTTTCTTGATGTATAAACTCGGCCATATTTTTCAATTAATGCGAGTATATTAGATCTAATCTCAGAGTATCTAAAAAAATCAAATCTATCCCTATTTTTATCTATAAGCTCCAAGGCCTTTGACGGATCATCAGAAACCATCCTCAACAATAAATCATAAGACTCATCTTGAATCGCTTTTGATTCATATCTTGAAATAGTAGCTTCGCCAAAACCCATCATCTTTGCAAATTCTACTTGGTTAAGATCAAATTTTTTCCTAATATTTACTATCTCATCAGAAGTTAGCAAACCATGTTTTATTCTATAAGCATTTCTTGCATTAAGAAGATTCCTATCCAATAATTTTCCACTTACATACTTATGCTCTCCATCAAAACCAATAGGGCAATAGTAAAAAGTTTCATCATATTCTACTTCCTCGCCCTTAATCTTTGTTCTTGTTACATCATTTTTTTCCAAAATTTCGTGGACTCCTCCACAAAGTGGACAATATTTTTCCTCGTGCTTTTTCATAACATTTTCCTCCATAAACTAATTTATTACTAACTTTACAATTTTTTCAATGCTAATTTTTATATGGAAAATTCATCCCATGGTCGGCTTTATGAAAGGAAAGGCAAATTATTTGTTTTTTGCTATTACAGACATTCCTTAACTTTATTTTGATATAAATAAGCTCATTATTAATATATTTCCCAAAAACATAAAGATCCCTGGGATTTGCATCTAAATTATCTACTACTGTTTCAGAATAATCCTTTAAGCTAAGATTTTTAAGCTCATTAATAACATCACTAGTATCCAAACCTAAATAGGCTAGAGTATTAACATTCTTATTTCCTCTACCATTTGATAGAAAAAAATCTTCATCACAGTTAAATTCCTTTGAATTAATATAATCTATTAAATTTTTTAAAAATTTTATAACTTCATTCTTAGTGCTGGTAAAATTATACATTTTATTTTCCTTTCCACTATCAATTGATAGTTCTGTATTTATATTATATACCCTTTTTAGCAAAAATCAATAAATAATTTTGTAAATGGCAAATATTTCTTAAATTCTTATAATAAACTACAGACATTTTAATAAACATTTTATGGAGAATTGGCTTTATTGATTATTAGGATCAATAAAAAGAGGAGATAATTTCTCCTCTTTTTCTAAAACTCAATTTCCATAAGGGTAATTGATTTATTTCTTATTATTAAGCATTAGCTGCGTTTCTTTTTCTCATAGCTACGAATGCTACTGTCATGATTGCAAGACCTGCTACGATGAAGATTAGTGAACCAATACCACCTGTTTGTGGGATTGTTAGGTTCTTGTTTATTACTTGTAAAGCAGAACCTGTGCTATTTTCATTAAGTTTTGCTTCTCCATCTTTTTTAGCTTGTGTATCATCTTTGTCTATAGCAAATTCAATATTTCCTTCGCTTTCCCAAGAATTAGCACTAACTGTGAATTCTTTTTCATCTGTTAGTTTAGCATAGCCTTTTGCTGCTTTAGTTTCTTTTAGATAGTATTTTCCATCTGCAAGACCTTCTATAGCAAATTGACCTTTTTCATTTGATACTAGTTTAACTAGAGTAGTATCTGATTCTGGTTTAGTAGATTCTTTCCATTCATAGGTAGCATTAAGTTTTTCATAAGCTTTTGCTACTTTTGTATATTGAGCATCTAAGCCGTCTGAAATTTTATCAGCTATCATTTGATCATAGATTGCTTTTTCTGTTGTATATTCTTGTCTATCATGTGCTGTTGTTTTAGAAGATTTTTTAGCTAAATATTTTGTCTTCTCTGAGTTCATAACTACAAATTCTGCACCTTGAACTCTCTTGTCTTTTCTATCGCTTGTTTTTACGAATTTTTTACCATGTTGAACAACTTTTGGTTCTTTTGGGTTAACTTCAATGTTGTTTCCTTTGTGGTTAACAGCTTTGATTTGTCCATTAGCTGTAACTTCATAAGAAACTTCAACGCCATCAGTTCTATCAATTTCTTCTACTCTATATGATCTTTGATTATCAAGGTTGTCCCATGTATGAGTTTCTGTTAGATTTGTTTTATTTTTGTCTTTTCCTATAGTAACCTTGCTATTTTCTACTACTTTTCCAGTAGAAACATCAACTAATTGGAATGTTGCAGTTTCGCCATCAGCAAATTTTCCGTCGTCCCATGTTTTTGTTACAGTGATTTTTTTCTCAGCTGGTTTAGTTGTTTTTGGAGTATTACCTTGTTTTTTATCGTTACCATAGAAGAAATCAACGTTGTTTGTTTCTGGAATATTTACGATTGCTTTTTCGTTAAGTGTTGCTGTATATTCTAAAGCTACTAAATGTTTAGTTGGTGAGTAAATTTTAGCAAGTCCTTTTTCAGTCAAAGAAACGTAAAATCCATTGTAAGTTTCGCTATTATCACTTTTTTCTATTTTATAGTCTTCAGCAGCAGCTTCTTGTCCATCAATATATACTTTAAGGTCTTTATTGTAAGTTAGACCTGCAGTCATATCATCTTCCCAATAAGCTTGTTTGTAAGATGTGTTTTCATGGAATAGAGTTTCTACTCTGTATTCAAGTTTATCACCTATTTGATGATCTTTTTTATCCCCATCTATTTGTTCTTGTGTTCTCTTGTTATTTAATTTAGTATTTTCTTTTGTTTCATTAAATTGGTTTTTGTAGTCTTTTACTATTTCTGGACTTTCAGTATCTGTATTTTTTGGATATAGGTGTAGAACATCTCCACCCATAATTGTAGCTGGAAGAACTATTTTTGCTGGTATAGCTTTACCAGTTTTACTAACAGTTTTACCTTTATTATTGTATGTTGATTCTTCTAAGTTTTCAACAATTATAAATGTGGTGTCCTTATAACTTCCATCAGTATTCTTATCTATAGAATTAGTCAAGTCAATTGTACCAGTACCATCTTTTGTATGATCATTTTCATCAACTTCTGTAGCTTTGCCATTTACTAATGAATAGTATTTAGTAGTTTCAAAAATTGTAACACCATACTTTGTGTTTAATTCAGATCCTAGTTTTGCTCCTGATGTATTTCCAGTTGTTTCCTTATAGATTTCAAAATATACACCAGCTACTTCTTCAGAACTTTTTCCAAAGAATGCTTGTATGTTTACAATTCTTCCACCATTAGTTCTGTTATCCTCTGGTTCCCAATTGCTTAAATCAGTAGCTGTCATAATGATTTTATGGATATCAATTTTACATACATCTTCTGTTGCACTTTCTTTATCAGCTGGTGCAGACGGATTTGTTGTTGGCACTTGACCATTGTCATAATATTGGTCATGTGTTTCAGTTTGGTCTGCCTTAGCAGTTGTAAATGGTGCTACGAGGATTCCGAAGACCATTGCAAATGCTGTTAAAAATGACAAAATTTTCTTTTTCATTTGTTTCTCCTTTATTTTTTATTTTGCCAGTTTGATTGATGGGAATTATCCCTTCTCATTTGAGAATATGTATTCTCTATAAGTTCAAATCAATCCTTTCATAGTTTCATTATATCACATTTTTGAAATAATGTAACTATATTTTGAAACATTCCAACATTTATATAATTATTCGAAAAAGAACTTTTTGGAGGTTCTTTTTCGGATTAATTACCTAAGTTTATTGCTTTTTTTAAAAGCTGTGTAAAATTTTTTTAATTTTTGTTAAAATTGATGATTTGACTTACATAGTTAGTGATTTTTTTACTCTATCGCCTTGAACTTGGAGGGCGGCTTTAAGGGACTTTCGATTGTCCCTCCAAAGCCCTTTTGTCCACGAAAACTCGCTTTTCACAAAGCTCCCTCGTGCTACCGCACTATGTTTTCGGGGAAAAACTCCAAATTCAATGGAGTTTTTCCCTCCGCAAACTCACCCTTAAACGACCATTGCATGGAGCAATAAATGTAGGAATTGCTTCGCAATGTCCTTTTGAAATTGTTTGAGTCAAACCTTTTTAGGGTTGGTTCTTTGTGAGATCCTTCGACTCGCTTCGCTCGCTCAGGATGCCAAGGGAGGCGTGGATGCGTTCGCTTATGTTACCAAGGGGCGATTTTTTGCTATGCTTGGCAAGATGAGCGGGTTTTGCTTGTTAGCTATGGCTATTAGTCTAAGCAAGTTGTTTTCTCTTACCGTAGATTAGTACTCCTGTAATCATCACTGCAAGTCCAATTAGGCTAAAGCCTATCCAAACTCCCGGTCCACCGGTTTGTGGGTATGTGGCTTTTTTGTTGGTTATTTGGTAAGGGTTAGATTCGGAGTTGTCATACTTTTCTTTTTCTCCTGCACTTTTTGTTATCACTAATTTACCATTAATATCAACCATAAATTCAATTTCTATTTTTTGATTTATATATCCAATTGGAGCTTTTATTTCAACAATCCTATATTTCTTGTTAAATTCTAGTCCTTCAAATTTGATAAGGCCCTTATCAGCTGAAGTGACTGTCCAATCTTTGCCATCTTTCTTTAGGTTTTTCCAGATTTGCTTACCTTGTTCGTCTACTTTTTCTCCATCTGGTTCTTGAATTCCAAAGATTGCACCTTTTAGCTTGATGGTCGTATCGCCTTCATCAACTTTTTCAAAGTAAACATCTGGGTTTTTGATGTTGGCTATTTCTGTTGTGATTAGGTTAATATCTCTTGCTAGATATTTTCCTTTGTAGGTTTCCATTGAAAGATTGGTTTTCTTTACTGTGATTTTTGATGAGTCGGCTACATATTTATCTAGTGTTTCTTTTGGACTTGTTGTTATATTGCCACTTTGATCGACTGAAATTTCATTGTAGATTACTTTTGCTCCAACTTTTCCTTTTTCCTTGTATGGCATATCTACTATTAGCTTGTAGTATCTTTCTGTTTCTGTACTTGGTGTAGTAGTTCCTGGAGCTTGGCCAACTGGGTTGTGGCCATCGTCCTTATATGGAGCTGTTATTGTTATGCCAAGGTTAGGAGTTCCACTAGTAGGGTTATTTATCTCTAGCTTGTAAGTTGTGTTGTCAGGATCTGCAAGATTTGTTCCATCATCGCTTGCTACAAGTAATACTTTTGTATTGGCCTCGGTAAGTTTTGTTGAACTATCATGGCTTTCAAGAACAATTTTCTTGTTTTTTAGTTCTGATGGTTTTGCCTTTAGGGTTATTATTTGTCTAAAGGTCTTATTTTTTGGATTTAGTCCGACAATCTGGCTATCAAGGCTTGTTGTTGATTGACCTGTGTAGGTTGGAGTTTCTATTTCCTTCATATCGTTGTAAGATTGGCTAAATGTATTGGTCAATTTGACTTTACCATCTCTAGTTACTTTGATTTCCCAATAGGTGTCTTCATCTGGTATCTTGTAGCCTTTTGGAGCTTCCATTTCACGTAGCCGATAAGTTCCAGCTGGTAGATTCTTAAATTCCGCTATTCCGTCTGCCTTTGTTGTGATGGTTGGGTTGTCGTAGTCTTGTCTATCTTGTGCTTCTAGGAAGAATTTAACTCCAGCTAAAGGCTCTCCTTTTTCATTTGTCTTTCTAATTCTTATTTCAGCTTTTTTGTTGTTTTCTAGAATATTCTTATCATTCTTTATTTTTGTGATATTTCCATTCGCATCAACTTCAAAGCTTGAAATTAGTCCTATTGGTTCTTTTGGATCAGTTGGTCTTGGTAGGTCATAGGTCTCATCGGCAGTTTGGGTTTCTATTACTAGATATTTGCCAGGAGTAAGTCCTTGCCATGAGAAGATACCATTTGCATCTGATGTTCTTTCAGAGCCATCTACATCTTCGTATCCTCCAAGGATGCCTGTTGCTTTTTGGAGTTTGAATTTTGCACCCTTTAAGGCACTTCCTATACCAAGACCCTTTAGTGATCCTGCATCTGAGTTTGGAGTTGCAAGGTTTGCTGCGTTTGAAATTACGCCACCATTAACCTTTACAAATTCTATCTTGTTAGGATAGTTTGCAAATTGGAATGTCATATCTCCACTGCCAGTTCCTTCTGGTTTGTAGAATTGTGACCAGGTGTAGAATACTCCATATACTCCATGGTACCAATATTGGAGATCGCTATGTCCTTTATAAGCATCATATGACATATTGTAGTATGAGCTTGTTTGAAGAACGTTATTAGTTCCAGAATTTTTCAATTGTCCTTGGATTACAACAACATAGGTTGAGTCATTATTATTATAATAGTCAAGGTACATACCGTAGTCTTTGTTGGTATTGCCATATTTATAATCAAATTGAGTTTTGTTAGCTACAAGACTTAGTCCTTGTGCTTTGTATCCATTAGCTAAATCATCGTCAAATTTGATGCCATAAGAATCTGGCAAGTCGCCTGTTTGTGGTGAAGTTTTGTTAGAACCATCACCAGATTTACGGAATACTTTTACATTCTTAATGTCTACTGGTTGACTTGTTATAAATCTAAACCATCTGTTCTTGGTGTATTTGTTCCATGGGTTGTAATAAACAACTGTTGTAAATTCACCATTATCTGGATTTAGTCTTAGCATGTATGAAGATATATCAACTTTTGGATCTTGGTAACCTTTGTGATCTTGTCCAGGGGTATCGCCTCTGTAGTTGACATAGATGCTATCTGAATAAGTGTTGCCAGCTGTGGCAGTAACAGTTATGTTATCTGATTGAGGAACAGTTTTCCTATCAACATAAAGCTGTGTACTTAGTTTCATATCTCCAAGCTTGTAATTATCAAGATATTCTGTGAAGGTGTAGGTGAGCTTTCTCTTGTTTGGATCAACTTTAGCCTTAGCTACAAGACCTAAATCAGAGTATAAGTTAAAGGTTTGATCTTCTTCTTTTCCCTTGCCGTCTTTGTCTACGAATATACCAAATAGGTCTACATTATCAGAGAAATCTATGGTGAAGGTGTCTCCAGATTTTACCGTAGCTCCATCTTTGACTTTTAGGTTAAAGTAAGCAAGGATTGCTTCTTGTTGGTTAGGTTTAACTTCACTTGTTGATGAAGTTTCACCACCGATTGATTTCAATTCTTTAGATTTTGTTAAATCAAATAATACATCATTTGTAACATCTCTTGGACTTGTTGGATTTGTTGGAACTTCCCAGTTTTTGCCAAGGAGTACTTGTTTTAGTTTTCTATCTATAACATAACCATCTTTGGTTTTTGTTTCCTTTAACCAATATGATCCAAAGGCTAGACCATCAAATTTGATTTTGCCACCATTTTGTGTGGTTATCTCTCTTACTTTCTTTCCTTCAGAGTCGTAAAGCTCGTAGGTTACTCCGTCAAGACCTTGACCATTTTCATCGACTTTTTCTACATCGAATTCGCCATTGCCTGGTTTTGTGTTGGCAATTGTGGTTAATTTTTCTCTGTTAGTATCAGTTAGAGATTCTTCTGATGTGTCGGTTGTGATTTTGATTGCACCATCGACAACTCTAAATTTCTTAACTGGACCGTCAACTTCCATGTATTTTTTGCCTGGGGCATATGATGGAGCTTCTGGTTCTATAACTTGATAGTAACCATCAGTTAAGCCTGTAAAGGAGAATTTACCATCTGTCTTAGATGTTTCGTAATAAGCGCTATTTGCTGTTGATACTGGTTTTTGGATGTTTCCATAATCCTTTGTGCCATCAGCTTTTTCTATATATTGCTTACCTTCTCCATCAGTTTTGATAAATTCCATATCCCTGGTTACTGGATAGTAGGTGTTTACTTGGTCAGGATCTTGTTTTTCTAGGTAGAATCTTACATCTTTAAGTTCTGTATCCTTAGGATTGATCGTTCCATCTTCTCCCTTAACAAATTCTCTACCAACCTTTGTAAATTCGATTTCTGCCTTGTCATTTACTATCTTTAATTCTGAATCTGTGACTTCATTTACTGGGCTAATTGTTATTCCACCACCGATTGGTTCTCCAGTTTCTGTGATAGATTTACCAGCAGCATTTTTAAGCTCAGTTCCATCTGGCTTTATAACAGCTTTTAGGATAGCTGTCATATCAGATCCTTGTGGCTGGTTAAAGTATAGCTTGTACTTATTAGAAGTTTTCTTGTAACCATCTGGGGATTTTAATTCTTCTAAGAGGTAAGTTTCTCCAGATTTTACACCATCTATCTCAAATTTATAAGATTTTGCACCTGATAGATTTATGGTTTTGGTAAATACTTTTGGATTTGTATCCGTAACTTGAGTCAACCTTAATACCAACTTGCCAGAATTGATATTAATAAATTCTTTTCTATTAGCAGGATCTTTTAGGAATCCTTTTGATAGTGGGAATGAGGCTTTGGCGTCATTCTTTATAAAGATACTACCATCTGGGTCAACGTGAGTTTCTATATTTCCACTTTGATTGCGGTTTAGTAGGTATTTGAAGTCATTTGCTTCTACCAAGACATTTTTGCCATTGGCATCTTTTTTCATCTCATAGAATTTCTTTTTAAGTTTATAATTACCGTTCGTATCTTTTTCTTCATATACTTGGATAACTATTTTCCTATCTTCTATTATTTTGTAGCCTTCTGGGGCTTGAATCTCTATAAGGGTGTAGACACCTTGAGCTAAGTCTTTGATTTCAAATACACCATTTGTACTATCCACTTCGTATGGAGCAAAGCTTGATTGACCAGATTTGGCAGAGTCTACATCATTGCCATCTTTAGAGTTTTTAATAAGTATAAATTTGGTATAACTCTCGATTAGGTCATCTTTGTTTTCTCCAGAATATTTCTTCCACTTTAGGTCGACCGTATTTTTGGTGTTGGTTAGTGTATAAGAAAATCCGTCTGCATCTGGTGTGCTTAGTTTTTCAAGGGTATTTTTCT
The DNA here is from genome assembly GCF_902500265.1 of Anaerococcus sp. Marseille-P9784. Classification (NCBI taxonomy): domain Bacteria; kingdom Bacillati; phylum Bacillota; class Tissierellia; order Tissierellales; family Peptoniphilaceae; genus Anaerococcus; species Anaerococcus sp. Marseille-P9784. Next base: position 677,861 of record NZ_CABVOZ010000001.1, on the reverse strand, counting down.
TATCGAATCCTTTGGCGATATAGGTGTTGGTGTAATAATCATTATCGTGTTCTTGATAATAGTCGCCCTCAAATTTCTTGTCATATTTTACTTCTAGGCCGTTTTCGCCTTTTACAATTTTAATTATCCACCTATCTTGGTTTGTGGAAGAATCGTAACCTTCTGGCTTTGTGGTTTCATGTAGTTCATAGACACCTGTGCCAAGTTTGAAGAATGTTACTGCACCATTGTTTTGTGAACGAGCTCTATCGTAATAGGCAGATGTTGCGGATGATACACCGTCAACATATTCATATTTTTTGCCGTCTAAGTCTTCCAATTTCTTCATATCGAAGTAAACACCAACTAGAGGTTTGTCATCTTGGTTTTTCTTCTTAAATACGAAGTTTATCTTTTGGTAGTTGGCAATTTTGATGTCTTTTGGATTGCCATCAGTGTCTTGGTTAAATTTTACTGAAGCATCAGGATTTTCAAATACAATCTTTAATTTGTAAGTTTTTGGATCTTGATCTACCTTGAAGAACCATGGACTTGGTTTTTCGTATTTTTCGATAGCTCTTTTTTCTGTTAGCTTGTAACGACCAAAAGCTAGACCTTCAAAGCTAAAGTTAGGATTTGCATATGAGTAGAGGGTTTTTTTGTAGCCACCTTCTATTTCCTTGCCATCATTATCAACTTCTACCAATTCAAAGTCTGAAGAGTCGATTTCTGGATATTTGCCATTAACTTTTGTTCCCTCGACTTTTTGGAATTTAAAGTCGATTAGGTTTTTGTCGTTTGCGATGCTTGTAAGTTTGCCATCGTTTGTAGTCGTAAATATCGTACTATCGGAAGCTTGGATTATTTCATATTTGTTTGTTGTTGGATTTAGTTTGTATCCTGTTACTACTTGTTTCCAAGAACCATCAGTTGCTTCTGTAAATTTGATGGTTAGGTAAGCATCTATTGGAGCATATCCATCTGGTGGAGTTAGCTCTTCTAGGATGTAAGTTCCTTCTTCGATTTCTTTGAAGTGTACTCCAAGTCTATCGTTGGATGTTGATTTTGCAAATCCTGCACTTTCGTCAAATGGTTCAACTCGTTTTTCTTCTTCGGTACTTGCGTTAGGATCGTATTGAGCCTTATTATTTGCATCAAAGACTGGATTACCAGCACTATCAACTTTAGCTTTTCTTAGGCTAAATACTGCACCTTTTAAGTTTTGATAATTTTCTTTATCTTTCTTGAAGAATCTAAGTTCTGTTTTGTTCTTGTAGTTGGTTACCCTAGCATCGTGAATTCCTTTGTATGGAGCATCAGGTCTTGCTGGGTTTGAACGTCCATCATCTGGTATTTCTTCTATATATTTACTAAAGTCAGGATCTCCTGCTTGGAAGCCCTTTATGGTTGTACCTATAAGTTTATTTCTTTCTTCATTTGTGATTGCGCTGTTAAATTTATCATTTGCTGAGAAGGTATGGGTAAAGTTAAAGGTAATGTTCATGTAGTTGGCATCTCTTGGGATTTTGTTTTCTTGAACATAAACCTTGAAATACCATTTCATGTCCTTGCCATCTTTATCTTTTGGCAATCTATATGATCCATCTGGAGCTTGGGTTTCTGTAAGTTCGTAGATACCAGGACTTAGCTCTCTAAAGTAGTTATCTCCCGGCTCACCAGTTGCCTCAGAAAATTGGTCATAAGGTTCTGTGGCATATTTTGGAAGTTCTTTTACGTGCGTATTGGTATAAGTACCATCTGCGTTTTTGATGTATTTGTCAGCTTTTTCACCATCGATTAATTTTCGAGCCTTAAATTGTGAACCTGTTAAAGCTCCTAAGTTTTCGTTAACTTTGGTAACTCTTAGAGGGATTCTAAAGCCTGTTTCATCGTGGTTAAAGATTTCTGTTAGGTTACCATTGGAAATTTCTAAAGTTAGCTTGTTGTTTGCATCAGCTTTTGTAAAATCTAATGGGTAATTGCTAACAGTATTAGTTCCCCAATCTCTGCCATTATCGCCATCTCTGGTGTAAACTAACCTATATTCTTTTGAGGAATCTAGGCCATTAAAGTCTAAACTTCCCTTGAAAGGAACATCTTTAGGAGGTCCGGCTACATCTACCCAAGTTTCAACCATTCCAGACATTTGTTTTTCTTGTAGTCTCATAGAACCAGCAAAACCTTGAGGAGGATTGTTGCTAGTATCATTGCCATCTGTTTGGTTGTGATAAGTAAAGTTTACCTTTACATCTACATTTGCAGTTGGGACTGGAATTTGCTCAAATGTTGGAGTTACTGTAACATCTGATGCTGGCATATTGAATGTGTTGTTATTTACAGGAACATCATTACCATTGCTATCTACAACACTTAAATTTTGTAGTCTATAGCCTTGATTTGGGCTTACAGTAAGTATAACTTGTGATCCCTGACTTACATTTATACTTGGATTTGCAATTACAGAACCATTATTAGCTGGCATTACTCTTACATTGTAAGTAGTAACTGGAATTTGACTAAAGCTTGCAGATATTGTTACATCAGATGCAGGCATAAAGAATTTATTATCAGCAGTTAGAGTAATATTTTCACCAGTTTTATCATTGATTACTGTAATAGAATCTAACTTAAAGCCAGCTTGTGGATTTGCTGTAAGACTTACCTCAGTGCCTTCTTTGATATTTTCACTTGGATTTGCACTTACACTACCTCCTGCCATAGGAGCATAGGAAACATTGTAAGTTACAAGGTTATTTTTGTTGATACCTGCTTCGTTATCGTAGGAATCTCCTGCCCAAGCTTTATTACCATAGGTTGCTCCCGTATTGTAGTTATAATCACTTCCAAGTCCTAATGGCGCGGTATCTGATGGATAAGAAGTTTCTATTTCCACTAGTATTGCACCGGTATATCTTGTAGGTATATTTGCACTTACTCTTTGAGGTTTTTGAGTCTCTCCTGGTTTTCTCGGAGGAGTATATTGGCTTGGGTGGATATTATTAGTAATATCTGTCTTTGTTCCAGTGATATTATCTAAGGTAGAATTTTCTCCAACTTCATAAATTTTCATTGTAGATATAACAGTTTTACCATTTTTCAATCTAAATTCGCCATTTTCTGGCTGTCTATGAATTTGTATATTACGAGCATAATTTCTACCTTGAGGTCTAAATAGAAAGACTTGTCTAAATCTATTATCGACCTTGTTAATCTCGGTGATTCTAGTTTCCATTTTTAAGTTAGAATGCTCAATATTTGCTCTACCTTCAGAGTTAGCTGGATTAACATCTTCCCAATCATTTGCAGATCTTAAAGCTGTTCCAGGATTTTTTGCTTTTACTGGGCTATTGGCAAGTGGTTCTGATAGTGAAAGTAAAGAACTTCCCTTAGCTGTGTCAACTAATGATAGTCCTGACATTTTAAATCTGGTGTTTATTGGAGAATAGTCCATAGTTCTTGCACCAGTGTTGGTTGCTGGATTATCTTTGTATTTTTTGACAGTTCCATCAGCTTCTACAAGGATATACCAAGGGTTAGGATCTTTTTCATAACCTGCTGGTCCTCTGTATTCTTCTAGAACGTATTTGCCCGGTTTTAGTTGGTCAAAGGTTACAATACCTTGGTTTGGCGGAATCTTTGTTGGGTCGTTAGGATCTACTCCTTGTTGTCCACCATGACCATCTGGTTCTGTGATTGGATTTCCCGGTGTTACCTTTTGGATGTATTCTTCAGGGAAACCTGCGGCATTTCTCTTGATATTGTAATTGTCATCTGCAGTATAAAGTCTAAAGTAAGCACGTCTTAGTCCGACTCTTATAGGATTGCCATCATCATCATTAAATCCTATGGCATTACCAACTTTTTTGATTGAGAATTCTCCAAGAGCCGTACCTTTGTGGAAGTTTATTACACCTTCAAATATCGCATGCTCGCCATATTTAGTGTTAGGGTTGGTATCTCTAACAATAACTTTCATATGGCCTTCGCTGGCTATGGCTTCTGCTTCAACTTTTAGCAAGATTCTTCTAGCTCTTATATATCCAACTGGTGGGTTAACTTCTCTAAGTACATAGTAATGACCAAATTCAAGATCGTGAAGTTCGAAAGAATAATCGTACTTACTATCTGTGAAATCTCTACGAGCGCCAGAAGCTTTGGAAATGTTTTGAATTATCGGTTCTTTGTTTATTGGATGATTTTCATCAAGAATTGCTCCGTAATAGTCTGCCTCATAGAGGTTAAATTTCACATCCTCGTTATTTTCGTCAACTAGTTTTTTGCTAGCAGGAACTGCATCTCCACCATCAGATAGGTATTTGCTAAAAGGAATTGATATCTTTCTAGGTTCGTTGCCTATTAAAAATCCTTGGATAGTTTTACTTTCCTTGATGATTTGTTTTAGGTGGATTTCTGTTAGGTCACTTAAAGGACTGTTGATATCTTTTTCTTTAGGGACTTCGTAAAGTTTGTACTCAAGTTCTCCCTTGTTTTCTCCTTCTTTTATTTCAGAAACTACAAGTTTCCAACCATATAATGCTGTCGGTTGATAGCCTTTTGGAGCTTGAATTTCTTGTAAGAGGTATTCGCCTATTTTTAGGTTGTTAAATTCAATATATCCGCCACCTTTAGCTTGTTGATTATCAATTGTTGGAGTTGGTGCTTCTGTTTTTTGGGTTTTGTCGGTGAAGTCTTCTTGTAGATAAGTATCACCATCTATCATCTTTAGAGAAGTAAGTCTAAATTTAGCTTCTGGAAGACCTAGGTGTTCGTTTTCTTCATCATTTTTGAATTCTTCCCTAACTTTTCTAAAGGTCACTTTTGTTTCTTTTGGATTGTTTTTGATTACAACCTTGCCATATTCTTTTTCAAGGTCGGTATCGACAAAGTTAACCAAAACTTTTTCTTTGCCATCTACTGGATCTGTGCCATTTTTAGCTTCAAGGACATATCTTTTTGCTTTTTGATAGCCTGCTGGTGCTTTTGTTTCTTCAAGGATGTAGTAGCCAGCTGGGATTTGTTCAAATTTGAATTCTCCACCATCTCCAGAGGAAATTTGATGATAAGCCTCGTCATAAGCTGGGTTAGCTTCCTTAGCTTGATTTTTGGCATCTTCTGCTGAGCTTGCAGATTTTAACTTTCTTAGGGTAAATTCTGCTCCATCAAGTTTTATGAATTTATTTTTCTTGATAAATTCGATTTTACCAAGGTTATCTTGGATATTTATTACTTTGATTTTTAGTTTGTTATTAGGGTCTATTTCTACTAGAGGTGTTCCTTTAGCAGATTTTGGTACATCTTTTAACTCAAGAGTTGTTTTGTAACCATCATTAACACGAATGTTTTTAAGGTTAAAGAAGTCATAATTGCCACTATCTCCGTTAACTTCTTCTCTTTTTACTTCGATTGTAAATGGTTTTATGGCCTCATAAGTAGCTGGTGCTTCTTCTGTTACTCTATAATAACCTGGTTTTAGGTAAATATTATTGATATCGTTAGTATCTGTTGATGTCCAAGTTCTTTTTTCATTTGTATAGATATTGGTAAAGGTAAATATAGCGTCTTTTAGTTTTGTTTTTCCATCTTCTTTGTATTTGTCTATTTGAATTGGATCAGATACACGACCTGTCATCAATTCTTGGTATTTACCTGATTCGATGTGGCTGTAGAAAACAAGTTTTACTAGGTCAGCTTTTTCATTTGACCAGTCAGAGCCATTTTTATAAGAATTGATGACTCTCTTGTTTAACTCTTCTGCCATTTGCAATTGTGTATCTGCAACTGGTGGATAACTTCCTATTACCTCTTCATTATCTTTTAATTTTCTAAGTTTATCAGGGCTTGATACATAGCGATCTGGTAATGTGTTATCACCTTCATATTGACCAATATAACCTGTTTTTGGAGCAGCTTCTCTTCTACCTGTTAGGGTATAAGGAACTTTCCATTCTTGGGTGTTGTAGTTTGATGGTATAGAAAAGTAATCGTCAGTTAATTCTTTACCGTCTGTATAGTAGTGAAGAACTTTTTGGTACATAGCATTTTCGATAAGTCTATGCATTTCTTTGCCATTATGACTAGATGGATATTCTTTTTTGATTTCGTTACCATAGTAGTAGATTCTTTTCATCAAGCTTTCCATAGCTGTGCCTTTACTACTTTGGCCACCTGGATTTAGATTTATGCCATCTCTTGTAGGGTTAGTTCCAGCTAGCTTATCTTCAAGTGTATAGGATGACCAACCAGGGTTTCCTTGGCTTAGGATTTTTTCATTAAGTCTTGAAATCAAATAATCACCTGATGGGTTTTCGTGAATATCAAGGAAAATACCATTTTTTCCCTTGTAACCTGGGTCAGGAATTCCAGAGTTAAAGCATTGTACCATATCAAAGTTTTTGTTGATACGCATGATTGGATATGGTAGTTCGTGGTAAGCAATATAATTGTTTGCCAAATCTTCGTCAGAAACTTTTTCTGTGAATAGGTCGATATTACCACCTGTTGTTGGTGCGTTAAAGCTTGCATCGAAATTATTTACTTTCTTTTCTGTTATATTTGCATTTAGATAGAAGGAATCATTTCTGCTACCAGCTTGATTGCTATATTCATAGGCAATAATAGTTCCAGGATAGAAATCTCCATTATCTAGCAAGACGTCATTTATTTGACCAGTTTGTCTGTAACCACCAGATTTGAGTGGTACATAGTAAAGTTTCCTTGGAGTGATGCTTTGGTTATTGGTTCCTCCGTTTAGGTAGAAGTTTGGATCTTCAAAAGCAAGATCTTTTGTTTCGCCAAATCTTAGTAGGTCAAGAGCATGCCAATCTACTCTAGAGTCGTTGATTCTTTCTGCAACTATAGTTCTTGATGTATCGTAGAAAAATCTCTCGTTGGTAAAGTTATCTTTTAGATTGACTCTGGCAGGGATTTTGCTTTCTACCAAGTTAAATGGAACTTCTGCAAATCTTTGAGCATCTTCAATTCCTCTTAGCCATTTGATTGGTGTAGGAATTTTATTAAATTGACCTATAAATTCATCAAGCATACTCTTAATGTAGTTAGAGTCAGGGTTAATCCTTAGACCAATTGAATAAGTTTCGTGAGGGTGATCTGGATCTATAAGAGCTTTTACCTTGATATACAAATAGTTGCCAAGGTCAGCCTTCTTTATAGAAGTGCTTTGGCTTAAAAGCTCACTCATATTATTTGAAAGAGTGTAACCAGCTGTGGTATTTAGGTCGGATTCATTTTTTGATGCCTTAAATCTAAAATCTCTTAGACCTTGTTGGCTTGAGCCAAAGATAGTTAGATTTAGATTGTTAAAGTCAAGCTTATCTTCTCCTTGGTCAAGAAGTGTAGATGTATTAACTTTTATGTCCCATTCAACATAAGCGCCATTAAGTCTTGTAGGGTCTGGGGTTGTGATTACGTTTCCTTTATTATCTTTAAGCAAAGTTGATGTAGTTTCCCATGCTAGTTGGTAAGGATATCTTTTAGATGAACTTTGTCCTTGATCTTTTATTACAAAATCTGTTGAAACTGGAGAATCATCATCTATTTTTACAGTTTTTGTAGGCATAGATTGAACAGGGTTGTTCTTTGGTGCAACTTTGATATCAATATTTACGGATTGCTTTGACCCGATATTATCTGTGTCAAATTTTAAATTTTGATCAATATCTAATGAGATGGTTTTTTCTACAGGCTTTACGAATGTGTATCTGATATAATGATTTAATCCGTCCTCATGATACTCGGCAGTTGCTACAAGTCCTAGGCCTGTATAAAATAAGTCATTAAGTGGTTGGTTTTCGCTATAATATAAATATGGACCAAATTCTACGTCAAAGTACCAACCAGTTGGGATTGGGTTTTTATCTGATGCCACTACATTCATCTGTGCTTTTAGGTTAAATTGTTTGTTCGCAAATGAATCGGACTTCATCAAATTTTGTGGTCTATAGTTTTCATTTCTATCTTTTCCCACCAAAGCTAAGATCGCATCATTATTATCAGACATTAATTTTTCTTGATCTTCTCTAGATAATTGATATTTTTCTCCAAGGCTTGTTAGAAGATTTTGAATTTCTTCAATTGTCTTCTTTTCATCAGCAAGAGCAGATTTTAGTTCTTGGTCTGCTTTTTCTAGGTTCGTTTTCTCTTTTTCTTCTTTGGAATCTTCTTTATATATGTAGCCGATTATTTCATCTATTGGAAGATTTGCCACTTTGAATTTTTCTTCATTTAAGCCTGCGATTAGACTTTGTAAAATTTCTTTTAATTCTTCTTTATTAAGATCTTTAGAATTTTCTTTTAGATTAATCTTAAATTCTTCTTCGCTTATTTTTTCTTCGTTGTAAGAATTTAGGGTTTTTGTAATTTCTTCGATTTGTACTTTTAGTTGGTCGCTTAATTTTTCTTCGCTTTGGTATTTATTTATCAAAGCATCTTTGTTTAGGTCGATAGGGGAAGTTTGATTTTCTTTTTCCTCTTCGCTATCAGATGGTTTTTCTTCCTCTTTTTCTGTTTTTTCTGGATTTTCTTTTTTGTCAGAATTTTCTTTCTTTTCTGCTTCTTTATTTTCTTCTTTGTTTTCTTCAGGCAAAGGGTCTTCAGATTTTTCTTCTGTCTTGTTTTCTTCGTCAGTTTTTTCGTTTTCTTCTTTATAAGAAGGATTTGCTATTATTTTATTATTGTAAGAAAATTCTTTTGGATTTGCCCCTTCTTTTACTTTTGTTGTAAGGGCAATTTTTGCTATGAAGCCTTGAGGGATTTGTAGTTCGGTTTCTTCTGTGTAAGGGATTTCTTGGCTGTAGGTTTTATTTATTAGAAAACCCTCATCGGAAGCTTCATAGAAATCTACCCTTATAAGGCTATCTGTTGTATCTTGATTTTCATCTACTATAAGTTTGTAGTTAAGAGCTTCGTTATTTTCATCATATTTTGGAAAGATAAAATCTGTCCAGTTAATTTCATTTGTTTTGTCAGATAATAAGTTTTTGCTATTATCTTTATATTGGCCTGCCACTTGGAAAATATCATCGATAAATTCTAGGTCAAAATCTAAGTCTTGATTTTCTTTTTCAGAAATTTCTAGATTTTCCGGATCGAGAATATTTTCCTTGCTCTTATCTATATTTCTAAAAGCCAATCTTTCTTGGTGAAGAATTTCTTGGTTTTCATTTTTAATCAATAAGTCCAAAGCAAATTGATAATTTTCGCCTGCTCTAATTTCTTCAAGAGTTTTATCGTCGATTTTGCTGCTTAGGTAATAAAGCAATAAATTGCCTTCTACTTGGCAAGTGCTTGATAGAGTTTTTATTTCATCTCTTTGGAAAAATGGTTTATTTTCTTTTGCGTCTATTTCAACTTCATTGCCATTTTTGTCAAAGCTTGTTATTTTTTGGATATGTAAGTCATTTTGTTTGGAATTTTTGTTTAGTGCAAAGATTGTTTGAAGATTTGATAAATTGTTTTCATCTTTGGCTTTTATAAGAATTTTATAGATGATCTCTCCAGTTGTTTTGGAAAGACTTACAGATTTTTCGATATCTAGCTTTTCTAGATTTTCTTTAAGAATGTCAGATTGGAGGAGGGTTTTCTCATTTTGGGCAGAATTATCCCTTGAATTTGGATCTTCGTCTTTTTCAGTTACGCCCATTAGACTTGAATCTTTAGTATAGATCTCTCTTTGTTCGCCATTTAGACTTTGGGCTACGATTTCACTTGGAAATGTCAAAATTATTACCAAAACTAATGATAATAATTTTATCATTGCCTGCCTTATCCTTTTTCTCATTTGCTCCCTCCAAATATTTTATTTGCAAATTGTAATTTACTTTTAATTAATAGTATTATATATGGTTGATAAATAATATTATGAAATGAAAAAAATATATAAATTTTTCTATGTATATATTTTCTCTATTATACACCGTTTTCAAAATAAATAATATAGTTTTTTCAATGTTTTTATATATATTATTAAAAAAGTATATAAAGCTAAAAAAACACGCTATCGTTTGCAAGTATTTATCGATCTTTTGGGAAACTGTATTTTCTTTGTTAGGAAAACTATTCTACTTTTACAAATATTAGAGGTTGCCGTTGTCACTTTCGTTGTTTTTCAAGCTATCTAGCTAAAATCTTTTAGAGCAAAAGTTTTCTATATTGACCTAATTATTTTATATATTTTTAGATTTTTTTGGTCAATTATCCTAAATTTGCCTTGAATATATATAAATTTTCTTGAAAAAAAAGATAAATCTATGGAGGAGTTTTACTTTTAACTATTCAAATAAAAAAACACAAGTTTGAATAATTTCTCCAAAACTTGTGTATATTTTATATTATTTTTCATTTTCCAAATGTTTTTTGGCATATTTTAGAAATTCTTCCATTACTTTAATTCTGGCGTATTTCTTATCGTTGCCTTCTATTATTATCCATGGAGCGTAATCGGCATTGGTCCTATCTAGCATTTCATTCATGGCTTTGATGTAGGCATCCCATTTGTCGCGATTTCTCCAGTCTTCATCGGTTAGTTTGTAGTTTTTGTCTGGGTTTTTCTCACGATCCTTAAAACGCTTGTATTGCTCGTCTTTGTCGATTACTACGAAAAATTTTAGTATTAGACTGCCATGGTTGTAGATGTTTTTTTCCATGTCAAGAATTTCTCCATAGGCTCTGTCCCACTCGTTAGTTTTGGCAAAACCTTCTACTCTTTCTACCATGACTCTGCCATACCAGCTTCTTGAAAATATTCCCATATAGCCATCTTTTGGCAATAAGGCGTAAAATCTCCATAGGTAATTTCTGTCTAATTCTTCCTTGGATGGAGCAGAAATTGCATGGACAGTGTAAAGTCTTGGGTCAACTTTTTTTATAAGCCTTGATATTGCCCCATCTTTGCCGGCAGCGTCGACTCCTTCAAAGACTAAAACTGTCGATATGTCTTTTTTGTAAAATTCAAAGAGAACTTTTCTTATCTCTTCTTGGAGAGTTTTTTTCTTTTCTTTGTATTCTTCATCGTCAATTGTTTTTTCAAGGTCGATATTTTCTATGATTTTTACATCTTTGTTATAGGATCTTTTAGTGTTTTGGCTGTTGATTCTTTGGGTAGATACTCTTTCAATTCCTATGGTTAAAGCTTCTAGCATTTGAAATACTGCTGTTTTTGAAGCTTCTTTTAGGTCATCGCTATCGATTATTATCCAAGGAGAAAAAGGAAAGTTTGTTTTTTCTAGGATATTTGCCATATGCTTTTGGTAGGCCTTGTAATTTTTGTTTTGGTTTTTGTCGTTGGCAGATAGGTAAAAACTTTTTTCGTTGGATTTTTCAAGTTTTTTTATGCGGTCTTTTTGCTCATCTTCGCTTACATTTAGGAAGATTTTGATGATTATGGTCTGATCGTCGTAGAGAGCTTTTTCCATATTTTCAAGGGAATTGATTTCTTCATCAAGATTTTTTTCATCTACTTTGAGATTATCGAAAAGCTTGTAGTAAAAGGATCTGTCAAAAAATTGCATGTGACCTTTTCTTGGTGCATGCTCAAAAAATCTTTTGGTAAAAGGAAATTTGCTATCGTATTCTTCGTTGGTTTCAAAGACTTCTACGTCAAAATATTTGGGATTTAATTCTTCTGTTAGGGTGTTTATTACATAGCCCTTGCCAGATGATTCAAAGCCATCTACCATTACAAGAACTGGAATTTCAAGGTTTTGGCAGACTCTACTTATTCTTGCAAGTCTTTCTTTAAGATCTTTTGTGCTTATATTTTCATATGTAGTTGTATTATCTAGTATCATAATTTGCTCCTTTTATGATTTGTACCCAATTATAGTTTTTTATAAAATATTTATAGTTTATTTATAAAATATTTTAAAATCTTAAATTTTAAGTGTAATTATCTAAGATTATTAGTCAAAAGTCTTAAATTGTCTAAGGATAAAGCTTGAACTTATGAGCAAGTATGCATACAATGCTTATAAATAAAACTATATAATGGAGATATTTTTATTAAATTCATTATATTGTGTAAAATTTACTAGCTAATAGATTTTAATTTATAAGTTAGTTAGATATATTATTTAAGAAAGAGGTATATTATGGAATTTACATTAAAAGAAAAAGCTTCTAAGGCTCTATTTTCCAAAGCATGTGACCTTTCTTTTAAAGCTATAAAAAAAGATCCTGTTAAGGGGATGGAGGAGATAACTGCACTTATTGATAAATTTCTAATGCCAAAATCCAGCAAGGAAAATAGTGCAAAAATGGCTATTGGCAAAATTAGAAATGAATTTGCTAATCCAAATTCAAAATGGGCATCTTTTGCCGAGGATATGGTTAATGATGTTGATAGTCATATCTTAAATCAATTTGCAGTTACTGTTGGCTACAATGCTTTTTATAGGGGCAATGCAATTAGAAATAAGTTGCAAGAAGAATACGATTGCAATATTCCTTGGACAATTCTTTTTGACCCAACTTCCGCTTGTAACTTGAAATGTTTGGGTTGTTGGGCAGCTGAATATGGTTATAAAAATAATCTTACCTATGATGAAATGGCAAGCATTGTAAGACAAGCCAACGACTTGGGTTCTTACTTTTTCATTATGACAGGCGGTGAGCCACTAGTTAGAAAAGATGATATTATAAAATTAGCCGAAGAATTTAACGATTCAGCCTTTCATATTTTTACCAACGGAACTTTGATCGATGAAGAATTTTGTAAGGAAGTTAGGAGAGTAGGAAATATCTCTTTTGCCCTAAGTATCGAAGGAAGCGAAGAATCCACCGATGCTAGAAGGGGAGATGGTGTTTATCAAAAAGTTATGGATGCCCTTAGCTTGATGAAAGAAAACAAACTTTTGTATGGAATCTCTGTTTGCTATACTTCAGCTAACTACAAGCAAGTAACAAGCGATGAATTTATGGAAAAAATGGTAGATAAGGGTTGCAAAATCGCTTGGTTCTTCCATTATATGCCAGTGGGAAACGACGCTGACGTAAGCCTTTTACCAAATCCTAGCCAAAGAGAATATGTTTATAAAAGAGTTAGAGAAATAAGATCTAGTAGCTCACCACACAATATTTACACCATAGACTTTCAAAATGATGGTGAATATATCAGAGGTTGCATAGCTGGAGGAAAGAATTATTTCCACATAAATTCTCAAGGCGACATGGAACCTTGCGTATTCATCCACTATTCTGATTCAAATATCAGAGAAAAAACCATACTTGAAGCTTTGCAAAGTCCTTTATTTATGGCTTATCATAGAAATCAACCATTTAATGACAATATGCTAAAGCCTTGTCCAATGCTTGAAAATGCAGGCAAGCTTACAAAAATGGTAAAAGAAAGCAATGCCAAATCGACAGACTTAATCTCACCAGAAAATGTAGAGGATTTGGAAGCAAAATGTAGGCCTTATGCGAAAGAATGGAACAAAGAAGCCGACAAACTTTGGCAAGAAAGACTTTTGGAAAAAGAAAAGCTAAAAGAAGCAGAGAAAGAAAATATTAAAGCATAATAAAAGCTACTAGGTAAAATCTAGTAGCTTTTTAATTTCTAAAAATTTTTTATTTCTTAGGCAATTTTGCCTTTTTGTCTTAGTCTATAAGTATTAATCAAAGATGCAGTTGCATCGCCTGTGATATTAAGAGTTGTTCTACCCATATCAAAGATTCTATCGATACCAGCTACAAGAGCTATACCTTCGACAGGAAGTCCTACTGATTGAAGTACCATAGCAAGCATTATCATACCAGATCCTGGTACACCAGCTGTTCCGACAGATGCAAGAGTTGCAGTTAATACTATTGTCATCATTTGTCCAAGGCTTAAATCAATTCCATAGCAAGAAGCTATAAATATTGCACAAACTCCTTGATAAATAGCAGTACCGTCCATATTGATTGTAGCGCCAAGAGGCAATACGAAACTTGTTACGTCAGGATCTGCTCCTAATTCTTCACAGCATTTCATATTAATTGGTAGTGTTCCTACAGAAGATGCTGATGAAAATGCAAACATCATTGCTGGAGCCATGCCTTTGAAAAATTTTGCAGGACTCATATGAGCCATTGTTTTTACAGTAGTTGAATAAACAACGCCTGCGTGAACTATGTAAGCAAGATATGCAACTAGTAAAACTGAAGCCAAAGATCCTATGATTTTTGGACCATTTGCTGCAATAACTGGAACTAGTAAGCAAAATACACCGATAGGTGAAAGTTTAATAATAAGCTCCATTGCCTTCATAAATATAGAGTTTAAAACTTCAATTCCAGCAATAGCCTTATCTTGGTGTTCTTTTACAATTAAAAGAATTGAAAAACCAACTATAATAGCCGCAACGATTATTTGAAGCATATTAGCCTCAACCATTGGAGTTAGGAAGTTTTTAGGGAAAATATTTACTATTGTATCCATAAATGAAACTTGATTTTGTACTTCAAACTCTAGGTCTGTTGTAGCAATAACTGGGAAAAATCCTTTAAATACGTTAGCAAATATTAAACCAATTACTATAGCACAAGCTGTAGTTAGGAAATAATAAATTATTGTGAATATTCCAACTTCTCCAACCTTCTTGATATCTTTCATAGATACGATACCACCTATAATTGAGAAAAATACAATAGGGGTAACTATGAATTTGATTAGGTTAAGAAAAATATCTCCGAAAGGTTTAATATAAGTTCCTAAAAATTCTGATTGACTTTGAAAAAGCAAACCTAAAACTATCGCCAAAATAAGAGCAATAAAAATATTGCGAGTTAAGTTTGATTTTTTTGTTGCCTTTGTTTCTGTCATAAGATCCTCCTTTTTTTTCTTATTATATATATAATATTCCAAAATCCAAAAAAAGAAAACCTTTTTTTATAGATAAACTACTAAAAAACCATAATTTTTGAAGTTTTTTCAAAAATTATAGCGAAATTTATGAAAAATATTAGCTTTGATAAATAATTATCTAAATTTTACATATTTTTACAGGAATAATTCCCTTAATTCTTCCAGATTATTGATTTTTTTAAAGAGATTTTTGTTGATCTCGTGAAGTTTTGAAAAAAAGTCCTTTATGTTATATTTTTCATATTCACTAGGCTTAACTGCTAGCAAAATAACAATATCCACATTTTCTTCTTGCCAAAAAATTTCTCTTTTAAGCCTTAAAAATGAAATGAGGATTTTTTTATATAAGCTGGATCTCCATGGAGGAGAACTATCCCATTGCCAATTTCTGTAGTTGCTATTAGCTCTCTATAGAGAATACTTTGCCTATACTCTTTTGTTGTATATAAAAGTTCTTCCAATTTATCTGCCAAAAAGTTTATTACAGATTTTTTGCTCGGCAAATTATCTTCTATGAAAAATAAGTTTTCATCAAATAAGTTGATATAGTCAGCTTTATTTATTTGATTGGTGATTTTTTCAAAATCTATCTCGCTTAAAGTTTCAGGGATTTTGATATAATCTCTGTCCACTAGGTCAAGGGTTGAAAAAACAATGTAATCATCGTAATTTTCATTATAGAATTGGCTGATATTTATTGGCTTATTAAATTTGATCCATTTAATATTTTCTTCCAAGATGGCCTGGATATACCAAGAAATTCCAACACCATAATTACAAACTATAACGCCTTTTAGCTTCTTGTCTATGGTTTTTTCAATGGTTATGATATAAATTACAATGTAAGCTACTTCCTCTTTGGGGATTTTTATTTGGTTTTGCTGGTTAAATTTATCTGTAATATAAATTACTTCGTTGTAATAGTAGGGATAATTCTTTTTTATGGATTCATAGAGAGGATTGTTGATCTTTTCATCATTTGAAAGTCTTATAAAACTTTCTTCAAGGTGTTTTTTAAGACTTGTGATCTTTTCCTCGTCTATGTCAAAAATTGGATCTCCTATTTTTTCAAAGTGGTCTTTTAGGGCTGCTATAAGCTCTATGGCTTTTGTTTTTGCAAAATCTCTTATGAGAAGATAGTCTTTAAGATTTATTCTTTCGTAGACTTTTATGAAATAAATTACAAGTTTTTCATCGTCTAAATTAAATTCTCTACAAATTTCCTGAGTTTTTTTTGCATAGGAAAAATAGAAGGATTTTTGATTTTGTTTTGAAAAATTTTCATCAAATTTGTCCAAATTTTTTAGGTAGCTAAGGTGAATTAATAAAATTTCATTGATTTTTTTATCAAGTTTTAGGTCACTAATTATCAAATTTGCAAGTCTTTGGACTTGGTTTATCGATGTTTTTCCGTAGATTTTTTCCAGATAATAAGTTTTATCGTCAATTTCTAACAGCAAATCTCTTTTGTATAAATTGATGTCTTTTTCTTTGCCGATTAACTCTATGCCTGAATTTTGTTTTGTTTCTATGCAAATATTATATAAAGCCATATCCGCATTTATCTGTTCAAGCATATGGGATAATTTGTTGTAGCTTAGATAGTAATTTTCCATCAAATCTCTCACAGTGAGATTTTTTTTACTTAAAATATCTGTGATTATGTCAAAATCTATATTTTCTATCTTTATATCAGAAGCATTTACTTCTAAAAATATGCCTTTGCCATAAATTTTATCCAATTTGTAGGCAATTTTATTATTTTCTAAGTATTCTTTAATCCTATCCAGAGAATTGTAAATGGTTCTTTTTGAACAAGCTAGCCTTTCTGATAAGTCATCGCTTGAAAGATAGGACTTTTCATTTATTAATATTTCTAATAATTCTTGGTCTAGCTTGTTCATTTTATCACCTCATAAAAGTTTTATTGTCTTTATTGCACAGGCTTTTATAAAATCGCCATCATCTTTTGTTATTTCATCAGCTTTTAAATATTCAACATCCTTATGTGAAAGAGAAAAATCAATATCTCTATCCCTATAAGGATTATATAATCTTAATATTAGCTTATCATCATATTGGCAAAGCTTTAAGGTCGAGAAAATTGCATTTTTGACTTCTAATAAGGAGTAAGATTCTGGATAAGTTTGATTTTTGCTAAGAACAAAATAATCAGTATTATCGTAAATTTCCCCAGCTTGATAGGCTATAGGCTTTGTTAGAAGTTCTTTGGAGATTTGGTGGATGGCAAAAAAGTCATTTTCCATATCGCCTACATAAACGGTTGAAGTAAGCTCCTTATTTAATAAGGCATGACCCATTTGAACCTCAAACACTCCAGAAGCTCTACCTGGTCTATCATTTAAGTCGGCTTTGCCTAAATAAGGGATAGATCTAAAGAGAGTAAGGGCAATTTTATTTTTATCTAAAATTTCGTATTCTCTTACGCCATTTGTTATTGCATAGACGGTTTTTGGACTATCCAAAGCTGCAAAAGAAATCATAGGTTCAATTCCTCTTGGCTTTTCATCCCAGCCATCTTCTTTCCAAGTGTCAAATTTCTCGTAGTCTATATCTCTTAAAATCGTTCCAAATTGTTGGTCAGCAATTGATTTAGCGGTTTTGATTTTGCTATCAACTATAAGCCTATCCCTATGCTCAATCGCATTATTTAAAGTTTTATAAGTTATTTCTATATACTTTTTATTTTTATATAAAACAAGGCTCACTTTTGTTTGAAGCTTTGTATCTGAGATTTTTTGATCTCTATTTTTCAAATCTTTTGGAATTTTTCTTGTCAAATCATAGGAAAGTTTTTGGAATAAATTTCCCTTAATGACTTTTAGATTTGAAACTTGACCTTCTGAAATCTTAAGATCAGAGTTTGGGCTTGAATAGTCGTAGCTATCACCCTCATCGCCATTATCTTCAAAATAAATTTTATTGATATTGCTATCGCCTTTTACAAGAATTTGACCCTTTTCGTCAACAGAAATCTTGTAATAGTCATTTTCTATAAAATCATCCTTGCTAATCTTAGGCTCTTTAGATTTTTCGCTAGTTTCAACCACTTCATAGCTTTGGTAGCCCATTGGAAGGATTTCATCCTGGAGGATTAGCTCTACTTTATAAATCTTGTCGTATTTTAGTAAAGAGCTTTGACTTTCGTTATTTACGCCAATTTCTTTAATGGATTTGGCTAAAATCGTCGGATCTTCTTTTTTTGAAATTATATCATAAGCTATTTCTTTGCCAGCTCTTTTGATTATAAAGTTTTCATATGGAAGGCGTATTTCACATGAAACATAGGCATTTCTCCTATTTGCAAGAGTATTGTAAATTTGGAAGGAAAAATTCTTTGAATCAATTCCATCGCCAATTTTTCTCATTAGCAAATCTCTTAAATTGTCGGATAAGTCAAAGGCTGTATCGTACCTATTTTCGATAAAATAATTTGTCTTATCAGAATTGCACATACCTATGGAATCGTGGGCAGAATTTAATAGCAAAAGTTTGTAGCATTTTTCTATCAATTCTTTCTCATATCTTATGCCCAATTTATAGCCAATAGAACTTAGAGGTTCAATAACTTCCGCTAAGAATCTTTCTAAATTATTGTGCTTAAATTTTAGATCTGCTCTGGTTGAAAATATGCTCTTGTGAGTTCTTGAAAATTGACCAAAAGTAAATTCTCCCTTGTAATTTTCTAGATCTTTAATGTTTGAAAAAACCTCATCTAAAGCATCTTCAAGAGTTGATATTTCTATATGGTGTGAGGAATTTTTAATTATTTCTGGCAAATTTTTCCTAATAGGCTTTTGATCTTCGCCGTTAAATAAAATGTATGGCTTGGAATTACCAAATTTTTCAAGTTTTTCTACTAAAGAATCAATGTAAGAACCATCATCTTCATTTGGGGGATAAGCCATAATTCCGTAGTGGTAGAGGTTAAAGGTTTTTATTTCTTCTCCGCTAGGGCTTATCCAATTAAATTCCCTTTTTTTGATAAGATGATCTGCAATGCCACGTCTAAAGAAAGCATACTTTAGTCCCATTTGCGAATAAATTAAAGGCAATTGCTCGCTCATGCCAAAGCTATCGGGAAGATAGCCTATACTTTGATATCCTCCCAAGCTTTTTGAATCTCTCATGCCAATTAGTAGGTTTCTTAGCAAATTTTCACCGCCGATTACAAGTGTATCGGATTGGGTGTACCAAGGACCTGTGATTAGCCTTTTATCTTTTATTAATTTTATAATTTTTTCTTTTTTTTCTGGTCTAAATTGTAAATAATCTTCAATAATCGATGTTTGACCATCTAAGAGAAAAGATCTTATGTCGTCATTTTCTGATAGATAATCAATTATTTCGTCAAAATCGGCTAAGGAATATATCAAAGACCTATGATCTGTAAAATACCATTCCTTATCCCAGTGAGTATGAGCAATTACTTTGATATCGCTCATTCTTCAACCACCAATTTACCTTTTTTGATTTGATTATTTCTGTAAAGGATATTTACTATAGCAATGAAAGCTGCGCCAACTAAAATTCCTCCAACGTAAGCTAAAAGATTTTCAACTAATGGCCAAGCCCAAATTGCAGATTCAGGGAACCATTGAACTGCTCCAAGAACTACTGCAAACAAAGCTCCAATTAGTGATCCTATCATATAAAGAGGAACTGTAAATGCTGGATTTTCAAGTGCAAAAGGAATTGCTCCCTCACTTATGCCCATGAAAGCCAAAAATATTGAAGTTTTTGCAGCTTCTCGTAGTTGTTTATCATAAACTCTTCTTTTAAATATATATTTATCTAGTAAAGCAGATAGACCAAGACCTATTGATGGAGTTACAATTGCAATTACTCTAGCTGTAAGAGGCATAATCTTATCTACTGCAAGTCCTGTTGCTACAAAGCCTGCTGCTTTATTAACAGCACCACCAAGGTCAAAGGCTGTTGTTAGAGAAAGTAAAATTGCATATACAATTCCACCAGATTTGCCTGCGCTTGTTAGTAAGTTTTTAACAGCTTCGTTTAAGCCTGCACCTATAGGTGTGATTACATAAATCATTAATAGCATGGTAACTAATACTGATACCAAAGGGATTAAAAATGTTGTCTTAAAGGCCATCCAATTGTGGCTAACTTTTATTTTTTCATTTAAAAATTTAACAAAATATCCAATCATAAAAGCAATTAACAAGCCACCAAAAAATCCAGAAGGAGCAGGAGCAACTGGTGCATAGGCTCCATCAACTATATTTAGAGTTTCGATAGGATTATTTGCAACTACACCACCGATAAAACCGCATATAAGGGCAGTTTTTCCACCTATGGATTGGGCTGTAAAGGCTGCAAAAATCGGAATTGCAAAGCCGAATAATTTAAAACCGAAGTTTTGTAAAATATAGGCAAATTTTAGCAATCCTTCAGAACTTCCTTGATATGATCCACTATTGATGGCATCGACTATTGACATTGATGGATCGATTTTCATAAACATATATGGAATAAGTTGAGAAATAGCTCCCAAAAGTCCACCCATGATCAAAACTGGAATCATGTAGGAAATTCCTGTCATCAAATGTTTTTGAAATTCGCTAAATTTTGAATTAGATGTTTTATTTGAAATTGATGTTTTCTTGGTAGAAGTGTCTGAACTTCCAACTTTTCTTTTAGTTACTGGCATTTTTCCCTCCTATTTTATACCTAAGTCCTCTTCTATATCATCAAAAACAGTTTTTATATCTTTTATAGCTTCAGATAATGGAACTTCGTAAATCTCGTAGCCCTCAAACCTATCCATATTTTGTGGAGTAATAGCTGTTGATAATAAAATAATATCAGCATTTGCTATATCTTCGCTTGTTAATTCGTTTTTTATTCCATCTGAACCTTGAGTTTCAACTTTTGTTTCGTATCCTCTTTTTTTTGCTTCAGCTTCCATAGATTCGGCTGCCATAAAAGTGTGGGCAAGACCCATGGTGCAAGCACATAAACCAACAAATTTTTTCATATTATTCTCCTATATCCTTTAATTTCTCATAAATTTCATCTCTATTTCCAGTTTCTAGAAATTTGATAAATTCTTTATCTACTAATTTCCTAGATAAGTTTGCCAAAGTTTCGATGTGTTCTCCACCCTCTGATTTTGAAAAAATACCAATTACAATTTTTACATCTACACCTTCCCAATCTATCTTTTGCTTAAGCCTTAGAAAAATGATGGTATTTTTGTTAACATAAGAGCTTTTGGCGTGGGGAATAGCCAAAGGTTCAATAAGGGCTGTTGACATTATCTTTTCTCTTTCTAAGAGGTCATTTTTGATTTTTTCACTATCTGATGCAATATTAAGCTCTTTTGCTTTTTGAGATAAAAAATCAAAAACCTGATCTTTGCTAGTTAAATTAAGATCAGTAATAACGTTTTCCTTATGCATTGTAACCGCCTCCTTTTTATCATTATAACACTTTATCTGATTATATAATTTTTTATTTTTGCAAAACTTTGTGCAAGTTTTGAAATAATTAGACAAACATCGATTTTTATATTTGCATTTATTTGCTTGTAATTTCAAAAAGATTTGACAAATGGAAATTTTTTTTATAAAATATTGAAGATTTGAGATAAATTAAGGAGGAATTAATGGAAAAGAAGAAAATTTACAATGTTGGCGATGATATTCCAAAGTCCTTGCTTTTGCCTTTGGGCTTGCAACACACTTTTGCCATGTTTGGAGCATCTGTTTTGGTTCCAATTTTATTTGGCATAGATCCTGGCATTGTGCTTTTGATGAATGGAATTGGTACTTTACTTTTTATTTTTGTAACTAAGGCTAAGGCTCCAGCTTATTTGGGTTCTAGTTTTGCTTTTCTTGCACCAGGACTTGCCATTATCAAATCTCAAGGGTTTGAGTACGCTCAGGGAGCTTTTGTTGTTGTGGGACTTTTAGGATGTCTTTTGGCATATATTATTTATAAATTTGGCACTGATTGGATTGATATTGTTTTACCACCTGCTGCTATGGGGGCAGTTGTTGCTTTGATTGGATTTGAGCTTGCTTCTAATACAATTTCTGGCGGAGCTATTGGGGCAAATATTATGACTGATACTGTTAGCTCAACAGACTGGTTGGTTTTTATTGTAACTTTGATGACTGCGATTTTAGGGTCTATTATGTTTAAGGGATTTTTCTCAACTATTCCTATCCTTATTGCTATTATTGTCGGCTATATTGTCGCTTATTTTTCTGGTCAAGTTGACTTCACCCCTGTTAGAGAAGCAAACTTTTTTACCCTTCCACATTTTCAAATGGCTAAATTTTCATCTGATGCAATTTTTGCCATGCTGCCAGTCTTATTGGTTATCACATCTGAGCATATCAGCCACCAAGTTGTTACAAGTAACATTGTCGGCAATGACTTAATAAAAGAACCTGGTCTTCACAGATCAATTTTCGCAGATAACTTCTCTACTGCCTTATCAGGTCTTATCGGTGGCGTTCCAACTACAACTTATGGAGAAAACATTGGAGTTATGGCAATAACTGGTGTTTATTCAGTAAAAGTTATTGGCGCTGCAGCTGTTATTTCAATTCTAATGGCCTTTATCGGACCACTTTCAGCCTTGATTTCTACCATTCCAGGAAATGTAATTGGCGGAGTTACATTCTTACTTTATGGAATGATCGGTTCAAGCGGAATCAGACTTTTGGTCGATCAAAAAGTCGATTATTCAAAATCAGATAATTTAATTTTGACATCAGTAGTTTTTATAGCAGGATTATCAGGCTTATCAATAAAATTTGGCAGCATCCAACTACAAGGAATGGTTCTATCATCAGTAGTTGCTATCATACTTTCCTTGCTAATTTATATAATCAAAAAAGCTGGTTTGTCAAATTTGGAGTAAGATTTGTGGGAAAAAGATCTCTTTTAGAGATCTTTTTTTAGTGGGATTTTTTTGTGCCTTTTATTATTCTATAGTTTTTACTTCTTGAGTTCCAATTCGGGGGATAGGCGCTAGGGGTTACGGAGACCCCTTGCTCCTTTCCCCCGAGCCCCCTAAACCTTTTTTAACCCCCCGCCCTTGCAGGGAGCAATGAGCAGTAGAAGTTTGCTCCGCAAATTCTTTTTTGGGTAGTGTTTTCACATATTTTAATGCGAATTCTTGGCATGTTGAGCGAACGGAGTGAGTTGAAACATCTCTTAGTATTTTCTTAAATATAAAAAGATTACCGTCTTTTATGAGATCTTTCGACTTCGAACATCTGAAGATGTTCTCCGCTCAAGATGCCAGGGGGATTAATATAATTTTTTAACTGATACTACTATGTATAGCACATTAGTGTAGTTTGTTCTGTTGAAGATACAGGAAATTAAAATGGCTCTTTTTCTCCACAAAAAATCCTCCTATTCTTAGGAGGATTTTCTTTTATATTTCTTCGTTTTCTTCGTTATTTTCTTCTTTGATATCTTCTTGATTATTTATTGGTGGGAATTCTTCTTTTGGTTTTTCTTCTTTTTCTAGGTCATTTAAGTCTACGTCAGTGTTTTCTTTTATATCATTTTCACTTGTTTGACTTGTGTTTTTCCTATTTAGGATTTCCATGAATTCTTCACCTGTTATGGTTTCTTTTTGCAATAGATAATCTGCTATTTCGTGGAGCTTGTCCATATTTTCTTTTAGGATTTCAATTGCACGCATGTGGGCTGCTGAAATAATTTTTTGAACTTTTTCGTCAATTTTGTTGCCTGTTCCACTTGAAACAATTAGTCCACGTTCTCCACCTAAATATCTACCTTGAATTTGTTCAAGTTGCATGAAGTCAAAGTCTTCGTCCATTCCGTATATTGTTACCATGGATCTTGCCATTGCTGTGGCGCGTTCTATATCGTTACTTGCGCCTGTTGTTTTGGTGTTAAATACTAATTCTTCTGCACTTCTACCGCCAGCAAAGGTACATATTTCATCAAAGAGTTCTTCTTTGGTCATTATATATTTTTCGTCTTTGTCAACAGTCATTGTATAGCCCAAAGCTCCACCAGTTCTTGGAACGATTGTAATTTTGGTTACTGGAGTTTTATGGGTTTGAATTGCTGCTACTAGGGCATGGCCAACTTCGTGGTAGGCGATTATCTTCTTTTGGTCGTCAGAAATAACCGCATTTTTCTTTTGTTGACCTGCTATTACAACTTCAATTGATTCTTCAAGATCTTCTTGAGTAAGTTTTTTTCTGCCTTCTCTTACTGCACGCAAAGCACCTTCATTTACTATGTTTGCAAGGTCAGCACCGCTTGTTCCTGCTGTTCTTGCTGCAATTTCTTCATAGTCGATGTTATCTTCACGTTTGATATTTTTGGCGTGGACTTTTAATATGTCCTCACGACCTTTTTTATCTGGCAATTCAACTTCAACTCGTCTGTCAAAACGACCCGGACGGGTTAGGGCTGGATCTAGGATTTCTGGTCTGTTGGTTGCAGCTAATAAAACTACTCCTTCTGTGGCATCAAATCCATCCATTTCATTTAATAATTGGTTTAAAGTTTGTTCACGTTCGTCGTTTCCTGAATAGCCTGAAACGTCACGTTTTTTGCCTATGGCATCAATTTCATCTATAAATACTATACAAGGAGCTTTTTCCTTGGCTTGTTTGAAAAGATCACGCACCTTGCTTGCTCCAAGACCTACAAACATTTCTACAAATTCTGAACCAGAAATTATAAAAAATGGAACGCTGGCTTCGCCTGCAACTGCCTTTGCCAATAAAGTTTTACCTGTTCCTGGAGGACCAACTAAAAGAACTCCCTTTGGAACTTTGGCTCCAATTTCCTTGTATTTGCTTGGATTATGAAGAAAATCTACGATTTCGTATAGGGAATCTTTAGCTTCTTCTTGTCCTGCAACGTCTTTGAAAGTTTTGCCTGTTTTATTTTCCACATAAACTTTGGCGTTGGATTTGCCAAAATTCATAAAGTCTGGGCCACCTCTGCCACCCATAGTTTTTGTTAGGGATCTTGAGGCAAAAACAAATATTCCCCAAAGGAAAAGCAAAGGCAAAACTGAGGTTAAAAATAGGGTCAACCAAGGGTTCATGGTCGTTTCTATTTCTTTGCCAAAAGTTAGCTTGTCATTTCTTTTTTTGGCCTTCAATAATCTTTCTGTAAGGTCTGTATCTTCCCAAAGTCCAGTTTCAAAAGTTTTTTCCTTGCCATCAACTTTGGCCTTGAAAGTGTATTTGGTTTTATCTTTGAACACTTCGGTAACTTGATCATTTTCAATCATAGTTACAAATTCGCTGTAAGATGCTTCTTTGGCCTGATCTTTAGTTGTTATTGGGCTTAGGGCATAGCGGATAACAACAAAAAGTATTATCGCCACCAGCCAATAATAAAGAAGGGGCTTATTGGCCTTATTCTTTTTCTTATCCATCTATAATCCGCTCCTTGAAATGAAATTATCAAGTAGTTGATCCAAAGATTTTAATTCATCTATAATAGTTTGTAAATTTACATCTACCTCATCATTTTCAAATTCATTTCTTAATTTGTATAAGTAATCACCAACTTTAATAGCTGCTTTTTCGCCGTTTTTGGTCAACATTACATTAACTACACGCTCATCTTCTTCAGATCTAACTCTTTTTACAAAACCTAATTTTTCCAATTTTTTGCAAATATTTGAAATATTGCCACCTGTAACTCCAATGGATTTGCCTAAATTTCCTATGGAAACTTCCTTGCCACTTGAATATAGGGTTATTAGCATCCTTAATTGTAAGGTTGTTATGCCCATTTCTTGGGCAGTTTCTTGTAATAAAATATCAATCTTATGAGAAATCTCTCTAATCATTGAGAAAATAGTATTGTTAAATTCAAAAAAATCAATATGTTCGTTTGCCATATTTCCTCCTTGTGTAAAACTAATCTATAATATGTATTTTACATATTATTATAATTTTTTCAATAAAAAAATACTATTTTTAAACAAGACTTGTAAAAATAGTATTTAATATGTTAAAGTTTTAAAATTTATAACAATTTTTATGAAATATCTATAAATACTTGCTCAATGCTTCTTCAAGTACATCTTTTGCTTGAAATCCTACCAAGGTTTGTTTTAAAACACCATCCTTAAATATCATAAGTGATGGAACTGCATTTACATTGTATTTACTTGCTATATCTTTTGCTTTATCGACATCTAGTCCATATATATTAAACTTATCTTCCAATTCTTCTAGGATTGGTTTTTGCATTTTGCATGGTCCGCACCAAGATGCATTGAAATCTACTAGGCATAGCCCACTACCATTTTCTATTTCTTCGATAAATTCTTTTGAATCTAATTCTTTCATTTTTTTCTCCTTTTTGGATTATTTTCTAGGACAAATCAAGCAAAATTTTAGTCCGTTTAAATTATATATTTTCCAACTAAAGGCTCTTCTCGGAGCTTCGCTCCTGCGACCATTCCATGGAGGGTCCTCCTCTAGTCAGGCAAATATGCCTTGACTTGGCATATTTGCCCCGAAAACTTAGTGCGGAAGCACGGGAGAGTCTACTTTAAGTAGACGAGTTTTCGTACGGGCTTTATTGTTGTTCGATAAGTCCTCTAACTTCTATTACTGGTAACGTATATATTATACCCTTATTTTCATCTTTTAGTTGCATTTGTTCATAGATTGCATTTTTTATTTGCTCTGCTAGTTCTGTTTTTACTAGCATTATTACTAGATCTTTTTCTTCCTCTATGTTCATATTAAATAGGATTGATTTTACTTCTTTGGCTGAGCCTCGTCCGTGTACTAGGCTTGCACCTCTAGCTCCGTTTTCTTGGGCAATTTGCACTGCTTTTTGACCTTCGTGTCTATCTACTATTACATATAATGCTACATATTCTAAATTCATTTTGACCTCATCCTCAATTCTATATTCAAGGGGCGATGTAAAGGCTATGGCCGTGTTAGTCTTTTGGATTTCCTTGTTTAATTCTCTTAGTAAAACCCTTGCATCTTTTTCATCTAATATAGCCATTACTATTTCTTTTTTTATTTTATCGATGTGGAGCATATTTTCTATATGTCCCTTGCTTAATCCGTAACCATAAAAGCAAGTTATGGAGCTTGCTCCATTTTTATCTAACAAATTCATGAAGTCGCTTCCCTTGCCTCTAGGTAGTATTACTCTTAATAATTCTTTCATTAATTCCTCCCCTTATAAAGGTAACCCATTATCATTATCGTTAGAACCGGCATCATGGCGACAAAGGATATTACTCCAAATCCATCTGCCACATTTCCTGCTACTCCTTGGCAAAAGGCTAGGATAAAGGTTGCTGTCATCGGTCCTGATGCAACTCCTCCTGAATCAAAGGCAATGCCAACAAATAGTTGCGGAACTTTTCTTGAAATAATTAGGGATAATAAAAATCCTGGAACTATTACCATCCATAGGCTAAAGGCATTTGTTTTGATCCTTATTACTGCAAGCATTACTGCAAGGGCAACTCCTATGGAAAGGGCTTTTAGGATGTTTCTTTTTGGGATAGATCCTCCAGTTACATCTTCTACTTGCTCTGCTAAAACTGCAACAGCTGGTTCTGCCAAAACGACCAATAGGCCAAGGATGAAACCTATCAGCGGTAAAATTTTATAATCTCTCAGAGACTCTCCAAAAACTCTTGCAAGATCCATAAAACCTGCTTCTACGGATATCAAAAATAAAATAAGTCCAAAATAAGTATAGATAAGTCCTAAAAGAATTTCTTTAAACTCGTCTTTTTCCATTTTGAAATATTTGTGGTTCATGGTAAAAAACACCAAAGAAAGAGGCAAAATTGCAAGACTTGCATTGATTATTCCAGAAATTATTATAGAGCCTTCTTCATGGCTTGCTATTTCTATTTGTCCTATTTGTGTGAAAAGACTCATCAACAAAGCTGCAAGTATGGGGCCTGCTGAGGCCATTCCTACAAGTCCAAAAGAGTTTTCTTCTCCATGCTCTCCTTTAAGATTTGCAACTCCAAGTCCAAGGGCAATGATAAATGGCGTTGTCATAGCTCCTGTTGTTGCTCCCGAAGCATCAAAGGCTATGGCATGGGAAATATTATCTGTAATAGCCATTAGTCCAAAAATTATAAGATAAACTATCCACATAAGTTTTGATATGGAAATTTCTTTAAAAATCCTATAAAGGCCAAGGGATATCATAAATCCTACTCCTGCGGAAATAATTGCTACTATTAACCAGGAGTTTAGACAAAGTGCTAGTGAAACTTCATTGGAAAGAATTATTAAATCTGGTTCTGCCATTGATATTATAAATCCAAGAAAAAGTCCGAATATTAGTACCTTGCTTATTTTGTCAAATCTTGCTAAAAAGTCTCCCATCATAGTTCCGATTTTGGAAATAGATAGGTCTATGCCTGATAAGAATATAGAAAGTCCTATAATTACTCCCAGTGATCCCAAAATAAATTTGATAAGTAGATAACTTTCCACTTTTACAAAAATATTAAGGATTAGGACTAAAGTCACAATAGGTAATACTGCTTTGGAGTTATCTTTTAAATATTCAACAAATATATTATGCCTCCTTTTTTAAAAATAAAGAGGCAATCTTCCGATCGTCTCTTTACAAATCCTATATTTTTACTATATATTAATTAGCAGTATTTATTGCTTGGCTAGCAGTGATTATTGCAATTTCATATACATCTTCTGCTGAGCAACCACGAGATAGGTCGTTTACTGGGGATTTTAGGCCTTGAAGAATTGGACCTAAAGCCTTATAACCACCTAATCTTTGAGCTATTTTATAACCGATATTACCTGCTTGTAGGTCTGGGAAAATAAATACATTGGCATGACCAGCTACTTCAGATTTTGGTGCTTTGTTTTTTGCGGTAATTGGATCTAGGGCAGCATCGAATTGTAATTCTCCATCTAATGGCACATTTGGATCAATTTCATGTGCTTTTTTTGTTGCCTTGGAAACCTTATCTACTAGATCATGGCGAGCAGAACCTTTAGTAGAAAAAGATAAAAGAGCTACTTTTGGTTCTATGCCAAAAGACTTAGCTGTATAGGCTGTCTCAATTGCAACTTCTGCCATTTCTTGAGATTCGAGTGTTATATTTATAGCTGTATCAGCAAATACATATTGTTCTCCATTTGGTCCAATCATTATCATGATTCCAGATACTCTTGAAATTCCAGGTACGGTTTTGATAATTTGTAGGGCTGGTCTAATGGTATCTCCTGTTGTTCCAATAGCACCAGATACCATTCCATCTGCTAGTCCTGCTTTTACAAGCATAACTCCGTAGTAGTTGTTATCTTTTTTTAGCAGATATTCAGCATCCATCTTTGTAGCTTTGCCTTTTCTAGCTTCGACAAATTTTTCTACAAGAAGATTAAAATTCTCATCATAATTAGGATCAATTATTTGTAAATCTCCAAGTTTTAAGTTGTTTTCATCGGCAATTTTTTGTATTAGTCCCTTATCGCCAAGAACTATTGGAGTAAGCAATCCATCTTCTTTGTGCCTAATAGCAGCTTCTAGGATTCTTGGATCTTTACCTTCTGGGAAAACAATTTTTAGGTCTTTGCCTTTTATTGAATCAGTTGCCATCTGTAAAATTGTTGAATTTGACATAAGTCCTCCTAAATTTCTTTTTAATCACTAATTTTATTATACCCAAAATTTCTCTATCTATAATCAATTGTTAGATATAAAAAATCTATTGTTAGATATAATAAGTTGTTTTACTTATTTAAAAATTTACCCTTTGCTCTATTTAGAGCATCTTTTTCGTTTTTTGAAAGCTCTTGCTTTGAGATACCATTGGTAATTTCTTTTATATAAAAATTTGAACCCTTATCGGCATAAAGGCTAGTAAAAATAACACCGTTGTGGTAAGTGTCAAGCATGCAAAGCGAAAAAGATAGTTCGCCACTTTGGCCTTGGAAAGCGTCATAATGAACAACTGCAATCTTGCTAATAGCTCCCATAGTTTTATCGCTTGTTTCCATTGAACGTTGGTCTACTGATTTTAGCTGTAAATTTGAGGATTCTATCTGATCATTTAAGTTGAGCAAAAGCTCTTCAATATTCAAATCTTCTCTAGTTCCCCTAAGCAAATGGTCATATCTTTGTTTTTGTCTGCGTAATTTGTTGTTTACGGAATGAATCATGGCAAATTCAATGATGGAGATTAGGCCTAAAATTCCCAAAATAACATAAATTGTCGTCATTTTTTCCTTCTTTCAATAATTTTTGTATTTTCCTTGTGCAATTTATTTGCTAAATTAATATACTTATCAAGATCGATTTTTTCATCAAAATTTTCTAAATTTAATTTAATAGTTGGAAGAGCTGAAATAATTGTTTGTTTAAGAATATCGTTGGCAATTTGTCCATCTGTTATTGTGGAAATTTTTCCATATTCTAAGTAAAATTTCAAAATCTCTAAAGCCTTGATATTCGTATCAATCATAGTAAGCAAAGGCTTACTAGCATTATAATAATCTTTTTCTAATGCTTGGCCTTCTATAATTTTTTCCATCAAATAAGCAAAATTGTCAACATCATCTTGTGCATTTAAGGATAAGCTTTCTGATAATTTTAAAATTTCTTCTTTGTTAATCTCAGCTTGATCTTTCTTTTCTTTCCAAGATTTTCTATCCATCATCAAAATTAAATTTAGAGCTAAATTGCTTATGATAATTAAAATCGCACCTCCACCTGGATTGGCATCTGATTTTCTTGTTTGCTTTAGCAAAGTTTCTAAATCAAAAGTTGATAATTTTTTCTTATAATTTGTCATAAATTTTTTCTAGATCTTCTATACTGTAACAATCAATTGTTAGCTTGTAGTTTTTGCCAGATTTGCTGATATTTACCTTGGAAGATAATTTATCCATAAATTTTTCTGTCAAATCTTCTAGCAAAATATCGTCAAGGTTAGGTGTTTGAGGCTTGTTATCAGTGACAGATTCTGCCATTTTTTTCTCTTTGATTTTCCTTTTTTCAACTTTTCTTATATTGGTAGATCCGTTTATAAAATCGTTAAGTGTCAACGATCTTAGGTTGCCATCATCAATTGACAAAAGCGTTCTTGCTTGAGAAGGGGAGATTTGACCCTTATCTAAGGCTCTTTTTTCAACATCATAAAGATTTAATAACCTCATGGTATTTGCTATATAAGATCTTGATTTGCCCATAGTTTTAGCAATTTCTTCTTGTGTTAAATTATATTGGCTTGAAAGTTTCTTGTAGGCATTTGCTTCTTCGAGAACTTTTAGGTCTTCTCTTTGGATGTTTTCTATCAAGGATAAAACTTCTACATCTTTTTCATCATAGTCTTTAATAATGGCATCAATTGTTTTTAATCCAAGGTTTTTTATTGCTCTGTACCTACGTTCACCAGCAACTATTTCGTATTTATCATTTTTTTTCCTTACTACAATCGGATTTAAAAGTCCGTATTTTTCAATGGATTTAGCCAAATCATCAATTGTTTCATCATCAAAAGATTTCCTAGGTTGGTTATTTCTAGCGTAAATTTTTTCTATGTCGATTTGTAGAATTTCTTTACTGTTCGCACCTTTGACCATTTGCTTATTTAGAGCCGGGTCTGTTTCAAAGAGTTTATTCATTTTTTTGTTGGGATCTTCAGGTATTAATGAGTGCAAACCACGTCCTAGACTTCTTCTGTTAGTCATTTTCATTCTCCATTTCTTTTTTGATTATTTCATCAGCAAGCATCATATACGCAAGAGTTCCTTGTGAATCCGGGTCATATTGTATAGTTGATTGCCCATGACTTGGTGATTCAGCTAGCCTTGGAGTTCTAGGTATCATGACTTTAAATACTTTTGACTTAAAGAAGTTCTTAACTTCTTCAACTACTTCGTAAGATAAGAAAGTTCTTTTGTCAAACATCGTCAATAGAACCCCTTCAATTTCCAAATCTTTGTTTAATTGATTTTTAACTAGATTAAAGGTATTCATAAGCTCGCTTATTCCTTCCAAGGCGTAATATTCAGTCTGTACTGGTGCAAGTATTGAATCGCTTGCAACTAGTGCATTTATTGATAAAAGCCCAAGAGATGGTGGACAATCAATTAACACAAAATCGTAAGATTTTTTCCTTATTTCTTCCATGATTTCTTTTAGCTCTTGAGTTCTTTCAAAGGGATCAAGATCGACTAGTTCCACTTCTATACCAGATAAAGCGGGTTGGGAAGTTATAATATCTACACCAATTTCAGTCTTGCTAATATATTTATCTATATCCACGAATTCTTTAAGATCAGTTTTTCCATCTATCTTTTCTATTTCATCTTCTTTTATTGAGTCTGCCTTGGGATCTTTCCCGTTGCTATTTTGATCTTCAGAGTCTGTTTCTTCTTTATCTTCTTTTTTGACACCATCTTCTTTTATTTCTTCTACACTGCTTTGTTTTTTATTTTCTTCCGCCATGTCTGCTGCGAGTAATTCATCTTCCACAAGATTTGCGGTCATAGTTTTCTTTTCTGTTAGATCACAAAAAAGATCATAAATTGAATTTTCAATGGTAAATTTATCCATACCAAAACCCGAAGTTGTATTAGCCTGCGGATCCATATCTATTACCAAAACTTTTTTATCTAGATAAGTTAGGGCAACCGATAAATTGACTACAGTTGTAGTTTTTCCTACTCCACCTTTTTGATTAAATACCGATATTACTTTCATAAACACCTCTCATTATTAGTATAGCCATATCAAGAGCATAATTTTTAATTCTTTGTCTTATAAGGTTTCGATCGCCAGAAAGTTTAAAATATCTAACGTAAATTTCTCCATTATAATAAACTCCAACATATACTTCGCCCTTGTGAGCATATCCGGTTGTTGCTATACACAAGTTACTATTTGTGATTTTATTTAGTCCAAGAGCCATTTCTCTTACGACTTCTTTACTAACAACAGTATACTCCTTAATTGTTTCACATGAAACATTTAGAATTTTTTCTTTTGTTGCGTTGGCATATGTTATGTAAGATTCTTTTAAAACATCGCTTGCACCTGGGATATCTATTATAGAAGAAGCTATTAGTCCACCAGTAATTGATTCGGCGGTAGAGACAAATTCGTTTCTATCTCTTAAAAGATTAATTAGAACTTCTTCTTTTCTAATATTTTCACTTGTTATAACAAAAGGGTTAAGTTTATTTTTTACTAAATCTAGACCTTCTTTAATTTTTTTATCTACATCTTCTTCGCTTTTTCCCATTGCTGAAATTCTTAATAAAGGACCTTGATCGCTTACGTAAGGACTAATGGTTGGATTGCTTTTATTAAGATCAATTCTTCTAGCCATATCCCATTCTTCCAAGAGTCCAGTTTTTACAAAAACAGATTTTAAAAAAGCTTCCTTGTGTAAATATTTCATCAATTCATTTTCAAACATTGGAACCATTTCCTTGGGTGGTCCAGGGAGCAAAACGAATTTGGTATTAGATTTTGACTTAATAATACAACCAGGTGCAGTTCCAACTTTGTTTTTTAAAATGATTGCAGATTTGGGAAATTTGGCCTGCTTAATATTTTCTTTTGCCTTAAATTCATTATTGTTAAAAAACTTTAAGATTTCTTGGTAGCTATTTTGATCAACTTGAACATCGTTAGATAATTCACAAACATCAATTGCTACTTCCTTGCTTATATCATCGGCTGTTGGACCCAGGCCACCAGTTGTGAAAACATAATCGACTTTACCATCAACTTCTTTCATGGCCTCATAAAGTCTCTTATAATTATCGCCTATGGTTTCCATTTTATATAAGTTGATGCCAAGGTCTGCTAGTTTTTCTGCTATAAATTTTGAGTTGGTATCTGTTATTGTACCAAGTAAAATTTCTGTTCCTATAGAAAAAATTTGTGCATCCATAATTACTCCATTCTAAAGTATTATACCATTAAATTTTCTCAAGAAAAAAGCCATCTAATTAGATGACTTAATGATTTTTTTAATTATTATAAAGCTTATAAATATGCAAACAAAACCTATAATAAATACAAGACTTGCCAAGTTTTGATTGATGCTTAAAATTAACGCCAGAAAATTATTTACCATGTGGATTAAAATTGAGTCGAGAATATTTTTCCTGTAATAATAAATCATTGCCAAAATAAGAGCCATTACAAAAGTGTTCACTCCTTGAAGAATATTAAAGTGATAAATTCCAAACAAAAGTGCTGTGGATAATATAGCAAATTTATAATCAAAAAGCCTATTGATTTCCTCAAACAAAATCCCTCTAAAAATAAGTTCTTCGGTTATTGGAGCTAAAATTACTATAACTAAGAAAGTTAAGAAAAATCCACTTGAAAAGTTTGAAACTTCTTCAAGAGTTTCCAGGGTCCTTGTTATAGATGGTAAATCTTTTAAAAAGTATAATAAAATACTTACAAGAATGTTTCCTAAGGAAAAAACGCCAAAACCAATTACAATCATCTTCCAAAAATCTTTTTTTACTGATGATTTTATATAAGGAGTTTTTTCCGATCTCTTATAGATTATAGGTATTATTATGATTCCTCTTATGATTTGCCCTAGCAAAAGTTGATACTTAATGTCTAGAGTTTCCTTTTTTATTTGCCCATAAATTTGAATTACTTTGGCAGCTAGTAACTCTGATAAAAATACAAAGCCTGCTAGCAAAAATATTATTCCTAAGAGTTTTAAAAATTTCTTCATAGTTTTCCTTTTAGAATTTCAATGGTTTATTTTTCGGCAAATTTTTTCCTCTTGGATATTTGTTATTTGTCGGGTAGATTTTTTTAACTACGATATTTGCTCTCTCATTGCCCGATAAATCAAATCTTTCTATATCTATAACTTTTCCGCCTAAAATTTTTATAGCATTTTTTGCTTCTTCCAATTCTTCATCTGCCTTTGGCCCTTTAAGGGCGATAAAAATTCCGCCCACTTTTACAAAGGGTAGGCAAAGCTCTGATAGGGTTGTCATGTTGGCAACTGCTCTTGAAACGACCACATCATATTTTTCTCTATTATCTTTGGCAAAATCTTCGGCTCTTGCGTGAATGGCTCTAGCGTTTTGTAGATTAATTTTTTCAATTGCTTGGTTCATAAACTTAACTTTTTTATTTACACTGTCTATAAGAGTTAGGTCGATTTTCTTTTCAATGGCTAGAGGGATTCCTGGAAAGCCTGCCCCAGATCCTATATCTAAAACTTTGTCATTTTCCTTTATCAGATCAAGAACGCTTAGGGAATCTTCTATGTGTTTTATTTTTATCTCGTCAATGTCTGTAATGGTCGTAAGATTTGTATGGGCATTTACTTCTAACAAATAATCTATGAAAATCTTGTATTGGTCTTTTTTATCCACTTACTTCTCCAGTCTTTAGTCTAATTAAAAGTACATTTATGTCCGCCGGGCTTACTCCAGAAATACGACTGGCTTGGCCGATTGAATCTGGTTTTATTTCATTTAGCTTTATTGCCGCTTCTTTTTTTAGTCCAGAAACATTTAGATAGTCAAAATCTTTTGGCAATTTCTTTTTCTCAAGCTTTTTAAATTTCTCAATATCTGCCATTTGCTTAGCAATATAGCCTTCGTATTTTATTTCAGTTTGAGTTTGAATTTGTTGAAATTTTGGAAGAATCGGTCTATCAGGATCAAAAACTGAAATTTTCTCATAATCAATTTCCGGTCTTTTTAATAAGTCGTAAAGAGTTATGCCTGTCACTAGGGGATTAGAACCTAGAGTTGTTAATTTCTCATTAGTTTCCTTGGTTGGAGTAAGCATTATTTTTTTTAGCCTATTTTTTTCATTTTCAATAGCCTTATACTTATCGAGCATTTTTTGGTAGCGTTCTTCATCTGCCAAACCAATCTTGTAAGCTTTTTCAGTAAGTCTATAATCGGCATTATCTTGGCGAAGAGTAAGTCGATATTCGCAGCGGCTTGTCATCATTCTATAAGGTTCGTTTGTCCCTTCTGTAACCAAGTCGTCAATCAAAACTCCAATGTAAGCATCAGACCTATCCAAAATAAAAGGATCTTCGCCCTTTATTTTTAATGCCGCATTGATACCTGCAATTATTCCCTGACCTGCTGCTTCTTCGTAACCACTTGAGCCATTAATTTGACCTGCAAAATATAATCCTTGGTAGGCTTTGCTTTCCAAAGTCAAATTTAATTCTCTGGTGTCAATCATATCGTATTCAATGGCGTAAGCTGGACGCATGATTTTTACATTTTCCAAACCTAAAATCGTCTTATAAAAATCCATTTGTACTTCTTGTGGCAAAGAAGAAGACACTCCTTGAACGTAAATTTCATCTGTTGATAAAGATTCTGGTTCAAGAAAAACTTGGTGGATATCTCTATCTGGAAATCTCATCATCTTATCTTCTATAGATGGACAATATCTCGGACCGATTCCCTTGACCTTGCCGCCGTAGATAGGGGAGCGGTCGATGTTTTCCATAATGATTTCTTTTGTTTGTGGACTGGTGTAGGTTAGGTAGCAATCGTATTGTTTGCGATCTGAAAAATCGCAGCCTTCGTTTGCAAAAGAAAAAGGGATTACTTCGGCATCTCCTGCTTGAACATGAGTCTTTGAAAAATCGATTGATTTTTTGTCAATTCTTGCAGGAGTTCCAGTTTTAAATCTTCTGAGTTTAAAACCCATTTCCTCTAGGCAATCAGAAAGATAAGTTGCTGCTGATAGACCATGAGGACCTGAAACTTTTTCAAAATCACCGATAAGAATTTTCCCGTTTAGATAAGTGCCAGTACAAATTATTAAAGCCTTGCAAGGAAAAATTGCTCCTTGGATTGTTTCACATGAAACAATTTTTCCGTTCTCGTAATTTATCTTGTCGACTTCTTGTTCAAAAATGTCGATGTTTTCTTCATCTTCCAAAACTTTTTTCATTGCTTCGTGATATTTTCTCTTGTCAGCTTGCACTCTTAGGGAATGAACCGCAGGTCCTTTGGATGTGTTTAACATTCTTGATTGGATGAAAGTTTGGTCGATTACCTTTGCCATTTGTCCACCTAGAGCGTCAATTTCACGAACCAAATGTCCCTTGCCTGTTCCACCAATATTTGGATTGCAAGGCATATCTGCAATTGATTCTAATGATGTTGTTAATATTAAAGTGTCCATGCCAAGGCGAGCTGAAGCTAAAGCTGCTTCGCAACCTGCATGGCCAGCAC
Source organism: Anaerococcus sp. Marseille-P9784 (assembly GCF_902500265.1). Taxonomy (NCBI): domain Bacteria; kingdom Bacillati; phylum Bacillota; class Tissierellia; order Tissierellales; family Peptoniphilaceae; genus Anaerococcus; species Anaerococcus sp. Marseille-P9784. Next base: position 640,778 of record NZ_CABVOZ010000001.1, on the reverse strand, counting down.
CTACGACGACTACATCGTAGGCTTTTTGTATATACTTATTTTCCAACACAAAACTCCTTAAATACCTTATCCATAATTTCATCTGAAACGGATTCGCCAATTATTAGTCCCAAATCTTTGTAGGAACTTCTTAGGTCAACTTCAACTGCGTCAAGCGAAATCCCTCTTTTTATATCTTCTAATGAATTATCCAATTTTTCATCAGCGGATTTTAATAATCTCTCGTGACGAGTGTTGGTAATGATTAGCGACTCTCGGTTAATCACTTTGGTGTCAAATATATCTTGAATTTTTTCTTCCAATTCTTCAATGCCAATATTTTCTTTCATGGAAGTTTCTATTATAGGTAAGTCCAATTCTTCCATATAAAATTTGTTGGCAAGGTCAGTTTTATTTAAAATGACTATGGCATTTTTGCCTTTGATTAGTTCTAAAATTTTTTCATCTTCGCTGTCAAACTCTCTGGATCTGTCAAAAATTGCAATAATAAGATCAGAAGACTTGGAAAGCTCTATTGATTTATCAACCCCAATTTTTTCTACCAAATCATCTGTATCGCGTATGCCTGCTGTGTCGTTAATCTTTAGGGTAAAAGATCCTAGACTTATATATTCACTGATGGAATCTCTGGTCGTTCCAGGAATATCTGTAACGATGGCGCGATTTTCTTTTAGCAGTGCATTAAGTAGGGAAGACTTGCCAACATTTGGCTTGCCAATTATTGTTGTGTTTATTCCATCTTTTATAATCTTGCCCTTATTGGAAGTGCTTAATAATTTTTTGATTTTTTTATCAGCTTCTTCCATATAGGAAATAATTTCATCTGGAGGAAGGTCTTCGCCATCTTCTGTAAAATTAATCGAATATTCCAAACGAGAAAGTGCTTCCAAAAGATCTTTTCTAATTTTTCCTATCTCATCTCTTAGCAAACCATTTAACTGATTGATGCCCTGAGCTTGGGATAATTCGTTGGTAGAATTAATTATGTCTAAAACCGCCTCGGCTTGGGATAGATCGATTCGTCCATTTAGAAAAGCACGCTTGGTAAATTCTCCTGGCTCGGCAAGAGTCGCTCCCTTATCCAAAAGTAAGTTAAGGATTTTTTTTACCGAAATAAAAGAGCCGTGGCAATTTATTTCAACTATATCTTCTCTAGTAAAAGTTTTGGGAGCTGCCATGAAATTTACCATAACCTCGTCGATAATCTCTTCACCATCGATGATGTTTCCATAACGCATTTTGCGATTGTCTTTGATCTTATCTATTGGTCCACCGTGAATGGGACTAAAAATTTGATCGATAATTTCCTTTGACTTATCTCCACTCATCCTCACAATGGATATACCACCTGTACCTTGAGGAGTGGAAATAGCTGCTATTGTTTTCTCACTCATATATTTTCCTTTCTTAGTAAGCTAGTAATCCACTACTTTCACTAGTGGTTCTTAACATTAAGATTATAGTGGAAATGCCGATAAAGTCAATCTTGTTTTTCAAATTTATGGGAGATTTTAAATGATTTATAAACAAAAATACCAGCATCTTTTCAAAAAATAGTACAATAATAAAAAGGAGTTAAATATGGCTTATAAAATTTTGATAATCGACTTAGAAAATGAAAATACAAAAGTGGAATATGTGGAAGATGAAATTTCAAATTCTTACCTAGGAGGGCTGGGGCTTTCCTATTACTATTTGTCCCAAAATCCTAAAACAAATCCTTTTATGGTTTTTACGTCCGCAATAATTTCATATCCCAATCCTATATGCAAATACATAATAATGGCAAAAGATGAATCAGGAAATATTACCTACGGAACTTTGGGAGGAAATTTTTCTTATTATCTAAAAACAAATTCTTACGATGCTTTGGTTTTACTTGGAAAAGCAAGAGAGAAAAAAGAAATTTTTATAGATGATGAAGTTTTTATAAATAATTTTGAAAAGAGCGATAATCTATCTTTTTCGGCTTTGAGAAAAAAATATGGAAAAGATATTTCTTCTATTTATATAAGTAAGTCTGCAACGAAGGGCGATGAGCTTTCAAGATTAAGGGTTGACGAATATCAAGGAATTTCTAGAGGCCTTGCTAATATTTTGTTGGCAAAAAATGTCGTATCGATAAATGTCAAGAAAAATAATCTTAGAGAAATAAAAACTCCTCAAATCTACGAGGAAAATCCAAATAGAAATTGCCCTGGCTGCCTTTTGGGTTGCTTGGAAAAAAGGAGGGATAAAAAAGAAAATATATTTTCTACTAGCGAAAGAAATTCTATAAGCGAAAATCAAAAATTAGAAGAAATTAAAAAAATCTTGGATGCCTACGGCATAGATATCTTTGCCCTATCAAAGACCATAGAATTTGCCTACGAAAATCTAAATCACATTTATAAGTTTAAAAATCTACAAGCAGAAAATTTGGATACTATTTGCAAAAATATAGTAGAAGATAAGAGGGAAGAAATTTATAAAGATCTGGCCAAGGGAAGAAATTTTCTAGCAGAAAAATACGCAATCAAAACCACTAAAAAGAAAGCTAAAAATAAAAATCCAAATATCGATATAATAGATTCCGCAGGCCTTTGTTTATTTGCAGTTAATCCAAAAGACTTATCAAATATAAGTCAAACCATAAATAAACTTTCTGGCAAAAATTATTCAGAAGATGATTTAGAATATTTAATAAATGAGATAGAAAAAATAAAAAGCAGCTTAAAGTAATTTGAGCTGCTTATCTTCTATTGCTACATGATAATCATAAGTATAATCTTCTAAACTGTCATGGCTTATTAGAATTATCATCCTATCGTCTTTTTCTTTTAGCCACTTATCTAGAAAATCATTTGCATTTTTCCTAGATTTTTTGTCCATCTGAGAAAAAGGTTCATCCAAAATCAAAGTTTGCTTGGCTCTAAGAGTTGATCTTAGAAAAGCAAGCTTTTCTTTTTCTCCACCTGATAGACTTTCTATGTGCTGGTCTAGCAAATTTTCTATGGCAAAAAATTCCAATTCTTTTTTTATATTTTTGGGATTTATATTTACCAATTTGAAATTATCTCTTGGAGTATTTTTGTAAAGGTAGGGAGATTGAGCCTGGTAGATAATTTCCTTATCTATGTCAATTTCTCCTTTTACAAAAGGGCAAAGACCCAAAAATGATTTGAGCAAAGTAGATTTGCCAGCACCGTTTTCTCCAGTAAGAATATATTTATTTCCATCCTCAAAGGTAAATTCTTTTATTTGAAATAATGATTTGCCATTAACATCAGCTGTAAGATTTTTTAATTTTATCATTATTTCTCCCCCTAATAATCATAGCTAGAAATGAAACTGTTAGAGAAATTGCCATAAGAATAATTCCAAGTTTGATACTCATTTGATAATTGCCCTTGTTATTTTCAAGAACAATGGCAGAAGTCAAAACTCTGGTTTTAAATCTTACATTTCCTCCAACTATCATAACAGCTCCAACTTCTGAAATAGCTCTGCCAAAACCTGTGATGATTGCAGAAATTACAGAAATCTTAACTTCTTTAAGTAATTGAAAATACATTTTTACTTTAGAAATCTTTAATCCTAGAGATGTTTCAATAAAAGAATTTCTAATACTTTCAACAGCCGGAAAAATATTGGCAGTTATAATCGGTGTAACTATCAAAACTTGAGCGATTATTATAACTTTTTCAGTATAAAGCCAAGAAAGATGTCCCAAAACTCCATTTTTTGAAAATATTAGATAAACCACAACGCCAGCTATAACTGGTGGCAAGGATGTAAATGCATTTGTAATTATCTTTACATATTTGATGAATTTATTGTCATTTAATCCAAGGGTAAAACCCAAAAGGATTGCAAATATTGTCGAAATCAAAGTTGAAATAAAGCATATCCTAAGAGTTAATACCACTATGGAAAAAATTTCATTCATATTATTCACCTAAGAAGAATAATGCTTGTCCGTATTTATCTTTTCCGTATTCGCTTATTAGTTTAGCTGCATGATCTCCAAGCATCCAATCTTGGAATTTTTGTGCAACGTCTGGATTTGTTCCTTCAACCTTATCAGGGTTAACAATTATAACTGAGTAAACATTCTTTAGAGAATCTGATTGGTCAACTAAAACTTCAAGGTCTAAATCATTTTCCATTGATAGGAATGTTGAAAGGTCTGTTAGAGTGTAAGCTCCATTTTCTGATGCAAATGTAAGAGTTGCGCCCATGCCATCGCCTGTTGCGTTGTAATTATCTTTTTTAGATAATTCGTCAACATTTACTCCAGCTTCTTCCCAAAGTTTTAATTCTTTGTTGTTTGTACCTGATTCATCACCTCTTGATGCAAATTTTGCATTCTTTTCGTTGATCAAAGCAAATGCTTCTTTGGCATCTTTGCCTTTGATTCCTGCTGGGTCATCTTTTGGTCCAACTATTACAAAGAAGTTGTGCATGAATGGTTTTCTTTCAAGACCATAACCTTCTTTTACAAATTCTTCTTCTTTAGCTTTTGAGTGTACAAGGATTACATCAGCGTTTCCTGCTTTAGCATCTTCTAAAGCAGCTCCTGTTCCCTTTGATACGATTTCCATATCAAGACCTGTATCTTCTTTTAGACCATCTCTTAGATATTCCATAAGACCAGAGTCGTTTACAGATGTTGTTGTTGTAAGTTTTACAACATTTTCTTCTTTAGAAGTATCATCTTTAGCATCTTCGTCTTTTTTGTCTTCTTCTTTGTTAGCATCTTCTTTGTTTTCTTGGCTTTGAGATTCTGTTACTTCTGTTTTGGTTTCTTCTTTTGTTTCTTCTTTTTCTTGATTGCCACAACCTGTTGCTATTAATAAGGTTGCAACTGCAATTAAGTGAAATTTATTTAGTTTCATTTTATTCCTCCTATAAAATATTTCCACTGTCATTTGTATTATACCCACCAAGCTCAGATATTCTAATTTTAAAGTCTTCTGATCTTAAAATTTCAAGCAAATCTTTGATTGACTGAAGCTTCAAGTTCTCTTTTTTGATGATAAATTGATATTCTTCATCTTTTAGGTAGATAAAGTCTATATCCATTTTTATTGCTGCTGATTCTACTCCAATGGAAAAATCGCAATCGCCATTTTTTACAGCAAGAGCTGCTGATAGGTGAGTTGTAACTTCATTATCATATCCTCTTATGGTATAAGGGTCAATATTTTCTTTTTTCAAAAGATAATCAAAAAGCAATCTTGTTCCTGCTCCTCTTTGCCTATTGACCATTTTTTTATCAAGCAAATCATCGATGGTCTTTATAGAAAGAGGATTACCCTTTGGGACATAAATTCCCTGCCTACGACCGACAACATTTATCTTTGAAATATTTTCTGGATCGAAGAATAATTTTATGGCATCATTATTATAAGTTCCATCTTCATCTAGCAAATGTGAAGGAGCTATTAGGCAATCGCCCTCGCTTAGAGCCTTTAGTCCACCAAGAGAACCTACATGAGAAGATGAAATCCTCGTTTGCTTTTTGTCTTTGGCAAACATATCATTTAGCAAGTCTACAACAATATCGTGAGAGCCTATACAAACAATTCTGTTGTTAAGAATTTCTTTGGCAATCGGCTTATGCAAAATTACATCTATGATATCACCCCTGTTGTAGCCTTCGATATTTCTATCGATTATTATATAACCATCAGATTGGGCAAGGGAAAATAAAGATCCCGCCTTCCTATCTAGAGGAGTTACAATTGTTTTGCCATCGACAATGCCAAGTTTAGATCTTATATATTCTCTATTTTTTAGCGAAGAAATCACAGGTTTGGTAAGTTTTGCCTTTATTATTTCCTTGTCATCTTCAATTTGATTTAATTTTTTTAGGATAGTAGGAATTACGATTCTTTCAAAAACTATGTGAGTTGAAACTGGATAGCCTGGAAGTCCTACAAAAGGAAGGTCAAAAATTTTTCCCAAAATAGCAGGCTTACCTGGTTTTATGGAAATTCCATGGACAAAAACTTCTCCAAGTTTTCCTACAATTTCGCTGGTAAAATCTTTGCTTCCTGCAGAAGTTCCTGCAATTAGACAGACAAAATCGCATTCTTTGCTTGCCTTTAGCAAGGCTTTTTCTATGGAATCTTTCTCATCTTTTACTATTGGATAGATAATTGTTTCGATGCCATTTTCAAAGGCCATACTTTTTAGCATGGCGGAGTTTGATTCTATAATTTTGCCAACGCTAAGCTCTTCATCCTTATCGATTATTTCATTGCCTGAAGGGATAAGTCCAAGGATTGGCTTTTTTAAAACTTCAACTTCGTTGATGCCAGTTGCTATTAAAACTGAAAGGTCTACTGCTCTAAATTTGTGATAGGATTCAAATATCAAATCTTTTTCTATTACATCTTCGCCTTGGATTCTAATATTTTCCCAAGCATTTACTGGCTTTAAAATCGTAATGCCATCTTCTTCGATTTTTACATCTTCTATCATTATTACCGCATCGTAAGGCTTAACTAGGGGAGAACCAGTATTGCAATAAATGAAATCTTCGTTTTTTAAAAAAAGCGGCTTATTTTCTCTGGCAAGTTTGGTCATCTCGCTTACAACCATTACTCCGTCCATGGCTGATGAATGATAGGAAGGAGAAGAATATTTGGCAAAAATTGCTTTTGCAGAAATTCTTCCCAAGGCATCTTTGGAATTTATAATTTCAGTTTTCTTATCCTCAAAAAATTGGTCTAAATTATTTTGGAAAATCTCTATGGAATCTTCTAATTCTTTGGTATCTAAATATATATTTCTCATCTAATTAGGCTTACCCAAACATCTTCTCCATCTCTTAGACCTTCAGTATATTCATCTATTATAATATAGCCCTTGGCTTTTTTTAGTAGAGAAATATTGTTTGAAAATCCAAAGATGGGACTTGCAATAAGCTCATCCTCCTTTTTCTTTAAATCCACTAGACAAATTTGCGTTTTTGCAGAATTGTTGGCTATGTTTCTATCGATTTTGCATTTGATTTTAAGATCTTCTTCTATATTAAAATACTTGTTATAGGCTTTTTGGAAAATGCTCCTAAAAATCGCATAAGCGCTTATAGGATTTCCCGGCAGTCCCAAAATCATAGTCTTGTTATTTTGGCTAAGGCTTGTGGGCTTACCTGGTTTTATGGAAATGCCATGATAAATTATCCCCGGGCTTAATTTTTTGCCGACAGTTGGGACAAAATCTTTTTTGCCTTTGGATGATGAACCAGAAATAAAAATTAAATCCAAATCTTCTTTTAGTTCTTTTTCTATTAAATCTTCATCATCTGCCAAGTGCTTTACAGAAACAACATCAATTCCCATGCTAGTTAAAAGTCCAAAAAGCATATAAGAATTTACATCTCTTGCCTTGGCTGGTCTTAATTTACCATTAACTGGAATTATTTCATCGCCAGTAGATAAGATTTTGCATCTTAGTTTCCTATAAACAGAAATTTTGTCATAGCCAAGACTTGCCGCCATGGCCATGGTTTCTGGATTAATAATTTTGCCAGCTTTTTCGTAAATATCGCCAACTTTTGAATCATCGCCAATATCAATTACATGATCCATAAAAACAACCGGTCTACTTATAGAAATTAATTTTTCAGATAAGCTTTCTGTAAATTCAATTGGAATTACCGCATCAGCTCCCTCTGGAAGCATTCCTCCAGTATAAATTTTAGCCGCTTCTCCTCTTTGCAAAATTTTTTGTGGAACTTCTCCCATAGATATTTCTTCAATGACCTTTAGCATTGAGGGGATCGTTTCTGTCGCTCCAAGAGAATCCTTGTAATTTATAGCATAACCATCCATGGTGCTTTTTCTAAAATGTGGCAAATCATCTTTGCTTATCAAATCTTCTGCCATAATATAGCCTAAGGAAGAAGTTGTATCTATGGTAATTTTTTCCTTGTAGGAAATTTTTTCCATAAGGTCTACTTGCAAATTTATAGCTTGATCAATTTTTACTACTTCTAATAAATCCATAACCACCTCATTTTATAATAAGATTTTCGTTCTTATTATAAAGATTAAATCTTTGTTCTCTAGCAAAAGCAATCAAATTTACATTTTTTTCTCTTGCCATATCTATGGAAACGCTGGTAGGGGAGGCTTGAGATACGATTAAATCAAAGTCGATTTTTAAAATTTTATCAATAATCTGATCGCTTACCCTACAAGAAGTAAAGATAAATTTATCTGAAATGTCAACTTCCTTTGCCAAGATATAGCCTATGAGCTTATCGACGGCGTTATTTCTTGCCACATCTTCAAAAAATTCCATGATCCTATAATTTTCTATAATAGCACAAGCATGAGCGCCACCAGTTTTTTTAAAAATCAAAGAATAATTTTGAAATTCATTTGCCAGGGCAAAGATTTTTTCTCTTTCAAGGATAAATTTGCCCTTATTTCTCTTTATCTTTGGAGATTTTTCCTCTTTTAATTTCACATAGGCCTTATTATCTCTTATTTGTAAATCTATTATGTCATCTTTTGAATTTATCAAATCCAAGGCATAAAGATGGCCAATGACAAGATATTCTAAATTTGACGGCGAGCACATAAGCCTTGCAAGGATTTTTTCTCCTTGGTAAATGTAAAAATAAGTTTCTACTATAACATCATCGTTAAAGCAAATTATTTTATCTTCCTTGTATTTTTTTATTTGGTATTTTTTAGTTAAATCCATTGTTTTTCTCTTTCAAAAATTTCTGCCAATCTTCTGGATAATTTAGATTTCTAAAAATGTTTTGGTAATTTTTAAAGATCCTTATCTCCTCTTCTTTTATGAGAGTGGGGGAGATTTCTTCTAAAAATCCATTAAGACTTCTTTTTTGTGCTTGTAGATATTTTTCTAAATTATTTGCCAAGTCTTTTTTGTAAAAGGCAAAAAATGGCTGGTAATATTTTTCGTTTTTATAAACTAGGGCGTTTTTGTAAGTCTTAGTCTTTAGAAAATCTAGGTAGGCTTGGTTAAAATAAGGCATATCACAAGCTATTAGAAAATTATCCTCATTAACAGAAGAAATGAGGCCTGTAAAAAGTCCTCCACATGGCCCCATATCTTTTATAATATCAGATACGATAAGTATTTTATTTTCGTAATTATCATACCTATTTTTGAAAAAATCCTTCTTGTTGCTTACAATAATTATTTCTTCAAAATTTTTGGATAAATTTTCTATAAGAGCATCTATTAGATAAGTTCCCTTATAATTTAGCATTTGTTTATCCTTGCCCATCCTAGTGGATTTGCCACCGGAAAGGACGATTGCTGATTTTTCTTTCAATCAACCACCCCAACTCATGTTCATATACTTATCCATGAGCTTGTCGTATTCGTCTTTGAAAATTTTGGCATGGCCATCTTCCCAAGCCGCAAAGTTTGTAAGAATTTCTTTTAGTTCGCTATCTTCAACTTTTCCTGCCATCATCTTATAATATTCTCTAAAATCTTCTTCGATTAGGTAAGCCATACGAAGAACGTTCATATCTGGAATCATTGATTGTTCCAAAGTCTCATCTAAGTTTTCGCTTTCTTTTCTTTGGTCGAAAAACTCGTGAGCTTCTTCTTTTGGCAATTCTAGGTCAGAAACTTCCTCGCCTTGGTATTTGGCAAGTAATTTTTTTAGATATTCGTAATGTCCCCATTCGATTTCAGATAATTTCTTAAAAACAGATTGGGTTTGTAGATTTTGGCTTTTTTCTGCATTGTCCTTGTAGAAATTATGGCCATATAATTCCATGCCCATGGCAAGATTTATTATCTTTATTGGATCATACATAAGAATTCCTTTCTAATTTTTCTATAGCAACAGATGAAACTTTTAATTCTGGAATTTTGGCAATTGGGTCCAAAACTGGATTTGTAAGTGTGTTTGCAGATCCGTCAACATAGTGGAAAGGCATAAATACAACGCCCGGTTCAATTTTGTCGGTAACTTTTGCCATTGTCGTAACACTACCACGTCTTGATGAAACTTTTACTCTTTCACCATCGGCAATATTGTATGCTTTGGCAGTAACTGGTGAAATTTCCATGTAGGATTTTCCAGCAATTTCTGTAAGTCCGTCGATTTTGCCAGTCATAGTTCTTGTGTGGTATTGGTATAACATTCTTCCAGTTGTTAGTATCAATGGATAATCTTCATCAGGTGTTTCTTTACTTACTTCATATTCTATTGGCACAAATAAGCCCTTGCCTCTAGCCATAGAATTTTTGTGCAAGTATTTGGTTCCCTTGTGGTCCTTGCTTGTGCATGGCCATTGTAGAGATTCAGTTTTTAATCTCTCGTAGGAAATTCCCCTATAAGATGGAGTGCAAGCTGCAAGCTCATCCATAATTTCACTTGGAGAATTATAGTACTCTTCATAACCTAGTAGTGTTGAAACTTCCATTAAGATTTGCCAGTCTGGCTTTGCTTCGCCAATAGGATCAATGGCTTTATTGATTCTTTGGATTCTTCTTTCGGTGTTGGTAAAAGTTCCATCTTTTTCGGCAAATGATGCTGCTGGTAAAACTACATCGGCAAATTCTGCTGTTTCTGTTAGGAAAATATCTTGAACAACCAAAAAGTCCAAACTATTAAGAGCTTTCTTGATGTGGTTTAAATCTGGATCAGAAATCATAGGATTTTCGCCCATTATATATAAGAAGCTTAGTTCTCCTTTTTCTGCTGAGTGCATCATTTCAGTTAAGGTTAGACCTTTTTTAGCTGGTAATTCAGTATGCCAGAAATTTCCCATAGATTCTCTAACTGGATCCAAAAATACTTTTTGATATCCTGTGTAATCTGTAGGAAGAGCTCCCATATCACAAGCACCTTGAACGTTATTTTGTCCTCTTAGAGGGTTAATGCCTGTAGATTCACGACCGACATTTGCTAAAAGCATTTGTAGGTTTGAAGTTGATCTTACGCCGTTGGTACCTGTAGCATGTTGTGTAATTCCCATTGAATAATACAAGGCACCTTTGTCAGCTTTGGCATACATTCTTGCAGCTTTGATCAAGTCATCTTTGTCGATGCAACAAATTTCTGCAACAACTTCTGGAGTATATTTTTCTATAACTTTCTTAAATTCTTCAAAACCTTCAGTTCTTTCGTTTATATATTCCTCATTTTCAAGATGTTCACTTAATATTACATTCATCAAACCATTTAAAGCTGCAATATTTGTTCCTGGTTTTATTTGCAAGTAAATATCTGCATATTTGGCAAGTTCGATCTCTCTTGGATCTATAACTATTAGTTTTGCTCCATCTTGTACTCTTTTTTTGATTTTTGTGCCTATAACTGGGTGATTTTCAGTTGTATTTGTACCGATTATCAAAAATGCATCTGTGCCGTCAATTTCTTCTATGGAATTTGTCATAGCACCAGAGCCAAGGGTATTGGCAAGACCTGCTACGGTTGAGGCGTGGCAAAGACGAGCGCAGTGGTCAACGTTATTGGTCTTAAAAACTGTTCTTATAAATTTTTGGAACAAATAGTTTTCTTCATTAGTACATCTTGCTGAAGAAAAACCTCCGAAGCCATCTGGACCTTTTTTGGTCATAATCTCTTCGTATTCTTCTTTGATTAGTCTATAAGCCTCTTGCCAAGATGCTTCTACAAATTTGCCATCTTTTTTGATAAGTGGTTTTGTAAGTCTATCTGGATGATTTACAAATTTGTGGGCAAATTTACCCTTTACGCAAAGCAAACCATCGTTTGGTATGGTGTTAATTGGCTCAACTTCAACTATACGATCGCCCTTAATTAGTAAATTTATTTGGCAACCTACTCCACAATAAGAGCAAGTTGTTTGAACTTTTCTAACTTCCCAATATCTAAATTTATCTTCTGGATATTTTTTCTTAGGATTTAAAGCTCCAACTGGGCAAGCTGAAACACAGTTGCCGCAAGAAACACAATCGCTATTGCCAAAGCCCTTTTCCATAGGAGCTCCAATATAAGAATCAAAACCTCTATCTATAAAGCTTATGGCATGGCTATTTTGCAAATTATGGCATGCACTTACGCAAATTCCGCATTTTATGCACTTATAAGGATCATAGGTAAAGAACTTGTTGGTACTATCGACCTTTAATTCACTAGGCTCATTTTTGTAAGAGCCAGTCTTAACTCCATATTCATAGCAATAATTTTGTAATTTGCATTTACCAGATTTATCGCAATTTAGACAATCATTTGGGTGGTTGGAGAATAATAAATCTAATATTTCTCTTCTCATCCTCATGATTTTTTCGCTGTGGGTGTGGATTTTCATTCCATCTTTTAATTTTTCTGAGCAAGCTGTAACTGGGGTTTTGTAACCTTCAACTTCTACTATGCATAACCTACAAGCGCCATTTGGCAATAATCTCTTGTCATAGCAAAGAGTAGGAATTTCTACTCCAATTTCGTTACAAAAGCTAAGGATCGTTTTAGGAGCATCAACATCATATTTGACATCGTTAATGTAAACTTCCATATTATTCTCCTTTTTTAGCATCTACTTTTTCAATCTTTTTAACTATATTTTTAAAACCTGTTACTGTTAGCCAGTCGCTTTCTACAAATTCTCCTGCACCTTTCATATAAGGAGTGTCAGGATTATCTAAAAACATTAGCTCTGTCATCATTCTGCCTTTTAGACATAAAGGTCTGCCAGAACTTGGTTTTTTAGCTGTAACTGCAATGTTTTCTCCATTTTTGGAATGAACTTCAAAGTTACAACCAAATTCGCAAACTTTGCACTTAACAGTTTTCTTTTCGCTTTCAAAACTTCTAATTTTGCCAAGCGATCTTTTGTCAATCAAAGCTCCTACCGGGCAAATTGAAACGCATCTATTGCAAGATATGCAATATGAATGAGCAAAATCCTTTCCTAGATCCAAAGCTATATAGGCATCATAACCTCTATCGGCAAAGCTTAGGATAGATCTTTCTTCGATTTGTCCACAAATTTGAACGCATTTGCCACAAAGAATGCATTTAGCATTATCTTTTAAAATATAAGGGCTTGAAAGATCGTAAACTTTTTCTCTTTTTGCTCCGTCGTGATCTCTAAATTTCACATCATATTCGTAAGCGTATTTTTGTAAATCACAAGCTCCTGCTTTTTGACATGTTAGGCAATCATTTGGGTGAGAATCTAAAAGAAGTTGTAAAATAGCTCTTCTTTTTTTGATAATCTCCTCAGATTTAGTATTTATTTCCATGCCATCAGCAACTCTAGTTGAGCAGGCTGTATCGATTTTTGTCCAACCACGGTTTGTAATCTCTACTATGCATAACCTACAACCACCGTATTTTTCAAGATCTGGATCATAACATAGAGAAGGGATATCTATGCCATTTTCTCTGGCTACTTCCAAAATGAACCTATCTTTTTGGGTTTGTATTTCTTTTCCGTCGATTTTTATCGTTATATCTGTCATAAAATCATCCCTTTACTACAGCTTTTGGTTTGATTGGGCAAACATTATAGCAAGTTCCGCATTTAATGCATTTATCTTGATCTATAATATGTTTTTCTTTTGGATTGCCGCTTATGCAAGATACTGGACAATTTCTCTTACAAGTTCCACATCCTATACAATTATCTGCTATCTTATAGCTTAACAAAGCCTTGCAAGTTCCAGCTGGGCAGTGTTTGTTTTTGATATGGTCGATGTATTCATCTTTGTAATACATAAGTGTTGAAATTACTGGGAAAGCCGCAGATTTTCCAAGACCACATAAAGATGTTTCAGTTACCAATTGACTAAGTTCTTCTAGCTTATCAATATCTTCCATCTCGCCATGGCCGGCAATAATTCTTTCAAGAATTTCAAGAATTCTCTTTGTACCTTCTCTACAAGGAACGCACTTACCACATGATTCATCACAGGTAAAATCTAGGAAAAATCTTGCAATATCAACCATACAAGTATTCTCATCCATAACTACCATTCCGCCTGAACCCATGATTGAGTGTAATTCTTTTAAGGTTTCATAATCAACAGATGAGTCAAGGTATTTTGCTGGTATACATCCACCAGATGGACCACCAGTTTGTACTGCCTTAAGCTCTTTATCTCCTTCAATTCCATCGCCTAGGTCATAGATAATTTGTCTTAGAGTTGTACCCATTGGAACTTCTATAAGTCCACTTTTCTTGACATCTCCTACTAAAGAGAAAACCTTAGTTCCTGGAGATTTTTCTGTACCGATAGATCTATACCAATCAGCGCCTTTTAGGATAATTTGTGCAACATTTGCCAAAGTTTCTACGTTGTTGATAACTGTTGGTTTTTGCCATAAGCCCCTAAAGGCTGTACGGTGAATTTTTACTCTTGGCATTCCTCTTTTGCCCTCGATTGATTCCATCAAAGCTGTGGATTCACCACATACAAAGGCACCAGAACCTAATCTAAGCTCGATTGAAAAGTCAAAACCAGAATCCATTATATTTTTGCCAAGAAATCCCTTATCTTCTGCATCTTTAATAGCATATTTTAAACTTTCTACAGCTTTTGGATATTCAGCTCTAACATAGATAAAACCTCGATCGCTTCCTATTGCATAACCTGCAATTGCCATTGCTTCAAGGACTGAATGAGGGTCGTTTTCAAGAATTGACCTATCCATATAAGCACCAGGATCTCCTTCATCAGCGTTACAGATGATATATTTTTGATCTACATCGTAATCGTAAGCTGTTTGCCATTTTTTGCCTGTCGGAAAGCCTGCGCCACCTCTTCCTCTTAACAAGGAATCTTTTATTACATTTATTATTTCTTGTCTATCCATTTCAAATAGAGCTTGATGGAGGGCAAAATATCCATCTCTAGCTATGTATTGATCAATATCTCTAGGATCTATTACTCCACAGTTCCTAAGAGCAATTTTTACTTGTATGTCATCTGTCGGCTCTAAATTTTCTGGATGTGCAATTTTGGTATTTTCTTTAATCTCTTTAAGATAATCTAAACTAATCATAAATTCACCTACTTGTTATTTTCCAAAACTTTTAAGACATCTTCTTTTGTGAAGTGTTCAACCTGTTCGCCATTTATTTCTACTACCGGAGCAGCTCCACAGTTTCCAAGACATCTAGTTTCTGATATAGAAAACTTACCATCAGGAGTAGTTTCTCCCTTTTTTATGCCAAGGCGAGTTTCAAATTCGTTTAAAATATCGGCAGCTCCTTTTACATAGCAAGCTGTTCCAAGGCAGATGTGAATATCAGTTTTTCCCTTTGGAATAAAGGTAAATTGTGAATAGAAAGTTGCTACACCATAAACTTCTGAAAGTGGTATATTAAGTTTATTTGAAATAAGAGTCATCATCTCATCTGGCAAATAACCAAATATATTTTGTGCCTCTTGCAAAACTGGCATCAAAGGACCTTTTCTATCCTTGTTCTTTTCTATAAAATTTTTAAATTCTTCTATTTTTTCTTTGTTTGCTTCCTTGTCAAAAGCAAAATTTCCTCTAATTGTTTTCATTTAATTTCCTCTTTTTCTATAAGCTAACCAATATCCTAATCCTACAAATATTCCACCACCGATGATATTACCAAGGGTTACTGGAAGTAAGTTGTGACCTAGAAAACTTCCCCAATTTAAGCCATTTAGAGCTGCTTGGTCAAGACCTGTTGCGGCAACGTATTCTGGTATAGATTTTGCTAAAATTCCTGCAGGTATGTAATACATATTTGCAATACTATGCTCAAAACCTGAAAGAACAAATAGCATAACTGGGAAAAATGCACAAAGCATCTTGCCAACTTGGCTATCAGATCCAAAAGACATCCAAACTGCTAGGCAAACTAACCAGTTACAAGCAATTCCTAAAATAAGAGCTTGAGAAAAGCCTAAATTTACCTTAGAATTTGCAATCAAAATTACTCTAGCTCCAAGTTCGCTTGCTCCACTATTCCATTGACCAGATTTTAGCATCAAAAATGCAAAAAATACTGAACCAATAAAATTGCCAATATAAACTATGCCCCAAGCTCTCAATAATTCTTTTATACTTATTTTTTTGTCCAAAACTGAAATTACCATAAGGTTATTACCGGTAAAAAGTTCAGCTCCTCCAATAAGTACAAATATTAGGCCTGGAGTAAAGGTTAAGCCTTGGATAAGCTTTCCAATTCCTAGACTGTCTTTATTTGCAAGTAAATTAAAGGATGCAAAGGTTGAACCACTTGCAGCAAAAGCTATAAACACCCCAGCAATAAAAGAAAGTATAAAAAGTTTTTTGCTACTTGCGCGAGCCTTTCCAACATAAACATCACTTACCTTGTCCAAAATTTTATCTGGACTTAAAATCTCTTGCATATCTCCTCCTTTATCTACATAATATATACATAAATATTCAATTTATAATCATAAATTTAAATACTTACACATTACTATAATAAAACTTTTTCCCGTCTTTGTCAATGAGAGTGAAAATGGCGGTATAATCATTGTTCCTTGATAAAAAATTATCTAATTAGGAAATCATTTTTTTAACAAAATACTTTTATTGAATTTTTTGAAAAATTGTAAGTCCTAAAATCTTTCTAAATCTTGATTTTTTAGCATTTTAGATAAAAAAAATAAGCTTAAATTAATAAGCTTATTGAAATTGTATTTTTATTAATACTAATGATTATCAATACCAATTATAGTTTCTAGAGCGTGGATTATAAAAGGTCTTATTATTTCAAAATTTTCCGTACAGGCTTTGGCAGATCCTGGGAAATTTATTATAAGACTTTCTCCTCTAATACCAGCTACAGCTCTTGATAAATAGGCAAGAGGAGTGATTTTCCCGCCCTCATATCTCATGGCTTCTGTAATTCCAGGAGTTTGTTTTTCGATAACTGCTAAGCTCGCATCGGCTGTAAAATCTCTTTTGGAAAATCCAGTTCCACCACTTGTTAGAATTAGAGATATTTTTTCATCGGCATATTCTATTAATTTATTTTTTATTTCCTCGTAATCATCAGCTATTACTTGGTATTTTTTTACTTTGAAGCCCATTTCTTTTAAGAGATCTACTAGAATTTTCCCGCTTTTATCTTCGTAAATTCCAGCAGCTGCCCTGTCAGATGTCACCAAAACTGCCGCACTAAAGTTCATTTTTATCCTCCAAATTTTCTTTAGGGATTTCTTTTATAGAAATTTGATCGCCTGGATAAATGTAGCCTTCTTTTTTTACTATGGTAAAAATCCCCTCGCTTGGCATTATGCATTCGCCAATTATATTTCTAATTTCGCAACCCTTGTGGCAAACTTTGCCAATTTGAGTAACTTCAAGTTCACAAGCTCCAATTATAAGCCTTGTTCCAATTGGCAAATGGTGAAGGTCAATTCCTTGGGTCATTATATTTTCTGCAAAATCTCCAGGCTTTAGACTGGGTAATTTCTTTTGCATTTTTTTAAGCGATTCTTCTGCCAAAAGAGAAACTTGCCTATGCCAATTGCCAGCATGGGCATCGCCAATTATTCCATGGTCAATTTTTAATTGGATTTTTTCTACGGGAGTTTTTATAGTTCCCTTTTCCTTGCTTATATTAACTGAAATTACTTTCATTTGTGAATGTTCCACTTTTTCCACCTGACTTTTTTAATAATTTTATATTCGTGATTTCTATATCTCTTTGAAGGGCCTTGCACATATCGTAAATGGTTAAAGCTGCAAGACTTACTGCAGAGAGCGCTTCCATTTCCACTCCAGTTTTTTCATCTACCTTGCAAGTTGCAAAAATTTCTATGAAATTTTGCTTATCATTCATCTTAAATTCTATGTCTATAGCAGTTAAATTTATGGGATGACACATAGGAATGGCCCTAGATGTGTTTTTGGCAGCCATTATTCCTGCGATTTTTGCAACAGTAAGGACATCGCCCTTTTTTATTTGACTATTTTTTACCATTTCATAAGTTTTTTCGTTAAGTAAAACTCTCCCGTAGGCTACGGCTTGTCTGTGGCTTATGGATTTTTCCGATACGTCTACCATTTTCGCCTTGCCATTTTCGTCTAAGTGTGAAAATTTGTCCATTTATCCTCCAATAGAATTCATATTTCTTAAACTAGCAGAAGTAGAATTTTCTAGCTGATGCTTTTGGGGTTTATTATAAATTGCCCTTATAATTTGCTCTTTTTTTTCTTCTTTAGAAAGTCCCTTTATATTAATTTCATCTGCCGAATGCAGACAAGCTTTTAATTTGCCATCTGAAGTTAGCCTTATCTTGTTGCAATCCTTGCAAAACTTATTGCTTAGAGGTGAAATAAGACCAATTTTGCCCTTGTATCCGTCAATTTGATAAATTTTCGCCACTCCCTTATATCCTAAATCCTTATAGGAATATGCCTTTAAAATATCCTGATTTCCCATGAAATTTTCTTTATCAAAATCTTTGGCCTGACCAATCGGCATTAGCTCAATAAACCTAACTTCTATATCCCTATCTTTGGTCAAATTTATAAAAGAATCTATCTCATCTTCGTTAAAGCCCTTGATCAAAACAGTATTTATTTTTACCTTAAATCCTAAATCCAAAGCTTTTTCTAAGGATCTTATGGTTTTGTCAAAATCGCAGCTTTTAGTTATTTGTTTAAATTTATCTTCTTTAAGAGTATCTAGGGAAAAATTAATCCTATTTACTCCAATTTCCTTCAAGCGTTCAAGTTTATCGTAAATCAAGGATCCATTAGTTGTAATTCCAATGTCTTCTAAGGCTTTAATAGATGCGATTTTTTCTATAAGGTTCATTATATTTTTTCTTACAAAAGGCTCGCCGCCCGTAATTCTTACTTTTTTTACGCCCAAATCTGTCATGATTTGAACTATTTCATAAATTTCTTCAAAAGTTAAAATATCCTTGTGGTCAAGTAGTTTGATGCCTTCTTCGCCCATGCAATATTTACAGCGAAAGTTGCACCTATCTGTGACTGATATTCTAAGATAAGAAATTTCTCTATTAAATTGATCTTTCATTAAATCATTCCCATCTAAAATTAAGTGTTTTTTTCTACCTAATTATTATAACAGATTATGGATTTTATAAAAAATTACCAGGAGATTTTAACAAAAAAATAGAACCCAATATTGGGTTCTATTTTATAAAACTATCTTAAAATTAACTTTTATTTTGTCCTTAAAAGTGTTGTAAATTAGAGTTTTATCCAAAACTTCTTGTAGAAATTCACACAAATCGTCTCCTTCTAAAAATGAAAAGAAATAAATATCTATGTTTATTTCATCTATTAGAGCTTTTTCATCAAAGCCAATCACATTTAGCAAGTACATTGGATTTTTTATTGTAAGGTTTACTTTTGCTTCTATGTCTTGGAGGACTTGCTGGTGTTTTTTGGCCTGTCTTTTCATAGTTAGGATGATTTCTGAAGTTATGGCAGATATTAGATAGTCTATTGATGTAAATTCTTCTTTTTCTGAATCAAAGGAAATGGGGGAATCTACAGCAATTGATGATTTTTCATTGTAAATTTTGACCAAATCATCTCTAACTACTGCCCTATAATTTTTATTAAAAAAATTTATATCATCTGTCATATTCTTCTCTTAATTTGTCGCGAGCTTCTATCATGGACTCTAATTTCTTTTTGATATTTTCGTATTCATTTACAGGTCTATTAGAAAATGTTGCAAATCCACAGTCAGGATTTAGCCACAAATTTTCTTTGTCTATAAATGTTAAAGCTTCTTTGGCTCTTTCATAGATAACATTGCTGTCTTCTTTTGCGTCAAATCTAGGATTTATAACTCCAAGGCCTAGGATTACTTTATTTCTAATTCTATCATCTGATAGAAGAGATTTTAATTCTCCTGCTCTTGGGGTGGAAAATTCTAGAGCTAATAGGTCTGCATTGATATTAGCAAATAAATCTAGCAATGGAGTGTAAGGACCTTCTAGAAGTATGCTTTCGTTTTTGGACCAATTGCCTCTGCAAACGTGCATGGAAGCTATGGATTTCCTTCTGTCAATACCATCCATGACACTTTTTATAAGATGACTTGCAAATTTTAATTCTTCACTTGGATCTTTTCTTTGGGATAAGGATGCACACATGAATGTTCTTGGTCTACCTTCAGTAAAAACAATTTCTGTTAGGACTGGTTCGTCAAATTGAATTACATCTACGCCAATTTCTTGAAGGTTTTTGATTTCTTCTTTGAAAATTTTTATTACATCTTCGCCAAGATCTTCTTTGCTATCGTAGTATTTGGAGCTTACATTGGCAAGCCACATACTTCTGGTTACAAGATAAGGACCCGGCATAGTAATTTTTACTTTTCTATCGGTCAAAGATTTTAAAAGTTTTAATTCATTTGCGACAATATCGCCCTTGTAGACAAGTTTTCCTGTACAAATGGCATTTTTAATTGAACTAGCTGGTACATCAAGAGTTGTAAGAATGTTTTCAAATTCTCTTTTGTCATCCACATAATCGAGCATTTCAGCCATGGACATTTGGCTTACGCCCCCTAATTTTTCTGAAATAAAGGAAACGTAATTATCACGAGCTATTTCGCCGCTGGTTATTATATCAATATCCAAATCTTCTTGAAGCCTTACAACTTCCTTGGTTTTTTCGCTAACAAGTTTTTCATAAGATGCCTTATCGATAAGGTTTGCGGATAATTTCCTACGAGCAAGGAGAATTTCCTTGCCCCTAGGCATTGATCCTATAAGTGATGTTTTAAAAAGCTTAGTTTGCACTATTGAAACCTTCTAGGAAATTTCCTAAATATTCATTAGCTTCTGTAATTTGCTTAAAGCCATCATATCTTCCATCAACCCATTTTGTAAGACCTTCAAGATCCATTATTTCCTTATCTTCTTTTTTGTTGTAATCCATTCTCATCATGATTTCATCAAAAGCTTTGATATCTTCATCGGAAACTTCTGGATTAAAGGTAAATACACAATGGTCAAAATGATCTGTCTTATCTAAAACTTCTACAGCGTTTTTGTCAATTGTTCCATCGGCAATCCAAGCATCGTAATTTAGATCTAAGCAAAATGTTGCATCAACTTCGTCATTTAGCAAAGCTTTCATGCTATCAAGTTCTCCACCAACGTGATCTCCGTGAAGGCCAACGCCTATATCAAATCTTTTTTCTTCGTAATCTTTGCCAAATTCAAGGCCATTTTTGTGAAGATGATTAATTGGAATAAGTCTTGCTTGAGGAGAGTCTATTGCTCCAAAGCCTATGGTTTTGCCTTTTAGATCAGATATATCTTTAAATCTATCTTTTTTTACAACTAGATAAGTTCTTCTATCCCTATCTGTATCTCTCATGCAGCCGATTTTTTCTTTTTTGTCAGTTCTAAGTCTTGCATCCAATTGGGCAAGTGGAGAATTCCAAGCTACATCTATATCTTTGTTGATAAGAGCATCTACTTGTAATTTGTAATCCTTAAAGAAAACAGGTTCAATTTCTGCTCCATTTTCCTTATAAAACTTCTCAATCAATTCCCAAATAACTGTAACTCTAGGAGCATAAATAACTGCTCCTACCTTTAATTTATTCATTAGTATCCTTTCTTTATTATAAAAGTGGTTGACCTGTGATAGCTTTACCTAGCCATACATTTAATACATCCAAAGATGGAGCCATGATTTGTCCTGCATAAGCATCTCTCATTAATCTTTCGATTTCGCTTGCTTTGTTGTAGGTCTTTCCACCGCCAACTCTCATTGCAAGTGTTGATGAAGAAATTGCATTGTCAATTGCAGCAATTCTTGCAGCTATAATCTTAGCAACTGCATCAGCTTCGCCATCTACTAAACTTCTTGCAGCAAGTTCTGTTAGAGCTTTTGAGCTCATAGCGTTTTTATAGATTGTTGCCAAGTGAATCTGAACTGTTTCTATATTTGCAAGATTCTTTCCATCAGGATATTTTCTATTTAGTGCATAGTGGTTAGTAACAGATGATAATCTTAAATTTAGTCCTGTATAAACGCTTGCAAGTCCAAGAATGAAATATGGAGCTACTACGTTAAATACTTGATCTTGACCAGATCCTTCTTCGCCGATTTTGTTAACTTCATCAAGTTTAACATCATTTAATTGCATTGGGCAAGATACGTTACCCTTCATGCCTATGCCTTTCCAATGTTCCGTCTTAAATTCTAAGCCTTCAGATTCAAGTGGAACTAACCAGTTGTTGATTGCTCCTTCTTTTTCTGTAGCTGGAGTTAAGATTAGATAATAGCTAGCGTTTAAAGCACTTGTAACCATTGATTTTACACCGTTAAAAGTATAAGTTCCATCGTTGTTATTAGTTACTTTAACTTCTGGAATATAAAAATGTGTTCCAGTTCCAAATTCAGAATAAGCTAGTGCCATGAATTTGTTGTTGTTAACAATATCATCTACGACTTTTTTCTTTAATTCGTCATTGCCGTTTGTAAGAACTGTCATCAATGCAACATTGTGCATCATGTAGCAAAGACCAGCTGTTGGATTAGATTCAGCAAAAGCTAAAACTGCTTGTTGGTGCTCTACTGCAGTTTTTCCTAAGCCGCCTAATTCTTCTGGGATAAGAAGTTTAAAATAACCAGCTTCTCCCATAGCTTTGAAAGATTCAGCAGGGAATTTTCCCTCTTCATCAGTCATGCGATTGAATGGTTCAATGTGTTCTTTAGCAAATTGTTTTGCTTGTTCGTAAAAGTTCATATTTTTCCTCCTATAAAAAAATATTTTACATAATTATCATAACAGCCATTCCAAATCTTGTCCAGAAATTTTTTAATTATATTTTATTTTTTTATTTGTTTAAAAGTGGATAATTATCTTTGTGAAAATTTAATTATTAAAAAATTTTTTCCACATAAAAACTCCTGACAATTGCTATCAGGAGCTTTATTTTTGTAATTTTAAAATTTTTAACTTATAAAACTTATTTTATTATATGCTTTACTATTTCTCCTTCCTTCATTAGGAAAATCTCATCAGCTAAAGCATCAATTATTTCTTTCTCGTGGCTTGCTAATAGGACTATGGTTCCTTTTTCTTTTTCTGATTTTATAATATTTTTTAAGATTATTACACCTTGTTCGTCTATAGCATTGGTTGGTTCATCTAGCATTAGGATTTTAGGATGTTCCATTATAGCTTGAGCTATGGCAAGTCTTTGTTTCATTCCCAGTGAATACTTGGCAAAAATCTTATCTCTTGCTTTATATAAGCCAACCATATGTAAAATTTCATCAATCCTTTTTTCATCTACAACTTTTCTAATTGAGGCGATCATTTCTAAGTTTTTCTTGCCAGTTAGATTAGGAATAAATGCTGGATTTTCAAGTAATAATCCCAAATCTTCTGCAAAATATTTATTATCTAATTTTAAGCCATTTACAATTACTTCTCCACTATCAACCCCAATAAGACCTGCAATAGCTCTAAAAAACATAGTTTTACCAGAACCGTTTCTACCTTGAAAGCCATAAACTTTACCTTCATATAGGTCAAGGCTTATATTTTTTAGTATATTTGCTTCTCCTATTGTTTTTGAAATATTTGTAACTTTAATCATTAGATCCTCCACAAAAATCATATTTTGAAAATATTAGTTTACTTGCAAGTAAAAGTAATATAAGATAGACAAACCAGCAGATAATATTTTCCTTTAAGGAAATATATCCTCCCATGATATCCTGCTTGTAAGCTAATGATTGCTGACCAATAAAATATTTAAAGTTGCTTGTCATAGATAGGATAAGTTGGATTAAAATCGTAGAAATTGCAAATTTATAGCCTAATTTTATTCCAACGATGAAGGATATATAAAATAAAATAAATTCTACTATTATATAAGATATAATAATTCTATTAAAAACTCCCAGCAATTCGGATTCTACATTTCTAGATATATAAGTATTAGCAATAAGTAAGATATACAAAATAGCATTTAATAAAATTATAACTATTAAACCTGCCAATATTTTGGAAAAAAAGTATTTATTCCTTGATCTTGTTTTTAGGACATCATAGCAACTGTTGTTTACATGATTGGTGTAAATAGAATAAGAAGCTATAAAAGTAGGCACCAACTGCAACAAAAACCAAAAACTAGGCAAAATAAAAGTTTCAAAATTTGTGATATATCCTGCATCTATGGCTATGTTATTGAAAAACACCTCAATAGCATTATATTCAGGAAAAATCAAAATATAAATCTGACAAGCTAGTAAAAGTAGCAAATACAATAATAGTATCGGATTGGATTTATATAAAATACTTGCAAGTTCTTTTCTTAAAAGATTCATAGCATATCTTTCTTTCCAATTACTCTAATAATATAAATAATAGAAATCACTACGAATACTATCAAAGTAAAAAATGTCAAGTAATCCGGCTTTGAAGAAAAAGTTAATAAATTTGAAACTGATATAGCTAGCTTAGGATTATTAAATATCACCATAATAACTTGCAAAATAGTATCAAATATCAAAGGAATACATAAGCCTATAAACCTATTATTAAATCTAGTGTTGATAGCTAAAGCAAAAGTTGCTATTATGCCAGCAACGAGGAAAATTTTTATGATATGCAATAGGAAAAATAAGGCCTTGCTTTTATAAAAAACCAAAGCAAATAGCTCATCGTTAAACATATTCATAGTATTAAAATAAGTAAGAGGAACATTTCCTCTGACACAAAACCAAAGTAAAATATTTATTAAAAATGGAATAATAGCAAAAGTACCTGCTATTAAAAAGTTAAACAAAACTGTTTTTCCTATATATTTTCCCCAAGACATTTTGGTAAAAATAGTGTTAGCAAGACCAGTTTTTTTATCAACAACAAGAGTATCCGCATACATTAATCCACTTATTATAAAAACATAAGTAGCATATATGAAAGAAGCTGTGCCAGTATTAAGTAAAATATTTTCTGTCCAAGGAGATTGGAGCAAGGCCTTATCATAGTTGTTAACAATAGGATAAGCGCTAATAGATATATAATTTATAAGTATTGTAAATATGACTACAAGAGCCATCTTTAGCAAGTTATTTGACCTAATTTTAAAATATTTCAAAACCTAACTCCAAATCAATAATTTCATAATAAAAACTTCCATTCTTTAACTTATTATTATAAGTATCTTTGTATAAATTATTTGCTAATTTAATACAAGTTGGAAATTTTTTTAATTGCTCTTTATTAACAATATAATAAAAAATAAACTGCTTTGATTCTCCACTTGCTAAGATAAAATCCTTAGGCTCATACTCTACATCATATGGATTAGGCATCTGTTCATCTGGTAAATCAACCGGAAAATCACTAATGTTTTGAACAGTAGTTTCTCCATATCCATTATATACAACTAAGTTATAAAGAATATTAGAACAATCATAAGATTGATTGTTATTATTTGTAATATCATAGGCAATTGGTAATATAGAATAATATTCTTTATCAATCAAATCCTTATGACTAGATGTAAAAGTACAATTATTGCAATTAATTACTTCTCCTTCTTTGTAATTTTTTATCTCCAGATCTTTAGGAGTATTGCTATTAACCCTAACATATAAAAAAGCGAATATAGCTAAGGGGATGATTATAAAAAAAAATTTTTTCATATTTTTTCCTTTTTTCATATTTTTTATGTTTAACTTTTGATAATATATGGGAAATCGTATTTATATAATTTAAATTTCTACATTTGATAATCAGTTATTACATATATGAAATTCATTTCGTAATAGTAAAATTAATTTCCATATTTGACTAGAAGCAATTGGATTATTCCCAAGGACAAGAGTAGGAATCTGATGACCAAAATCCTCCAGCAAACATTTGTCCAATACCAATTCTATCACCTCTAATCTTTACCTTTACTCCATATCCCTTATTTTCATAGGCATTTGAATGTAAGCAATATTTTGCATTTACGTAACTTATTTTATATTTTGGGCTATAAGTGGTAAAAGAACCATCTTCATTTACGACTCTTGCATAAAATGATCTATTTTGTGTAAGGGATTTAACGTACATAAAGATAGGTGATGCATCTTCTTTATCTCTGGCATTAGTAAACTGAGCTAACGAGAAATTAGAAAATTCAAAATGAAAATTTTCATTTTTTGTATTTGCGGCATAAGAACTATAGCTTAGCAATAAAGATACGCTTACTAAAAAAATCGGAACTATTTTTTTGATTATTTTCATATTTTCCTCCTGTGAAAATATTCTATTATATGAATACAATTTCCTTTAACAACTACATACCATTTTTTTTCTTTTTTTCAAGTTTCTTAAAAAATAAGATATGGAAAAATATTAAAAATCCCGACTGAATTTATTAACAGTCGGGATTAATTATTTTATTCTTCATCTTCGTCTTTATATTCTACTACTACATATCTTTTTGGTTCTACGCCATCGGAATGGCTGGTTACGTTTGTAAATTTGCTAATTTCTTCGTGAGCTAGACGTCTTTCGTAGGAATTCATATATTTTAGATTCCATGATTTTTTGCTTCTTTGAACTTTTCTTGCTGTATCATTTGCAAGTTCTCTGATTTTGTCGTCACGACGTTTTTTGTAGTTGTTGATATCTACATTTACTCTTAGGTTGTTGGCTCTTGAGTCTATTGATTTTCTTATCAAAAGTTCAATTGCATCAAGGGTGCTTCCAGCTTTTCCTATGGCTATTCCTGTGTCGTTTTCATCAACTTTTACATCAAGTTTTATTATTGATCCTTCAAGGTTGCCATAGACACTTGCATTTTCAAAGTGCATTTGTTTTAAAAGTTCTTCTAAGAATTCTTTGGCTTTGTAGTATTTGTCTATGTCGGTTTGTTTTTTCTCTAAAGAGATGTTTTTTGCTTCTTTCTCGTCTGTAAGATCTTCTAATGGAAAATCTTTTTCATTTGCTTCTTCTGTATTTTCAGCTGTTGAAAAATCTGGCATTTCATTTCTTTTTATTTGGTAGCCGTCATTTTCAATTTTTTCTATGCTTTTATCCAAATCGCTTGTTAGATCTTTTTCGATTATGCTTTCATTTGCCGAGTTTTCTTGGTAAGAATTTATTTTTTCAAGTCTTTCAAAGTTTCCAAGATTTTCTTCTTTTTCTTTGATTTCTTCAATTGATTCTACAAATTCTTCGCCTTGTTTTTTTATAGCTTCGCTACTATCTTCTATTTGATAATCCTTATTATCTTCTTTTTCGTATAGGGCATCGGCCTTTTCTTGGTAGTATTTTTTTCTAGATTCTATATCGTAATCTTCTTTGTATTCTTTGGAATTTAGGCTATCTCTTTTTATTTCTTCTTCAAAATCAAATAGTGTATCGTCTAAGTCTTCATCATAAGTTATACGAACAATGGCATCTTTGCTTCCAAGACCAAGAAATCCAGCTGAGCCTTCTTCTATAACTTCTATTTCTACTTCAGATCTATTTTTCCCAATTTCTTCAAGGGCAAGTTTTACAGCTTCTTCTTTATTTTTTGCTTGTTTTATTATTGATTTTCTCATTTTCTCCTCTAATTTCTATATCTTTATTTTTTGGATTTACAAGATGCATTATCACCATAATTATAAGTCTCATAATTGAGCTTAATGTATAATAAAGTGGCAAACCAGCTGGTAGGCTACGGAAAGTTAGGAAAAATACTAATGGCAAGAAAAGCATTGTCTTATTCATGCTTGCCATAGGTCCTTCATTCATTTGCGGGTTAGTTTTCATTGAGAATAAGGTTACAGCAAATTGAGATAAACTTGTTAGTAGTGGAAGTCCATACCAAAGTGGATCTGGCTTTGTAAGGTCACTTATCCAATAAAAATCTTTTCTAATGCTTTCAATTCCTTCAGGAAATACAAAAGTCTTTGTATCATTCATAACTCTAAATAAGGCAAAGAGTACTAAAATTTGAAAAATCATTCCCAAACATGATGAAATACCAGGATTTACTCCTTCTTCTTTGTAAAGTTCTTGCATTTTCTTTTGCATAATCTGTGGGTCGTAGGAGAATTTTTTTTGTATTTCATCCATTTTTGGTTTTATTTTTTTGGTATTTTCAGCTTGTTTTTGCTGAGAAATTGTAACTGGTACTGCTATTAGGGTAACAAGAATTGTCATTATAATGATTGCAATGGCATAAAAACTTATGCTTTCTGGCTCAGTTGCTGAATTAGCCAAAGAATCATAAATCCATCTCATTAGTTTTCCTAATAGGCTAGCTATAAAATTTAACATAATAACTCCATAATTTTTTCTAAGCTATAAGTAGGACTAAAGGACTATTTTACTGGATCATATCCACCTTTGGAAAAAGGATTGCACCTTAAAATTCTCCACAAGGACTTAAAAAATGCTTTTACAAATCCGTAGCGAGTGAAGCACTCAATGGCATACGAACTACAGGTCGGATGATATTTACATTTTCCCAATCCCAATTGTGGAGAAATAAATTTTCGATAAAATATGATGATTTTGATAAAAATTTTATTTAACATAAAAAATCTTATTCTTCTTAAATGCTATGCTTAAAACATGACCTAGAGATTTTTTTAATTTTTGGTAGTCAAAATCTGTAAGATGCTTTTTGGGAATAATTACTATATCAACTCCGTTGAGATTATTGTAATTAATTCTTACTATATTTCTAAGCCTTCTCTTTAGTAAATTCCTTTGATTGGCCTTGCCAACTTTTTTCCCTATAGAAAAGCCAAATCTTGGATGATTTAATCCATTATTTCTAATAAGTACTGTAAAGTCTCTATTAAAAAAAGCATCGTTTTTTTTGTAAACTCTCTGAAAGTCAGTATCTTTTCTTAAACTTATTTTCTTTTCCATCTATGTCCTAATTCTATTAAAAGTAACGCTCTTATAGAAAAAGAAAATCCTAGAAATTAAGCGGATAATCTTTTTCTATTTTTTTTACGTCTTGCTTTTAAAACACGTCTTCCGCCTGGGCTAGACATTCTTTTTCTAAAGCCATGATCTTTTGATCTTTTTCTTCTATTTGGTTGATAGGTTCTTTTCATACTTACACCTCCTCATAAAATTTTGACTCATATTATTATATGTAGAAATAGCTATTCTGTCAAGATATTTTGATATTTTTGCAATTATTTCTTATATTTTTATTCTTTTTATAAATTTACAAAGCTTATCCTTATATTTATTCGAAAATTTTTAAGATTATCTAATAAATTTTCAATGTGTATAACTTTTTTAAGAAAAATTTTTATCAACAAAAAAATAAGACTTTTTCACATGGAAAAAAATTAATTTTTATGAGTAAAGATTTTAAAAAAGAGCTAAAACAATTGAATCTTTAAAAAATTTATAAAAAAGATAAATAAATACACATACTTATCCACATATACACAATTTATTTGCCAAAATATTTATAAAAACATAAGTTTTCCCAAAACTTATTCACATCTTGTGGATAAGTTGTTAAAAACTCTGATTTAGAGTATAATTTCTTGTGTAAAAGTATATGGAAAAGCTAAATTCCTATTTTCATTAGATAATAATTGTGGATAAAATATTAAAAAATATATTTTTTTAATTTTTTATTTGCTATAACCCTTGATTTTTAGGAATTATTTTTTAAAAGTAAAAGTTATCCACAATTTAATCCACATTAGTGGAAAACTTATTTTTTTACTTTTTAAGCTTAGAATATAAGTATTTATTATTGTGGAAAGATTTTTCTTAAGAAAGGCTTACAATGATTAATTTAGAATACATTACCAGTGAATTAAAAAATGAAATGAAAATGAATATTCCAGACGAGAGTCAATATTATACTTGGATAGATATTTTAAAACCAATAAATTTTTTTGAAAATACCCTGTATCTTGAAATCCCAAAGTCTAATATGATGTTCATTTACGAAAAGATTTGGGTTTCATCCTTACAAGAGGCAATGGATAAGATTACAAAGGATAAGGGCATTAATTACAAGGTTGTAGTAGTTGCTAGAGATTCTTATAGTTACAACAAAATCCTTGCTTTGGGCAAAAATTATGACAATGACGGGCAGATGAAAATTAAAGAAACTAACGATTTTCCTAAGCCACTTTTGGATAGAAATTATACTTTTGAAAATTTTATCCAAGGTAAGTCCAACCAATACGCTCTGGCAATTGCAAGCGCTGTTACCCAAAATATTATAAATGGAGATTCTACAAAAATTTATAATCCCTTGTTTATTTATGGGGCTTCAGGTCTTGGCAAAACTCACTTAATGCAAGCTATAGCCCATAAAATTTTGGAAGCTCGTGATGATTTGTATGTTATGTATATTTCCAGTGAGCGTTTTACAAACGAATTGATTGCTAGTATCCAACCAACAAGCAAGGTTAAAAACCAAAACCTAAACCAAGAATTTAGAGAAAAATACCGCTCGGCTGATGTTCTATTAATAGATGATATACAATTTTTATCTAATAAAGAAGGAACTCAAACAGAATTATTCCACACCTTTAACGATCTATATTATGCTGATAAACAAATTGTTTTATCATCTGATAGGCCTCCACTAGAGATAAAAGATTTGGAAGATAGGCTTTTATCAAGATTTTCTTGGGGAATTACTGTCGATATACAAAAACCTGATTTTGAAACGAGAGTTGCAATTTTGCAAAAAAAATCAGATGAATTAGGCACTTATATTGACCCAGAAATTTTAACTTATATAGCAGAAAATATAGATACAAATATTAGAGATTTGGAAGGAGCCTTATCAACTGCCATAGCCTATGCTAAGGGTGATAATAGAAGTTACGTAAGCATAGAAGATGCAAGTAAGGGAATTAACACCAGATCTTTAAACAGAAGAAAACATGTAAGTATTTCCGATATACAAAAAAAGGTTGCCGAAAAATATTCCATCAAACTTTCTGATTTGACAGGCAAAAGCAGAAAAAAAGAATTTGTTAGCCCAAGACATATAGCCATGTACTTGTGCAGGGATATTTTGGATGATTCGCTTGTTACTATAGCCAATAGTTTTGACCGTGATCATACGACTTTGATGCATGGTATAGATAAGATAAAAGAGCAAATGGAATTAGATAGTGATTTCAAAGAAGAAATAGAAAGCATAAAAAAATCCATAGTAGAATAATTTCAAAATGTGGATTAATTTGTGGAAAAGTCAGTGGATATTTAAATTTAGATTTAAAAAAAAATTCTTAAATTTAATATGTGGATAAGTCCCCAAGTTATTATAGGCTTATCCACAAAAATATTTGAATAAATTTTGGCTTGTTTTAAATAATAAAGCTACTTATCCACATTTATACAAGACCTACTACTATTACTACTAAATATATATAATAACATGAGGAGAAAACATGAAATTTGAAATTAAACAAAACTCATTGATCAATGCTATCAACATAGCTAACAGAGCTGTATCAAAAAATACCAATATACAAATACATGAATTAATATACTTTCAAGCAGAAAATGATAGCTTAATTCTTACAGCTTTTGACGGAGAAATCACTATAAGAACTTCAGTAAAAGCAAAAGTTCTAGAAAAAGGCGAAGCTGCAATTAAGGCAAATTTGTTTACTAATATTATTAGAAAACTTCCAGATGAGATAATAAGGATTGAAAAATCTGATGGAAAAATCAATATAAGAAATAAATATTCTAACTTTAATCTTATAGCTTTTGAATATTTTGAGAAAAAAGATATAGAACTTCCATCTACAAATCCAATAGAAATAGCTAATGACAAGCTAAAAAGATCTATAGTTCAAACAGAATTTGCCACAAGTTTGGATGAAACAAAACTTGCTTTAACAGGAATTTTATTTGAGCTAAAAGATTCAAATTTAACTATGGTTGCCTTAGATGGTTATAGGGTAGCTTTAAAGAAAAATAAAATAGATTATCAGTCAGATTTTGAAAATCAAAGTTTTATAATACCAAAAAGATCCCTTATAGAATGGTCTAGGATTGTTTCTGATGACGATATTACAAAAATTTATAAGGCTGATAATGACCTAGCTTTTCAAAGTCAAAACACTATTATGTATTGCAGAGTAATTGATAAAAATTTCATCGACTACAGAAATATTATAAATGATATATCTGATACATCTGTAATAATCGATAAAACGTCTTTGGTTTCTGCCCTAGACCGTGCTCAAGTTTTATCAGATCCAGGACGAGCAAATTTGATCCGCATAGAAATAACTGATGATGCTATGGTTATAAAATCAAATTCAGAAATAGGAGATGTTAAAGAAGTTATAGGAGTAAAAAAAGACGGTCCAAACTTAAATATTGCCTTTAATGCAAGATATATGCAAGAAGGAGTTAGAGCATTTGATAGCGAAAAGATAAAATTAAATTTCAAATCATCCTTAAATCCTTGCCTAATTTATCCGGTTGATAGCAAGTACGAAGATGAAAATTTAACCTATTTGGTATTGCCAGTTAGACTTGCAAACTAGGAGCAATTATGAAAAAACTAGAATTTGAAACTTCAATGATAAGTCTAAAAGATCTGCTAAAGGCTACTAATCTTGTTTCATCAGGTGGCCTTGGCAAAGCTATTATAAAAGATCAAGGAGTTTTAGTAAATGGAGATATTTGTTTTGTTCCTGGCAAAAAACTTTACAAAAACGATCAAATTATTTTTGAAGATTATGAAATTACTATAATATAATGTGGATTAGCAATATAAATTTAGATTCATTTAGAAATTATAATAAGGCAAAGGTTGAATTTTCCAAGGGGATAAATATTTTTATTGGAGATAATGCTCAAGGCAAAACTAATCTTTTGGAGTCCATCTATTATTTGGCCAATGCCACAAGCTTTAAAAAAATAAGAGATAATGACATTATAAGTTTTAAAAAAGATAAGATGAGCCTTGATGGAATTATTAGAAAAGATAAGTATTTTAAACACGTCTATATAAATATTTCAGATAAAGAAAAGAATATCTACGTAAATGAAGTAAAATATGATAGGAACAAAGATCTTAGAGCTTTATTTTCTATAGTGCTTTTTACCCCAGAAGATTTGATGATAATAAAAGATGGTCCAAATCTAAGGCGTGAATTAATTGATGAAATAATAACAAGCTTAGATTTCTCTTATAAGCCTATTAAAAAAGAATATGATAAGCTTATTTTTCAAAGAAATAAGCTATTAAAAAATCAATCTATCCCTTATTTTTATGAGCAAATTGATGCTTTTGATAAGTCCATTAGCAAATTTGCCTATAGAATTTATCAAAAAAGAGAAAAAATTATTAAATTTTTAGATAAGTATGCCTATTCTTACCATTATTATTTATCAGCTGGCAAAGAAAAATTAAGGCTAGCTTATAAGGCTAATATCAGGGCAAATTCTAAGGAAGAATACTACCAACAATTATTAGCAAATAGAAAAAATGACCTAAAATATCAAACAACCCAAGCTGGCATTCACAAAGACGAAATAGAAATTACGATAAATGATAAATTAATCAAAAATTTTGGATCCCAAGGCCAGCAAAGATCAGCTATATTAAATATCAAACTTGCCCAAGTTAAGCTAATTAAGGAAGTGACAGGTGAAAAATCTGTCATTTTATTTGACGATGTTTTTTCAGAATTAGACGAAAAAAGATCAGCTTTTCTCTTAAAAAACTTAAAAGATTACCAAACAATTATAACAGCGACAAACACCAAAAGTTTGGATATGATAGATCAATCGACTATTAGATACATAAAAAATGGCGAAATTTACAATAAATTACCGTAATTTTATGCTTAGAAAGGAAAATTATGACACAAAGTAATTATGATGCAGCAAATATAAAGGTCTTAGAAGGCTTAGAACCAGTTCGCCTAAGGCCAGGAATGTATATAGGTTCAACAAGTGAGAAAGGCCTTCACCACCTTGTTTATGAGGTAGTTGATAACTCAATAGATGAGGCCTTGGCTGGTCGTTGTGATTATATAAAAGTAAGTATTTCAGAAGATAACATAGTAACAGTTGAAGATGACGGTTCAGGAATTCCAGTAAAAGAACATCCACAAACTCACAAATCAACCCTTGAAACAGTTTTAACAGTTTTACACGCTGGTGGAAAATTCGACTCATCCGCCTACCAATTTTCTGGTGGACTTCACGGAGTTGGAGTTTCTGTAGTAAACGCCCTATCAGAATTTCTAATAGCAGATGTAAAAAGAGATGGACATCTTTATAGGATGACTTTTGAAAGAGGAAAAGCTACTAGTAAATTACAAGTTCTTGGCGATACAGAAGAAACTGGAACAACCATAAGCTTTAAGGCAGATCCAGAAATTTTTGATACTACAGTTTTTGACAAAAAAACTTTAGAGAGAAGATTTCGTGAGATGGCATTTTTAAATTCTGGCGTACAAATTATTTTTGAAGATAAAAGAGATAATTCAACCCAAACTTTCAAATATGACGGTGGACTTAGGGAATTTGTAACATATCTAAATCGCAACAAAGATGCGATAATGACAGAAGTTCCACATTTTTTGGGCACTCAAGAAGAAACAGGAATAGAAATTGCCTTTCAATACACAGATTCCTACAATGAAAATATTTTAACCTTTGCCAACAATATTCTAACCCCAGAAGGCGGTACTCACTTATCAGGTTTCCGCTCAGCCTTGACCCGTGGAATAAATGATTATGCTAGAAAATATAAAATAATCAAAGATAATGAGGAAAATCTTCAAGGTGAAGATGTTAGAGAGGGAATGACAGCTATAGTTTCTGTAAAAATTTCCAATCCTCAATTTGAGGGACAAACCAAGGCAAAACTTGGAAATTCAGAAGTTCGTGGAGCTGTAGATAGCTTTTTCTCTAGCAAATTAGAAAGCTTTTTGGAAGAAAATCCAAAAGTTGCTCAGACTATATTAGATAAGGCTCTACAATCAAGAAGAGCAAGAGAGGCGGCAAGAAAGGCAAGAGATCTTACAAGAAAAAGATCAATCCTTGATTCTGCAACTCTTCCAGGCAAACTTGCCGACTGCCAATCAACCGACATTAGTGAAAATGAAATCTTCATAGTCGAGGGTAATTCAGCTGGTGGTTCAGCCAAAGGTGGCAGAGATAATAGAATTCAAGCCATACTTCCTTTGCGTGGGAAAATCCTAAATGTAGAAAAAGCAAAACTTGATAGAATCCTAAATTCCGAAGAGATAAAGGCTATGATAACAGCTTTTGGTACAGGTATTGCCAATGATTTTGATATATCAAAACTTAGATATGGAAAAATCATAATAATGACAGATGCCGATGTCGACGGAGCTCATATTCGTACACTTTTACTAACTTTCTTTTATAGATATATGAAAGAATTAATTGATGGTGGCCATGTTTATGTTGCCCAACCACCTTTATATAAAATTTCCCAAGGAAGAAGCGAACGTTATGTATATTCTGATAACGAACGCGATATGGTTCTAAAAGATATAGGGGATAATCCTTATAAGATTCAAAGATACAAGGGACTTGGTGAAATGAATGCCGAGCAACTTTGGGATACGACTATGAATCCTGATAATAGAGTTCTTTTACAAGTAATGGAAGATAGCGAATCCACAAGCCTTGATGATACATTTTCCTTACTTATGGGCGAAAAAGTTGAACCACGTCGTGAATTTATAGAAGAAAACGCCAAATACGTAAGTAATATTGACGTATAGGAGTAATGATGACAGAAATTAATAATAATGACAATATAATAACTATAGATCTTGAAGAGAAAATGAAAGAGTCCTACCTAGATTATTCCATGAGCGTCATAGTTTCACGTGCATTACCAGATGTACGCGATGGTCTAAAACCAGTTCATAGGCGTATACTTTATGGAATGGAAGGCTTAGGACTTGATCCAAACAAACCAACCCGTAAGTCAGCAAGAGTAGTCGGCGATGTAATGGGTAAATATCACCCTCATGGTGACAGCGCAATTTATGATGCCCTAGTTCGTCTTGCCCAAGATTTCTCAACCAGATATCCCCTAGTACAAGGCCAAGGTAACTTTGGTTCTGTTGATGGCGATGATCCTGCTGCTATGCGTTATACAGAAGTTAGGATGAGCAAAATCGCCAAGGAAATGCTTAGAGATATCAACAAAGATACAGTTGATTTTATGCCAAACTTCGATGAAGAAGAAAAAGAACCTACAGTTCTTCCAGCAAGATTTCCAAATCTTTTGGTAAATGGTTCAAATGGTATCGCTGTTGGTATGGCAACAAATATGGCTCCTCATAATCTTAACGAAGCAATTGATGCATCAATTGCCTACATGAAAAATCCAGAAATTACCATAGAAGACTTAAATAAAATCATAAAAGGTCCGGATTTTCCAACTGGAGCAAAAATTCTTGGCAAAAATGGTATAAGAGAAGCTTACAAAACAGGTCGTGGCAAGGTAAAACTTCGCGGCATTGCAAAAATTGAGCCGTTTAAGAAAAATCGCGAGAGAATCATTGTAACAGAAATTCCTTACCAAGTTAACAAGGCAAGGCTAATAGAAAAAATAGCAGATCTTGTAAAAGATAAGAGAATTGATGGCATATCTGATATCCGCGATGAATCTGACAGAAAAGGTATGCGCATTGTAATTGAAATAAAACGTGATTACAACGCCAACATAGTTTTAAATAATCTTTATAAGTATACCCAACTAGAAACAACTTTTGGTATCATAAATCTTGCCTTAGTTGATGGAATTCCAAAGATTTTAACCCTAAAAGAATTAATAAAATACTATATAGACCATCAAAAAGAAGTAGTTACCAGAAGAACACAATTTGACCTAGACAAGGCAAAGGCTCGTAAGCACATAGTTGAAGGTTTGATAATAGCTATTGATAATATAGATGAAATAATAAAAATCATCAGATCTTCTTACGACGATGCAGAAATTAAGAGAATTTTCCTTGAAAGATTTGGCTTATCAGATCTACAATCTCAAGCTATCCTAGATATGAGATTAAAACGTCTATCAGGTCTTGAAATTGAAAAGCTAAACGCTGAAAATAAGGAACTTGAACAAACAATTTCTTATCTACTTTCAATACTTAACTCAGAAGAAAAATTAATTAAGCTTATAGAAGAAGAATTAAATGAGATTAAGGAAAAATATGGAGATAAGCGCCGCACAAAAATTGTAAAAGATGAAGGCGAAATCGACATAGAAGAATTGATCGAAAAAGAAGACATACTAATAACCCTAACCAACGATGGTTATATAAAAAGACTTCCTGTAGATACCTACAGAGTCCAAAATAGGGGAGGTAAGGGAATATCTGCGGCAAATACCAAAGAAGATGACTATATCAAAAGAATAATGACAACCAATACTCATGAAGACTTGTTATTCTTTACATCTTTAGGAAGAGTTTATTCGCTAAAAGGCTACGAAATCCCAGAAGGATCTAGGACAAGCCGTGGCCAAGCCATAATAAATATCTTGTCATTAAATTCTGGCGAAAAAATCACAGAAATAATGACCCTATCAGATCTAAAAGAAGATGATCAAATAGTTCTACAAACAAGAAATGGCAAAATCAAAAAAACCGATGCCAAAAATTTCAAATCCATTCAAAGAAATGGAATAATTGCCATAGGTCTTGAAGAGGGCGATAAATTAATATCTGCTCGTCATATAGAAAAAGAAGAAGAGCTAATAATTTCGACCAAAAATGGAATGACTATCCAATTTTCCACAAAAGATGTTAGAAATATGGGTCGTCAAGCTCGTGGAGTTCGTGCAATAAGACTAAACAAAGATGATCAAGTTGTAGCAATGAACATCAAGGGCAGCGAAACCTACCTACTTGTTGTAACAGAAAATGGTTTTGGCAAAAAAACTTCCTTTAACAATTTCAAAAACCAAAGCAGGGGTGGAAAGGGAATAAAATGCCACAAAGTTACAGAAAAAACAGGCTTTGTAGTAGACACCATTCCAGTAGATCTTGAAGATGATATAATGATGGTATCACTAAAAGGCGATATAATAAGAATAAAAGCAAAAGATATTTCTACAACAGGAAGAAATACCATGGGAGTTACCCTTAAAAATCTAGCAGATGAAAATGACAAGATCGTTTCAGTAACCAAATACGACCCGAGCTTAGAAGAAGTGGAAAAATAAAATGTTTGATACAAAAATAGAAAATTGCGAAAATTATCAAAAAATATCCTTAACAGGAGATCTGGACGTTTATTCAGAAGAAGAATTCAAAAAATTCATCGACGAAAAAATCGATGCTAATAAAGACATAGTTTTTGATCTAGAAAAGCTAGATTATCTCGACTCAACAGGACTTGGAATGTTTATGACAGTCTATAATATGCAAAAATCCAAGGATAAAAAAGTAAAGATAATAAACAGCAAAGAAAACATCAAAAAACTCTTTAAAATAACAGATCTCTTTGATCTTTTTGCCATGGAGTAGAAAATGGAAAAAATAACTATAAATATTCCTGCAAAGTCAAATTACATCAAGTCAATAAGACTCTTTACAGCTTCCCTTGCAAGCGATCTTGGCTTTAACATCGAAGAAATAGAAGATCTAAGAGTAGTTGTAAGTGAGGCTATAAATTATAAACTAAGCGAAGAAGAAATCAAAATTGAGTTTTTGCCTAAGGAAAAAAACTTGACAATCAAAGTTTATGGCAAAGATAAATCCTTAGATCAAAAAGCACTACAAATGCGCGATCTAATCCTAAAAGAATTGGCAGATGAAGTAAAAATAAGTGAGGATACTATCCAAATAACAAAAAGGGCATAAAAATGACAAAAAAACAAGAGCCAGCAAAAACTGACCAAGCCTACAAAGACCAAATAAAAAAGAAATTTGAAGAGTTTTACCTTACTCGTGATAAGAAACTAAGAGATGAGCTTATAGAAGAGCATATGTATATAGTGGACATCTTATCAAACAAATACGTCGGCAAAGGCATAGAAAAAGATGACCTTTACCAAGTAGCAAGCCTTGGACTAATATATGCCATAGATAGGTATGAACCGGACAAGGGTTATGAATTTTCATCATTTGCAACGCCAACCATAATGGGAGAATTAAAGCGCTATTTTAGAGATAAGGGTTGGGTAATAAGAGTTCCAAGACGCATACAAAACCTCTACAAAAAAATAAACACTGCCAAAAAAATCCTTCCTCAAGAACTTCAAAGAACTCCAACAATCAAAGATATAGCAGATTATATAGGAGAAGACGAAGAAACAATTCTTGAAGCAATGGAAGCAAGCAAAGTTTATACTCCCCAAAGTTTGGATATGAAATATCAAGTTCAAAAAGGCGAAAACTCCATAGATCTAGCAGAAATGATAGGAGAAGAAGATAAATCCTTTGACTCAGTAGAACTATCAGACCTAATAGAAAAATCAACCCAAAGACTAAACGATTTGGAAAAAGAAATCCTAGACTTAAGATACTACCAAGGCAAAACCCAAATAGACATAGCCAAAAGTCTTAACATAAGCCAAATGACAGTATCAAGAATAGAAAAGAAAATCACTCAAAAATTCACCATGGAATTAGAAAAAACCAATGAAATATAAAAAAAGGCTAGCAAAAGATGATAAAAATCAATCATCCAAATTTGCTAGCCTTTTATAA
The DNA here is from genome assembly GCF_902500265.1 of Anaerococcus sp. Marseille-P9784. NCBI lineage: Bacteria > Bacillati > Bacillota > Tissierellia > Tissierellales > Peptoniphilaceae > Anaerococcus > Anaerococcus sp. Marseille-P9784. The sequence continues at coordinate 601,159 of NZ_CABVOZ010000001.1, read as the reverse complement.
GATTTTCAAAAATTACAAGGAAGTTATATGGATAAGTTTAATAGATTTTTTAAGAAAAATAAATTATCAAAAAAGCTTATAATTTTTTGCCTTTTGGGGGTTTTGGCTTTTTTTAACAAAAATTTTACTGATGATTCTGATATTTCCAAGGATTTTTCTACAAATAAAGAAGAAGATTTTTATCAAAAGGCTAAGGTTACCAAGGTGATTGATGGAGATACTATCAAAGTTGATATTGACGGAGAAATATATAAAGTACGATTTATAGGTATAAATTGCCCGGAAATTGGAGAAAATGAGGAATTTTTCGGCAAAGAAGCCAAAGAATTTACCAAAGAAAAACTATATGATAGGGAAATTTTTTTGCAAAAAGATGTTTCTGAAACTGACAAGTATGGGAGATTACTTAGGTATGTTTGGCTAGAAAAGCCTAAAGACTTGAATAATCCTAGCAAAGACGAAATTAGAGATTCATCTATTAATGGAATTTTGGTAAGAGAAGGCTATGCCAAAGCCAATTATTATCCACCTGATACTAGCTATACAAAATTTTTAAAGGAAATAGAAAAACAAGCAAAAAAGGAAAATTTATCTATGTGGAATGAAAAGCAAAGATTTGAGTGGGAAGATTTAAACCCCAAGAGATAAATTTTATATTTAAAATAGAAAGTCAAATTATATTTGAATATTTAAAAAACTAGCAGCAAAATTTTATTGCTACTAGCTTTTTTTGTTCAAATTATAGATAATATTAAGTCCCCTAAGGGCAAGGTTAGGGACTTTTTTTGCTTGATATTTTTCATCTTCTATTAGATCTATAAAAGGCCCTGTTAGTAAGATTTGGGTGTTTTCTTCTTCTTGATATTTTTCAATTATTTGATTAACTATCCCCCACACTGAATTTTTGTAGGCGAGGTAGATGCCATTTTGCATGGCTTTTGTTGTCGAATTGCCTAAAATATTTGTCGTTTTTTTTATTTCTATTTGTGGTAGTTTGGAGCTTTCCAAAAATAGAGATTTTTGATAAAGGTCGATTCCTGGAAAGATTAGTCCGCCCATAAATTCTTTTTTGCTATTGATATAGTCAATTGTCGTTATTGTCGATGCTGATATGATAATTGAATTTTCATCATTTATTTTATTTGCACAAACTGCTCTTATTATTCTATCGCTGCCGACATCTTTGGGATTTTCGCATTTGATATTTATGCCGATTTTAAGTCCAGCTGAAATTAGCATGGGACTTTTGCCTGTGATTTTTTGTGAAATTTCGTTATATATTAAATCTAGCTCTGGAACTACAGATGAGATTATTATTTGATCTATATCTTCTAAATTTATATTATTTTCCAGCAAAAGTAGCTTTATTAGAAGTTTTAATTCGCTAGGGCTTTTGTTTCTATCACTCCCAATGGAAAATTTACAGAGCATATTTTCTCTATCAAAAACTCCAAAATCCGTTATTTTATTTTCTATATCAATTGCTAAAAGCATCTTATCTCCTTGATTTATTGAGAGCTTTGATTACTGCTGTTGTAAGTATTACTGATAATATTGCCTCAGGAATTCCACTTGTTATTGTTACACCAAGTATTGCAGATTTGGCATTTTCCATTGGAATTCCAAGTGTTTCCACATAAGCTTTGGCATAGATTAAATAAATTCCTCCCAAAACCAAAATTGTATTGGTCATTGATCCTACAAAAGCTCCCATAGCTATTGGGAAGTCTGCCTTGTCGGATTTTCTGGAATAAACAAATAGGCCTAAGCAAACTAATAGTAAAATTACAACAAAGATGATATTTGAAGTTGATTTACCTGCATTGATATTTTTATAAAGTAAATATCCTAGACCAAGTGAAATTATTATCCACAAGCCTTCTGAAAGTTTTTTTAGATTTGAATTACTTAGTTTTTTAAAGCCAACATAGGCATAGTAACTTGTAATACCAATTAGTACTCTAGGCACAATTGATATAAGTGGATTGTAAAATACGAAAGAAACTGGACTTGGATTTCTCAAAAGAGCATTAAGAAGTGATGAAACTCCAAAAATAAGTCCTACAAGTGCGCCTACAACAGGCCCTTCTGCTATAGCTCCAATAATTACTGGAATATGCATAGTTGTCGCATTAATAAATCCCAAAGGAATAAGACCAAGTGGGGTTAAGCTTAATACAACAGTAATTGCACCAAGCATAGCAGCTGTAACAAGTTTTCTACTAGTAATAGTAGTTGATTGTGATTTAACCATTTTTCCTCCTGATATGGTTCATATAGATACCATTCTTTGCATCAAAAGATGCTAGTAACAAAATTTACTAATAGCTAAGATAAAAATAGTATCTCCAAAAATTGTGAGATCTAAAAATAGCTATAAGCTTGTCTAAATTATAACAAATACTGCACGATAAGTAAAGATAGTTTTAAAATAAATAATTTTGTAAGGGAAAAATCATCTATAAATTCTATATATGAGTGTAAGGCAATTACAAAATATTTAGGAGGAAAAAATGAAATTACAATTAAGATTTAGCATATTAAATGCCGACAATAGCAAAAAGAAAGTTACTAAGACATTTTCAAACATCAATGAAAATGCAACAAATGAACAGTTCAAGGAATTTGCCCAAAGCTACACATCATTAATGGATGCAAGTGGCCTTGAAGTTTATCTAATAACTGTAGCAGAAATTTAAGGAGGAAATAAATGTCAATGAGAAAATTAAAATTATACTTTAAAGATCAAATACAAAACGAAAAATCATTAACAATAGATTATCCAAAAGCAGACTATGATGGAAAAATGCTTTCTGAAACTATGGATAAAATCATAGCTTCCAAAGTATTACTTACCAAAAATGGACCAATAGTTGCCAAAACTAAGGCAGAAATCGAGACGATTGATAAAAAAGAAATAACTTTAGGTTAAAAAAAGCTGGTATGAAATTTCATACCAGTTTTTAATATGTTCCAAGGAAAAGATAGGAAATAAATTTTACTCTTATCTTATAAAAAATATTTGTAAAAAGAAAAGTTATAAGAGAGGATGTTAGAAGAATAAAAATTACTTCTATATGGAAATAATTTGTCAAAACCATAAAAACTAGGGGATTTATATATAAAAATCCCATAAGCAAATATTTTTCAAAACTTACATTTTCTGGAGTTTTATCGGCCTTTAAGATGATATAAGTTAAGAAAAATAAGGATAGATAAATTCCTATGTAATATTTAAAATAGAAATTTACTAGATAAAATTCTAAAGCAAATAAAACAGCTGACAAAATACACAAAAGACCGTTAATTTTTATGGCCGGTTTAATTTGAGAACCCATTACATAAAAGGCAAAATAAGCTAGTAGGTCTTTATAATAAAAATCAAAAGGCAAAAAGCTAGTATTTTGCATTACAAGATAGATTAAAAGCGATAAAATTGCCAACATATTTGTAATAATTCTTCCAAAAACCTTGCTTAAAAAAAGCTCTATTAGGAAAAATACTGCAATTACAAAGATCAAATCATAATATTTTATGATAATTTCTTCTAAGTCGTAGAATAATTTCATAGAAAAGTCTAGCTTAAAATTCATCTTATAAAATAAAATAAAGGCCAAATAAAAAACCAAAGGTAGGAATAAAAATCCTACTTTTTTTGTTTCCATAAAGGAAATATTATAGGCAAAATAAGCTATAAGATAGCAATTTATAAGCATGGTAAGGATATTGTTATTAAGTTTTATTTGATTTGCAAAAAATGGCGTAAATAAGCTTAGTATTAATAAAAATGAAGCTAAGCCATCTGCAAAATTAATATTTATCTTTTTCATATTAATATAATATCACTATTTCCAAAAAATTCCCATAAGATGGTATAATATAAGACAAGCGAGGAACTTATGGCAAATAGATCAAGAAATAACAAAAAAACAAATCGTCGTAGAAAAAGAAGAAGATTTTCGGTACTTCCTTATGTGCTTTTAGCAATTTTTTTAATCGGAGGAGCTTTAAGCATATTCATATCCCTTACATCAAATGTCGATAGGAATATTAGAAAGCTTGAAAGCGCAATCAAAACTTACAATGTGGACTATCTAAAAGAAAATACCGACAGACTTCCGATAATTTTGGATGTTTTTAGGAAGTCTTATTCAGAAGATTCCATTAAAGAAGAGGAATTTTACAAAAACAACTTTGCAAATTTATCCATAAAAGTGGAAAATGTTGAGAAAAAAGGCAGAGATAAAAAAGTAAAATTAAAGATAGAAAATGTAAATTATATAGATTGTTACAAGCAAACGAAAGAAAATGAAGATGAAAATATCTTGCACAATAATTACATGGAAGAATTATCCAAAGAAAATCAAAAAAAATCCAGCAGAGAAGCAACTGTATTTTTGGAAAGAAATATAAAAGGCTACAAAATCTATGAATCAAAAGATTTTATCAACGCCATTTTTGGTGGAGCTTTGGATTATGCTGATGATTTGACTAATAAAAAAGAAGAAAATACAGACCAAGAAGTAAAAGAAAATCAAGAAGAAAAAGAAAATCAAGAAAACAAAGATCAAACAGACAAAAAAGATCAGGGCAAGAACTAAGAGCATTTTTAGTTGAAAGAAGGTAATTTTGCTAAATGAAAATTATTCTATAAGGCAAACAAAAAAAACTTTGGCAAAGAGAAATCCAGTAATTACTGTAGTTATTTTATTTTTAGCTATGGAAATTCCAGGATTTTTCCTAGCTATGATATTTAGATCTTTCTTTGCAAATGAAGAAAATTTTGATTTATTAGAAATTTTAAATAATCCAGACGATAAAATCCTCTTGTTTTTACTTTTTATGACTCTTTTTGTCGTGATTTTAGGATTTATTTTTGGGAAATTTTTCCAAAAAAGAAATTTAGAGTCTTTTGGACTAAAAAATCCAAATAGGAAGATTAATTATTTAAGGGGCCTAGTTTTAGGCTTTGCCATGCTTGCTATTGCAGTTTTGCTATTAAAAATTATAGGAGCCGTAGATTTAACAAATAATTTGGCAAATGTTTCGCCTTTTATTTTTATTCTCTTTATAATTGGCTGGATGATTCAAGGTTTTGAAGAAGAGTTTATGATTAGATCTATTTTGATGAATTATTTTGCAAGCCTTAATACGGTCTTTCTTGGGATAATTGCCAATAGTTTGATTTTTGCAATTTTACATTTGGGTAATGACGGTTTTTCTTTTTTGCCCTTTATAAATATTTTTTTTATGGGACTTGTTTTTTCTTTTCTTTTTTATATTTCTGATGATATAATGCTTTCTGCGGCAGCTCATAGTATGTGGAATTTTGCCCAGGGAAATATTTTTGGCATCAGCGTTAGTGGAAATTTTCCTATCAAAAATTCAATTTTTAAGGCAAGTTTTATTGGAAATGATATGTTTACAGGTGGAGATTTTGGCATTGAAGGGGGACTTGCCGTAACTTTTGTCGAGATTACTGCAATTATTATCTTATACAAATTGGCAAAAGAAAAAAGCAAAGAATATGAAAAATATAAAAGGCTTGAGGATTTATAGATCCCAAGCCTTAATTTTTTAGTAACCAGCTTTGCCTAGTAGTTTAAACATTTGACTTTTGTATTCTTCAACTCCAGGTTGGTTAAATGGATTTACTCCAAGCATATAACCTGAAACTCCTACTGCAATTTCAAAGAAATAGTAAAGTTCTCCTATGGATTTGGCACTTACTTCATCTAGGATTATTCTTATATTTGGAACTTCGCCTTTGACATGGGCGATGGTTGTTCCTTCCATAGCTTGTTTGTTGATAAAAGATAGGGATTTGCCAGCTAGATAATTTAGGCCATCCAAATTATCCTTATCTTCTTTGACTTTAATATCTTTTTTTGGATTTTTAACTTCAATTACACTTTCAAATATATTTCTCTTGCCATCTTGGATTATTTGTCCAAGTGAGTGCAAATCTGTGGTATTATTTACAGAAACTGGGAAGATTCCGCAGCCGTCTTTGCCTTCGCTTTCTCCGTATAATTGCTTCCACCATTCAGCTATATATTGTAATTTTGGCTCATAATTTACTAAAACTTCAATATCTTTGCCATTTTCATAAAGCATATTTCTAACTGCTGCATATTTTATAGCATCATTTTCAAAAGAATTTTCTTTATATTTGTCATAACCTGACTTAAATCCAGCCATAAATTCGTCTATATCGATGCCAGCTGCTGCAAGTGGCAAAAGTCCAACAGCAGAAATTACTGAAAATCTTCCGCCTATATCATCTGGAATTACAAAAGTTTCATAGCCTTCAGCATCAGCTAATTCTTTTAGGGCGCCTTTTTTTCTATCGGTTGTTGCAAAAATTCTTTCCTTTGCACCTTCTTTGCCATATTTTTCCTCTATGGCTTCTTTTAAAAATCTAAAAGCTATGGCAGGTTCTGTTGTTGTTCCTGATTTGGAAATTACATTAAGGCTATAATCCTTATCTTTCAAATATTCTAAAAGTTCTGATAAGTACTGGCCAGAAAGATTGTGGCCTGCATAGATTAATTTCACCTTTCTATCTGATGAAAAATATGAATCAAGGGCAAATTCTGTTGCCTTAATTCCTAAATATGAGCCACCAATTCCAATGGATACTAAAATATCACTGGAAGCTTTAATTTTTTCTCCTGCTTTTTTTATTCTTTCAAATTCTTCTTTATCATAATCAACTGGTCTATCAATCCAACCCAAAAAATCATTGCCAGAGCCATTTTTCTTAATTAGGCTATCAAAAGCTTTCATAGCTTTATCTTCATAATTGCAAAGATTTTCACACTCGATATTAGTTAAATCTATTTTCATACATGCCTCCTTTATATTATTTTATACCCCAAGATTTGCTTTAAGAAAAAAAGATTAGAAATTTTTTTAAAAGAAGAAAAAATAAAAAAAGCTATAGCAAGGAGTCTAGAAAAAAACTTATAAATTCCTAAATTTAGCTAATTAAGAGTCATTTCTTAGCTTGACAAAAAAATTCCTTTTCTATAAAATGAACTTGATATATATTGAAAGGAATATTATGAAACGTGTTTTATTAACAGGAGGAGCAGGCTATATAGGAAGCCACACTGCTGTAGCATTGCTTAAAAATGGCTATGAAGTTGTAATTTATGACAATTTGATCAATTCATCCATTTTAGTTATAGATAGAATCAAAAAAATCACCGGTAAAAATTTGACTTTTTACAAGGCTGATGTACTTGATACAGATTTTCTAAAAGAAGTTTTGATAAAAGAAAAAATTGATACGGTAATTCATTTTGCAGCCCTAAAGTCTGTTAGCGAATCTTTAGAAAAACCACTAGAATATTATAAAAATAACCTTGGAGGAACTTTATCTTTGCTAGAAGCTATGAGAGCCTCTGAGGTTAAAAAAATAATTTTTTCATCTTCTGCTACGGTTTATGGAGATCCCAAAAAAACTCCGATAACAGAAGATTTTCCCAAGGGAATTTGCACCAATCCCTACGGCTGGTCCAAATCTTTTATAGAGCAAATTTTAGTTGATATTAACGGTTCAGATAAGGATTTTAAGGTAGTTTTGCTTAGATATTTTAACCCAATAGGAGCTGATAAGTCTGGAGAAATTGGCGAAGATCCAAGGGGGATTCCAAACAATCTTATGCCTTATATTTGTCAGGTTGCCCTAGGAAAACTTCCTTATCTTCATGTCTATGGCGATGATTACGACACAAAAGATGGAACAGGAATTAGAGATTATATTCACGTAGTGGATCTAGCCTATGGTCATGTACTTGCAGTAGAAAAAATCGATGAGCTAAAATCTCTTGAAATAATAAATCTTGCAACAGGCAGAGGATATTCAGTTTTGGAAGTAGTTTCTGCTTTTGAAAAAGCAAGTGGCAAAAAAATCCCCTACAAAATAGAAGCTCGCAGACCTGGAGATGTGGACAAATCTTTTGCAGATGCATCCTATGCCAAAAAAGTCCTAGGTTGGCAAGCAAAATATGGAATCGATCAAATGTGCGAAGATACATGGAGATGGCAATTAAAAAATCCAAACGGATATGAAAGCGAGGATAAATGAAAAGCACTCTAGTAGTTCTAGCAGCTGGTATTGGCAAAAGATACGGAGCTGGAATCAAACAACTTGCAAAAATGGATAAAAATGACTATGTGATAATCGATTATTCAATCTATGATGCCATAAAAGCAGGCTTTAACAAAGTTGTTTTTATAATAAGAGAAGATATAGAAAAAGACTTCAAAGAAGTAATTGGAGATAGGATTTCAAAAATTATTGATGTTAAATACGCCTACCAAACTTTGGATTTGCCAAAAGGATATGAATTACCAAAAGAAAGAAGCAAACCTTGGGGAACGGTAAATGCCCTAATTGCTTGCAAAGATTTGGTAAATGATCCATTTTTGGTAATAAATGCTGATGATTACTATGGCAAAAAAGCCTTCAAAGACCTAAATAAATTCCTATTAGATCCAGAAAATTTGAACAAAGACAAAATACAAATTGCCATGGCGGGCTACAAACTAAAAAACACCCTATCAAAAAACGGAAGCGTAACCCGTGGAGTTTGCCTTGCAAATGATAAAAATAAATTAGAAAAAATAATAGAAACTCACGAGATAGAAGAAAAAGATGGGAAAATTTCAAGCAAAGAAAACCTATCCGATGATTTATTAAACTTGGAAAGTCTTGTATCCATGAATATGTGGGCAACATATCCAGAATTTATCGATCTTTGCCAAAAGCATTTTGAAAAATTTATTGAAAAAAACAAGGAGAATTTACAAACTGCTGAATATGTTTTGCCAGAAATGATAGAAGAGCTTTTAGTAGAAGAAAAAGCTGAGATAAGTATTTTGCCGACAAGTGATAAGTGGATAGGAATAACCTACAGATCTGATTTGGACCTGGCAAAAAAAGAATTTGAAAAAATGTTAGATGAGGGAATTTACCCAAAAGATATTTGGGCAAAATAAAAATTATAAGTGAAAAAAGTATAGGAGGAATTATGGCTAAAGAAGTCTTACAAATTTCGATAATTTTTATGATTTTTATCGGTCTTTTCCTAGTAACGATGCAAATTGTAAGCGCTAGAAATTTGAAAAAAACCAAAGAAAAGATAAAAGTCTTACAAGAAGCTCTAAAACCAGGAGTAGAAGTAATGCTTTTGGGTGGAATTTATGGAAAGCTTGTAAAATTAAATAAAGATACAGCTCTAATAGAAATTGCAGATAATACCGAAATCAAAGTAGACCGTTCTTCTATACAAGCGATAGTAAAAAATTAAAAATCTACGAGAATTTTACTAAGTCAACTTAGCTATTATGTAAAGGAGTATTTTATGAAAGGAATAATATTAACCAGCCACGGAACTTATGCTTCTGGACTATATCAAACAGTAAAAATGATAGCAGGAGATTTTCCTAATATCAAAATAGTAGAATTTCACGAAGGCGACAATTTAGAAAACTTTGATCAAAAACTAATCGAGGCTTACAATGATCTTACTTACAAAGATATTGTCGTTATAACAGACCTAGCAGGAGGAACTCCTTTTAATAGATCTGTAATGAGCCTTGCTGATAAGGGAAATGTAGCATTCTTATCTGGAGCAAACTTTGCCATGGTCTATCAGGCTCTAAGCTCTGAAATAGAAGATTTATCAGAATTTGTAGCAGATGTATTAGAAAAAGGCAAATCTTCCATAACAAAATTTGACATGGAAGAAGATGATGAAGAAAGCCTAGAAGATGGCATTTAAAATTTATAAAAAATTAAAATCCCCTAACTAGGAATACTAGAGGGGATTTTGTTTTTAATTTTAATAATTCACACAAGAAAAGCGTTTGAAAATGATAATCATTATTTACCATACAAAAGAAATTTACGCTTTTATTGACAAAGTTATTTAAAATTATTATAATATTAGTAAATACATATAAAAAATATTGTATAAAAAAAGGAGTGTACATATGCAATTAAAAGGTAGTAAAACAGCACAAAATCTAATCACATCATTTGCAGGTGAAAGTCAAGCTAATATGAGATACACATTAGCAGCAAAAGTAGCTAAAAAAGAAGGTTATGTTCAAATTTCAAGAATATTTGAAGAAACAGCAATGAATGAAAGAGAACACGCTGCAAGATTTTACAAATTCTTAAAAGAAGAATATGAGCTAGAAGCTATCGAATTAACAGAAGGTTACACAGCTTTCCCAGTTGTTTATCATGACACATTAAAGAACCTTGAAGGCGCTATCGCAGGCGAAAACGAAGAAGCTGAAACAATGTATCCAGAATTTGCAAAAGTTGCAAAAGAAGAAGGATTCAATGAAATAGCTACAGCATTTACCTACATTGGAAAAGTTGAAGAAGCTCACAAAAATAGATTCCAAAAACTTCATGACAATATTGAAGAAGGTAAAGTTTTCGAAAGAGAAGAAAAAGTTTTCTGGATGTGTGGCAACTGTGGTTATATAGTAGAAGCAGAAAAAGCTCCAAAAATTTGCCCAGCTTGTGCTCATGGTCAAGAATACTTTGAAATAGCTAGATTTAACTATTAATTAGATAGATTACAAGGCAGGATTTGAGCCGAACCCCAAAATCCGGAATACGGATGGAGGGGTTTTTTCATGCCAAAATATACAAAAGAATTTAAAATTAGATTAGTGCTAGAATACTTATCAGGTGAAACAGGTGGGCGACCTGCAATAGCAAACAAATATTACATACCTGATAGCACTCTAGAAAATTGGATTAACAAATATAACTCAGGAGGCTTTGATAACTTATCTAAAAAGCTAAACAATAATAAATACACTAGTGAATTTAAACTATCTGTAATACAATATAGGCAAATCAATAATCTATCATACAGAGAAACCGCAGAACATTTTGATATCAGCAATGGCTCAGTAATATTTAACTGGGAGAAAGCATATCAACAACGTGGTTTATCTGGGCTAGAAGATAATAGAGGAAGGCCTAATAAAGATATGTCTAAAGCAGATAAGAAATCTAAGAATCAAAAACCAATAGTAGAGACTGAAAGAGAAGAACTAATCAGACTTAGAGAAGAAAATAGACTTCTAAAAATGCAAATACTATTCGAAAAAAAGTTTCAAGCCTTGCTACTGGAAGAAGAAGCAGAAGCAAGGAAAAAACAAAGATAATACTAAGTCTTCTAGAAGAACACCCTGGTACAAAGATAAGTGAATGGATAACAGTAGCAAAACTTCCTAAATCATCATACTATGAGCGGAAGAGCAAATTAGAAAATCCAATAGACAAAGACAAAGAAATCAAAGAAGAAATCAAGTTAATAGTTAAAGCCAGCAAAGGAAGATATGGATACAGGAGAGTAAATACCGCCCTAAGAAACAAGGGTCTAATAGTAAACCATAAAAGAGTTCTAAGAATCATGAAACAAGAAGGACTCCTATGCACTAAATTTAAAACTAGATCAAGAAAATACTCATCCTACAAGGGACAGGTAGGCAAAGTAGCTCCTAATGTTGTAAATCGTAATTTTAAAGCCAGCAGACCAAATCAACTATGGCTAACAGATGTAACAGAATTTAGAATCAAGGGACGTGAAGAAAGACTATACCTATCACCAATACTAGATGTTTACAACAGTGAGATAATTAGCTATACACTAAGCCATCACCCAACTATTAAACTGACCAACTCAATGTTAGACAAAGCAATAAAAGGTATTAGTACTAAAGACAACTTAGTAATACACTCAGACCAGGGATTCCATTACCAACATAGCTCATGGTCTAGCAAGCTAAGAAAACTAAACATACGACAAAGTATGTCAAGAAAAGGGAATTGTCTAGACAATTCACCAATGGAAAACTTCTTTGGTCTACTCAAACAAGAAATGTACTACGGTGTAGAATTTAAGAATTATGAACAATTAAGAAAAGAAATAGAATCATACATCAAATGGTACAATGAAGACAGGATAAAGGCAAAATTAAACGGAATGTCCCCTGTTGATTACAGATTACATTCCGCTTAAAATATTATTAAGTTATTCCGTGTTTATGGGTGCAGCTCAATTTTAGATCCTGCTTTTTTTGTATTCATTATTAAGAATAAGCATAATTTTCAAAGACTTGATTGCCAATTATTTAATATTTGATTTAATAAAACTAAAAAATTAGATAAATAATATCAATTTATAAGCAAAAAAGCTAGTAAAAATTAAAAATTTACTTATTTTGCTTATTTTTTTTAAAAAATAGTTGAACATTGTTCACAAAGGGTGTATTATATATCCGTAACAACAAATGAACAACGTTCATTAATTGAAAGGATATAATATGGCGACTAGAGATATTAGCGATAAGAAAAAAGCAATAATGGATGCAGCTCTTAGAGTTTTCAAAAACAAGGGTCCAGATAAAACATCTGTTAGAGATATTATGAAGGAAGCAGGCTTTGGCCTTGGAACTTTTTACCTATATTACGATGATAAAAACGATTTGAAAGAGAGAATGGTTTTAGAAAAAGCTATGGGAATTATTACCAAGGCTGAAAATATGTGCACCCAAGAAAATCCAGTTGAAAGGTACATATCTTTTTTGGAATATATTATTGATTATTTGATAGCTAATCCTTTTGAATTAGAACTTCTAAGCAAAAATATTACCTGGGCACTTTATGCAGAAATTGAAAATGATCAAAGATTAAAGGAAGCTGATTCTGCTCTTTCATTTATTTTAAATAAGTATGAGAATCTTTTTTCCAAGGGTTATAGCCAATCCCAACAGCTATATATTCTTTCCATTACTTTAGATATAGTGATGTCAACTTGTAAAAGTGCTGTTATGGCTGAGTCTATTTTGACAATTGATGAAATGAAACCAGTTTTATTTGCTGTTATTAGAAAAATATTTAGTAAAACAGGAGATAATTAAATGAAAAAAATAGCAAAATTTATTTCATACCATCCTAGACTTATTTTGCTTATCATGACTATCTTATTGATACCCTCATGGTTTGCCTATAAGAATACTGGTGTAAATTATGATATTTTATCTTATCTACCAACAGATCTTGAATCCACTCAAGGTCAGGAAATTCTCGATAAGGATTTTAAAAATGCCGCCACTGGTATGCTGATCCTAAAAGGAAGCGACCACGATGCTGAAGTTTTGAAAAATGAAATTTTACAAATCGATGGAGTAGAAGATGTTATTAGCAAATCTTCCATTGCTGGAGAAATGTTACCAAAAGATTTTTTGCCAGATGAGATAAGAGATGCTTTTTATGCTGAAGATAGCACGCTTTTGATGGTGAAATTTTCAGAATCTTCATCATCTTTTAAAACTATGCAAGCAATCGATAAGATCAAAAAAATCGAATCAAAAGAAAAGTTTCTAAGCGGTATAAGCGCTTTGGTAAAAGATACCAAGGATTTGATAGATCATGAAACTCCGATTTATGTTGGACTAGCAGTCCTTTTAGCTCTTATAGTTTTAAGTTTGACTAATGAGTCTACCATAATTCCTTTTCTTTTCTTGTTAAATATTGGCTATGCGATTTTATATAACTTTGGTACAAATTTTTTCTTAGGTGAAATTTCTTATATAACCAAAGCTATTGCAGCTGTTTTGCAATTGGCTGTAACAACTGATTATTCGATATTTTTATACCATAGATATGCAGAAAAGAAAAAAACCAACCAGTCAAAAAATGAGGCCATGGCTAAGGCCATAGTAAATACGCTTTCATCAATATTTGCCTCATCACTTACAACTTTTGCAGGATTTTTAGTTTTGCTTTTGATGAGATTAGGACTTGGCAAGGACATTGGACTTGTAATGAGCAAGGGAGTTTTGTTAGGACTTATATCAACTGTTGTAGTTTTGCCAGCTATGATACTTGTAGGGGAAAAGTGGGTTAACAAATTTAACCACAAGGAATTGTTGCCTTCTTTTGAAAAAACTTCAAATTTCACTATGAAATACAAAAAGACCTTGTTTATCATATTCTTAGTATTATTTATTCCAGCTATCTATGGTGCAAATAATACCAAGCTTTACTACAATTTGGATAGGTCTTTGCCAGAAGATTTGGATTCTATTGTAGCCTTAAATAAATTGAAAAAAGACTATAATATGGCCTCAACTCACTTTGTTGTTGTAAAAGATGACCTATCTAAGCAAAGTGTCGATAGTTTAGTTGACGAAATAAAAAAAGTTGACGGAGTAAATAACGTCCTTAGCCTAAATTCTATGACAGGCTTAACTCTTCCAAATGATGTTTTGCCAGATAAGTTAAAGGATAATTTTTACAAAAATGGCTACCAAATGATTATGATAAATTCAAAATATCAAACAGCATCTGACGAAGTTAACAAACAAGTTGGAGAAATTAGAAAAATCGTAAAGGCTCATGATAAAGAAGGTTATCTAACCGGTGAGGCTGTTTTGACCAAAGATTTGACAATTCTTTCAGATAGGGATTTCAAAATGGTAAATATAGCATCAGTTGTGGTTGTATTTTTGATAATTGCCTTTGTATTTAAGTCACTTGCCATTCCGATAATATTAATTGCAGCTATAGAGCTTGCTATATTTATAAATATGGGCATTCCTTTTTACACTGGAAAAACAATTCCTTTTGTAACATCAATTATAATTGGCGTTGTACAATTAGGATCAACCATAGATTATTCAATACTTCTAACCGACAGATTTTTGCACGAATATAAAGTGACAAATGACAAAAACGAGGCCCTTAATAAAGCTATAAAAGAAACTTCCAAATCAATAGTAACATCAGCCCTATCATTTTTTGCTGCAACTATTGGGGTTGGAATTTATTCAAGAATGGAAATTGTATCAACTATATGTTCATTTTTGGCTAGAGGAGCAATTATAAGTATGCTTATAATTATAATCTTCCTACCAGCGATAATAAGCATAACATTTCCATTTATAAAGAAAACAACCAAAGGATTAAATTAGGAGGTAATAATGAAAAATAAATTTGTAAAAGCTCTAGCAGTTCTTAGCATAGGCTCAATTCTAACTTGCAACATTTCTTATGCAGATAGTGTAGTTAAAAAAAACGAAACCATATATGTAACTAAAGAAAACAACAAAATAATAGACAAAACTGCATCAATTTGGCTAAATTCTGATGAAAATATAAAGACAAAAGATAAGTCAAATCTAAAAGAGATCAAAAATCTAAAGACAGATCAAAGTGTAAAAGAAGATGGGGGCTATATTAATTGGAATGAAGATAGCAAGGATATCTACTACCAAGGAAAAATGGAAACAGATCTTCCAGTAGAAGTAAATGTAAAATATTTTCTTGACGGCAAAGAAATTTCCTTTGACCAATTAAAAGATAAAACTGGCAAGCTAAAAGTTGAAATTTCAGCTGTTAACAAGAGCAAAGAAAAGGGCTCAATAAAAGGAAAAAACACCGACATATATTCGCCTTACCTAGTTTTGACAGAAGTAAGCTTTAACTCAGATGAAGTTTCAAATATCAAAACAGACGATGGCAAAATCGTAAAAGATGGAAAAAATGACATTGTAATGGGAGTTCTTGCTCCAGGACTAAAGGAAAATTTTTCGGGTATTTTAGAAGATGACAAATTAGATAAGTTTAAGGATAAATTTGTAATTGAAATGGATATCAAAAATTACAATCCAGCAGAAATTTATGCGATAATTAGCAATGAATTTTTCCAAGATGATTTGAATATGAAATCCATGGATAAATTAAACGATGGCATAGATGAACTTACAAACAATGCTGTAAAATTAGTCGATGCCTCTGACAAATTGGCTGATGGCGCAAACAAACTTGACGATGGAATTGAAACTTTGGCAGATGGAAGCGAAAAACTTTCAGAAGGATCCCAAAAACTAAATAGTTCTTTTGGAGAATTTGCCAAGGCCTTTAAAAATTTACCAGATCAAATAGGACCTATGACAAAAGCCATAGATCAATTATCAGCTGGCGGCAAATCCCTAAACACTGGCGTAAATGAATATACTAAAGCACTTTCTTTAATAAATTCCAATATGGGAAAATTAAACCAAGGCGCAAACAACCTTGCTAGTGGAATAAGTGAACTTGATGATGGAATCGGCCAATTAAATGAGGCTACAAGTATGCTAAAAGAAAAAACTTCCTTTAGCTCATCAGATGACAGTAGCGAAAATTTTGGCAAATCATTAATAAAATTACAAAATGGCCTTGATGAATTTTCTACAAAAATAAGTCCACTTGCAGATTCTGTCAATAAACTTGATTCTTCTATTGGAGCTATTTGTGATTCATCAAAAAATTTAAGCTTAGGCTTAAATAGCCTAAATGAAAAAGCAAAAGCTAGCCCAAATAATGGAAATTCAATAGAAAATATATATGCCAAGGCAAATGCAATAGAAAATGTAATAGAAAACTTACAGGCAAATAACGAAGATGGTTCTCTAACAAATGAAATAGAAAATCTAAAAGCCATAGAAAATTCTTTGCTATCTGAGGCAAATAATTTAAAAAAAGGAGCAGAAAACTCCTCAAATCTATTAGCATCTATCGACCAACTAGCTAAAGGTTCTGAATCTTTAAGCCAAGCAACAACAAAACTAAAAACTGGTTCAGCTGAAATAAATGAAAAATTATCCAAATCCCAAGAAGAAATTTCTCTAGCATCTAAATCTTTAGCCACTGGCATCGGTCAAATAGAAGAAGGATTTTCATCAAGCAACTTGGCAAAATTAAAAGAAGCTCTAGCAAATCTAAACCAAGCAAGCGAAAAATTAAAGAATGGCTCAGAAAGATTAAAATCAGGAAGCCTAGAAAATAAAGCGGGCGTAGAAAAATTAGCAGCTGCAATTAATGAGCTTGACAATAACTCTGATAAGTTAAAAACTGGGTCAGCAGAACTTTCTGATGGTCTAAGTCAATTTCAACAAAGATCAGCTTCCTTGAAATCTTTGGGAGAAATAAACGACAAAGCCATAAATCCGATGGCAAAAGGCATTGGTCAATTAAACGATGGAATTTTGGAACTTAGAAATGGCGCCCTAAAACTAAAAGAAGGCTCAAGTACTTACAAATCAAGTTATCAAGAATTTAACCAAGGATTAAAAAAATACAAATCCCAAGGCATAGACCAACTAAGCAAAAAAACAGAAGACTTAGGAGAAATAAGCGAAATTTTAGATAAAATGGCAAATCTTGCCAAAGAAAATAATTCTCTAAGCGGATCTAGCGATAACTTTGAAAGCAAATCAAGAATTATAGAAAAAATCAAGTAAAAAAATATCCTCCAGGCAAAAGCTTGGAGGATAAATTTATTTGTTTTCTTTATGGTTTAGAGCAAAATACATAATTGCAATTGCTACAAGCATTATAGTCAATGGCGTGTATATCCAATCATTAATATCGTGAACGCCCTCGGTATAAAGAATTGTATAAAATTCTTTTAACAACCATAACATAATTATAACGAAAACAATTCCTAAGAAATGTTTAAAATATTCAGCATAATTATGAAAGAACTTTTTTGTATTATCGTGAATTTTTTCCGTATCAATAGCTGGTTGATTATTATTAGATTCCATATTTTCCTCCAAATATCAGATTTATAAGTCAAATTTAAATTAAACAGATTATAGATAAATATTCAGGTCTCCGTTTTTGTACTTACTTGGATATATTGTTAACATCTAATCCTCCTATTTTTTATAAGAATTAATTTTTATATTATATTTTAATTGGGATCCAGTTAAGTTTTGAATAATAACTTGGTAAGTTTTATTGCTATAAGCGTTAAATTTAAGTATGAGGGCTTTTGTCGAAAATCTTCTATATATTACTTTATCGTCTTCTTTGATAATTATTTGATAAGATGCTTCATCTTTACATTCTAGATTACTTAATTTTACAGAAAATCCATCGTGGTTAACTCCGCTATATGATTTCATATTAAATGTGTAGATCTTATGATCTAGTCCATTAAGCTTTTCATCTCTATCGTTATTTATGGCTTTTAATTGATTTTCTGATATTTCACTAAGTTCCATTTTCTCGTATTCATCTTCATCGATTTCTTTTACTCGATTATCCATATTTACAATAGTTTTTTCTGGCCTTTCTATATAAATGGTTGACTTATCTCTTGCTTTTCCACAATCAGCAAAAGATGTTAGGGAAAATAAGCTTATAAGTACAAATAAGAAGATGCCCGAAAGAGTTTTTTTATAATTTTTCATAACAATAATCCTTTCTTTTGTTGGACTAAGCTTTAAGCTAAAAGAATTTTCGCTATCTTTAAGCTTTAGTAGCTTTAGCATTTGATAGCAGTAATTTTGTCTATTTTTCATGTTATCTCCAAGCCTTTGAATTACAAGCTTATCGCAAAGAATTTCAATATCTTCTTCTATATATTTTGCTACAAGTAAAAGAAAAATATTATGCCAAAAAATAAATATTATTATATTTTTTATGTAAGTAAAGACTATATCAAACTTTTTGATATGAGTAAGTTCGTGGATCATTACATATTTTAACAAGTCATCGTCATCTAAGATTTGATTAGGAATAAGAATCTTTGGCTTAATAATTCCAAAAGTCATAGGTACTTTCACCTGATCATTTGCCAACACTTCTATTTTTCTTTTTAAATTAAAGCTTTTGATTTGATCATTTATTCTAATATCATAGTTAATTAAACTTGTCTCTTTTAGGCTTTTATTTCTAAGATAAATCTTTCTTAGCATAAAAATTACCAACAAACTTGCTATTATGGTAAGATTTAAATCAGATAAGACATTGCCAAATGTAATTTCAAAGGCTCGTAAATATGAATTTGTCAATATAGAAAGTTCAAAAATTTTCTTCATTGGTCCTAATTTATCCAAATCATCAACTTCTATCAAAAGACCATGAGGTAAAATCAAATAGATAAAAAGTATTGACCGTAAAATCATATTAGCCCATTTTATACTCTTTTCATTTAATTTTTTTCTGGAAAGAATTATTAGACCTATTAGAAAAATACTTTTAAGGCTTCTCTGCAAATTATCTGTATTAGAAACTATTATATCCACTATTCTTCCTTAAAATCATCTATTAACTTTTCTAGCTCTTCTATTTCTTCCTTGCTGACATTTTTTTCCTTTAAAAAAGTACGACAAATATTTACAAGAGATCCTTGGAATAATAAATCGATAGCTTCGTTTTGGCTTTTTCTCAAAGCTTCTTTTCTAGAAACAATTGGCTTTAGGGTGTATTTTGGATAGCGCCTGCTAATTGCCTCTTTTTCAAGCAATCTAGTTAGAAAAGTATAGCAAGAAGTTTTTTCTATGTCATATTTTTCTTTCATAATTTTTGCTAGTTCTATCGCTTGAATTTCACCATTTTCATCTAAACAATCTCCATCCCAAAGCTCTTGCATCACTTGTAATTCACCTTTTGAAAATTTCATTTTCTCCTCCTTATATAATTTCCTGCAATCAAAATATATTTGCATATTTATTAATCTCAATTTGAGTATATACTCATTATTTAATTTAGTCAATATTTTTTAAAAAAGAGCAAATTTGACAAAATGCAATAATTGACTAGTTATTTTATGTGGATTTATCTATATATTAATGCTATTTTAGGGTATAATTTAAGTATATGTTATAGGAGGTGAAAAATGGCAGATGATATTTTATTAAAGATCAAAGAAGCTGAAGAGCAAGCGTCTTTAACTGTTAGCGATGCCAAAAGCAAAGCTGGTGATATTATTAAAGATGCCAAGGATAAGGCGAATTTTGAGTACAAAAAAATTATCTCCGATGCCAAAAAAGAAGCATCTTCATTGATTGATCAAGCAAACAAAGCCGCAAAAAGCGAAAGCGAGCCAGTAATTGCTAAGGCTAAGGCGGATACAGAAAAAATTCTAAATACTGAAAAAATCGATACAAAAGCTCTTATCAAAGAACTTACAGAAAGGATAGTCAAAGATGGCAATAGTTAAAATGGATAAGTTTAACTTGCTTAGTTTTGATTCCGATAGAGAAAAACTTTTGGACACTTTGCAAAGTTTTAACTACGTGCATTTTAACGATTTGATTTTGGATGATGACAAATCTTATTTAAGCGAGCTAAAAAACAACGAAAAGCTTGCTAAAATAGATCAGCAAATCAACCAAGTAGATTATGTTATCTCGCTAATTAGAGATTACAACAAGGATTCCAAAGATAAATTGGACAATAAAGTTACTGATCTTTCTTTAGAAGAGCTTAACAAACGTGGTTATAATTTTGGTTTTGACCTAATTTATGACAAGTTAAGAGAATTAGTGTCAAATCGTGAAAAATTAGTAGGAAAAAGAGATAATTTGACAAATACTTACAATGAATTATCTCCATGGAAAGATATATCTTTTGATATAAACGAACTTTACAATTCAAAAAGATTTTTCTTTGAAAGCGGAAGCATTTCAAGCAAATTTTACGATTCCTTACAAAAAGCCCTAGTAGAAAAGGGACTTGATGGATCTTTGGTTTACAAATTAGGCGAAAAAGATAAGGACTATTATGTCATAGCAATCTCTACCAAGGACCTAGAAGAAGAATTTTCTAATATTTTAAGAGATTTTTCTTTTAACAGACAAAAAATAAAGGCAAATAAAGATGTAAAAGCCCAACTATCTGATTTAACAAAAGAAAAAGCTCAAATAAATAAGAAAATTGAAGAAATAGATGAGCAAATCAAGAGTTTTTCTAAATATCTCAATGATTTGGAAATTTACCAAGCTTATGTAAAAAATCTAAGATTAAAAGAAGAATCGACAGAAAATTTCTTGGCTACAAAAAAGATGAATGTCATAGAAGGCTATATTCCAAGCGATAAAAAAGGCGAATTTGACCAAAGGCTAAAGGAAATTTTAAGAGATCATTACATAATAGACTTTAAAGAAGCTAGCAAAGATGATCCGAATGTTCCAATAATACTTAAAAACAACAAGCTAATTGAACCTTACGAAAGCGTTGTCGAAACTTACGCCTTGCCAAAATACAGTGAGCTAGACCCAACGGCAATCATAGCACCTTTTTATACCATATTTACAGGTTTTATGATTGGGGATTTAGGCTATGGACTTTTGGGAGTAATTGGAATACTTCTTGCCTTAAAGCTAAAGCTTATGCCAAAAAACGAAAAAGCCTTGAAACTATTTTTAAGAATTTCCCTATCAGCTTGCTTTTTTGGAATCCTATTCGGTTCAGTTTTTGGTGGAATTATAGATGTGCCTTTTGGCTGGATTGATATAACCAAAGATATAAACGAGCTAATAGTAATGAGTATAGTTATAGGCGGAATAAGTTTATTCTTTGCCCTTGGAGTTAGAGGCTTTATGGCCCTACGTGATGGTCACCCAGATGGCTTTGTATTTGATACTTTAAGCTGGTATATGGCAGTAGGCGGAGCAATTGCCCTTGCTCTTACAAAAAATCCTCTTGCAAAATACGTGATGATTTTAGGAATGGCAATGATTGTTTTATTTGCAGGTAGAGCTATAAAATCATGGCCTGCAAGAATTGCAAGTGGTACCTACGAACTATATGGAATTACATCTTGGATTGGAGATTTTGTATCTTTTCTAAGACTTATGGCTTTGGTTTTATCAGGAGGCTTTGTAGCTTATTCTGTAAACCTAATTGTAAAAATGATGGTGGGTAATGGCCTAGGTGGACTAATTGGAGGAATCATAACATTTGTAGTTTTCCAATTATTTAATATGTTTTTATCATATTTATCAGCCTATGTACATTCACTTAGACTTATATATGTAGAAATGTTTAACAAATTCTACGAAGGTGGCGGAATCAAATTCCGTGAGATGGTTACTGATACAGACTTTATCAATATAAAAAGAAGAGGAGAAAAATAATGAGTCAATTTTTAGTAGAAAATGGTGGAACTATTTTTGGAGTATTAGCAGTTGCCCTAGCAGTATTTTTATCAGGAATGGGATCTGCAAAAGGAGTTGGTATGGCTGGTGAGGCAGCAGCAGCACTAACTGTACAAGAACCAGAAAAATTTGGTAAAGCTTTGGTACTACAACTATTACCAGGTACCCAAGGTCTTTACGGTTTCGTAATCGGATTTTTCATTATGCAAAAAGTAACTAACGGACCAATCGATACACAAACAGGATTTTACCTACTAATGGCAGCACTTCCTGTTGGTATAGTTGGTCTAAGATCAGCTGTTGCTCAAGCAAAAGTTGCCATAGGCGGTATAAACATCCTTGCCAAAAACGAAGACCAATTCGTAAAAGGTATAGTTTTTGCAGTAATGGTTGAGTTATACGCAATTTTAGGCTTTGTAATCTCTCTACTACTAGTGCTAAATGTATAATATTAGGAAAAGATTATGAATAATCTTGAAGTAATATTAGAATCAATTATTAACGAAGGAATTAAAGAAAAAGATCAAATTTTAGATGATGCCAATAATAAGGCTAGAGAGATTTTAGAAAATTCAGAAAATGATGCCAAGGATATAGCCCAAAAAATCCTTGATACTGCCAAAAGAGAAGCCAAGATAATAGGCGAGAATGAAGCAGTATCAACAAAAAGAAAGGCGCGCGATATTGAAATTGCTGCCAAAAACCAAGTTATAGATGAAATTGTCGAAAAACTTATAGAAAATCTTAAAAATATCGACCAAATTTCCTATGTAACTTTTGTGGAAAAAACTTTGGAAAAATTAAATATCGGAGAAGGAGAAATTCTCCTATCAGAAAAACACAAGGATACCTTTAAGAATGATTCTATAAGGGGACTAAAAATATCAGATGAAACTTGTGAAGATGGCTTCGTTGTAAGAAATGGCAAAATCGAATATGATAACAGATTTTCTTCGATAATAAAATACAATATCGACGATATAAGAAAACAAATTTCAGATGAAATTTTCAAATAAGGAGGGATAAATGAAAAGAGATGACTATATAGGTGGATCTATCTCAGCAAGAATCTATGAAAAAAACCTCCTAAGTAAAAATGATCTAGAAAGATTAAATGATTACGATAAGATTGAAGATGTCCTAAATGCCCTAAATGATTCTTCATATAGAGAAAGCATCAAGGACTTACAAAGACCTAGTGATTATGAAAAAATCTTAAATGATGAATTGAAAAATACTTACAAGCTTATAGAAGAAATCCCAAATAGCAAAGATCTTTTGCAATATTTTAGAGAAAAATACAACTTCCACAACCTAAAAGTTATGGCAAAGGAAGTTTTGCAAGATGAAAATTACTCTAATTTATATAGCGAAATTGCAAATATCGACCTTGCCTATATAAAGGAAAATATTCTAAAAGATAAGAAAAATGAAGATGCCTTGGTAAAAGAAACAAGCATTGACTTTAAGGCCAAAGAAGAAAATGTAAGCGAAGATGATCTTTATCTTTCTTATATAAGAGAGGCTTTAGGGAAATTTAGAGAAACTAAAGACCCTAGAGATTTAGATATAATTTTAGATAAAAATTACTATGAGAAACTTCTAGCTGATAGCAAAAATATTGGCCTTGAGGGACTTATCAAATTTACTAAGGAAAAAATTGATCTTACAAATATAAAAATCCTATTGCGCATCAAAGCGCAAAACCAAGAGCTTGATAGATTAGATGAGGCCCTAATAGACGGCGGCAACATCGAAATTTCAACACTAAAAGAGCTTTTTATCCTAGATCTAAATCAAATAATTTTAAAACTTCAAAATTACGACATAGGAAAATACTTAAAAGATTTGGCAAGCAAAGACAAAAGTTTGGACCAATCTATGCTTGATTTGGAAAAAGCCATTGACGATCATCAAATGCAATATTCAAAAAAAGCCAAAGATATGACCTACGGCCCTGAAGTTTTGATAAATTATATAATTAGCAAAGAAACCGAGATAAAAAATCTAAGGATAATTTTAGTATCCAAAGTAAATTCACTATCCAAAGAATTTACCCTAGAAAGGTTGCGTGAAACTTATGCATAGAGTAGCAGTTATAGGAGATAAGGATTCCATACTTGCCTTTAAGGCACTCGGTGTAGAAGTACACACAGTTGTAGATGCAAATGGAGCAAGTGAAATGATAAAAAAACTTGCCAAAGAAGATGTAGGAGTAATATTTATTACAGAAAAATTTGCATCAGAAATCCCATCTACAATCGACAAATACAAAGAGCAAATGACTCCAGCAATAATTCTAATTCCAGATAACAAAGGAAGTCTTGGAATTGGACTTGCTGATATTAATAAGAGCGTTGAAAAGGCTGTTGGAGCCAATATTCTAAATTAAAGGAGCTTAATTTGAAAATAGGTAAAATTACTAAAGTATCAGGACCATTGATAGAAGCTAGCGGCTTATCTGATGCTAACATCTATGATGTGGTTGAGGTATCAAAAGATAAGCTCATCGGCGAAATTATTGAGATGAGAGGAGATGTTGCTAGTATTCAGGTTTATGAAGAAACAACTGGTATAGGCCCTGGAGATCCAGTAACAAGTACAGGCTACCCTCTATCAGTAGAACTTGGCCCTGGTATGCTAGAACATATGTACGATGGTATCCAAAGACCTCTAAAAAAACTAGAAGATCTTGCAGGAGATTTTCTAAAAAGAGGAGTTACAGCAAAACCTCTAGATCGTGATAAAAAATGGGAATTTACCCCAGCAAAAAATATAGGCGATGAGGTAGAAGCTGGAGATATACTTGGTAGCGTTGAAGAAACAAGTGTAATAACTCACAAAATCATGGTACCAATCGGTATAAAAGGCAAAATCAAAGATATAAAAGAAGGCGAATTTACAGTTGACTCTACAATTGCCACAATCCAAACAGAAGATGGCGACAAAGAAGTCAACATGATTCAAAAATGGCCAGTCCGTAAGGCTCGCCCAACAAAAAGAAAACTTGACCCAAATGAACCACTCATAACAGGTCAAAGAGTAATAGATACATTTTTCCCAGTTGCCAAAGGTGGAACATCTGCAATTCCAGGACCATTTGGTTCAGGAAAAACTGTCGTTCAACACCAAATAGCAAAATTTGCCGATGCCGACATAGTAATTTATGTAGGTTGTGGTGAACGTGGCAACGAAATGACCGATGTACTTAACGAATTTCCAGAGCTAATCGATCCAAAAACTGGTCAATCAATAATGAAACGTACAGTTCTTATTGCAAATACATCAAATATGCCAGTAGCAGCTCGTGAAGCAAGTATTTACACGGGAATTACCCTTGGAGAATATTTCCGCGATATGGGCTACAATGTGGCAATGATGGCAGATTCTACCAGCCGTTGGGCAGAGGCTCTTCGTGAAATGAGTTCTCGTCTTGAGGAAATGCCAGGAGATGAAGGATACCCAGCATATCTTGCAAGTAGAATTGCAGATTTTTATGAAAGAAGTGGAAAAGTTGAAGTTTTAGGAAATCGTGATGATAAGGGATCTCTTACAGTTATAGGAGCAGTAAGTCCTCCAGGTGGTGACTTATCAGAGCCAGTAACCCAAGCAACTTTGCGTATAGTAAAAGTTTTCTGGGGTCTTGATTACGATCTTTCTTATCAAAGACACTTCCCAGCAATTAACTGGTTGACATCTTATTCCTTATACCAAGATAAGATGGATAGATATATAGATGAAAATGTAAACGAGAATTTCTCAACTATGAGAAAACGTGCCATGAGCTTACTTGCTCAAGAATCATCCCTCTTAGAAGTAGTAAGACTTGTCGGTCGTGATGCACTTTCTGATGATGATAAGCTTAAACTTGATGTTACCAAGTCTTTAAGAGAAGATTATTTGCAACAAAATGCCTTCCATGATGTAGATACTTATTGTTCACTAAATAAGCAAAATATCATGCTAGATTTAATCTTATACAATTACGATAAATCTCTTGAAGCTTTGACAAATGGCATAGAACTTGAAAAACTAGAAAATCTTCCAGCTAAAGAAAAAATCACCCGTGCAAAATACGTTAGTGAAGAAGAAGTAGGAAGAATTTCTGACATCAAAAAAGATATAGACCAAGAAATTGGCGCACTTTCAAAGGAGGCATAATGTTAAAAGAATATAAAACAGTTACAGAAGTTGTTGGGCCTCTAATGCTTGTAGAAGGCGTTGAAGGTGTAAGCTTTGATGAACTAGTAGATATACAAATGCAAACAGGCGAACGCCGTAGAGGTCGTGTAATAGAAATCGAAGAAGGCCGTGCCATGGTTCAACTTTTTGAAGGTTCAACTGGTATCAACCTTGAAGCTACAAGCGTAAGATTTTTAGGCCGTCCTCTAGAACTTGGCGTAAGCGAAGACATGGTAGGTCGTGCTTTTAACGGACTTGGAGAGCCGATTGATGATGGCCCTGCTATAATTCCAGAAGAAAAAAGAGATGTAAATGGAACAGCCATAAATCCAGTAAGCCGCGATTATCCATCAGAATTTATCCAAACGGGAATTTCTACAATCGATGGACTAAATACCCTAGTTCGTGGACAAAAACTTCCAATATTTTCCGGAAACGGACTTCCACATAACCAAGTAGCAGCACAAATTGCCCGTCAAGCTCGTGTACTAAACGACGATCAAGGTTTCGCTGTAGTTTTTGCAGCTATTGGTATAACCTTTGAGGAAGCACAATTTTTCATGGATGACTTTAGAAAAACTGGAGCCTTGGACCGTTCAGTATTATTTATGAACCTTGCCGATGACCCGGCCATAGAACGTCTTTCAACACCAAAAATGGCCCTAACTGCCGCAGAATATCTAGCTTACGAAAAAGATATGCAAGTTTTGGTAATTATGACAGATATGACCAACTACGCAGAAGCTCTTCGTGAAGTTTCAGCTGCTCGTAAGGAAGTTCCAGGCCGTCGTGGATATCCAGGATATCTTTATACAGACCTTTCTACCATATACGAAAGAGCTGGCAAGCTTCGTGGCAAACCAGGAACAATTACACAAATTCCAATCTTGTCAATGCCAGAAGATGATATCACTCACCCAATACCAGATCTAACAGGCTATATCACAGAAGGACAAATAATCCTAAATCGTGATTTATATAACCAAGGCATAGAACCACCAGTTTCAATCTTGCCATCTCTTTCCCGTCTAAAAGATAAGGGAATAGGAAATGGCAAAACTCGTGAAGACCATGCTGACACAATGAACCAAATTTATTCAGCCTACGCATCAGGAGTAGACGCTAGAGAATTGCAAAAAATTCTAGGAGATTCTGCCCTTTCAGATGCAGATCTAGCTTTTGCAGAATTTGCCAAAGAATTTGAAGAAAAATACATTAATCAAGGATATTACACCAACAGATCTATCGAAGAAACCCTTAATCTTGGTTGGGAATTGCTAAAGATCATTCCAAAATCTGAGCTAAAGAGAATTGACGATAAATTAATAGAAAAATACATGGGTTAGGTGATAAAATGGCTAGACTAAAAGTAACGCCAACAAGGATGAACCTAAACAACTTAAAAAAAAGATTAAGCACCAGCAAGCGTGGCTATAAGCTTTTAAAAGATAAACAAGATGAGCTTATGCGCCAGTTTATGATTCTAATTCGTAAAAACAAAAGCCTAAGAGAAGAAGTGGAAAAAGAACTATCAGATTCTTTTTCTGACTTTCTCATAGCAAGTGCTTTTATGAGTCCAGAATCAATGCAAGCTGCTGTAAGCTTTCCAACCCAAAAAGTTGGCGTTGATATAAGTGTCAAAAATGTCATGAGTGTTAGAATTCCTCAAATGGAGTTTGAAGTGGAAAAAAATGAAAATGCAAGTATGTATCCATATGGTTATGCAGAAACATCCGCAGGCCTTGACCAAGCTATTAGTAAACTAAACTTTGTCATGGAAAAATTACTAAAACTTGCAGAACTTGAAAAAACTACCCAACTTATGGCAGATGAAATCGAATCAACCCGTCGTCGTGTAAACGCTCTTGAATATAGGACAATTCCAGATTTGGAAGAAACTATAAAATATATAAGAGCAAAATTAGAAGAAAACGAAAGAGCTACTATCGCAAGACTAATGAAAGTAAAAGATATCATCTCAGATACCGAAGTTTCAAGAAAGTCAAAAAAGAAAAGTGAAACAAGCGATAGGACCTATATGTGATAAGGAGAAAAAATGGACGTAGGGCCCTATTTTAGCATACAAAGTATTATAACAATAATCTTACTAATGTTTCTAAATTCTCTAATAATAGCAGTCCACACCGGACTTATCTCTCTAAATTCAGAAAAACTTAGAGAATTAGAAGAAGAAGGCAATAGTAAGGCAAAATATCTATTAAAAATAACAAGTGATCAAGATTCCTTAAACCAGGCCTTTGCCATGGTGGATATGGTTTTATCATTTCTTATCGTATCTTATCTAGTAAGAAGAGTAAGAGTTATTGTGGAAAATTCTGACATTTTAAATGGATCATTAAATGCCAGTGGCTATATAATTATAGCAATAATTATTTTTTCAATGATAAGGCTGATTTTTATAGATAAGATTCCCAAAAGATTGGCAGTTAGAAATCCCATGGGCATTGCCATGGCGACAAATTTTCTAATAAGAATAATAATGGCCATAACCTATCCTTTTGTAAAATTTACCAATGCTGTGACAAATTTATTTATGAATATCTTTGGCATCGAAGCAAAGGCTATAGAAAAGGAAGTTACCAGCGAGCAAATCAAATCTATAGTTCAAGTTGGAGAAAATCAAGGAATAATTCGCCCTATGGAATCGAGAATGATCCACTCCATCATGGGCTTTGACGATCTTATAGCAGAAGAGATAATGACTGCACGTACAGATGTCTTTATGATAGATGTAAATGATAGCGAAAAAACTTGGCTTGATGAATTTACTAAGATTAGACATTCAAGAATCCCAGTTTATGAAGATGAAGTCGACAACATTCTTGGAATAATCTACACCAAAGATTATTTACTAGAGGCAACTAGAGTTGGAATCAAAAATGTCCACCTAAGAAGCCTAATAAAACCAGCATATTTTGTGCCAGATAAGATTGAAACGGACAAATTATTTGCCGATATGCAGATAAAGCACATTCACATGGCCATACTAATCGATGAATATGGTGGTTTTGCAGGAGTTGTAACCATTGACGACCTATTAGAAGAAATAGTAGGAGATCTAAATGAGGGAGAAGATTGTGGAGTCGAATTTAGGGAAAATCGCAAGGGAGTTTATGTTGTAAAAGCTTCCATCTCAATTAAAGATCTAAACGAGAAAATACCAATAGAAATTGACGAAGATAACGAAAATTACGATTCTCTTGGTGGCTTTATCATAGATAAGCTAGGCTATATACCAGAAGCTGGCGAAAATGAAAGTCTTGATTACAATGGATATGAAATAAAAATTCTTTATATAGAAGATAATAGGATCAAAGCTTGTAGGATTAGGAAACTAAAAGAGGACAAGTAAGATCAACAAAAGCTCTGATTTAATCAGAGCTTTTTCTATTTTATAAAATCACAAAGATTAACAAAAACTGGCAAGCCGTTTTCATAAGCTATGCTTACTTCTCCTTGGATTAGTGGATAAGTATAGGCTATCATTTTTTCTTCAAGCAAATTTCTATCATCTAGCCATTCTTGAGGGATTTTTCTTTCCTTGTTGGCAATTTCTTCGCTTGCTACAAAAGAGTAATTTATCTTATAATCGTTAGATTCTTCTCTTTTTATTATAGGTAGAAGATTTGTTTTTTCTTTTGAAATACTAGCAGCCCTAAAACCTAATTGGTAGGCCTCAAGAGAATCAGTTTTGCTAATAATACTGTTAGTTCTTTGGCAAATATTTAGCTCGACATTACGAGATTTGATATTAAGTCTATCTCTAACTATATCAGCAAGTCTATTGGCAACTCCTGCTATAACCTTGTGGGAAAAACCATCTGCTGTATTTGAAATGCTTTCTTTTAGAAGAATTTTATCCCTATCCATAAAACCTTCCGCAACAGCAACGATCAAATTGCTTTCTTCTTTCAAGGAAATTTTAATATCATCGAGAACTTCATCTATGGACTTATCATCTTCTGGCAAATACAAGAGATTTACAACTTTTCTATCCCTATTATAATTGGACAATAAAGAAGATCCTGCAAGCCAACCGGCATTTCTTCCCATAATCTCAACAAAAGTTACAGATTTTAGCTGGTAAACATCGACATCAAGACGCATTTGGCTTATAGTTTGGTTGATAAACTTAGCAGCAGAAGCAAAACCAGGAGAATGATCCATTTGGCAAAGGTCGTTGTCTATAGTTTTTGGACAACCAACTATATTAATGCCAGAAATAGAATTTTCCCTCATATAGGAATTTAGCTTAGAAACCGTATCCATGGAATCGTTTCCACCTATGTAAACAAAAGAACTTATATCGTATTCTTCCAAACGGTCAAAAATCTTCTTATAAACTTCATCATTAAAATCATCAGATAATTTAAACCTACAAGAACCCAAAATAGAAGAAGGCCTTGCCATAAGCTTATCTTTGATGTTGTTTTTTATAAATTTATCCTTATCGACACTTACAATTTCGCCTTTGATAAGACCCTCAATACCAAAACGGCTTAAATAAATATTATCAAATTCCTCCAAAATACCAGCATCAATAACCCCGCAAAGGCTTGAATTGATAACGCTAGTAGGACCACCAGATTGAGCAACAATTAAATTCATCTTTCCTCCTAAGAATTTATTAAAAAATCTCACTAATAATATACAAAATTTAGAGATGATTGCAAATAAAATACAAAGATTTTGATTTATTATTGCAAGGGATTTTTTGGAAAAGCTAAAAATCAAATAATCAAAAATCTTTAAACTTATCTTTCCAAAAAATAATTAAAGTAGAGAGGGATAAAAGAATTTTATGCAAGATTTCAATCAATAAATATAAATAAAATAATTCTAATAAAATATTTTACCTTTGAAAAATATTCTGATATAATGTATATAAATAAAACTATATTTTATTAAAATAAAATGTTAAATTTTAATATTATTAACTATTGACATAAAGCTAAAAAAACTTTGGATTTATTAATCCAAAATCACCTTAATTTTTAGATAAATCATAAAGAAGGGAGGTAATAAGACTAGATGAAAAAATTGAATAGAATTCTATCCTTCTTTCTGGCTTTATTTTTTGGGCTAACAAATATTAGTTTAGCTTTTGCTGCAAAAACCGAAAGATCAAGTACGGAAAGTTCACTTTTAACAGCTTACCAAGAAGTTTTTAGCAAAGATAATCTTAGGGGAAATGCGAAAGCTAGAGCAAAACCTTCTGAAAAAATCTACGCAAGAAAAGATTCAACAGAAAATTCTTTAAAATCTCTTAAAGAAAGCAAGGAATTTCCAAAAACAGAAACTCTAAGCATAAGTGATAACGAGAAATTTCAAACCTTAGCTAGAGCAAATCCATCCGATTCAACAATCCCTAAATTTATGGAAACAAAGTTCGTGGTTAAAGTAACATTGCATCACCTAGAGGGCAAAACAACCTTTGATTTTGCTAAAATTTATCCAAGTGGAGCAAAGATTAATGTCGATGGTAAATATTCTGTTCACTATAAGGATCTTGAAAATGGTAGCGCAGTTGTTAAGCCAGGCCAGGGTCAATATAGCAATTCAAAAGATTTTTCAGCAGATAATCTTTCTTTAGATTTTGGTATAGTTTCTCAACTTTATTTTGCAGATGAGGATGATTTTCTACCTGGCCATGAAAATGACGATGCCTATATGGAAGCTTATGTTGATCCTTCATCGACTAAGGTTCTTGAAGATTACGGCAGTAAAGTTATAACTTGGGATGGAGGCTATCCGACAACTACTTTACCAGTTGACATTTACCAAGTGCAAAATACTGAAGTTATATTTAAAACTCAAGATAAAGATGGAAATATTTTACAGACAAACCCGAAAGGGAAATTTACTTATAGCCTAGGAAAAGAGAGTAAATCTGATATTCCAAGTGATTCTTCAAATAAGGACATGATAGAATATTTGGACCCTCATGTAGGAAATTGGGAAAATGATTATAATGGAACCAATACTCCAATTGTAAGTCTTGATGATCCTACTGGCTTTATAGTTGAAGGCGACTTTGCCTACAAAATCATAAATCAGGAGCAAAAAGATAATGACAAGTCAAATCCTTTGGAAGTTACTCTAATTAGAAAACAAAAAGTTATAGTTGGAGGAGACCGTCCAAAAACTACAGATCCTACCACAGGAAATGAAATTGACGATCCTGACTATGTAAAAGTAGATTTTGACAAGGGTGGTGATCATGGAAGTATGGATCCAAATAGAAAAGTTTATTGGGTTTTAAAGGGAATTGACCTAGGTAATAGACTTACTGCTCCAAAAATCACTCCAGAATTTGGATGGAAATTTATTGGTTGGACCAATAATTTCAAAACAGAAAAACAAATCTACAATACTGATACGACCCACACCGCCCAATATGAAATTAATTTATCTGATAAAGATATTATTCCATATATTCCAGAGGACAAAACAAAACCAACCGATCCAAATGATTCTGGCATACCAAAAAAAGATGAAGATGGTAAGGATATAGATAAAAGCAAATACGATATAGTAGCTTTTAAAACTGAGAATCCAGCAAAAGGAACTCTAAGTCATGGGAAAAAGGAAAATCAAGAATATATATCAGTTTTAGTCAAAAATGGCCTTGACCAAAGCAAAAGAACTTTCGCTTTAGTAAAACCACAAGTAAATGAATTAGCAGAAAATAAATTCTGGTATTGGGATAAAAATGGAGTCTTAAAAACAGCAATTGCTGATGATGCGGCTATTACAAATGGCGATATCTACACAGCTCACTTTGCTAAGCATGGCGATACCATAAGTCCAAACACTCCAAATTTCCCAGATAGTTCAAAATTAGTAAAAGTTACTTATGTAGCAGGCGAAGGTGTAAATTTTGCAGTAAATAATGATCAAAAGATTGTGGCAGTAAATAAGGGAACTAGGGAAGAAGATCTTCCAGGAAAACCAGATGCCAAAGCAAAATTCCTCTACAAAGATCCTATAACATGGAGCCCTGTTCCTCAAATCGATAAAGTTGCGGGAATACAGCAAAACACCACGGTTACAGCAAGTGCTGCCAAAAATGTTCCAACAGGACTTTTGATAGAAGATACTGGCAATGGACCACTAAAAATCCTACTTGCTATTGTATTAGCAGGACTTGCCCTCTACAGAATAAGAAAAAACACACAAGTAGATTATGAATAAAAAATCTAAAGAAAAAAAATCTCCCAAAGATCCAGTTGCCAGAGCTTTGCTAAAATTATTAATCAAGATTACAAGTCTTTTGATAATAATTGTAAGCGTATTTAGCTTTATCTTTGGAATTTATAGGGTTGATGACACTTCAATGATTCCAAATATAAGCCCTGGCGATATGATTCTTTATTACAGATTAGAAAATGATTTTATTGTAGGCGAAAGCGTAATCTACACCTACAATAGAGAAAACAAACTTGCAAGAATAGTAGCAAGTCCGGGAGATGAAGTTGATATTGACGAAAATGGTCTAAAAGTAAATGGTTCCTACCAATATGAACCCAAAATTTACAAAGACACACTAGCCTTTACGAATGGGATAAAATTTCCAGTAAAGCTTAAAGACGATGAGTTTTTCCTACTGGCAGATAACAGAGATCAGGCAGTTGATTCCAGACTCTTTGGCCCAGTAAACAAAAAACTTATCCAAGGTAAGATATTTACTCTTCTAAGAAGAAGGGGAATATAATATAAAAAAAAGAAAGGAAAATAATATGAAATCATTAAAAAGTAAAATCGTAGCAAGCGTATTAGCTTTTACCCTAGTTGGTGGAGCATTCGCAATTAATCCAAATGTAGCAGAAGCAGCAAGCAAACCATTAAACATCAAAAAAGTTTTAAACTTACCAGCTGAAGGTGTAACAACACCAGCAGAAACATTCACCTTTACATTTGCTGGTCAAAGTATAGATGGTGATACAGAAAAAGCAGCTGATCTTCCGAAAATTAATCCTGTAACAATAGCATACTCAGATGCAGATAAAGATGATAATAATACTACAAAAGATGGTAAACAACTTATCAAAGAATCAGCTGATGCTCTAACAGCTGTAACGTTTACAGCTGCTGGTCAATATACTTATACTGTAGTAGAAACTAAAGGTAATACAAAAGATATGACCTATTCACAAGCTGAATATTTAGTATCTTTATTTGTTAAAAAAGTTGAAGATAATTACGAAGTAACAGATATCCAAATCAAACAAACAAAAAATGATAAGGGTGAAACAGTTACTAAAGAAAAAACTGAATACCAACCAGGAGACGATACTGATTCTACAAAAGATAAAAACAAATTTGCCTTTGAAAATAATTATGACAAAAAAGATGGTAATGACAACCCTGGCGGTGGAGAAGTAATAACAGAAGACGATAAAAAAGGTTTTGCTCTAAGAAAAACTATCACAGACCAAACTCCAGATACAAATGCAGAATTTACATTTAACCTAACAGTAACAAAACCAGTAGGATCAAACTCTGATACAACAACATTTACATATGTTGTAGCAGATACCAATGGCATTGTTGGTACAGAACAAAGTGGAACTTATGGAGAAGCTTTTGATGTAATTTTAAAACACAATCAAAGAATAGTATTTAAAGAAGTTTTACTAGGATCAAAGGTTGCCTTTGACGAAACAGTTGCTGGTGCATATACAGGCTCTGTAAAATCTGCTACCTTTAATGGAACAGCAGTAACCGATAAAAAAGAAGGCACCATTGGAGATCAAGCAGGTGGAAACTTTGTAGAATACGAAAACAAAACCCAAACCGCAACAGGTTTACTAGTTGACAACCTACCATTTATCGCTCTAGTAGCAGTTGCAGTAGCTGGAATCTTCTTCTTTATGAAAAATAGACAAGACGAGGAAGCTTTAGCATAAGTTTTAAATAAAGTTTTGCTTTATGAACCATAATAAGGAAAATAGCAAAAGAATTTTCCCTAGGAAAAAATCAGAGCCTAAGCCCGGAAATTCCGGATTTAGCTCTGATAAGAAAATAATTCTAACAGATGAACAAAAGAGAAAATTAAAAAAAATTAGATTTGTATCTAGATTTGTGGATTATATAATTTTATTTATTTCCCTATTGTCACTTGTCATAGCAATTTACGCTTTTTGGGATACTCACGAGCTTTTGGAAATTGCCGATAGCCAAAGTTATTCTGCTTATAAGCCGGATAGCGAGGATGATTTAACTTTTTCCGATTTAAAAAAAATCAATTCTGATGTTTTAGGCTGGATAGATGTTTATGGGACAAAAATCGATTATCCCATAGTTCAAGGCAAGGATAATGACGAGTATTTAAACAAAACCGTTCTTGGCAAGTTTTCTACAACAGGTTCGATTTTCCTTGATGCAGCTAATAGCAAAGATTTTTCCGATTTCCAAAATGTTCTTTATGGACATTTTATGGCAGAGCGAAAGATGTTTGGAGATTTGGAACTTTTTAAGGACAAGGAATTTTTTGACAGTCATAAATACGGCAAGATCCACAGATATGGAAAAACTAGCAAGGGAATTGAGTTTTTTGCTTTCCTAAAGACGGTTGGGACGGATAAAATTATCTTATCAACGGCAAAAAGCAAAGATGTTAGGTCAGATTTAATTGATCATATTTATAAAGAAGCGACTTTTTCAAGAAAGCTTGATTTTTCAGACCATGAAAATCTAGTAGTCCTTGACACTTGTGATTTTTCTATTACTAATGGCAGGTCAATTCTTATAGGAAGACTTACCGACAATATAGAAGAAAATATCTACAAGGAAGAAATTCAAAAAGAAAATCAATTTGCAAAACTTCTTTCCAAAGCTTACAAAGTTAATTTTTTACTAATTCTAATTTTAATATGGCTTTTGTTGGTCGCGCTTTTCATAATTTACGATGCAATTAGCCAAAGAAAGAAAAGAGGGGAGGCTAAATAAAATGTACAATAAAATATTAAAAAAAACGAAGACATTTTTGGGCCTTTACTTATCTTTGACCTTTCTCTTTGTGTTATTTCTTTTTTCACCAAAGGCCTATGCCCAAACCGAATCTCTTAGCATTAATATTAGGCAAAATATAAGTATAAATTCGCCATATGCTAAACCAAAAGAAAGCTTTTTCTATGTAATGGAAGCAGCAAGCAAAGATGCTCCACTGCCGGAAAAAGCTACTAAGTCTTATAAGTTTAAGCTTAAAGGCGATAGTGAAAAAAACTTAGATATAAAATTCCATAATCCAGGTGAATACGAATACAAAATCTATCAAGAAGATCCAAAGATGGCAAATGTCAAATACGACAAAGAAGTCTACAAGCTTTATGTAAAAGTTATAAAATCTAACGGAGCTTTAAAAAAAGATGGAGTTTTGATAAGAAATTCTTCTGATAAAAAAATTGAAAATATAAGTTTTGAAAATATTTACAATATCAAGGAAGAAAAAGAAGAGAAAACAACTACAAAAAAACATTTAGTTCAAGTTATTCCAGGAAATGAAGTTGTGGAAAAAAATGGGCAAGTTAGAGTAAATAAAGTAAGCAAAAGAAATGTAAAAACGGGTGTAGAAGAATATATTCTTCCCCTAGCATTGATAGTCTTTATTTTAAGCTTGTTATTGATACTTACACGAAAGAGAAAAAAACTAATAAAATAATAATTAAGTGGTGCAGGAAAAATTCAGCATCACTTTTTTGTTGGGAATTTTTAGGTTGTTGAGATTTTTTATTTTAGGATAAGAAAATGAGATCCCTCGACTACGCTCGGGATGCCAGGAGTTGGGTGTAAGCCTGGGATGTGCTGGGGGTTATTCAAAAATACGGAACATGCGAAAAATGCTAAGCAAAGCTCTGGCATCTTGAGCGGAAAATATCGACAGATGTTTTAAGTCGAAAGATCTCAAAATTATAGCTTTAATATAAAAACCAAGAGATGATTCGACTTACTAGGTTCGCTCAAGGTGCCAGAAATCTTGTGGACTTTAAGTTTTCAATTTTTACCTACAAAACAAATCTGTCCAAATAATAGGCGATTCCATCTTCATCGTTTGACAAAGTTATATAATCTGCTATTTCTTTTAAATCGTCAACTGCATTTGCCATGGCAACACCCACTCCTGCGCTTTCTATCATGGTCAAATCGTTTAATTCATCGCCAAAAGCTATGATATCTTCCCTTTTGATTTGATAAAATTTGGCGATTTCTAAAAGACTTGCTCCTTTTGATAAGCCTTTGGGCATTACTTCGTAATTATAGGGATGGCTTCTAACTTGGCTTGTGATTTCTCCATAATTTTCTTCCAAAAATGGGTAATATTTATCAACTTTTTCTGGCTCTCCTGCAAAAAGAATTTTATTTATCTTAAAAGAAAGATTTTCTCTTACATCTGGAATTATTTTGCTTTGAAGTTTTAAAAGTCTAAGCTCGTGGTCTAAATATTTATGGTTTTTATCAGAAATGAGTATATCTCCATGGGGAAGGACGATTTCCAGGTCGATTTTTAAGCTTTCTTTTAGGATTTTTCTTGCAAGATCCATATCCAAGAAATGATCGGCTATAATTTCTCCGCTGGCAAAATCTGTTATGGTTGAGCCGTTGTTGCTTGATAATAGGCCGTGAAATTTGTCAAATTCTAATTCTTTTGCCAAAGCTTTTAGACCAGGAGCTGGTCTTCCTGATACTATTACGATTTTGTTGCCAATTTTTGCTGCCTTTATCAAGGTATCTTTGGTTTTTTTGCTTATTTGATTTTTGCTATTTATTAGTGTCCCGTCGACATCTACTGCTATTAATTTCATTATCTTCTCCAAACTTTCTTTTCCATATTTATTTTACCCTAAAGTAATTTTTGTAAAGAAATCCCAGCCTAGGCTCTATCCTAAGCTGGGAGAAATTTATTTTGCAATAACTTCCAAAACTGGGTCGGTGTTTGATACTTCTAAGTCACTTTCTAAAACTTTTACATCAAATTCGTCAGTATTTGTTATAATTATTGGTGATTGGAGAGATTTGCCAGCCTCTTTGATTTTTTCTATATCAAAATCCATTAATAAATCACCTTTTTTGACCTCATCATAGATTTCTACATGGCTTGTAAATCCCTCGCCTTTTAATTCTACGGTGTCTATGCCTATATGAATTAGAATTTCTGCTCCAGATTTTGAGCTTATTCCAATGGCATGTAAAGAATCCGCAAGTAGGGAAATTTTTCCATCACAAGGTGAGTAAACTTTGCCCAAACTTGGAACTATTAGGCAGCCTTTGCCCACAATTTCTGTAGAAAATACTTTATCTATACATTCTTTGATGTCTAATTTTTGGCCAAGCATGGGCGAGTAGATGATTTCTTTTGAATTTTTTGTTGGTTTTTCATTTTCTAAATCATCGTCATTTTCATCTTTTTTAAATATATCAAATATTCCCATAATTAATCTCCATTCTTTTCTTGAGTTTTTATATTTATACCCAATGAATATATGATAAATTCTCTTTGGCAAAATTTTACATGGCAATCGTTTACTTGATTTTTAAAATAAGTTATACTATAAATGTGGCTATTTTGGCTAATAATCTTATTGAGGTGATAGATTGAATAGTAAAGAAATTAAAGAAGAACTTATAAATATTGTAAAGGAAGATTCGACAAAGGCCATCGGATGTACAGAGCCTGTTGCAGTTGCTTATGCGGCTAATGTTTGTAGTCAATATTTAGAAAAATCCGATATTTGTAAGATCGATTTAGAAGTTAGTAGAAATATTTATAAAAATGGCAAGGCTGTAAAAATCCCGACAACCAAAGCGGCTGGTTTGGATTTGGCAGCAAGTCTTGGAGCTTTTTCCAAAAAATGCGACCAACCACTTTTGGTTTTTTCTAATTTGACAGAAGAAGAAATAAAAAAAGCAAAAGACTTTGTAGATTTGGTGAGCGTTAAGTATTTGGAAGATGTTTCAGATCTTTACATAGGAGTAAAAATTTTTACCAAAGAAGAAAGCGCTAGGGTAATTATTTCAGATTCTCACACGCATATTGACCAAATTTGGAAAAATGATGAGCTTATTTTTGACGATCCTATAAAAGATACTGGAAAATCCGCTTTTTCTATAAAAAATATGTCCTTTGAGGAGCTTTCTAAAATTGTAAAAGAAATGGACTTGGCAGATATTTATTTTGTCTTGGAAGGAGTCGATGTAAATCTTGCCGCAGCCAAAGAAGGACTTAAAGGCTATGGACTAAATCTTGGCAAAAAGCTAAGTACGCTTAAAGAGAATGGAATTTTGCCGGATAATTTTGTTACACAAACTAGAATCCTAACAGCAGCAGCTGCTGATATGAGAATGGGTGGTGGACCTCTTCCAATAATGACTTCAGGTGGCTCTGGCAATCAAGGAATTGGAATTATCATTCCAATTTATATGGTTTATCAATACGAAAATTTAAGCTTTGACACTTTGGCAAGAGGTTTATTTTTTGCCCATGTGATCAATCGCTATGTCAAAGAATATTCGGGCAAACTTAGTGGTATGTGCGGTTGTGCCATCGGAGCTGCTATTGGAGCAAGTGCTGCTATAGCTTTTATGCTGGGTGGAGATGAAAAGCAAATTGCTGGAGCTTGTACAAATGTTTTTGCAAATCTTACTGGCATGATTTGTGATGGAGCTAAGGAATCTTGCTCTATGAAATTATCCACAAGTGCTGAAGAATCGATTATAGCTGCCTATTTGTCTTTAAATGGTATAATTACTGACAAAAATGTTGGCATTGTTGGAGAAAGCATAGAAGATACAATTTCTAATATAGGCAAGCTTTCCCACGAAGGATTTTCTAAGGCTGATGATGTGATGCTAGAAATAATTAACAATGAAAAGAGGTAATTTATGAAAAAGAAAAGTATTTTTAATTCCCTGTTATTTAAACTTGTATTTGGTATTATTCTGGGAATTTTTATCGGCAGAGTTTCTAATGAAACTTTGATGATGATTTTTGATACTATAAAATCTGTCTTAGGTCAACTTATATTTTATGCAGTGCCAATCATAATTTTGGGCTTTATTACACCAGCTATAGTTTCTTTAAGCGAAGATGCTGGCAAAGTTTTGACTACAACCTTAGTTATTTGCTATTTATCATCAATAGGTGCGGCATTTTTCTCACTTATAGTTGGAAATGCAGTTATTCCAAGCTTAAATATTGCAAGTGAAGTGGCAGGACAAAGAGAAATTCCTGAATCAATTTTCAAATTAGGTATAGATCCACTAATGCCAGTAATGACAGCTTTGGTTACATCAATTATTTTTGGTCTTGCAGTAGTTTGGACCAAATCAGAAACATTTACTAAACTTTTAAAAGAATTTAACAACATAACCTTAGAAATAGTAAATAGAGTAATTATAAAAATTCTTCCATTTTTTATCTTTACAACCTTTGCAGAACTTTCCTACACAGGCGTTATCAACGAGCAATTGCCAGTATTTATCAAGATTATTTTAATTGTCATTGTCATGCATTATATATGGCTTGCCCTTCTTTATGGCATCGGAGGAGCGATCTCAAAAACAAATCCAATGGAAGTTTTAAAACATTATGGACCAGCTTATGTAACAGCCCTTGGAACTATGTCATCTGCAGCAACCTTATCAGTTGCCCTTAAACAAGCAAGAAAAGCAAAAACTTTAGATGCTAAAATCAGAGACTTTGTAATTCCACTTTGTTCAAATACTCACCTTTGTGGATCAGTTTTGACAGAAACATTTTTTGTAATGGTAGTTTCACAAATTCTCTACGGCAAAATTCCTACTATGGGAGATATGATTTTATTTATCCTACTTCTTGGAATTTTTGCAATCGGCGCACCGGGAGTTCCAGGCGGAACTGTAATGGCTTCTCTTGGATTAATCATTTCTGTTTTAGGTTTTGGCGATAATGGAACAGCTTTGATGCTTTCAATATTTGCCCTACAAGATTCCTTCGGTACAGCTTGCAATATTACAGGCGATGGAGCAATAGCTTTGATGGTAACAGGATTATTTAAAAAAGTTCCAAAAGAAGAAGTAAAACTCGAAGAAAATATTTAATAAATCTGGTAAGCTTTTTCATTTGTGGGTAAAATATTAAATGTAATTTTAATAAGGAGTGAACTAAAATGAAAGTAATAGTGTCAAAAGACTACGATGAAATGAGTAAAAAAGCTGCTGATTTTATCATTAACATGATGATAGAAAAACCACAAGCAAAATTTGGCTTTGCAACAGGTTCAACCCCAATTGGTATGTATGAATATTTGGCTAAGGCTAACAAAGAAGGAGAAATTTCTTTTAAATATGCCAAAAGCGTAAACTTAGATGAATATATAGGAATTGACAAAGAAAACGACCAATCTTACCAATATTTTATGAATGAAAATTTATTTAACAAGGTAGATTTCAAAGAAGGCATGACACATTTGCCATTTGCACCAGAAGCAGATGAAAAATACGCCAAAGAATACGATGAACTTTTAGATGAATTTGGTCAAAGAGATATACAAGTTTTAGGACTTGGACCAAATGGCCACCTTGCTTTTAACGAGCCAGCAGAAAAATTAAATCAAAGAACATCTATAATAAAACTAACAGAAGAAACAATAAAGGCAAATTCAAGATTTTTCAAATCAGAAGATGACGTGCCAAAATACGCAATTTCCATGGGAATGGCAGATGTTTTCGATGCAAAAACCCTAGTAGTTCTTGCTAATGGCAAAAACAAACACGAAGTTGTTAGAAGAATTCTCGAAGAAGATACAATTTATCCAGAATTCCCAGCAAGTTTCTTACATCTACATCCAAATTGCTATTTGTTTGTAGACCAAGAAGCCTACGAAGGCTAAAATTTCTAAGAAATTTATAAGAAAAACAAAAAAAGATCCCCTAAAGTAATTTACTTTATGGGATCTTTTGCATTTAGAAATTTTATTAAAATGCCCAATTGCCATTTTCAAATATTGGGAATTCTTTTTCGCCTTTGTAGGCTGTAATTTTTAGATCGGAATTTCCAACCATAAAATCTTCGTGGATTAGGGAATCGTTGATTCCTCTTTCTTTTAACTTATCATCATCCAAATCTGCTCCACCTACAACGCAAGTTGGATAAGCCTTGCCTAGGGCAAAGTGGCAGGATGCATTTTCGTCAAATAAGGTGTTGTAAAATAAAATATTTGAATTAGAAATTGGACTATCGTATGGAACTAGGGCAATTTCTCCTAAGTTTTTGCTACCCTCATCGCTTTCTAGCATTTTGGCAAGAGTTTCTTTGCCTTCTTTGGCATCAAAATCGACAACTTTGCCATTTTCAAAGATAAATTCAAA
The DNA here is from genome assembly GCF_902500265.1 of Anaerococcus sp. Marseille-P9784. Classification (NCBI taxonomy): domain Bacteria; kingdom Bacillati; phylum Bacillota; class Tissierellia; order Tissierellales; family Peptoniphilaceae; genus Anaerococcus; species Anaerococcus sp. Marseille-P9784. Next base: position 558,628 of record NZ_CABVOZ010000001.1, on the reverse strand, counting down.
ATCATTTATAACAACACCATTGTAGACAAGTGGTTTTGTTGCTACAAGTTTTCCGTCTACTCCGTCATATTGTGGGGCTGTGAAAACTTCTTCTGTTGGCATATTTGGGATAAACAAATCTCCCTTAGCATTTTTTGAGCCAGCTGACATCCAAATATGATCTTTTGGAAGTTTTACCCAAAGGTCTGTCCCGTTTTTAGACTCGTAGTGAACTTTGTCAAATTGATGATCGTTTAGATATTTTGCTTTTTCTTCTAGGGTTTTGATGTGATTTTCCCAATTTGCTTTGGTTTCTTCCCAAGAATCGGATACTCTTGATACATCAAGTATTACTTCCCATAATTTATTGTAAGCTTCTTCTTCGCTTAGGTCTGGGAAGACTTTTTTTGCCCATTTTATTGTTGGAACAGAAATTACCAGCCAACTTACAATATCGTTCATGGTGTATTTGACAAATTCTTTTGCAGCCTTAGAATTTTCACGAACTGCTTCGGAAATTTTCTTTTGGTCAAGGCCCTTTAATAAATCTGGATCTTCGCTAGCGATGGAAATTCTGTTTGATTTTTTCTCAGCTATTTGATATTTTAATTTTTCTATCTTCCAAGAAGCAACTTCATTTAAAGTTTCTTGGTCTTGATTTTCAAAGGCAAGTCTTGTAAGGGTATCATCACGCCAATCCACAGAAACAAGGCGAGCACCTTTTTCGTAAGCAGCCTTGGTAATTAGCCTACAAAGCTCTGGACTTTCGACAGGTGAATTTATTAAAACGTCCTCACCTTTTTGAACATTAACGCCAAACTCAACAGCAAGTTTAGCAAAATTTTCTATTCTATTATTCATTATTTCCTCCTTGTTATTAGCTATTAATTATTATACTCATTATCTAATAATTTATTAAAGGAGCAAATAAACAATTTTATAAAAGTCCATCTATGTTTCTTTTTGAATAAATAAGCCTTCTAATTTCCATTGTATGGTCTATAACAACGTAAAAAATGAAAAAATTTCTTACTTTTATTCTGTAATAAGTATCTTTTCTTATTTTGCTTGATTGATAGGGTGCAAAAATCAAAGGATTTTCTAATCTTTTATCTATTGCTATTTCAATATCGTCAACTAATTTTTTCGCTGCAGTCGGATTTCCTAAAGTATCTGTTATATAATCCGTTATTTCCAAAAGATCATCTTTAAAAATCGGTAAAAATCTTAGTTTATAAGTTGGTTTTGTCATCGATATTCTTTCTAGCCAAATCAAAAACTTCGTTTTTTGTTAAGCGCTTAGTTGATGATAGGGCTTCTTTGTCGGCTTCATCTAATTTTTTCTCTATATCGTCTGTTAGAAGTGAGTATTGTTCAAGGCTCATTAAAACCATTGTTCCATAACCGTTTTTGGTTAAAAATACCGGCGAATTTGAATTTATTACTGTTTCTTCAATTTCAGGAAATTTATTTCTTAAATCTGATACTGGTCTTATATTTATCATTATAAACACCTCCTTGTTATCATAATTATATCATCATTTTATCCTTATACCAATAAATTTACTGAAATTTTTTTGATATCCTTGTATTTTTAACTTCAATAATTTTAAATTTAATTTGCTTATACCTTAGCCACATTTGAGGTAAAATATAGGAAGAATAATCTATACTACGAGGAGGGAATATGAAAAAAAGAAGTGAAGTAGATGTTAAAGAAACTTGGAAAATTGAAGATCTTTTCAAAGATGATGAAGATTTTCTCAAAAATTTAGAAGAACTTAAAAATCTTTCAGATAATTTTTCTAAAAATTACAAAACTTTAAATTCATCAGAAGAAGTTTATAAGGCTTTGGAAGATTTTGATAAGATAAATGGCCTAACAGATAGGTTAGGTACTTTTGCAGGCATTAGCATGGAAACTGATACGACTGATGCTAATATGGCAAAAAGATATGCGCATTTTACCAAAGAAATGAGCAAAATTGACGGCGAATTGAGCTTTTTCCATTCATTACTTGCCAAATTAGATAAGAATCTCTTGGAAGAAGTAAAAAAAGCTCATCCGGAATATACTTATTATCTTGATAGAATTATCAAAGAATCCAAATATCTTTTGACCGATGAGGGCGAGAAGATTTTGGCAAATCTTGCTCCAACTTTTGATGCTCCATACAAAAATTACAACGATATGCGCTATGGAGATATGGAATTTGAAGATTTTGAATATGAGGGTGAAAAAATAAACCTTAACCACAATACTTTTGAAGAATTTCTTGAAGCAGATCCAAGATGTGGGCTAAGACGTGAAGCTTTCAAAAGATACCACGATGTTTTAAGAAAATACGAAAATGCAGATGCTTCTGTCTATATGACCCAAGTTGAAAATGAAAAGAGAATTTCAGATTTGCGTGGATATAAAACAGTTTTTGATTATTTGCTAAGCCTACAAGATGTCGATAGGGAAATTTACGATAAGCAAATTGACACAATAATGGCAGAGCTTTCAGCTCATATGAGAAAATATGCAGAAATTATCAAAAAAACTTACGGTTTGGACAAAATGACCTATGCAGATTTGAAATTGTCCATAGATCCAGATTATGAACCAGAAGTAAGCATTGAAGAAGCTCACAAATATATAGTTGAAGGTCTTTCAAATCTTGGCGAAGAATACGTAAGCGTTTTAAATTCTGCCTTTGAAGATAGGTGGATAGACTATGCTCAAAATGAAGGAAAAAGAACTGGAGCTTTTGCAGCTGGCCCTTATGGATCTCATCCATTTATAATGACAACTTATAACAACAAAATGAGCCAAGTTATGACTCTTGCCCACGAGCTAGGCCATGCTGGTCAATCTTATTACACAAACAAAAATCAAAAATCTCTAAATATCGACATGAGTATGTATTTTGTTGAATCACCATCAACTGCCAACGAAATTACCATGGAAAGATTTTTGCTAAATAAGGCCAAAGACGATCGTGAAAAACTTTGGGTTTTATCAACAATGATTTCAAAAACTTACTACCATAACTTTGTAACTCATTTCCTTGAAGCAGCTTTCCAAAGAGAAGTTTATAGAAAAGTAGAAAATGGTGAAAGTCTAACAGCCGATGATTTAAACAAAATTTTTACAGAAAAATTAGAAGAATTTTGGTCTGATTCTGTGGAATTAGTAGATGGTGCTGAGCTAACATGGATGCGTCAACCACATTATTATATGGGCTTATATCCTTACACATATTCAGCAGGTTTAACAATTGGAACAATGATTTCTGATAAAATCGTAAATGGAAGTCCAGAAGATAGAGATAGATGGATAGAAGTTCTAAAACTTGGTGGATCAGTTGGCCCAATAGAGCTTGCAAAAAGAGCTGGAGTTGATATGACAAGCACAAAACCAATTTCAGAAACAATAGCCTTTATAGGATCTATAATAGATCAAATAGATGAACTTTGCGAAAAATTGGGAATGTACAAATAAAATAATCACTAAGCTAAGTGAACTGACCCCCAAAAGTTAGACCTAAAAACTAACTAACGGAGGTCAGTTTTTTAATGGCAAAATATAGCACAGAATTCAAAATGAAAGTAGTAAAAGAATATTTAGAATCAAACATCTCATATAAATCTTTATCAGACAAATATTGCATACCATCAGAAAGCGTAGTGAAAAGCTGGGTAAATGCATACAAATCACAAGGCTATGAAGGACTAAAAGTAAAAAGAAAAAATACACAATATACTTTGGAATTCAAGTTAAATGTAGTAAACTTGTACTTAACAGGAGAAATGTCCTATCAAAGCCTAGCAAACAATCTTAAAATCAATAATCCATCAATAATCACCCGATGGGTCAATGAATATAGAGAAAAAGGAATTGAAGGACTTAGATCTAAAAAGAGAGGAAGACCTTCAAAAATGCCAAAATCCCCAAAGAGATCAAAAGACACTAAAATAGAATCATCAGCAAACATAACTAATTTAGAAAATGAATCATTAACACAAGCACAACTAAAAGAAAAGATAAAGAAATTAGAAGAAGAAAACTATTGGCTTCAATTAGAAAATGATGCAATAAAAAAAAAGATAGAATTGTCTCAAATGACAGATACAGAAATAAGACAATTGCTGAAACAATCAAAGTCTTAAGAGATAAATACAAACTAAAAGACTTGTTAAAATACTTTAACATTGCCAAATCAACATACATGTATTGGCAAAAACGCTTAAATAAACCAAATAAAGATCTAGAATTAGAAAAGAAAATACTTAAAATAAGAAAAGACAATCCAAACTACGGCTACAGAAGAATAACAGCAATGTTAAAAAGATCAGGACTGATAATAAACAAAAAGAAAGTACAACGATTAGTTCAAAAGTTAAAACTTCAAGTAAAAAGCTATTCAAGAAAAACAAGAAAATACTCATCCTACAAAGGACAGGTAGGAAAAATATCAGACAACAAAATAAAAAGAAACTTTAAAGTGGAAACACCATACACACAAATAACAACAGACACAACAGAATTTAAGTATTTAGAAAAAGATAAAACAGGAACATATCAAATAAAGAAACTCTATCTAAACCCATACCTAGATATGTACAACAGTGAAATACTTAGCTATGAAATATCAAAACACCCAACAATAGAACCAATCTTAAAAGCCTTAGACAAAGCAATAGAGGTAACTAATAAAAATAAAGAAAAAAGAATATTCCACTCTGATCAAGGCTGGGCATACCAAGTAAAGCAATACACATCAAAACTAGAAGAAAATGACATCACTCAATCCATGTCAAGAAAAGGAAATTGCTTAGACAACTCACCAATGGAAAATTTCTTTGGGATATTAAAACAAGAAATATATTACGGAAATAAATTCTATTCATACGAGCACTTAAAACAAACAATTGAAGATTTCATAAAATATTACAACGAAGAAAGAATAAAAGAAAAATTAGGATACTTATCACCAATAGAATACAGAAAGAAGAATGCAGCATAAAAATTTCCTACCCCTAGGGGTAGGATAGGACAAAGAAATACCAGGGCTAGTTTAGTTCTAACTCTGGTATTAGGTCCAACTTTGTGGGGTCACCTTAAAGTCCTACAAATTTTTTGTAGGGCTTTTTTATTGTTGTTGTTTCACTTAAGTGAGTTGAGCGAACGAAAGAGAGCGAAACAAAAAACCACCTGCTATGCAGGTGGAGGGATTTAGCTTTAGCTTCAAGCACCAAGAAAACCTCCTTAAAGTATAATTGTGATATTCACATGCACAATTAAATAAGGAGGCACTCATGGATAAAAATACTTTATCACATACAAGCTGGAGATGCAAATATCATATAGTTTTTGCGCCAAAATACAGAAGACAAGTAATATATAGACAACTAAGAAAAGATATAGGAAGCATACTTCGAGAATTATGTTCAAGAAAAGGAATAAACATAATAGAAGCAGAGCTATGTCCAGATCATGTCCATATGTTGTTAGAAATACCACCAAAATATTCAATATCACAAATAATGGGATATTTAAAAGGAAAAAGTTCGCTGATAATATTCGATAGACATGCAAACTTAAAATATAAATATGGAAACAGACACTTTTGGTGTAGAGGATACTATGTGGACACAGTCGGTAGAAATGAAAAGAAAATAAAAGAATATATACAAAATCAATTAAAGGAAGATTATTATACTGACCAAATAAGTATAAAGGAATACTATGACCCGTTTACGGGAGAGTCAGTAAATAAAAACAAATAAAAAACTGCTTAAGCAGTAGTTGGGATAGTGGTGCATGCGATGGAATACTCGACAGCCCCAATAGGGGCGTGCCGGTATTCGCGCCTTATAGGCGCTTTGCAAACTACCAGCTAAGCTGGTAGTTTTGATTTTCCTATTTACTTTATCAAAAAATCAAAGTAAAGTAGTAAAAAGTTTTATAATTAATTATTAGAAATTATGAATAAATATTATTAGGAGGAAATTATGGAAACTTTTAAGAAGATCACTGACCTTATCAGTGGCAAAATTTATACGAATATGCTTATCCCCTTATTGTTGGGCTTGGGTTTGTATTTTACTTACAAAATTAAGGCTGGACAAATTACTAATATTTCCCATGCCTTTAAATTAATCAGAAAAAAACCTGAAGATGAAAATGCAATCTCACCTTTTAAGGCTTTTACAATTTCTGCGGCAAGCCATATAGGAACTGGAAATATCGTTGGAGTTGCAGCAGCCATTTCAGTAGGAGGCCCTGGAGCAGTTTTTTGGATGTGGGTTACAGCTCTTATTGGCGGTGCAACATCTTTTGTAGAAAATACCTTGGGACAAATTTTTAAGGAAAAAAATCCTGACGGAACTTTTAAGGGCGGACCTTCTTATTACATGAGCAAATCTTTAAAAAATCCTCATATAGCAAGCATTTTTGCTGTGGTTATTTGTATCGTTTATGGTTTTATGTTTAATGCCATGCAGGCAAATACTATTGCTTCTGGTTTTGCTTCTTCACTAAATATCAAGCCTTGGATAGTTGGACTTATTATTTGTATTTTTGCAGGCTTTATTATTTTTGGTGGTCTAAAAAGAATTGCAGATATAACCGCATTATTGGTTCCAATTATGGCAATTATTTATATTATTTTGGTTTTAGTAATTTTACTTACAAATATAACAAAAGTACCTCATATGTTTGGACTTATTTTCAAAGAAGCCTTTAACCTAAAGGCAGGCTTTGGCGGACTTTTTGGGAGCGCTATTTTAAATGGAGTAAGAAGAGGATTATTTTCTAACGAGGCCGGCATGGGAGCTGTTCCAAATGCTTCAGCCGTTGCAGATGTTAGTCATCCAGCCAAACAAGGCTTAATCCAAGCCTTGGGGGTTTATCTTGATACAATTGTAGTTTGCTCAGCAACTGCTTTTGTAATTATTATTGGAGGAGAAGGAATTTATAATAATCCGGATCTTCAAGGCCTTGCCATAACCCAAGCTGCTTTATCAAGTGAGCTAGGAGCTTGGTCATTACATCTTTTGACAATTTGTGTTTTGATGTTTGCATTTTCTTCAATAATTGGAAATTATTATTATGGAGAAAATAATATCTCCTACCTTGGTCTTGGCAAAACTGGCCTTAGCATTTATAGAGTTTTGGTAATGTGCTTTGTATTTTTAGGATCAGTTGGAGATTTTTCTATAGTTTGGAATACTGGAGATATTTTTATGGGCATTATGGCGATAATAAACTTAGTTTGCCTAATGCTTATAGGAAAACTTGCCGTAGCTTCTTACAAAGATTATATGATTCAGCTAAAAGCTGGCAAAGATCCAAAATTTATCCCTGAAAATATTAAAGAATTAAAGCCTTATCTAAAAGATATTAATGCATGGGATTAGGTGAAAATCAAAAAAGATCAAAACTTTTAAAAAAATCCTTGACAAAGTTGATTTTAAGAGTAAGCAATGTTATAATTAAATAAGTTAAAAGGAGGGGGAGTGTAATGCACTCCCTTTCATATTCTAAATAATATCAAATTTAATTATCAAATTATTTAAAAATATATTATAATTAAACAAAGTGTATTTATATTTTTAGCAAAGAGGAGAAGAAAATGACTGATGTAAGAGTAAGATTTGCCCCATCCCCAACAGGATATTTGCATATAGGTGGATTAAGGACTGCCTTATTTAACTATTTATATGCAAGACACACAGGCGGGACAATGATTTTAAGAATTGAAGATACCGACAGAACCAGATTTGTTGAGGGAGCTTTGGAAAATTTACTAAAGGCTCTTTCTTGGGCAAAAGTTGAAATAGACGAAGGTGTAATGCTCGATGAGTCTGGCAAAGTTACTGAAAGAGGAGAATATGGTCCATATATTCAATCTGATAGAGTAAAGGCTGGAATTTATAATAAATATATCGAAAAACTTATAGAAGAAGACAAGGCATATTATTGCTTCTGCTCACAAGAGAGAATTGATAAGGTTCGTGACCAACAAAAAGCTGATGGTCTTACACCAAAATACGATGGTCTATGTAGGTCAATTCCCCTAGAAGAAGCCAAAAAAAGAATTGCCAATGGCGAAGAATATACAGTTAGACTAAAACTTCCAAAAAATCGCGAAATTTCTTTTGTCGATAGAATAAAAGGAAAAATCACCTTTAATACTGACGATATGGACGATCAAGTCTTGATCAAACGCGATGGATTTCCAACATATCACTTTGCAGTTGTAGTTGACGATCATCTTATGAAAATAACTCACGTTGTTCGTGGAGATGAATGGATAAGCTCAACTCCAAAGCACGTTTATTTATACGAAGCCTTTGGCTGGGATGCTCCAGAATATATCCACCTACCAACCGTTCTTAACGAAAATCACAAGAAATATTCTAAACGTAATGGCGATGGAATGGTAGAAGATTTCATCGAAGAGGGATATTTACCAGAAGGTTTGATAAACTTTTTGGCACTTTTGGGCTGGTCGCCAGATAGCGAAGAAGAAATTTTCTCAATAGAAGAATTAGCTAAGCAATTTGACTTTGATAGAGTAAATAAAACTGGAGCTGTTTTTGACAAAAGAAAGCTTGATTGGGTAAATGGCCACTATGTAAGAGAAATGTCCGTTGAAGATTTGGCAAAAGCCATCAAGCCTTTTATGGAAAAATCTGGCCTTGTAGATGAAAATTATTCAGATGAAAATTACAAATTATTGGCAGAAACTTGGCAATCAGCAATCGATAAATTCTCTGATGCTCCAAAACTTTCAAAGAATTATTATCTAGAAGATAGCGAAGTTTGCTATGACGATGAGGCAAAGGAGATTTTAAAAGAAGAAGATTCCAAAAAATTAATCGATGCTTATTTAGCAAAACTTGACGAAGTTTCAGAAATTGATGCAGATTTTGCCAAAACAATTATGAAAAAAATCCAAAAAGAAACAGGCATCAAGGGCAAGAACTTGTGGTTCCCAATAAGAGCTGCTATAACAGGATCAGTTCATGGACCAGATTTGTCAAATGTTATGCTATTAATGGGCAAAGATAAGATTAATAATAGATTAAAATTTGTAAAGGAAAATTTTTAAATGAAAATTCATAACACGCTCACAAGAAAGATTGAAGAGTTTCAACCAATTGAAGAAAACAAAATAAAAATGTACGTCTGTGGGCCTACTGTTTATGATTATATGCATATTGGAAATGCTAGGCCACTTGTTGTTTTTGACACCTTTAGACGCTATATGAGATATCGCGGATACGATGTAAGCTATGTGGTAAATTTCACAGATGTAGATGATAAAATAATTAATAAATCAATAAAAGAAAACATTTCAACCAAAGAAGTAACAGATAGATATATAAAAGCCTACTTAGAAGATGCCAAAGATTTAAATCTTGACGAAGAAAACACCATCCACCCAAGAGCAACCGAGGTAATGGATGATATTATCGAATTTGTAAAAGATTTAATAGAAAAAGGCGCAGCTTATGAAGTGGATGGTGATGTTTATTTTAGAGTTTCAACTGTCAAAGATTATGGCAAATTATCTGGAAAAAACATTGAAGATTTAGTTCATGGAGCCAGCAATAGACTAGAAAGCGAAGAAGCTAAGAAAAAAGAAAGTCCACTAGATTTTGCTCTTTGGAAAAAAACCAAGATAGATGGCGAAGTTTCATGGTCTTCTCCATGGGGCATGGGTCGCCCAGGTTGGCATATAGAATGTTCAACTATGAATAAGAAAATTTTGGGAGAAACCATAGACATTCACGCTGGTGGTGAAGATTTGGAATTTCCACATCACGAAAATGAAATCGCCCAATCAGAAAGTCACAACGGCACAACTTTTGCTAATTATTGGATGCACAATGGCATGATCCAAGTTGATGGAACAAAGATGAGTAAGTCTTTGGGAAATTTCTTTACCCTCCACGATATCAAAAAAGAATACGATCTTATGGTTATAAGATTTTGGCTTTTAACTACAAATTATCGCCAACCAATTAACTTTACCAGAGAGATCATAGAAGGGGCAAAAAATTCCCTAGATAGGATCAACAATGCTTATTTTAGGCTAAAAGATCTATCAGAAAATAACACCAAAATAGAACTAATCCCTGGCGAAGAAGAGAATCTCAAAATCCTAGCTAATTTTAAAAATAAATTTATAGAGGTTATGGATAATGACCTAAATACAGCCGATGCTATCACAGTTTTGTTTGATTTGGTAAAATTTGCCAACAGCAAAATTGATGCTAACAATTCCAAATATCTCATAGAAAAAACTTTGGATTATTTCAATGAATTTGAAGAAGTTTTAGGTCTTGAAAATAGGAAAAAATCAAAGGCCAACGTAGATGAAAAGCAAATTTTGGAGCTTATAGAGCTTAGAAATCAAGCAAAAATCAACAAAAATTACAAAGAAGCTGACGAAATTAGAGATCAACTAAAAGACTTAGGAGTTAGCATCAAAGACACCAGAGATGGCGTTAAGTGGGAGCTAATCTAATGGATAAAATCTACGGCAGAAAGCCTATTTTAGAGACAATTGATGCAGGAATAAAAATCCACAAGGCCTACATCATCAAACAAAATACTCCAATTGTAGAAAAAATCATAGAAAAACTTAGGGCAAAAAACGTAGAAATAAAATTTGTCAACAAAGATTTTTTTGATAAGATAGATATGAACCACCAGGGCGTGATGGTTGAAGTTGATTCCTATAATTATAAGTCCATAAACGATATAAAAGATGCCACAAGGCTTATACTTTTGGATAAGATAGAAGATCCTCACAATCTTGGTGCAATAATCAGAAGTGCTGAAAGTTTTGGCTTTGATGCAGTAATAATTCCAGAACGTAGGTCGGCAAAAGTAACTCCTACAGTCTATAAAACAAGTGCTGGCGCCATCAACAATATCGACCTTGTTATGGTGACAAATCTTAATAAGACTATAGAAAAATTAAAAGAAAATGGATTTTGGGTTTATGGCCTTGCAGGCGAAGCTACTAGTAAGCTTAGCGAAACTGATCTTAGCGGCAAAGTGGCGTTAGTTGTTGGCAATGAAGCAGATGGAATTAGTAGACTTACCAGAGAAAAATGCGATAGCCTAGTAAAAATTCCTATGATAGGCAAGGTTAATAGTTTGAATGCTTCCGTAGCATCTGCCATAGCTATGTATGAGGTTATAAGGGATAATGGCGAGAAATCGTAGAAATATAACCATTATAGATGGCTATAATGTAATAAATTCCCGGTCTGATTTAAAAGAAATATCCAAAGAATCTTTAGAAGCTGCAAGAGAGAAGCTAATTGATTATTTGGCTGAGTATGCATCAATGACTGATGAAGAAGTTGTGATAGTCTTTGATGCCTACAATCTTGACAGAAACAAAGAAACAATTAGCGAAAAATATGGAATGAAGATTGTTTACACCAAGAAATTCCAAACGGCAGATACCTACATAGAAAAGCAAATCCTAAAAATTGCCAGAAGTGAAAATTTAAAAGTAGTTACAGATGATAGTCAAATCCAAATACTAGCAGCAAGCAAAGCTGCCCAAAGAATGACATCCAAGGAGCTAAAAGCCGCAATTTACAACAATAATTCAAAAATAAAAAGAAAAAAGCGTGCTGATTTTAATAGAAATTTCAAATCTTTTCCCCTATCAGAAGAATTGATTGAAAAAATCGAAGATATGAAAAAAGATTTGGAAAATTAGATAATTTTAATAGTAAAATAAATTCAAAGGTAAAATATGGATAAAATAAATTTAAAAGAAGAGGCTACACTTGAAAAAATCCGCTCCTTTTTCAACTCCGAAGATATGAATGAAGAGGAGATAGCAAGTGTCCTTGAAGAATTATCGGATGATGAAAAAGAAGAATTAACCGACTATCTTTTAGAAGAAGAAGGGATAAGTGACCCTGAAGAAATCGAAGAGATCGATGATATAGATGACGATATCATTGAAGAAAGTGAAGATGAAGAAGATGATAGACCTATAAAAAGGTCTGAACCTGTATCCCTATCTCCAATAACAAGAAAAGATATGATGAAATTATCAGATCTAACCAACGAAGAAATAGTAGAAAGATTCCAACAAGGCAATCAAAATGCCCTTTCAGCTCTTGTAGAAAAAAACCAAGGACTTGTAAGAAGCCGCGCTTCATATTTTTATAGGTCCCATGGCAATGATTTGGATCTTGAAGATCTTGTTCAATCTGGAATGCTTGGAATGATTAGAGCTGCAGAAAAATTTGACCTATCCTTAGGCTACAAATTTACAACCTACGCCTACAAGTGGATAGATAAGGCTATTAGAAAGGCCATCAACAAAGAAGGCCATACAATTAGAATTCCTGCTGGCAAATATTTGAAATTAAACAAATTAAAACAAATACTAAAGGCAAATCCAGAAGCAAGCGATGAAGAAATCTATAAAATCCTTGAAAAAGAAGGAATCGACAAAAAACAAGCTGACGATTTGTTTTTAATCAACAGAAATCAAGTAAACTCCACATCTCTAAATATCAACCTAGATAGTGAAGATTCAACAGGCGATGAGCTAATGGATATGGTAGGAGATGAATCAACCCCAGTTGATATATTAATACTTGAAAAAGATATGGAAAATTTTTTGATGAAAGCTCTAGACCAACTAACAGATCGTGAAAAACAAATAATAATTTACCGCTACGGTCTAGATAACGAAAAGCCAAAAACTCTAGAAGAAATAGGAACAATCTATGACCTATCAAGAGAAAGAATTAGACAAATTGAAAATCAGGCTTTAGGCAAATTAAAAGAATATTCCGATGCTGAAAACTAAAAAGAACTGTTGCAAAATAAACTTAGGATTTATTTGCAGCAGTTTTTTTGTAAAAACTTCTAAGAAAGTCAAGCGTTTTAAACTTGACACAAGACACTAAAAGTCCTATAATTAAATCAAGACACTAGTTGTCCTGGTTTAACATTAAAAGTCACAATAGGAGTTTTTATGCAAAGAGTTATTTTACATTCAGATATGAACGCTTGCTATGCATCGATAGAAGCTAAATTAAATCCCAAATTAAGAGGAATTGCCCTAGCTGTTGCTGGAAATCCCAAAAATCGCCACGGGATTATTCTTGCCAAAAGTGAAAAAGCAAAGAAAATGGGAGTTAAGACAGGCGAGCCGATTTGGAAGGCTCTTGCTAAATGCCCAAATTTAACTCTCGTCCCACCTCAATACGAAAAATATCTTGAAGTTTCAAAATTGGCAAGAAATCTTTATTACCAGTACACCAATCAGGTGGAACCCTTTGGCCTTGACGAATGTTATCTTGATGTGACCGGTTCGACTCATCTTTTTGGATCTGGTGAAGAAATTGCAAATGAAATTAGAAAGAGAATGAAAGAAGAGCTTGGAATTACTGTAAGTGTCGGGGTAAGCTTTTGCAAAATTTTTGCAAAACTTGGATCAGATATGAAAAAACCTGATGCTACAACCATAATAACTAAAGATAATTTTAAGAAAAAAGTTTGGCCTTTGGATGTCAGTGAAATGGTTGGAATTGGAAGAGCTACGGAGAAAAAATTAAAAAAAATCGGCATTTTTACCTTGGGAGATTTGGCAAAAGCTCCTAAAGATACTTTAAAAAGATTGCTTGGAGTAAACGGCATCTATCTTTGGCAATATTGTAATGGTCTAGATCTTAGACCTGTTGTAGATAGAGATCACAAAGATCCCATCAAATCTATCGGCAACAGCGTAACTACCATTAGAGATTTGAAAAAAAATGAGGAAGTTTATAATATTTTTCAAGAGCTTTCATTTTCTGTTTCAAAAAGATTGAGAAAAGCAAATCTTTCTGCCATGGGAGTTGAAATTTTTATTAGAAATAGCAAGCTTCAAAGCTTTAGCTTTGCAAGTAGACTTCCTATGGCAAGTCAAAGTTCGATTATTTTGGCAGAAAATGCCATGGAAATTTTTAAAAACAACTACAAGTGGACTTTCCCAATAAGAGCTGTCGGAATAAGAGCCATCCACCTTAGTAGCTACGGTCTTGATAAGCAAATAGATATGTTTTTAAATTATGAAAAATTTCAAAAAAAAGAAGATCTTGACAAGGCCATTTATCTGGTTAGAAAAAAATATGGCAAGGATTCTCTAACTTTTGCCGCCCTAAAAGGCGATATGGCCTTGCCAAAAAATATGACGGATGTCATAACTTTGCCATTGAGGCATTATAATATGTGAAAATAATAATAATCTGATTGCAAAAATATATAAAAAGCAATATAATGATATATTATAAAATAAAGAATTTATAAAAAGTATTAGGAGGGTTTATGATAGAAAAAAAATTCCTAAATGTAGGAGCAGGTCTTATTATAGGCGCTGTAGGAGGCAAAATTTTAAATTCGAGACTTGCAAAAAAAGCAGGCGTAAACATAGTTAAACAAGGACTAAGAGTAAAAGAATCAATCGATAATGCAGTTGAGTCTGCGAAGCTTTCAGCAGAAGACATAGTTGCAGAAGCCAAAGAAATAAAGAAAGCTGAGGATAAAGCTGAAGCTGAAAAAGAAGCAAATATTGATATAGAAAATGTTGCTTGTGATATAGAAAAATCACAAGATGAAGTTAAAGAGGAAGTAGAAGAGTAATGAGAGCTTCTATAGTTCATAGAATCTATGGAAGAAGTCGCTTTACCTATGAAGATTATATAGAAAAGGAAGATCTTAATAAACTTAAATATCTAATGGAAAAAATCGCAGGAGTTAACTCTTGCGAACTTTCTTATGCTACAAAGTCATTTACGCTTTTTTATAGTGAAGAAAATTTACCGAGTATCGCTAGATATATACTTGATTTAGATAATAAAGTTATAGCAAGTACAAAAATTGAAGATCCAACATTTAAGGGTCAATCAGAAATTGATATATTTCATATTCTAAGAGATGCCATGTATCAAAGAATATTTTTCAAATACTTGCTTCCAGCTCCTATAGGAACTTTTGCACTTTTTGTAAGAGCATATCCATTTATTAAAAATGGGATTAAGGCTTTGTGCAAAGCAAAGATTAACGTAGAGCTTCTGGATGCAACAGCTATAGGAATATCTTTGGCAAATAAGAAGTTTTCAGATGCTGCAAATATAATGTTTCTACTTGGACTAGGAGAGAAACTTGAAGATTACACAATGAAAAAATCTCAAGAAGACTTAGCTCAATCACTATCACTAAATATTGACAATGTTTTTGTAATTGAAAAAGAGAAAAAAATCATCAAAAACATAAAAGAAGTAGATGTTGGAGATATAGTAGAAGTAGAAATGGGGAATGTTCTACCTGTAGATGGGACAGTTGTAAATGGTATAGCTATGATAAATGAATCATCATTTACAGGCGAAAGCAATCCAGTGAAAAAAACCGTAGGAAGCACAGTGTTTGCAGGAACGGCTATTGAAGAAGGATCAATACTTGTTCAAACAAAGAAAAAATATGATCAGTCAAGACTAAGCCATATAATAAAACTTATATCAGATAGCGAAAGAACTAAATCTCTAGCACAAAAAAATGCTGAAAATATGGCAGATAAGCTTGTGAAATATTCTTTCATAGGTGCAGGGATAACATATGCAATTACAAAAAATTTAGAAAAATCTAGATCATTTTTGATGGTAGATTATTCATGTGCCTTGAAGCTAACTATACCTATAGCGGTTATGAAAGCTATAAGTCAGGCATCGAAAAAGAAAGTTTTAGTAAAAGGTGGCAAATATCTAGAGAATCTATCAAAAGCAAACACAGTTGTATTTGACAAAACAGGAACACTAACCAAATCAAAGCCTCAGGTAGCAAAGGTTATCGCTTGTAATCGCTTAAATGAAGATGAATGCCTAAGAATAGCAGCTTGTTTGGAAGAACATTTTCCTCACTCAATAGCTAGAGCTGTAGTAGAACATGCCAAAGAAAAAGGGCTAACGCATGAAGAAATGCATTCTAAACCAGAATATATAGTAGCGCATGGTATAAGATCGACCATAGATGGAAAAACAAGTTTAATAGGTTCTGAGCATTTTATATTCGACGATGAAGGCATAAAAATTGACGATAATAAAAAAGAAATCATCGATAACCTAAAAGAGAACTATTCGCTCTTATATTTGGCTCTTGATGATCAGCTGGAAGCAGTAATATGTATAGATGATCCTTTAAGAGAAGAAGCAAAAGAAATAATAAAATCACTTAGAGAATTATCAATTGATAACATTGTGATGCTTACAGGAGATGCAGAGAACTCGGCTAAAAGTATAGCCAGCAAACTTGACCTAGACTATTACAAGTCTCAAGTTCTACCAGAAGATAAACAAAAATACATTTTAGAAGAGAAGAAAAAAGGCAAAATTGTCGTAATGCTTGGGGATGGAGTGAATGACTCTATAGCGCTATCTAGTGCAGATGTTGGAATATCTATGCACCAAGGAGCAGATATAGCCAAAGAAATCTCAGATATATCCATAGGAAGCGACGACCTACATGGTTTGATTGATGTAACAAAAATTGCTAAGCAAATGAATGCGAGAATAAGAAGAGATTACGTAAATATTGTTGCAATAAATTCAAGTCTAATAATATTAGGAGTATTGGGATTAATGACCAATACCAGATGTGCTCTACTACATAATCTATCAACAGTAGCAATAGCATCAAACAATATGAGAACTTATAAAGATTAAAATTCAAATAAAAATATTGCTCTCAAAGTCTAAAGAAGCTTATGACTTTGAGAGTTTTTTTCTTATAAAAAACTTTTTGGATAATTAATTTTAAATATTCAAAATAATAAATAAATTTCAAGAAAAATTAAGTTGAAATGCATAAAATTTTCAGCAAAAGATATATAAGAAAAATATTTGTATAATGCTTTAATTGGCTAAGATATCAACTGCATTTAATACGATATTTAAATAAAGATTTTGTTATAAATATCAAACCTTGTATAAGAAATGCAATAATATCAATACATATATTGTATAAGTATGCATAAATATTTATAAAAAAAATAATGCCTATTGACAAAAACGGTTTTTTGTAATAGAATTACTTATATCATAACATTATGGAGGAGATATTCATGAAAATGAAAAAAGTTTTTTCTTCCCTTATGGCACTAGGATTGGCAACAACACTAGTAGCTTGTGGAGGAAATACTGACAAAGATGCTGAAAAACCAGCTGACAATGCAAATGAAGCAACTGATACTGAAAATAAAGATGATGCTTCAACAGACGAAAACGCAGATACAGAAGATAACGCAGATGATAAAACTGATGACAAAGAAAGCGACGAAAACGCTGACGATGAAGATGCTGAAGCTAAAGAAGAACTAGAAAACTTTGAAAAACAAACAGCAGATGATACTCTTGTAATTGGTACAAGCGAATTGAACGGCGACTGGCTACAAGGTTGGACAAACTCTGCATACGATGTTAAAGTTAGAAGACTTCTTGG
Organism: Anaerococcus sp. Marseille-P9784; assembly: GCF_902500265.1. Taxonomy (NCBI): domain Bacteria; kingdom Bacillati; phylum Bacillota; class Tissierellia; order Tissierellales; family Peptoniphilaceae; genus Anaerococcus; species Anaerococcus sp. Marseille-P9784. Next base: position 541,131 of record NZ_CABVOZ010000001.1, on the reverse strand, counting down.
TATCGAAGGTAACAACGGTTACGGTACAGTAGTTCAAGATGAAGGTGGTCAATGGGTAACAAACTCAACTGTTGTTGATGGAGAAATCGAAAAAATCGACAACGAAGACGGATCAAGAACTTATAGAACAAAAATTAAACAAGGTCTAAAATATTCTGATGGCGTAGAAATTAAAGCTGACGATTTCTTATTTGGAAATCTACTATTCTCACATCCATCATATATACCAGTAACAGCTGCTACAACAATAGGCGCAGACTCAGCTAAGGGTTATGAAGCTTACCACAATGGAGATACAGATATATTTGAAGGTCAAAAGAAAATTGACGATTATACATTCGAATATACAGTAGACGCTTCATTCTTACCATATTTCGAAGAAGCTTCTTTGATGGGTTTAAGTCCATTCCCAATGCATGAAGTTACTGAAAACTTAGTAGTAAGCAAAGATGGTCAAAAACTTGAAACAAAAGAAGGCTATGAAGTTACTGAAGAAGATAAGAAAAACTACAAAGATTCTTTACAACAACAAATAGATAAACAAAACGAAGACTTTGAAGCTGACTATCCAGCTCCAAAAGATGATGCTAGCGAAGATGAAAAAGCTGAATACAATGCAGCAAAAGAAGAACATGATGCAGCAATCAAAAAACTTGAAGACAAACGTGATGGCGAAGTAGATCCAACCATCTTATTGATTGAACAAGCTATGCTTAACGTTGCTAACAACTACAGAACAAATCCAAAGGCTGTAACAGGACCTTATGTATATGATGGATTTGAAAACAACATGGTTAAACTATCACTAAACCCAGAATATGCTGGAAACTTCAAAGGTGATAAGGCTACAATCCCACACATCATAGTACAAACAGTTAACGCAAATATTGCTGTAGACTTACTAGAAAATGGCGATATCGATATTTGGGAAGAAGAAGCTGACGGTGGTAAGATCGACCAAATGAGAGCTGCTACTGATGCCGGAAAGATCAAATACAACACATTTGAAAGAAATGGTTATGGAGATCTTTCATTTATCACAGATAGAGGAGCTACTCAATATAAAGAAGTTCGTCAAGCTATAGCAAGCTTAATGGATAGAAATACTTTCGTACAACAATTTGCTGGTGGTTACGGTGTTGTAACTAACGGTATGTATGGTACAAGCCAATGGATGTACAAAGAAAGAGGAGCAGATCTAGAAACAGGTGACAAGCTTGTAAACTGGCAACTAAACTTAGATAAAGCTAATGAATTACTTGATAAAACACCATACAAATTCGAAGCTGATGGAAAAACTCCTTGGGATAAGAAAAAATCTGACGAAGCATTTGAAAAAGATGCTGAAGGATACAATTATTGGAGATATGACGAAACAGGTAAACAACTTGTAGTTAACCAATACGGTTCTGATGAATCACCTATTACAACATTAATTTCTAACCAACTTCCAGTAAACGCTAAACAAGTTGGTATGGAATATAACGTAACAGCAGGTTCATTTGCAACACTTCTAGAATACTACACAACACCAAAAGAAGATGCAGAATATACAGCATTTAACATGGGCTTAAGCTTTGGTACACCATATGATCCTTACTATCAATACAACTCAAAAGGATTTGATAATAAAACAAAGACAAATGATCCAAAAGCAGACGAAATTACAGAAAAACTTCGTAAGACAGATCCAGAAGATAAAGAAGGCTACCTAGATACTTGGGAAGAATTCCAAATTTGGTATAACGATTATCTACCAGAAATTCCACTATACTCTAACCAATATCACACAGGATATACAAACAGAGTACAAGGATTTGATTTATGTACACCAGTTTGGGGCGTAGTAGAACAAATCAACGCTATGTCACTTGGCAAATAATATAAAAATAATACTAAATTAGCTCACGAGGAGTGAGCTTTTTTAGTTTTTGCCAATAAATTATTAAAATATATAATTGTGTACTTTTATAAATTAATTTGAATTTTTATATATAGATAATGTAAAAAAATTAACAAAAGAAGAAGATGTTTTCTTTTTAAAAAATAAGACTTTTTATTTGACAAAATTTGTCAAATACATTAATATAGTAATAATAAAATTGTTGTTTTTTGGAATACTTTATCTATTTAAAGACAAGCTTTTACATAAAATAAAGTTACAATTATTAAATACAAGTAAATTAATAATTTTGCAATTCCAATAACAAAGAAAGGGAAGATATGTTTCGTTATATAGTAAAGAGGATAATAAATCTTATACCTGTAGCTATCATCATTTCTATTATGCTTTTTGCTTTCTCTAAAGCTATGCCAGGAGATCCTATTAGAGCTATGATTCCAACTGGAACTCGTATGACTAAGGCTCAACAAGAAAGTTTATACAAGCAATTACAACATCGCTACGGATATGATAAGTCACTACCTGAACAATACATAATGTGGTTGGGTAGATCATTAAAGGGAGATTTTGGTGAATCTACCAGAGTTAAAAAGCCAGTAAAAGAATATTTGAAAGAACCTTTGAGAAATACAATTTATCTTAACTTAGGTTCAACAGTAATATCCTTTGTACTTTCGGTATTAATAGGTATTAGGTCGGCAACGCACAGAGGAGGGGTCTTTGATAAAACCTTCCAGACTCTAACGCTGATAGGTATAAGTGTTCCTGTATTTTTCATAGGACTTATTTTAATTTACCTATTAGCTTTTAAAGCAGGGGCTTTCCCTGCAAATGGTATGCCACGTAATAATACATTCTCAGAATGGGTAAAATACTTGACTTTACCGACTATAACCTTGACCATAGGCTCTCTTGCAGGACTTTCAAGATATGTTAGAAACTCAATGCTTGATGCCCTTAACCAAGATTATATTAGAACTGCAAGATCTAAGGGTCTAAAAGAAAAGACTGTTGTTTATTCTCATGCCTTTAGAAATGCACTTATTCCAGTAGTTACAGCTTTAACTTGGGCAGTTCTTGGAATGTTTTCAGGCTCTGCTATCACTGAGAGGATTTTTGCCTACAGAGGAATAGGAAATGAGCTTATAACTGCCGTAATAGCACAAGACTACAATGTAATTTTAACCTTATCAATGTTTTATGCACTTTTAACCTTGATTGGAAACTTGATAATGGATATAGCTTATGCTCTAGTAGATCCTAGAGTAAAATTAGAAGCGTAAGAGGTGGGCAATGAATAGTTTAATTCGTAAATCATTTTCTTCATATAAGAGATTTTTAAAAACATTACTCATCCGTGGTTTTACTTTTGCATCAGATAGTGATATCTATGAAAGTGAGAGAAAAGACGCTGAGAAAAGAAAAGCTGAAGAAGAAAAAACAAACAATAATTCAAATAAAGCTCCTAATTCTTCTAATGAAAATGATGCATTAAAAGAAGAAGCAATTAGATCTCCAGGTCAAGTTGCCCTAAGAAACTTTTTTAGAAACCCTTTGGGAGTATTTGGTCTAGTATTATTTATAGCTTTAATACTAGTAGTATTTGTTGGAAGCGCTATACTTCCTTTTAACCAATATTATTCTCAAGGTAACCTTACAAATGTTGCACCAGGTGGTGCTTACATGAATTTTCCAAAGGAAATGGAAAGTGAAGGAACAAAGAAAATATCTATCGGCAATACTTTTGCCATAGGTTTAACCAACGAGGGAAATATTTATGTTTGGGGATCTGATAATGAAGATAAAATTCTAACCATCCCTAAAAAAGCCAAAGAAGCCCTTAAAAACCAAAAAGTTATCGATGTGGCTGCTGGTGATAGACATATTATTTTTGCAACAGAAGATAATCAAATTTATGGTTGGGGTAATAATTCATTTGACCAAACCAAAATGCCACCAATGTCAGAAAGTCAAATCAAAGAAGAAGGCATCAAGAAACTTGGAGCAGGCGTTCAATACTCAGCAGTTCTAACAAATAAGAAAAACTTGGTAGTTTGGGGTTCAACGCTAGCAAGCCGTCTAAATATGATCCCATCAACAATACAAGGACAAGTTGAAGACTTTGATACCTCATCTATTAATATGCTAGTTGCAAAAACTGATGGAACAATCCAATTAATTGGTGTAATGGGTGCTGAAAACCAAACAAATATGCCAAAAGAATTAACTGATGGAAGCGTAAAAGTTAAAAAAGTTGCTCTAACAGCTAACTCAGCTGCAGCAGTTGATGAAGATGGTAAAGTTTATGTTTGGGGTCCAAGTAGAGCTGGAGTAGCAGGCGATAATATTCCAAAATTTGACGGAAAAATCGTCGATATTCAAGGTGGAGAAACAACTTTCACAGCCCTAGATGAAAATGGCAAAATTTATAACTGGGGTCTAGATAACTACGGTGAACTAAACACTCCAGATGGAGAATACCAACAAATATTTACATCATTTTTCAACAATTATGCAGTAACTAAAGATGGAAAGATTGAAACTTGGGGACTAAATGGTTTTAGATTTGGTTCAGACGATCAAGGTCGTGATATATTTACAAGACTTATCCACGGCGGACGTATGACCATGCTAATTTCTTTAGTATCTACAGTAATCCAACTTGTACTAGGTGTACTTATTGGTATGATCTCAGGTTTTGCTGGAGGTCGTGTTGATAATGTATTGATGAGAATTTCTGAAATTATTTCATCATTCCCATTTTATCCAATGCTAATTTCACTTTCAGCATTGTTGCCACCAGGAGCAAGCCAAACACAAAGAATTACCATGGTAATGATCCTTTTAGGTTTGCTTGGTTGGACAGGACTTGCACGTTTAGTTCGTGGTCAAATCTTAGCTGAAAGAGAAAGAGATTATATAACAGCAGCCCGTGCTTTGGGTGTAAAAAACTGGTCAATAATTATGAAGCACATTTTCCCAAATGTCTTATCTATAGTTATAGTAAATGCGACACTAGATTATGCTGGTAACTTATTATCAGAATCAGGCTTATCATTCCTTGGTTTTGGTGTACAAGAGCCAACACCATCATGGGGCAATATGCTAACAGCAGCTCAAAAATCAGATGTACTAAACTTCTACTGGTGGAGATGGGTATTCCCAGCACTTGCAGTATTCTTAGTATCATTTTCAGTTAACCTTATTGGTGATGCCATAAGAGATGCAATTGACCCAAGAGCAAATGAGAGGTAGATGAATATGAGTTTATTAGAAATAAAAAAACTCCACACCTATTTTTCCACAAGACGTGGACTAATAAAGGCTGTAAATGGAGTGTCATATACTATTGATGAAGGAAAAACTCTAGGACTTGTTGGAGAATCTGGTTCAGGTAAGAGTCAAACTGCTATGAGTATTCTTCAACTTTTTGAACCTAACCAAAAAATTTACCAAGGCGAAATTATTTTTGATGGACGTGATCTAACAAAACTTAAAAAAGGCGAAATGGAACATATAAGAGGTAATGATATCTCTATGATTTTCCAAGAGCCTATGAGTTCGCTAAACCCTGTATTTACAGTAGAAAAACAAATATCAGAAGTTTTGATCCTCCATAAGCACATGAATAAAAAAGAAGCGGCTCAAAGATGTGAAGAACTTCTAGCTTCTGTAAAAATACCAAACCCACACATAGTTGCCAAGCAATATCCATTTGAATTATCAGGTGGTATGAACCAAAGAGTTATGATTGCCATGGCGCTTGCTTGTGAGCCAAAATTACTAATAGCAGATGAGCCAACAACAGCTCTTGATGTAACAATTCAAGCGCAAATTCTAAGACTTATGAATGACTTAAAGCATAGATTAAACACATCTATACTTTTCATCACCCATGACCTTGGTGTTATAAATCAAATGGCAGATGAAGTTGCGGTAATGTATTCTGGTCAAATTGTAGAACAATCTCCAGTAGAATATATATTTAAAACCGATATTACAGATTTCAACCATCCATATACAGTAGCTTTGCTAAATTCCATCCCATCAATAACAAGTGATAGAAACCAAAGGCTTGATATAATACCAGGATCTGTACCACATCCACTAAACCTACCACCAGGATGTAAATTTGCAGATAGATGTAAATTTACAACAGAAAAATGTATCAATCAAATGCCAGAATTAGTACAAGTTACTGATCAACAAAGGATTAGATGTCACTATCCAAATAGAAAGGAAAGAGAAGATGGAACATACCGAAGATAAGAAAGTCTTATTTAAGATAAGAAGTCTTAAAAAATATTTCCCTCTAAAGAAAAAGGGCATTTTTGATAGAAGTCCACAACAATATGTTCACGCTAACGAGTCTATCAATTTAGACATTTATAAGGGTGAAACTTTAGGACTTGTAGGAGAATCAGGATGTGGTAAATCAACTTTTGGTAGAACTCTTCTTCAAATTTATGATCAAACCGAGGGAACAACTCTTTACTATGGAAAGACCCTAGAAGAATTTGCTCCAGAATATATGGAAAAAATGATCAAAAATATTCCAAGTCAGTTTCAAAATTACGATAAAGCAAGCACAGAGCTAAACGAAATCTATGATAGCCTTGATAAAGCAGAAACTGATGAAGAACGTGCAAAAGCCAACGAAGCTGCTATGCACAAACGTCGTGAAATCGAAGATAAATACCTAAATATGATTAGAATTGCAGGAGGTCTTCTTGCAAGTGATGATTTATCAAAAGTATCAAACCTATTATTAGATTATTACCAAGCTCTAAAAGAACGTGCTGTTGTCTTAGAAAATATAGAAACTTTTGAAGACAAACTAAAAATGAGATGTAGAGATTGGGATACTTACTACAATCTTCGTGATAATGATAGCAAATACAAAGAACTTATAAGCAAAAAAGATGAACTTTCAATCAAAGTTGATGAAAAATTCGAAAAAATTGAAGAATTTAGAAATACTCTAAAAGATAAGGAAAACTTTGAAGAACTTGAAAGTCATAAAGATAGTGGTATCGACCTATCAGAATTAACCAATGAAGAGATGAGAGGCCTTAGAAAAGACCTACAAATGATCTTCCAAGACCCATATGGTTCACTAGATACCAAAATGACAGTAGGAAATATCATAGGCGAGGGAGTTTTAGGTCACGAATTATTCAAATCACGTAAGGACAAAGGTTACAATGAATACATTCAAGAAACTATGGACAAATGTGGACTTGCGCCATATTTCCTTCATAGATATCCTCACCAATTCTCAGGTGGACAAAGACAAAGAATTGGAATAGCAAGAGCTCTTGCACTAAAACCAAAATTTATAGTTTGCGATGAGGCTGTATCTGCCCTTGACGTATCAATTCAATCACAAATTATAAACTTACTACAAGATCTAAAAGAAGAAAATAACCTAACATATTTATTTATCACTCACGACCTATCAGTAGTAAAATATATCTCTGATAGAATTGGAGTAATGTATTTGGGAGTATTGGTAGAATTAACAGAAAGTGATAAGATCTTTGAAAAACCACTTCACCCATATACCCAAGCCCTATTACAAGCAATTCCAAGAACTGACGTAGATCAAGGACAAGAATTACAAGTAATAGAAGGCGATATACCATCAGCAGTACATCCTCCAAAAGGATGCCGTTTCCATACCAGATGTAAATATGCAATGGATATCTGCAAAACTTATGAACCAGAGCTTAAAGACTATGATAACGGACACTTTGTAGCTTGCCACCTAATGGAAGTAAGCGAAGAAGAAAAACAAAAAGCCTATGAGAAAAATAAAGAATTAAGAGAAAAAGAAGAACACGAACTAGAAGAGATGAGTGTTCTATGAGAGGACCTATAAATAGATTTTCTAACAAAAGCAGAGAAGAAATCTATGAAAAAGAAAATCTCTTAGATGAAAGCAATCTAGAAAAAGGCGATAGATTAGCAATGTTTTTGGCAGCAATGAAAGTATTCTTGCCAGGACTACTAATAGTAATCGGCCCTTTGCTATTACTTGCGCTATTTCTATAAAAAAACTGCTACAAAATATTTTGTAGCAGTTTTTTTGCTTTTAAAATCAAAAATCTATGATTTTTTTAAAAAAAAGTGAAAATTTATTAAAAAAAATTAAAAAATATGTTTAAAATGAAAAATAGGGGGTATCATATAAATAAGAAAAATATTTTTCAAAATAAATAGAAATGGAGGGACAGTCCAATGAAAAGTGAAAACGACTTCGAGCTTTACTTTAAGCCAGATTGTCCATATTGCTTGAAGGTTTTAAATTTCTTTAGTGAAAATAAAATCATCAAATTTCCATCCTATAACACAGAAGATAAAACCTGCGGTGCGGAAAATAGACGCAAATTAGAAGAAATCGGAGGAAAGGTACAAGTACCATGTATGGTTATAGATGGCAAAGCAATGTATGAATCTGACGATATAATTGAATACGCAAAAGCAAATCTTCTTTAGAGAAAGTATAAAAAGAAACTTAAAAAATATGTATCGCATTGAAACTTAGAAAGGAAAAGAGCATGATATACCACATGCCAGTTTCAATATAGTTTTAAATATTAGTAAGTAAAGAAATTTACTTTGAAGAAATCACTAAACCCAAGTAATTAAGATCATTAAATTACAAAAGCCCTTAACAATACCAGTTAAGAGAAAAATTAGTCAATTGAAATAAGTTGTTTAACTTAAATTTTGTAAGGAGGATGGTTTTAATGTGAGCTTGGGTTTTTTATTTGTAAATTTCTTAGTTGGTAGAATTTATTTTTTAATTATATTAGATAATAATTTTATAAGGGGTTATCATGAAAAGATTTTTTACTTTGCTTATTTGTCTTGTATTTCTTGGAGCTTGCTTTTCTAAAAATTCAAAAGAAGATGATTCATTGAATATAAACCCAGAGCTAATAGAAAAGATTACAATTTCAACTCAAATGACAGATCCAAAAGAAGATCTTGTTATTAAAAATGAAAATTTTGAGAACTTGATAAATAAATTAAATTCCTATTCCATAAAAGAAATAAAAGATGAAAATGAAAAAGGCTGGCAATATTTATTCAAACTAGAAGAAAAGGGAGGAGGGATTATCCTCATATCTTTCATGGACGATAAAGTTTATGTAAATGAAAAAGCCTATCAAGTAGAAGGCTATGATAAGGAAGATTTTCTATATTTATTTGATAAGTATATAAATAAGTAGTTTTAGTATATAAAAATATAAAGGAGAGTACATGATAAACTTAAAAAGAGTAGAAGAAAATTTAAAAGATTTTGAAAAATTTTCGGCGACACCTGGCAATGGTTGTTCTAGGCTTGCTTTTTCTAAAGAGATCAAAGATGCAGGTTATAAGCTGGTAGAGCTTATGGAAGATGCAAACTTAGAAGTTACAAAAGATCTTTGCGGAAATATTTTTGGAATTAGAAAAGGAAAAGATTCCAGCAAAGCTGCCATGATGGATGAAAAATTAATGGATATGATGGAAAATATCGCCGAAAAGAAAAACTATTCCTACTATATATTGCCATCAGGAGCAGGCCATGACACAATGATAATTTCAAAATATCATCCAACAGCAATGATATTTGTACCAAGCATCAATGGCAGAAGCCATAGCCCAGAAGAATTTACACCTTACAATTGCTTTGAAAAAGCAATAGATGTATTGTATGAATTGGTAATTAGTTTAGAGTAAACAATCGATTTTTCATACAAATAACCGCATTTTAAAAGATCTAGAAAAATCTAGACCTTTTAAAAATTTAATCATTTAACTGCTCTACTTTATTTTCTTCCTTGACATATTCTGGGATCATTTTATTTGCCATTGTAAATAAAACTGCCATTACTATTGCATCGTCAAACCGGCCTAGAAATGGAAGTAAATCATTAATCACATCTGCTGGCAATATTGCATATAAAATTGCAAGAATTACTGCGATTTTTGCTCCCTTTGGAGTATCTTTACTTTTTAAGGCTCGAAAAAAAGTTGGAATTGCTGTTCTGATTCTATTTAGTTTATTCATAAAAACTCCTTTCTTAAAATGAGTTTAAATTTTCTTTATTTACAATATCATTATACTTTAATTTTATGAAAATCAAGTTTAATTATAATAAACTTATAAAATCCATTCTACTATGCTATAATATCTATAAGGAGATTATTATGGGATTTAGATTTAGAAAAAGTATCAATCTTGGCAAGGGTTTTAGGATAAATTTGAGCAAATCAGGCCCTGGTTTTTCTTGGGGAGGCACTGGATTTAGACTAACGAGAACTGCTAAGGGAAATATTCGTGGAACAGCTTATATACCGGGAACAGGAATTGGTTATCAAAAAGAATTTTCAAACCCTTTTGATGGCAAAAAGTCAAAAAAAGCCACAAGTTCAAAGACAAATAAAGAAATTTCAGAAAATAAAAAAGTAAACAGCTTTCAAAATGATTTAAAAAATATAAAAACTTCCGATATGAGTGATATTTTGCAAGCTAGTAAAAAAAATCAAACAAATAATATTATAAGCATCATTTTGATTTTGGCAGGTCTTGGTCTTGGCTTTATCAATCCGATTTTATTTTTGATAGCTCTTTGTGGAGTGGTTTTTTTCCTTTATAATAGAGGCAATCAAACAATTAGAATAGACTACGAAATGAGCGAAGATGCCAAAGAGGAGCTTGATAGCACAAATAAGTTTCTTGAAGGAATTATGGAATCTGACGAAGTTTTTTTGGTAAATGAAAGCGTAGATTTGGATGAAGATAATCCGGCTGATATGAAAATTATCGATAGAACGCCTTTAACTTTTAGAGAAGGCAACGATGAAATCCAAACAAATGTCAAAACTTATACCCTAGAAGGAGCAAATAAGAAGATAATATTTTTGCCGGATTCAATTTTCATTAAAGATCCAAGTGGCAAAACCGCCCTAAGTCTAAAAGAAGTTGAGCTAAATCTGGGTAAAATGACTTTTTTAGAAGAAGGAGAAGTTGCTTACGATGCAACAGTTATTGGCAAAACCTATGAACATCTTAACAAAGATGGTAGCAAGGATAAAAGATATAAGGATAATCCTGAATTAACTTTGGTCGATTATGGGGTTCTTTCAATCTTTAACAAAGAAGGCCTAAATTTATTCATAGTATTTTCTGATACAGTTTTAGATGGCAAGTAAAATTTTATATCCAAAGACGATGAGATCTCAAGATTTTTTCTTACAGAAAAGAAAATAAAAATCTTGGGATTTTTTTATTTTATCAGAGGGAAATTTGTATATTTATAAAAAATAAAGGCCGCAATTTTCATAATTATTGAAATTATGATATAATTGCTACTGTATCAAAATTTATCGACTAAATTTTTATGGAAAACAAGATTTTTGTCAGATCAAATATAATTATTTTACATAAGGAAAGGAATAATAATGGAAAAGGAATTAAGAAAATCAAAAGTCTTAACCTATGCAGGTGCCTTTATAGCAATCCTAATAGGTTCTGGCTTTGCGACAGGACAGGAGCTTTTGCAATTTTTTGCCGCCTATGGCTTAAAAGGACTAATAGGTGTGTTAGTAAGTTTTGTTTTGTTCGCTTTTGTTGGAGTAGAATTTGTAACTTATGGTCATAAGTACCATTTGGAAAATCCCAATGACATCTACAAAAAGATAGCAGGAGATAAGGTTGGGAAATTTTATGATTATTTCTCTGTATTTTTTCTATTTTTATCATATACAGTCATGATTGCAGGAGCTCAAGCAACTCTTGTTCAACAATACAATGCTCCTAAATTTGTCGGAGGAATAATTCTTGGAATTGTTGTAATTGCAACAGTTGTTTTTGGCCTAAGCACAATAGTAGATATTATTGGCAAAATTGGTCCGGTAATAGTTGTGCTTGCTCTTTTAGTTGGCGGAATTTCAATTAGCAAAAATTTTGGAAATTTAAGCCAGTCTTTGGAATTGATAAAAACTTTAAATGCCAACAAAGAAATAATAAAAGCATCAGAAATAGGTTTTTTGCCAGCAGCTCTTACCTATGTTGGTTTTAACATGATTTGGCTTGCAGCTTTTTGTGCAAAAGTTGGAGATGAAGCAGAAAATTTTAACGAAGCAAGAAAAGGTCAAATACTTGGAGCTGTAGGATTTTCTGCGGCAATATTTGTAATGGCAATAGCAATAATTCTATCAATTGGTAAATTATATAATTCACAAATCCCGTCTTTGGTTTTGGCAGATGAAATAAACAGAGTTTTTGGAACTATTTTTTCACTAACAATAATTCTAGGAATTTACACATCAGCAGTGCCGTTGTTATGGACACCAGTTGCAAGATTTCGCAAAGAAGGAACAAAAGAGTTTAAGAGCCTAACAATAATACTAGGAATTGCTGGTATGATAATTGGCCTATCAATAGAATTTGATCTACTAGTAAAATATGTTTATGTAATAAATGGCTATTTGGGATTAATTCTCTTGGCGATAATGATTTATAAAAGTTTTAAGAGAAAAGAGATAGAAAAATATTAAATTACTTTGATAAAAATTAAATTTATGATATACTACTTTAGTAAATTTATTTAAGGAGGAAACATGAATAAACTTAAATCAATAGCTTTGTTAGCTGCATTAACTCTAGTTTTTGCTGGATGTGGCAAAAACGAAGATGCAAAAAGTAATGATCAAGCTACAGAAACTAAGCAAACAGAAGCAGTAGAAAATAAAGAAGATAATAAAGAAGCTGCTGATAACGAAGAAAACAAAGACGAATCTTCAAAAGAAGATGATCAAAGTCAAGCAAAAGAGGGCGGACTTTTTGTACTTGGAATCGGATCTGATCCATCGATAGTAAATCCTTTGTACGCAAATGACAGAGTTTCACTAACCTTAACTCATATTTTATATGATAATGTTTATAATGTAAAAAAAGGCGAAATTATTTATGATGGTCTAGCAGAATCAATGACACCATCAGATGATAATTTAACTTACACACTTAAATTAAAAGAAAATCTAAAATGGCATGATGGAGAAGCTATAACAGCTGATGATTTAATCTATACTTATGATGTAGTATTAGATGAAAAACAACAAACTAAAGGTCATTCTGATCTTATGAATAATGATAAACCAATTGCTTATAAGAAGTTAGATGACTTGACAGTTGAGTTTAAGTTAGAAAAACCAGATGCAACATTTATCCAAGGTTTAGCAGGAATTGTGCCAGTTCCAAAACACATATTTGAAGGCGAAGCTGACCTTGCAAAAAGCGAAAAGAACAAAAATCCAATAGGAAGTGGTTCTTTCAAATTCAAAGAACACAAAACTGGTGAATTATACCAAGTTGAAAGATTTGATGATTATCATGGAGATGTAGCAAAACTAGATGGCATAGCTTTTAAGGTTATTCCAGATGCTAATGCACAAAATTTAGCATTAGAAAATGGTGAAATATCTGCATCTTATGTAAAATCACAGAATGTTGATAAATTTAAAGATAACGATAAGTTCGATTTGTACACATTCTCAGAAGGAATGGTAGATACAATATTCTTCAAAGTTTCAAATCCAAAAATGCAAGATAAAAACCTTAGACAAGCAATTTCTTATGCAATTGATAAGAACAAACTAATCCAAGGAGCTTATAACGGAGAAGAATATGCAACACCAGCTTATTCACCATTCTCACTTGAAACACAATTTGTAACAGATGATGTAGAAAAATATGATTATAATGTAGAAAAGGCTAAAGAATTAGTAAAAGATGTTAAAAAAGAAGATCTCAATCTAAGATTAATGTATACATCAGGAAGCCCAGCTACTGAAAAAGAAGCTTTACTAATCCAAGAAATGCTAAAAGAAATAGGAGTAAATCTAGAACTTCTACCAATGGAAAGAGCAACATTTATAGAAAAATTACTAGATCCTAAAAACCAAGATTTTGAAATGGCTATAAATGGATACGTTATGGGAGATAATCCAGATAGCTATGGATATCTATTTAAAACTGGAAGTGCAGAAAACTTCAGTGGTTATTCAAATGAAGAAATAGATAAACTATTTGCAGAAGGAAAAACAGAGATGGATGAAGCTAAGAGAAGTGAAATCTATAAGAAAATCCAACAAATCTTAGTTGATGATGCTGTTCAATATTCATTAGTAAACACTAAATCAATAATTGCTGCAAATAGCGAATTTGGAAATATAGAAGAAGCAACTCCAGCTCCAATCTATATGCTACAATACTATAACAAAATTACAAAAAAGTAGACAGTGACAATTAAAGAAGATTTAAAGTAAGTAGGTGACAAATGTTACCTACTACTTTTTATAGGAGAAAAAAATGGTAAAAATGATATTAAAAAGATTAGCACAAAGCATACCGATGATAATAACAATATCAATTGTATCTTTTTTGCTAATTAGAGTTGCTCCTGGAGATCCTGTAAGGGCCTTGGTTACTCCAGAATCTTCCTTTGAAGACATAGAAAGAATAAGAGAAGCCATGGGTTTAAATGATAATTATCTTGTTCAATATGCTAGATGGGCCAAGGCGGTTTTACAAGGTGATTTCGGATATTCATTTTCAAATCATAGACCAGTATTAGAACAAATAGTTGAAAGATTGCCACAAACTTTAGGACTTATGGTTTCGGCTTTAATAATTTCTCTAGTAATCGGAACAATAATAGGAATTATATCTGCTATGAATAACGGAGGAATTTTTGACAAAATCTTTACTTTCTTATCATACGTTGGAATTTCGATTCCTAGTTTTTGGTTTGCTATGATTTTGATTCATATTTTATCACTAAAATTAGGATGGCTACCTTCAATTGGTATGAGAACTTTGGGAGTTGAAACAACGGCTGATTTGATAAAGCATTCAATAATGCCGGTTTTAACCCTATCTATTTCTGATACTGCAACTATATCAAGATATGTTAGAGCTAGAGTTGTAAGCGAGCTAAAAGAAGATTATGTCATGACAGAAAAGGCTCAAGGATTTTCAAAAACAGATTTATTTTTCAAAAGTATCTTAAAAAACTCCCTTTTGCCAATAATTACAATCTTAGGTATGGGACTACCTAGGCTTATATCAGGTGCTTTTATAACAGAGAGTATTTTTGGTTGGCCAGGACTTGGACAACTTGGAATGAATGCGATATTTAAGTATGACTATCCGCTAATAATGGCTACAACAATGTTTGCATCCTTATTATTAATATTTGGAAATCTTTTAAGCGATATTTTATATATGATAGTGGATCCTAGAATAAAAGAGGCACAATGATGAAGAACTTAAAAAATAAATTCAAATATAGCCCGCTTTCCTTTAAATTTTCAGTTATTGCAATAATAATTTTAATATTAGCGGCGGCTCTTGCTGATTTTTATCCACAAAATGGAATTGATACTGATATTCTTAATTCCCTACAAAAGCCATCAAGTGCTCATTTATTTGGAACAGATGATTTGGGACGTGATTATTTTGCCAGAGCTTTACATGGAGCTCGTGCATCTTTATCAGTTGGAATAATTTCTGTATTAGTTTCAACAATAATAGGAAGTATTGTTGGAATTACAAGTGGATATTTTGGAGGCAAAGTTGATGCTATAATAATGAGAATAGTAGATATTTTGATGAGCGTTCCTTCATTTTTCCTAATTTTAATCCTAAATGCAGTTTTAAAACCAGGAATACAAAATATTATTATAATAATCGGTTTGTTTAACTGGATGGGTATAGCAAGGCTTATGAGGGCAGAAACTTTATCTATTAGACAAAGAGAATATGTTTCTTATGCAAAAATGATTGGAATAAGCGATAAAAAAATTATGTTAAAGCATATTTTTAGAAATGTTTTGCCAACCTTATCCGTTGCAGTTTCAATAAATGTTGCTGGAGCAATACTCACTGAATCTTCACTAAGCTTTTTGGGTCTTGGAGTAAGACAACCTGCATCTTCTTGGGGTTCAATGCTAAAAGATGCTCAACAATATTTAGGAGATTATTCTTACCTTGCATTCTTTCCGGGCCTATTAATATTAATAACAGTCCTTAGCTTTAACGTTATAGGTGATTATCTAAGGGAGGAATACTAATGGAAAAATTATTAGAAGTAAAAAACTTAAATGTAAGATTTGAAAATAAAGGTATAAAGACCTATGCTGTAAATGGTGTTTCATTTGACGTTTTTGAAGATGAGAGCTTAGGGATAGTTGGAGAATCAGGTTCAGGCAAATCCGTTAGTGCGAAATCCATCTTAAGATTATTAGACAAAAGCTCCAAAACAAGTGGAGAAATTTTGTTTAAAGGGGAAGATATTTTTTCTATGGCAGAAAAGAATTTAAGAGATATACGAGGTAATGAGATATCTATGATATTTCAAGATCCAATGACTTCCTTAAATCCTTTATTCAAGATAGGAACACAAATGAAGAGATTAATCAAAAAGCACAGAAAAGATTTATCTGATAAAGAAATCTATGATAAAGCAATTAAATATCTAGATTTGGTTGGAATTCCAGATGCAGAAAATAGAATGAATTCTTATCCTCACGAATTTTCTGGAGGTATGCGCCAAAGAGTTATGATTGCAATGAGCCTTTGTCTTAACCCGAAATTAATAATAGCAGATGAGCCGACAACAGCTCTTGATGTTACTATTCAAGCTCAAGTTCTAAATCTTTTAAACGAAATTCGCCACGATAACCAAAATTCAATTATGATGATTACTCATGATTTAGGTGTTGTGGCAAATACTTGCGATAGAATGCTTGTAATGTATGGGGGTAGAATAATGGAAATGGGTAAAGTCGATGAAGTTTTTGAAGATCCTAAGCATCCTTATACTAGAGGTCTTTTAAAATCTTTGCCAATGATAGGTAATAATCAAAGGCTTGTTCCTATTAAAGGAAATCCTCCTGTAATTCACGAAAAATTGGAAGCTTGTCCATTCTTTGACAGATGTCCAGATAGAAAAAAAGAATGTGATAAAATAAATCCAAAAGAAAAACTTTTCGATAATGGTCATAAAGTTTATTGTCACTTGTACTAGGAGTAGATATGGAAAAATTATATCAAGTTAAAAACTTAAAAAAATATTATCCAATCAAAAAATCCTTGTTTGGAGCAAATAAATACCTAAAAGCAGTGGATGACGTAAGTTTTGACATATACAAAGGTGAAACATTTGGTTTGGTTGGAGAATCAGGATCAGGTAAATCAACGATAGGCAAATGTCTAACAAAAATAGAAGAAATTAGTGATGGAGAAATCTTATATAAGGATAAGTCCATAATAAAATCTGACGATAAAACAATAAAATATTTTAGAAACAACATTCAAGCAATATTTCAAGATCCTTATTCATCACTAAATCCTACACTAAATATTTTTGAAATAATAGCAGAACCAATCAGAAATCAAGAAAAATTAACAGAAAGTCAAATAAAAGAAAAAGTAGCAAGTCTTATGGAAAAAGTTGGTATTTCTGCTGATTATATGGAGAAAAAACCTAGAGAGTTTTCTGGAGGTCAGCGCCAAAGAATAAGTATAGCAAGAGCAATTTCCACAAATCCAGAATTTATATTATGTGATGAACCCATATCTGCTCTTGACGTTTCAATTCAAGCGCAAATTGTGAATTTGCTAGAAGACATACAAAAAGACTTGGGTATAACTTATTTATTTATAGCCCATGATTTAGCAATGGTGGAGCACATTTCTGATAGAATTGGAGTTTTATATATGGGACACTTAGTGGAAATTGGAGATTCTCGACAAATTTATGAAAATCCCAAACATCCATATACAATTGGTTTGCTAAATTCAATCTTGGATCCTCGCCCTAGGAGAGATAAAACAAAACCACTAAAAACTATATCAAGTGATATACCAAGTCCTATCGATTTACCAAAAGGTTGCGTTTTTCAAACAAGATGTCCTTATAAAACCGATGGGTGCCTAACAGAAAGTCCTCAATTGGAAGAATTTGAAAATGGTCATAAAATAGCTTGCTTTAATGCCGAAAAAATTTCTAGCTATTAAATAAACTGACTTAATATGAGGAAAATTACCAAAGCCAAAAGCACGCCAGTAACTAGATCTATAAGGACGTGTTGTTTGGTAAAAAGTGTCGAGAGAATTATTCCCAAAGCGGTTGTTGAGTAAATAATTCTAAGATTTATAGGCATAGTAGAAGCGGCAAGTGCAAATATGAATACGAGGGTAGAAATTGAGCAGTGCATACTTGGCGAACAATTTAGACCCTTGTAGGAAAATTTGTAGAGGATTTTTAGCATCCAGCCTCCCTTAATATTTTCCAAATCCTTTGGCCTTGTGCAAGTTGTTGGATATGCCAAATAAATAATTACGCTTATAACAATATCAATAATCCAGCAAATTACATAAAGCTCATAGAGATTTTTAGCCTCCTTAAATAAACTTATAGGAAAAATTGCAATCAAAGGAAACCACAATACATAAATTAGGGCAAAATAAGGAAGAGCTGGGATTTTTTTATCTATTGGCAAGTCCATATTTTTGGGATTTTTTTGAAAAAATTCACAGCCAAAATACAAAACAACTTGAAATATTAAAATTATAATTTGTCTAATAATTACATTCTTTAAATTCATATCTTTCTCTTTTCATCAACAATGATAGCTCAAAAAGAGTAAAACATCAACAGTTTTTAGAAATATTTAGTCAAAAAATATAAATTGACTAATATAAAAAATTTAACTTTATTTAACATAAATGAGATAATATAAGTATAGAGATTTTTAATAGATTATATGAAAAAATTTAAGATCTTAAAACTTAGGAGCTTTAATGACAAAACTTGATATAAAACAGGCAAAAGAATTTGTATTGGCTTTACCAGCTGCAAAGGGAGTTCACACCCTAAAAAAAATCGCTCTTTTGCTAGAAAAATTTGACAACCCACAAGATAAAATCAAAGTTATCCACCTAGCAGGCACCAACGGCAAGGGTTCAACTAGCAATATGCTTGCCAGTGTATTTTCTGTTAAGTATAAAACTGGACTTTTCACCTCGCCTTATATGCTAGAAATAAATGAAAATATTTCTATAAATGGCAAAAATATTAGCGATGAAGATTTTGCCGATTTGGTTAATAGATTGAAAGATTATGTAAAAGAATTGGCAGAAAAAGAATATTATTTATCATATTTTGAAGTACTTACAGCCATGATGTATATATATTTTTACGAACAAAAAGTCGATATAGCAATCGTTGAAACAGGTCTTGGAGGGCTACTTGATTGTACAAATATAATAAAAAAGCCACTTGCTTCTGTAATTACGACAATTTCCATGGATCATATGAACATATTGGGTGATACCATAGAAAAAATCGCTTATCAAAAAGCTGGAATAATAAAGGAAAATACACCAGTGTTTTTGTATCCTCAAAGTAAGGAAGTTTTTCAAATTTTTAGCCAAAAGGCAAAAGAAAAAAATTCCAAACTTTATACTTTTACAAAAGATGAGATCAATATCAAAAAATCTGATGACAATTCCAACATCTTTGATTTTAGAGATTATAAGGATGTGAAAATAGAATTAGTCGGCAACCATCAAATATTTAATGCCTCCTTGGCCTTGATGGTGATAGATTATTTTAAAGACGAATTTAATTTAGAAACTAAAGCAATAAAAAAATCCTTGGCCAAGGCCAAAAATATCGGAAGATTAACGACTATTTGCAAAAATCCGAGAATAATAATAGACGGAGCTCACAATAGAGAGGCAATTGATGCTTTGATTAAATTTATAGATAAACTAACTTATGATAAACTAATAATAGGATTTTCCGTCCTAAAAGATAAGGACTATGATTATATAATAAAAAGCCTAAGCCAAAAGGCAGATAAGCTCATAGTAACAAGCCTTGATAATCCAAGAGCCTTTGAATTGGAAGAGCTTTTAGACATAAGCAAAAAATATTTTCCTAATACTCTAGCCATAGAAGATAGGAAGAAGGCTTATCAATATGCAAAAAATATAGCTGGGCCAAAAGATCTGGTAATTTGGTGTGGGTCCTTGTATCTAATTTCCGAATTTATAAATTATGAGAAATAAAAGGCTTATTTTGCCGATAATAATTTATTAATTTTAACAATTGAATAAACAAAAAACCATTACTAAAATGTAATGGTCTTTGATGGTTGAAATCTTCAAAAGATTTCTGAGTTAAACAGCGAAAGTTTTTGACTTTCAAGACTATTATATATAAAAACGTTGAATTTGTAAAGCTTGTATATTTATAAATAAATTTTGTATTTTTGGGTAAAATAAAAATGGAGGTTTTCAAACTAATATATGAATATTTTACTAGCAATAGATTCTATAAAAAATTTTGAAAATTCAGTAGAAATAGGACAAATATTTAAAGAAGAATTTAAGTCAAATACATATATAATGCCGTTTTTTGATGGCGGCATTGGCACTGTCGAGTCCATGAAAGAATTTCTTAATGGAACTTATCATTATGTAAATGTCCACAATCCTTTAAATGAAGTAATCACAGCTCGTTATGTAATGAAAGATGATTATGCGGTTATGGAAATGGCAGAAAGCTCTGGCCTACGCTTACTTTATAAGGAAGATTTGGATGTTATGAATTCTTCTTCCCTAGGCTTTGGTGAAATGCTTGTCGATGGCCTAGAAAATGACGCCAAATCTCTTTTTGTAGGGATTGGCGATACGGCAACCAACGACTTGGGCATGGGTATGCTCTATGCTTTGGGAGTAAGGTTTTACGATAAAGATGACAATCAACTAAATCCAATAGCTTCAAATATGGCAAAAGTTTCAAGAGTTGATATAGATAATATAGATCACAGGATTTATAATAGAAAAATTCAGATAGCAACAAGCTCTGATACAACCCTTTTTGGAGATAATTCATTTTTGGAAAATAGAATTTATAGAAAAGGCGCAAGCATAGAAGATATAGCTTATCTTTATAAGGGAAGTAAAAATTTCAAAAAAGTAATCGAGGACACTTTGGGAGTTGATTCTATAGATTTGCCTTCCTTAGGATCTGGAGGTGGAGTTGCTTGGGCCTTGTATGTATTTTTTAAGGCAAAAATATCAAGATCAATGGATATAATTTTGGAGAAATTAAATTTTGAGAAACTTGTAAAAGAAAATGACGTTTTGATTTTGGGAGAAAATGTGGATCAATTCGATGGGGCAAGCTCAATAAATGTTTCTACCTTTGCCAAAGCCTACAATGAAAATATAAAGATAGTTTTCCTAGAAGATGGAAATGGCAAAGAAATAGGCAAAAGAGAAAATTTTGATTTGATTTACAAATATTATATTTCCGATGATTTTGAAAGAAAAGATATGCTAAGTGCCATTAGAGCTTTGGCAAGAGATGTTAGTGAGCAGTTGCTGGGAAAAATTTAGAAAGTAGTATAATGACTTCATGAATAAAATTAAAAATTTCGGAGAAAATAAGGTGACTTTTGTACTAATAGCTATAAATGTAATAGTTTTTGCCCTGATGACGCTAACAGGAGGAAGCGAAAATACGGAAAATTTAGTCCGTTACGGGGCTGTGGTAAAAGGCTTAATTGCCCAAGGCCAGTGGTGGAGGCTTCTTACAGCATCCTTTATCCACATAGGACTTATGCATATTCTCTTTAATATGTATTTTTTGTACCAACTAGGCCCTACTTTTGAAAGGCTCTATGGAAGTGTCAATTTCTTGCTTATATATCTTCTAGCAGGAATATTGGGAAATCTTGCAAGCTTTGCTTTTGGTTCAGAATTTTCCATAAGTGCTGGAGCTTCTACATCCTTATACGGAATGTTTGGTCTTGCCCTTGGTCTTATGCTAAATTACAAAAACGATGCCATACTTCATAGCTTTGGCGCAAGTTTTCTTTCAATTATAGCTATAAATATAGTTTATTCACTCCTAAATCCGAGAGTTGGAATGCTTGGACACTTGGGTGGACTTGTTGGAGGTATTATACTTTCAGGAATTTTCCCTGTGGTAAACAGACAGCTAAACTCACAAGTTAGGATAATTTCTATTGCAGCTATTTTACTATTGATTTACTTACTAATTACAATCGGTCTAAGGTCAATTAATTAAGAGTTAAAAATGAAAAAAATTATAATTATTTTAAGCCTATGCTTTATCCTAAGTGGATGCGATTATCAATCAAGATCGGATTTTAAAGCAGAAATTAATAAAGAAAAAAATATTTCAAATGGTATGGATTTTCCAAAAATAACTTATGTAAAAGATGATTTTACCGAAGAAGATGAAGATGAAAATAATTCTGATGAAGATAAGATAAATTTCAAAGAAATTTACGGCAAGGGATCTCTTGGAGAAAATCTTGATGCCAAAAATTCTATGGGAAATATTGTCGATACAAAAATTGACGATACTCAAATTGGAATTTCCTTGCTGGAATCTGTGCAAAGTCCTGGAGGCTATTCAACTTTTATTTCCTATAAGAAAGATGGAAATTTAGTGGAAAGAGAATTTGGCCCTCTTGCTGGCTTTAATGATCTAGCAAGTACAGTTAGCTATGATACGATCGATTCACAATCTGGCAAACTACTTCTAATTAGTCAGGTAAGTATTTTCGATGGTAAAAGTTTTTCGGCTTATTACTTGTTTAACAAATATATGGGCCTTATGGATTATCTGGTTTTTAGAACCTCAATCGATAATGTAGATACTACTGTTGAAAGATTGGGAGAAGTTATAGAATATCCAGAAAGTCCAAGACAAGGAAGCCTTGAAGAAGCTATCAACAATAGAATTGCAACAGAAAATGAATATCTAAAAACTTTGTTAGATGTTTATGGAGTAAAGACAAAGGCAATTTCTTCCTATGTGGAAGGTAAAAAAATGGAAATTGGCTATATAGCCGATATTGAAGAAAAAAATAGGATTTTACTTGCAAATACAAGCTCAAATCCTATGAATATTGATTTAAAATAAAGGAGAAAAAATGAAAAGAAACGAAGTTGACAAAAATTTGACTTGGAATATCGAATTAATTTATGCAAATGATGAAGATTTTTATAAAGATATCGAAGAAGTCAAGAAACTAGCAGATGATTTATGCAAATTTAAGGGCAAAATCACAGAAAATGCCGATAGCCTTTTAAAATTCCTAGAAGAATACGAAAAATACGGAAGAATATTTTCTAAAGCAAGTGTATATTCTCACCTAAGAAATGACGAAGATACAACAGTTACAAAATACCAAGAAATGACTCAAACCATTACAATTGTTGAATCAGAGCTTTCACAAAAATTATCATTTATCAAACCAGAAATTCTTAATGAAGATTATCAAAAAATACAAGCGATGCTTAGTGAAAAAGAAGAACTAAAAATCTATGAACATTATTTTGAAGACTTATTTAGAGAAAAAGAACACGTTCTTAGCGAAAACGAAGAAAAAATCCTCGCAAGCTATTCAAAATTAAGCGAAAATCCTGTAACAACCTACATGACTTTCTCAAATGCAGATTTAAGATTTCCAAATGTGAAAAAAGACGGCGAAGAGATAGAGCTTTCTGATGCAAACTTTACAAGCTTAGAAGAAGATAAGGATAGAGATTTTAGAAGAAATGTTTATGAAACTTATTATAAAGTTTACAAACAATTTGAAAATACCTCCGCATCCCTACTTGATGGTGAAATTACAAGCCATAATATAGAAGCAAAACTTCGTGGCTATGATTCTGCTCGCCAAATGAGCCTTGCAGCAGGCAATATAGATGAGAAAATCTACGACAACCTACTTGAAGTAATCCATGAAAATATGGATATTCACAGAGATTACACAAGCCTAAGAAAAGAATTCCTTGGAGTAGATGATCTTGGTTTCCACGATATCTATGTGCCATTGGTAAATAATTACGATAGAAAAATCGAATTTGATGAGGCTCGTAAAATTGTTCTAGAAGCTATCAAACCTCTTGGAGAAGAATATGTAAAAGTTGCAAGAGAAGGCTTTGAGCAAAGATGGTTTGACGTTATGCCAAATGAAGGCAAAAGATCTGGCGCTTATTCTTGGGGATCTTACGACACTCAACCATATATTTTGCTAAATCACACCAACACAATTAATGATGTATTTACCATTGTCCATGAGCTAGGACACTCCATGCACTCTTATTACACAAGAAAAACTCAACCATTTGTTTATGGTTCTTATTCAATATTCTTAGCTGAAATAGCATCTACAACAAACGAATTGTTGCTACTTGATTATATGCTAAAAAATAGCCAAAACGAAGAAGAAAAAGCTTACTTACTAAACTACTTTGTAAATCAATTCAAATCAACAGTATTTAGACAAAGTATGTTTGCAGAATTTGAACATGAAGTAAATAAATTAGTAGCAGATGGCCAACCAATTCCTGCAGCTAGACTTAATAAAATTTACGGAGATTTAAACCGCGATTATTTTGGATCTGATATTAATGTTGATGATTACATTTCAGTAGAATGGTCAAGAATACCACATTTCTATATGTTCTACTATGTATTCCAATATGCAACAGGCTTTATGTCTGCGGTAGCTTTAAGCCAAAAAATCCTAAAAGGAACTGATGAAGATAGGACTGCTTACCTAAACTACCTAAAAGCAGGTGAAAGCGAATATCCACTAGAAGTTCTCAAAAAAGCAGGCGTAGATATGACCAACAAAGATGCAATGGAAAGTGCAATGAAAGTTGCAAGAAATGCTCTAAAAGATTTGAGAAAAGCGATAATTTAAAAATTCAACAAAGTAAAAACTCTTGCCAAGATAAAATCTAGCAAGAGTTTTTATTTTTATCAACCAATTCCGCCAAAAATAATTCCCAGAATCATAGCTATAATAGCTAGTGGACAATAAATGAATTTTCCAAGTGGATAAAACCAGCTACCTATAGGCTTTTTTCTTCCTCTATTAACTTCGGATAAAGCCTTATCCTTATCAAGAAAATAGTAGAACATCAAGCCGGCAAGAAATGCTCCAAATGGGGCAACGTAAATACAAACCGCATCCATCCATTGACCAACTATGCCTTGAATTAAAATTGCAGAGCATAGGCCGATGAGGTGGATAGTAACTGAAGCTTTGACCCTAGCAAAACTAAATTCTTCTTGCAAATATGCAACAGGAGCTTCATATAAATTTATTATTGAGCTGATGCCTGCAAAAAGAACTGCCAAATAAAATACAATCATAACAATTCTTCCAAAAGCCATCTGATTAAAAACATTAACCAAATAGATAAACATAAGACCAGGTCCGCCCTCACTTAATTTGCCACCAGAAACAGCTATTGCTGGAATTATCACAAGAGCTGCTAAAAGTGCTGAAAGAGTATCAAATATTGCAACATTTGCCGCAGAGCTTTCTATATCTTCATCTTTTGGCAAATATGAACCGTAAATAACAGAACCATTTCCCCCTATAGATAGGGAAAAGAAAGCTTGACCAAAGGCGAAAATCCAAAGTCTAATATCCCTTAATTTCGAAAAATTTAAGGCAAAAATGTATTTATAGGCATCGATGGAATTTTTTTGCAATCCAACATAAATTGCCAAAATCAATAGCAATATAAATAAAATCGGCATCAAAATTTTGTTAGCCTTTTCAATTCCTTTGGCAATTCCCAAGCTCATAATAAGCATTGAGGAAATAATTGCAATGATTAGCCAGAAATTGTTAGCAAAAGCACTTGCAGTATTGGCAAAAGTTCCTCCGATCAAATCCAAATCAGATCCAAAAGAAGAAAGATCTCCGTTAATAGCAAGAAAAACATATTTAAAAATCCAACCCATTACGCAAGTGTAGCCTATAGCTAGGGCAAGAGATCCCAAAACTGGTATAAAACCAAGTTTTTTGCCTAAATTTTCTTTGTCCTTATCTTTTGCGGCATAGGAAAAAGCTCCAACAGGACCTGAATTTGTAAGCCTACCTAGGGCAAATTCTTCTATAAGTCCAGTTTTTGAAATTATAAAAACAAAAAATACATAGACTAGTAAAAAACTCATGCCTCCCCACATGGAAACCATAAGAGGAAAACGCCAAATATTGCCCATGCCAACAGCTGAGCCAATAGAAGCTAAGGTAAAACCTAATTTATCAGTAAATCCATCCCTTTGTTTTAATTTATTATTATCAATCATATATCATTCCTTAAAATACTTGTTTGTTCCAAAATCCTTAAAATATGTTATACTACATTATATCAGAAAATAAAAAAAATTGAAGATAATAAAAAACTTACAAAACTCATATAAAAACTTTACTTTTATTTGCTAGGATTTTATTAATTATTAAAGGAGGCTTTATGATAAATTTCGCTCATAGAGGTTTTAGGGGAAAATATCCAGAAAATACAAGACTTGCTTTCAAAAAAGCCATAGAAGCTGGAGCAAGCGGTATAGAATTTGATATTCACCTAAGTAAAGATAAAGAAATTGTAATAATCCACGATGAAAGCCTAGAAAGAACTACAAATGGCAGCGGACTTATTAAAGATAAAAGTTTAAAAGAATTAAAAGAACTTAACGCTGCAAAATTATTTCCCCAATATGAAAAAGAAGAGATTTTAACCCTTAGAGAGTATTTTGACTTGGCAAAAGATTGGGAGATAATCACCAATATCGAACTAAAAACATCTATAATAGATTATGAAAATATAGAAAAAATGACTTATGATTTGATCAAAGAATATGACATGGAAGAAAAAATAATCATCTCATCCTTTAACCATAATTCGCTAATAAGATTTAAAGAACTTGCTCCAAACATCAAATGCGGAGTTTTGGAATCATCAAGACTATATAAGCCTTGGGAATACGTAAAAAATTTGGGAATGGAATATTTCCACCCCTTAAATTTCACTCTTACAAATGAAGTTATTGAAAAAATGAGGGAAAATAATATAGGCATAAATGTTTGGTTTGGAATTTCAGATTACGATTTTAGCCAGTATATAATAGAAGGCATAAGTGGATTAATAACAGATTATCCAGATAAGGTTAAAAAATTAATATAAAGATAAAAATAGGATATAAGGAAAGCTTATTTTAAAAGCAATCCTTATATCCTATTTTTTAAGTTTTTTTTACAAAAATCTTACATTTTTCGTATTTAGATTTTATAAAGCTTATTTATAATCATAAGGTATTAAAAACATTGGAGGATATATGTTTAAAAAAATTTTTAGTAGACTAATGTTAGTCTTGATGTTTATAAGCTTAACAGCTTGTGCAGGTCGTAAGGATGATAATTCATCAACTGATAGTTCAAAAACAACTAGCAATGAAACTAAAGAAGCTAGTGAAAGTAAGGATAAAGAAACAACAGATAAGAATTCAACAGATGGAAAAACCACTATTGTTTTCTGGCACTCAATGGGTGGAAACCTAAATGAAGCTATTGATCATCTTGTAGAAGAATATAACAAATCTCAAGATAAGTATCTTGTAAAAGCAGAATTCCAAGGCGAATATGATGATGCATTAACAAAAATTAGATCATCTGCCTCAGGAAAAGATGTAGGCGCTGATGTCGTACAAGTATTTGAACTTGGAACAAGATATATGATAGACTCTGGACTAATTAAACCTATTCAAGAATTTGTCGATGAAGAAAAATACGATACATCACAATTAGAAGATAATCTTCTTGCTTATTACACTGTTGATGGCAAACTAAATTCTATGCCATTTAACTCATCTACACCACTTTTGTATTACAACAAAGATATGTTTGACAAAGCAGGTGTAAAGCCACCAAAATCTTTGGAAGAAATGATGACAGTTGGCAAGAAATTAAAAGAATCTGGAGTTACAGAAATGCCGATTTCATTTAGTGTTTATGGTTGGTGGATTGACCAATTTATGAACAAAGAAGGTCTTGATATTTTCGATAATGAAAATGGTAGAAAAGCAAATCCAAACAAGACAGTATTTGAAGAAAACAAGGGAATTTTAAATATTCTTAAACAATGGAAAGCACTAGAAGATGAGGGGATTGCACCAAATGTTGGCAAACAAGGCGGAATACCAGAATTTAACTCAGGAACAAGCGCTATGACTTTTGCTTCAACAGCATCATTAACCCAAATTCTTTCAGAAGTTGGCGATAGATTCGAAGTTGGAACTGCATATTTCCCAGCTGTAAAAGATTCTGACAAAAACGGAGTTTCAATCGGTGGAGCTTCTCTATATGCCCTTAACTCAGGCGATGAAGAAAAAATGAAGGGAGCTTGGGACTTTATAAAGTTCCTAGTAAGTGTCGACTCACAAATTTATTGGAATGCAAATACAGGATATTTCCCAGTAAATAAAGGCGTTCTTGATACAGATGAATTTAAAGAATTAATTAAAAAATCACCACAATTTGAAACAGCTATAGATCAATTGCATGATTCAAAGCCAGAAGATCAAGGTGCGCTTGCAACAGTTTACCAAGAATCTCGTCAAATCATGGAAAAATATATAGAAGAAATGCTAAATGGAAATACTTCTCCAGAAGATGCAAGTAAGGCCATGGCAAAAGAAATAGATGAGGCTTTAGAATCTTATAACAAGGTTAACAAAAAATGAAACAATACAATAATAAAGCCTATTTATACATGCTACCAGCATTGGCTTTCTTAACTGTTTTTGTATTTTATCCATTCGTACAGACTATAATTCGTAGTCTGTACGCTACGGATAATATGGGAGCCAATACTATCTTTATTGGATTTAAAAATTACTCTGACCTTTTGTCTTCTCCATCTTTTTGGAATAGCTTAAAAGTCAGTTTTATTTATGTGATCATAGTAGTAGTCATAGGAGTTTTGCTAGGCTTTGCAACAGCTTTGTTGTGTAGGGTAAATTTTCCTGGCATTAGAGTCTTTTCAGCAGCTTATTCTCTTCCTATAGCTATTGCCTCATCTGGAATGGCCTTGGTCTTTAAGGTAATGCTTAACCAATCTGTGGGTATATTAAATGTAATTTTTAAAACTAACATCAATTGGTTAGCAGATCCAAAATGGGCCTTGATAAGCGTTGGAGTATTAACAGCTTGGCTAAATTCAGGTATGAATTTTTTGTATTTCTCATCTGGACTATCTGGAATTGACGATAGTTTGTATGAGGCGGCTTCTATAGATGGAGCAAACGGCTTTAATCAATTTAAACACGTTACTCTTCCATCAGTAAGACCGATTATGTTTTTTGTAGTAGTTACAAATATCATTAATGCTTTTCAATCCTTTGGTCAAATCAAACTTCTTACCCAAGGTGGACCGGGGGAAGCAACAAATGTAATAGTTCATGATATCTATAAAAATGCTTTTATGAATTACAGATACGGCTACGCTTCAGCAGAATCAGTGGTTCTTTTTTTTATAGTCATGATATTAACCATAATAGCTTTTAGGTCAAATGGAGATAAAAATGCAAGTAAGTAATAATAGCATATCATTTTTAAAAAGCTTAAATAACAAAAAAACTCTTAGAAAAGAAAGCCTTGATACAGGTAAAATTATTAGACTTATTCTAAATGTAATAGTTGTAATATTTGTACTATTTCCAATTATTTACGCCTTTGTAATGAGTGTAAAACCAAGCCATGAACTATATGACAAAACTTTTTTTACAGCTAATCCCACTTTACAAAATTACAAAGACGTATTTAAAATTGCACCCATAGAAGGTTACATTATAAACTCGCTTATAGTTTCTGTAATAATAACTGCATTTCAAATGGTGACGGCCATTCTTGCTGCTTTCGCCTTACACTTTTTGCATTTTAAGCAAAAGGGACTGTTATTTGCAATAATTATGGCGACAACTATGATTCCTGGAGAAACAACGATAATTTCAAATTTTCTAATGATTTCAGGCTGGGGTTTTCAAGATTCCTTCTTCGGACTTGTTGCACCATATCTTACAAGCGCCATGGGAATTTTTTTGTTTAGGCAAGCCTTCAAAACATTTCCAATGGAAATTTATGAAGCAAGCAAAATTGACGGTGCAAGTGACATAGGTTTTATATTTAGAATATTAATTCCTCTATCAAAGCCAACAATTGGAGCCCTTGCAGTTCAATCGTTTTTGGGTGCATGGAATATGTATATGTGGCCACTTTTGATAACTGGAGCTGATAGTTATAGAACGGTACAAATTGGTATTTCAATGCTAAACTCAGCTGATGCTCAATCCATGCTTTTGATGATAGCAGGAGTTGTAGTTTGTATGATACCATCTTTAATAATATTCATGTTTGCTCAAAAGAACATGGTAAAGGGATTAACACAAGGAGCGGTAAAAGGTTAAAAAATGGCAAAAGTAAAATTAGAAGGCATATATAAAATTTATGAAAATGGATTTGAAGGTGCGAAAGATATAAATCTTGAAATAAATGATAAAGAATTTGTAGTATTAGTAGGCCCTTCAGGTTGCGGAAAATCAACCACACTTAGGATGATAGCAGGACTTGAGTCAATATCCAAAGGAGATTTTTATATTGACGATGTAAGAATGAACAATATCTCCCCTAAAGACAGGGATATAGCAATGGTATTTCAATCCTACGCCCTATATCCACACATGACAATTAGAGAAAACATAGGTTTTGCACTAAAAATGCAAAAAGTAGATAAAAAAACCATCGAGGGAAAAGTAAATGAAATAGCAAAAACTTTAAAACTAGAAGAACTTCTGGATAGAAAACCAGCACAACTATCAGGAGGCCAAAGGCAAAGAGTAGCTCTAGGTCGAGCTATGGTTAGAAATCCTAAAGTATTTTTGTTAGATGAACCCTTATCAAATCTTGACGCAAAACTAAGAGTAGAGATGAGATCAGAAATAGTAAGGCTTCACAAAAAACTAGCCACGACATTTATCTACGTAACCCACGACCAAATTGAAGCTATGACAATGGGGGATAGGATTGCGGTTTTAAATAAAGGTGAGCTAATACAATTTGATAGCCCCCTAAATCTTTATTATCATCCTAAAAATAGATTCATAGCAGAATTTATCGGATCACCAAAAATGAATGTAATAGAAACAAACTTACACAGAGATGGTTCAAACTACTATGTAGATATATTTGGCCAAAGATTAGCTCTACCAATATCAAAAACAAAAGATCTTTTAAGATATACAAATCAAAACAATAAAATTTTATTTGGTGTAAGAAGCGAAGAATTTTCCTATAAGGCAAACTCCAACATAAAAGTAAAATTTGACAATGTAGAATATATGGGATCAGATACCTACGGTTACTTGCTAAAAGAAAACAATGAAGTAATAGTGATGCGTTTTGATTCATCTGCCCCAATAAGTTCAAACATTGTAATACCAATAGGAATCAATATGGAAAACACCTATATATTTGATTGTCAAACAGAAGAATGTATATCATTTCCTAAAAAATCTAGTGGTCTAAGCAACTTATCAATAGAAAATCTATCATTAAAAGAAGAACTTGTAAAAAGCGATAAATCAAAAATAACCATAGAAACAAAAGAATACCAAAAAGTAAATTAATATACATTATAAAATAGACCTGGCTAAAATAAATAAATTAGCCAGGTCTATTTTTGGTAAAGAAATAAAACATAAAAATTATCTATAAAAACACTTCAAAAATGTAAGCAAAAAGTCAAAATAAAGTATTTGACAAAAAGAAAAAAATATAGTAACATAATTAGCACCACTTTAGAAATTATAGATCAAAACAATTTGACAAATTTCTTGAAGTAAGGTATTATATATCAATACCACACCTGCTAAAAGGTAAATTTTTTAGCTAAAGCTTAAAAATATTAAAAAAATATTTGACAAGCTTAAATAAAGCTGGTATTATATATCTTGTCGTTAACAAGCGACAAAAGAACCGGATAAGAAAACTTATCCAATAAATTAAATAGTAATTAAACAAAAATCAATTAATTTGAGTAACCTTAAAAAGACAAGTATAAATTGTCTAAAAAATGATTCCAATCTATGATAAATAGATGGATAAAACTTAAATCACGCATTGATTAAATCAGTGTAAATGAAAGAGCTTGAATCAAAAGCTCTCATATAAATTTTCATGAGAGTTTGATCCTGGCTCAGGATAAACGCTGGCGGCGTGCATAACACATGCAAGTCGAACGATGAAACTCATTTGAATTCTTCGGAATGAAAATAAGTGGATTAGTGGCGAACGGGTGAGTAACACGTGAGTAACCTGCCTTAGAGATGGGGATAGCCTTAGGAAACTGAGAATAATACCAAATAACATAAAGCAATCGCATGATAGCCTTATCAAAGAATCTCGCTCTAAGATGGACTTGCGTCTGATTAGCTAGTTGGTAAGATAAAAGCCTACCAAGGCAACGATCAGTAGCCGGCTTGAGAGAGTGTACGGCCACATTGGGACTGAGACACGGCCCAGACTCCTACGGGAGGCAGCAGTGGGGAATTTTGCACAATGGGGGAAACCCTGATGCAGCGACGCCGCGTGATTTAGAAGGCCTTCGGGTTGTAAAAATCTTTTGTATAGGAAGAAAATGACAGTACTATACGAATAAGGTCCGGCTAAATACGTGCCAGCAGCCGCGGTAATACGTATGGACCAAGCGTTGTCCGGAATCATTGGGCGTAAAGGGTACGTAGGCGGTTAAATAAGTTAGAAGTGAAATCCCATAGCTCAACTATAGTAAGCTTCTAAAACTGTATAACTTGAGAAATGAAAGGGAAAGTGGAATTCCTAGTGTAGCGGTGAAATGCGCAGATATTAGGAGGAATACCGGTGGCGAAGGCGACTTTCTGGTCATATTCTGACGCTGAGGTACGAAAGCGTGGGTAGCAAACAGGATTAGATACCCTGGTAGTCCACGCCGTAAACGATGAGTGTTAGGTGTCTGGAGTAAATCTGGGTGCCGCAGCTAACGCAATAAACACTCCGCCTGGGGAGTACGCACGCAAGTGTGAAACTCAAAGGAATTGACGGGGACCCGCACAAGCAGCGGAGCATGTGGTTTAATTCGAAGCAACGCGAAAAACCTTACCAAGTCTTGACATAATACGGAGGGTAATAGAGATATTATCTTATGGCTTCGGCCAACTGTATTACAGGTGGTGCATGGTTGTCGTCAGCTCGTGTCGTGAGATGTTGGGTTAAGTCCCATAACGAGCGCAACCCTTATGGCTAGTTACCATCATTAAGTTGGGGACTCTAGCAATACTGCCGGTGACAAACCGGAGGAAGGTGGGGATGACGTCAAATCATCATGCCCTATATGACTTGGGCTACACACGTGCTACAATGGCAGGAACAGAGAGCAGCGAAATTGCAAAATCAAGCGAACCTCAAAAAGCCTGTCCCAGTTCGGATTGATCTCTGCAACTCGAGATCATGAAGTTGGAGTTGCTAGTAATCGCGAATCAGCATGTCGCGGTGAATGCGTTCCCGGGTCTTGTACACACCGCCCGTCACACCATGGGAGTTGGCAATACCCGAAGCCTGTGAGCAAACCGTTAAGGATGCAGCAGTCGAAGGTAGGGTCAGTAACTGGGGTGAAGTCGTAACAAGGTAGCCGTATCGGAAGGTGCGGCTGGATCACCTCCTTTCTAAGGAAGAGCTAGCGGCAAGCCGCTAGCTTTCGAGAATGACAGGTTATTCTCAAAAATTAGAAAAGAAAAATAATCATTGATATTACATGGGGGTATAGCTCAGCTGGGAGAGCACCTGCCTTGCACGCAGGGGGTCAAGAGTTCGAATCTCTTTACCTCCACCAACTAGTTAAAAAGGAAACTAATTAACTAGAAAACCGAACCACTCAGAAATGAGAAAAAACTAAATAGCAAACAATATTTCCAGTCAAGAAACAAAGGGCTCAAGGTGGATGCCTTGGCACATGAAGGCGAAGAAGGACGTAAGTGAACGAAAACTAGGGAAAGCTCACAAAAAGCCATAACCCCTAGGTCTCCGAATGGGGAAACCCGTCTAATGAAGAATTAGACATCATAAGATAAACACATAGTCTTATGAAGCAAGACCCTGCGAACTGAAACATCTAAGTAGCAGGAGGAAAAGAAAGAAAACTCGATTTTCCAAGTAGCGGCGAGCGAAAAGAAAACAGCCCAACCCAATAAGAAATAAGTTTTTTAGTCAAATCATTTGGGAAAATGAACCAAAGAAAGTGAAAGTCTTGTAGACGAAAGAAAGCATATTTTTGGGAGCAAGTAGCAGTGAACACGAGGAATTTGCTGTGAAGATAGGGGGCCCATCCCCTAAGGCTAAATACTAACATGTGACCGATAGCGAACAAGTACCGTGAGGGAAAGGTGAAAAGAACCCCGCAAGGGGAGTGAAATAGAACCTGAAACCTTAAGCCTACAATCAGACAGAGATCAAAAGATTGATGTCGTACCTTTTGTAGAATGGGCCAGCGAGTTATCATATCAAGCAAGATTAAGCATTTAAGATGTGAAGTCAAAGCGAAAGCGAGTCTTAACAGGGCGAAAGTTTAATATGATAGACCCGAAACCGGGTGATCTAGCCATGGTCAGAGTGAAGGTGAAGTAAAATTCACTGGAGGCTCGAACCGGGTGCGGTTTAAAACGCATCGGATGAACTGTGGCTAGGGGCGAAAAACCAAACGAACCCGGAGATAGCTGGTTCTCCTCGAAATAGCTTTAGGGCTAGCCTATGATCAAAGATTTAAGGAGGTAGAGCACTGAATGGCCTAGGGCGGTTACCGTACCAAAGCCTATCAAACTCCGAATGCCAAAAAATCAAATCATGGAGTCAGACTTAGAGGGATAAGCTCCTAAGTCGAAAGGGAAACAGCCCAGACCGACAGCTAAGGTCCCAAAATCTGGATTAAGTGGAAAAGGATGTGAACCTACTAAGACAACCAGGACGTTGGCTTAGAAGCAGCCATACATTTAAAGAATGCGTAATAGCTCACTGGTCAAGTGGGTTTGCGCCGAAAATAAACGGGGCTAAAATCCAGTACCGAAGCTTCGGATTGATAGAGAATTTAAATCTATCTCATAAAAAGGAAACCATAAAAAAAGGCAAAAGAAAACTTAACTAGGAAATATAAAAAAACAATCAAGATAAACGAGTTATAAAAAAATACGCAAATATCAAACACAAAGATAAAGGTAAGTTGTAAACTCAATTATCACCGAAAAACAGACATACAAAAGTATGAACCTGGTAAAAGAATTCCAAAACCGAAAACATGGTTACTTATGAATAGATTTAAACTCTCTATCAGTGGTAGAGGAGCATTGTATAAGCGAAGAAGCCAAAGTGAAAACAAAAGTGGAGCCTATACAAGAGAGAATGCTGGCATGAGTAGCGAGAAGGAGAGTGAGAATCTCTCCCGTCGAAACCCTAAGGACTCCTGAGCAAGGCTCGTCCCCTCAGGGAAAGTCGGGACCTAAGGCAAGGCCGAAAGGCGTAGCCGATGGACAACAGGTTTAAAATCCTGTACCGCTTAAAGTCGTAAAAGAGATGTGATGACGCAAGAGGACACACTAGCTGCCTGATGGATGGCAGTCTAAACACAAAGGCTTTTCAGTAGGCAAATCCGCTGATCAGCAGCCAATGTGCGATAGGCATCGAAAACACAAGTAGAGAAATAGTTAAATTCAAATTGCCAAGAAAAGTCACTATCAAGACCAAAGCGCCCGTACCAAAACCGACACAGGTAGGGAGGTAGAGAATACCAAGACGCGCGGAAGAACCTTTGTTAAGGAACTCGGCAAAATATCCCCGTAAGTTCGCAAGAAGGGGAGCCAGAGCGATCTGGCCACAGAAACCAGGCCCAAGCGACTGTTTACCAAAAACACAAGTTTCTGCAAAATCGCAAGATGAAGTATAGGAGCTGACACCTGCCCGGTGCTGGAAGGTTAAGGGGAAGAGTTAGTCGTAAGACGAAGCTTAGAACTTAAGCCCCAGTAAACGGCGGCCGTAACTATAACGGTCCTAAGGTAGCGAAATTCCTTGTCGGGTAAGTTCCGACCCGCACGAAAGGTGTAACGATTTGGGCACTGTCTCAACAAAGGATCCGGTGAAATTGTAGTAGTCGTGAAGATGCGACTTACCCACGCTAGGACGGAAAGACCCCGTGGAGCTTTACTGTAGGCTGATATTGGATTTTGAGATTAGACGTACAGGATAGTTGGGAGACAATGAAACCTGCACGCCAGTGTAGGCGAAGTCACCCTTGGGATACCAACCCTCTAATATCAAAATTCTAACAATAACCCATGAAGCTGGGCATTGGACATTGTCAGTTGGGCAGTTTGACTGGGGCGGTCGCCTCCCAAAAAGTAACGGAGGCGTTCAAAGGTTCGCTCAGAATGGACGGAAACCATTCGCAGAGTACAAAGGCACAAGCGAGCTTAACTGCGAGATAAACAAATCAAGCAGAGTAGAAATACGGACTTAGTGATCCGGTGGTTCCGAATGGAAGGGCCATCGCTCAACGGATAAAAGCTACCCCGGGGATAACAGGCTTATCTCCCCCAAGAGTCCACATCGACGGGGAGGTTTGGCACCTCGATGTCGGCTCGTCTCATCCTGGGGCTGAAGTAGGTCCCAAGGGTTGGGCTGTTCGCCCATTAAAGAGGCACGCGAGCTGGGTTCAGAACGTCGTGAGACAGTTCGGTCCCTATCCAGCGTGGGCGTAAGAAATTTGCGAGGAGCTGTCCCTAGTACGAGAGGACCGGGATGGACATACCACTGGTGCACCAGTTGTTTCGCCAGAAGCATAGCTGGGTAGCTAAGTATGGAATTGATAAGTACTGAAAGCATCTAAGTACGAAGCAACCCTCAAGATAAGATTTCTCAAAGAAGGTAAAGAAAATACCTTAGATAGGTCCAAGGTGTAAGTACAGTAATGTATTAAGCTAAAGGATACTAACCATTAAAACTTGACTGGAAATATTGCTTGCTATTTAGAAAGGTTCAACAATATGGTGATGATGGCATAAGGGATACACCTGTTCCCATACCGAACACAGAAGTTAAGCCTTATAACGCCGATGGTACTCGGAGGGAAGCCTCCCGGGAGACTAGGAAATCGCCAAACAAACAAGACTTGGTCATTCGACTGAGTCTTTTTTAATATAAACATACACCTGTCACGGAAAGTCGCCTTCTACGAAGGCTTATCCGCGCTTCCGCGCTACTTTCCGGGGCAAATATGCCAAATCAAGGCATATTTGCCTATACCGAACACAGAAAACAAGCCCATCCGGCTCATGGAGGATCCTCCACGGAGTGGTTCACCGAAGGTGAAAGCCTAACAACGTCGATGTTACTCGGAAGTAGCCGTCCGCTTGATTTAGGACCAACCTCCCGGTAGACTGTTAAAATGCCTAAATGGCATTTTAACCCTGAAACATAGCTGCGTAAGCAAACGGGTTTCAGTGGAAATCGCCAAACAAACAAGACTTGGTCATTAGAAAAAAGAAATTTTCAGGAATTACGATATAATGATATAGAAAATTTTATATGGATAAAGATATGGATGTTAATTTTAAGAAACAAATAATGAATGATTATTCAATTACTTATGAAGAATTTGAAGCTAAAGGGAATATTTTTAGGCTAAATAAGGCTGATGATTCCTTTATGTTTTATGATAAGAAATTATTCTCTGCGATATGTACAGGAGGAAGGATATTTATGAGATCGGAAAATTCTGATTTAATAGATAAACTTAGACAAAGTTTCAAAGCTTATCCAGGAGCCTGGTTTGCTGAGGCAGATAATATCAGATCTTTATATAGAATTTTGGGAGAATTTGGCATTGAAATTGATAATTTTTTTCCCTTGATGAGCTTTACTGATAGGAATGTTCTAGTAAGAGACTTTGCATTTACAAGGATTGAGAAAGAAGATATAGAAAAGTTTAAAGGAAAGACTAAAATGGCCTTTACCTTTGATGAGGATGATAGATTAGGCCTTAGTTATTATGATGGCAAAAAATTAATTGCCCTTGCTGGAAGCTCTATTTCTGGGAAATATCTTTGGGATATTGGTTTGGAGAAATTTTCTGATGAATCGAAATACGGTGGCCTTGCTACTTCTATTTTAAGGAGTTTATCTTTAATAATAAGGCGAGAAAATCCAAATTTCAGCCCTATAATAACGACACAATTTTCTCATACCAGGTCAATTAACACTGCAATTAGGGCGGGATATGAAATGAATCTTTGCCTTACAGGAAGGGAAAAATAAGCCTTCATTTTTTGGATTGGATATTGAAAAAATCATTGAAAGAGGTAATTTATAAGGGTAAGAATTTCAAATTTTGGGATATAGCCAAGTTGGTAAGGCACCAGATTCTGACTCTGGAGAGCATAGGTTCGAGTCCTATTATCCCAGCCAAAATTTAATGGAAACGAGAATCCGCTTCTTTGAAGCATGTCGGTGCTATCGCACCTAATTCTCGGGATAAAAGCCCCAAATCAAGGGGCTTTTATCGTAGCCAAGTTGGTAAGGCACACCAAGCCCGTCGGCTCATGGAGACAAGCCTGTCCGGCTCGTGGAGGACTTCTGACTCAGGAGAAATCAGGTTCGAATCCTGCTATCCCAGCCACTTTATGATAATCCGTGTATTATACGGGTTATTTTTTTAGTTATTTATAAACTGGAAGATTTTTAATCCTTGTGGACTTCTTTCATTAATCTTAACTATTGGATGGATCTTGTGCTAATCAGCAAAGAGCTTAGAATAAATATTAGACAAAAAAATTATAAGTTTTGCCTATAAGTCCTTAAGTGATAGAGAAAATTATATATTTATAAGTTAAATAGAAAGTCAGGGACCCAGCTCTTGGCTTTTTTTTCAATTAGGATTTTTGGAAAAATTATAACAAATCCTAGTCTATAATAAGAATAAAGGAGGGGTATGATTATGAATAAGGAAAACAATATCATGATAAATTTACAAAATAAGCTATTTTTATCAATTAACAATTTAATAAAAAGGGAAAAACTTTTGGCAGAATATTTTAATATCCAAGGAGATTATAAAATGGTGGAAAATTTCTACCTAGATCTAATAATCTTAGCTGATGACCTCTGGCAAATCCTAGAAAGACCCTATGATTATGAAAGCTTAGGAAAATACAAGGCTCAAATTACTCAATTTTATGAGGAAAATGATATTGACCTTGACATAGAAAAGCTTAATCCAGCCAAAAGGAAAAGCAAGTTAGAAATAATATCAGACGACATCTCTTGGGCCAACAATGGCCAGTGGATTGATTTGACCAATGATTTATATATAATTAGGGAAAATTATGAAATCCAAGCTGCCCTTAAGATAGCCAGCAAAAACCTTCTGGAAGCCAAGAAGATTTATCAAAGAATTATAGGGATAAATGAAGATCTCATTAAATATATAGATGACCCAGATGATAAGATTGAAAAATCTAAAAATCTCAGAGACCTTGGTCAGCTAAATGAACTTTTGGGAAATAGTCTAGAGGCAGAAGGAAATTTTTCACAGGCCATAAAGATTTTGGAAAATACTTTCGATGAGGATATGGAAATATCTATAAACTATAATTTGGCCAAGGCCTACTATGACCAGGCAGAATATTTTAGGGATAGGAAAAATCTTGATAAGGCTATAGTTTCTGATAAAAAAAGGAGCGGATATTTGCAAAGCCAGCAAGGGAAAATCCTATAAAATAACTTTGAATCCAGTACTTATCGACCTTTATAATAGCCTTGTAGAAGGATATTTCTTAAAGGGTGACCTTATTATGTCATCAAAATACGCAAGCCTATCAGCAAATCTTGCAAATAAATTTGACCAAAAGTTAGGAAGTAAATTTTCTAAGGAAAAACTAGACAGGGCCTTATTAAATAGGGCAAGAATTTTAAATAAATAAAAAGGAGCAACAAATGACAACCACAAATAAAGAAAAAATAAAAATATTTATATCTTACGGCCACAAGGAATCAAAAATTTTCAAAAAAGTAGTAGCCTACCTTAGAGAAAAGGGATACGAAGTTTGGTTTGATGAGTCATCCATAAAAGGAACAGATGATTGGCGCCAAGAAATAGTAGAAGGCATAAGAGAAAGCCAAACAGTAATAGCAGGCCTTTCCCATGACTTTTTGAAAGAGGGTGGAGTCTGTTCAGAAGAAATGGGAATAGCTCTCGCCATAAAAAGTAATAGGATTTTTACAATATATTTAGATAAGAAAGAAGACCTAAAAAAAATACCATCAACAATGACAAGGAGCCAATATATAAACTTAAGCGATTGGAAAAAATATATAGATGATGACCAAGCTTTTGACCAGTGGTTTAAGAAAGAATTTCAACCAATCATAGACAGGATAGAATCCAAAGACAACAAGGAATTTTCTGGGCAAATAAACACAATAAGACATGCCCTAAGAATACCAGAAATAGAGTCCAATAAGGTAAACTCCTACCTAATAAAAAAATACACAAAAAGGCCATGGATAGATGAAAAGCTCGAAAAGTGGCGAAAAGATCCTCAGGGTGAAAAAATAGGAGTAATCTACGGCAAACAAGGCACAGGCAAGTCCCACTACGCCGCAATAAAATGTCATACCGACTACCATGTAGCAGCAAACTTCTTCTGCGAATACAACAAAGAAAACTTCTCCACCAATAAAAGCCTAATCAGAGACCTAGCCTTCCAACTAGCCTGCCAAATCCCAGACTATAGGACTGCTCTCTTATATCAACTAGAATCCATAGCCATAACAAAGAAAAAAATAAACAAATTGGGTTTTGAAGAGCTAGTAGATGACGGCCAAATCCACATAAGAGAAGACTACAGCGAAGAAGAGGAATTTGATAATCTCATAGTAAGACCCTTATCTATAAGTATAGATGGTAAAATAGAAACTCATTTAATCTTGATAGACGCCCTAGACGAAGCAGGCAAGGAAGAAAGGTCAAGATTAATCGATATAATTGTAAATCACTTAGATAGGCTTCCAAGATGGATAAGAATCTTAATCCTAACAAGACCAGAAGCAGATATAAAACCATACCTAACAGATGCCTTTGAAATAGACCTAGACAAAGAAAGCAACAAGAAAGACATAAAAATCTACCTAGAAGAAACATTCGAAAAAGAAAACTACCCAAACAAGGATGAAATAATAAATGCAATAGTAGAAAAAAGCCAAGGCACCTTCCTCTATGCAGAACTAGTAGGCAAAGAAATATTGGGAGGAAGCTTGTCCATAGAAGACATAGACAAGCTTCCAAAGGGCCTAGCTAGGTATTTTTCATCTTGGTTTAAGAGAATATATCCAATAGAAAAAATCGACGAAAATTACAAAGAAAAAGACAGAAAAGCCATAGCCATGATCCTAGCAAGCCCAAGACCCATACCAAAAGAAGAATTAAACAATCTCTTAGGCTGGGAATTTAGTCAAACAAACGACTTCGTAAAAAAACTAGAAAACTACCTGACCATAAACGAAGATGTGGAGGGAAAGGAAACAATAGAAATAGCCCACAAATACATGGCAGACTGGCTCTTATCAGACCTAGCAGGAGACTACAAAGTCTACAAAGAAGACGGACTCTCCTATATCTACAAAGGCATAGAAGAACTCTATATGCTAGATAAAGATCTAGACAGCCTAACTAGATATGAAAAAATAAACCTAATAGATGCCCTAAATAACCAGAGAGGTAAAAAGGCCTTAAAGGACTTCTTAAACAACAAAGAAGCCAAGGACGAACTATTGGACTTTGCGTATGAAGAAAAAGAATATTTTAGGGTAGAAACTGCGTCAAAACTATATGATGATATGATAGATCTATATAAGGATGATGAGGAGAATATATTATATTACTCAATATCTGCAAATGGATATTTTTATTTTTTATATGAAATAGGCAAGGAAGAAAAGTCTAAAAAGATTATTAAAGAAGTTATAAAAAAATTAGAAGATCTTTTATTAAGTAAAGATGATATAGAATATAAAGAAGAACTTGCCAACTCTTATAACAACCTAGGAATCTTATATGAACCAATGAAAAGATATGAAGAGTCAGAAATCTATCATAAAAAAGCTATAGATCTAAGAGAAAATCTCATAGAAGTTCGTAATTATCTAAGTGATATATCTGACTTAGCAAGTTCCTATAACAACCTTGGAGCCTTATATCAATCTATGCAGAGGTATGAAGATTCAGAAATCTATTATAAAAAATCAATTGAACTATGTGAAGAACTCAAAAAATCCCGTAATTCTCTAACAGATATATCAAATCTAGCAACTTTCTATAACAACCTAGGATCCTTATATAGGTCTATGCAAAGGTATTATGATGCAGAAATTTATCTTAAAAAAGCGATGGAATTATATGAAGAACTTAAAAAATCTCGTAATTTTCTAAATGATATATCAGACCTAGCAAACTCATACGGCAACCTAGGAGCTCTATATAAATCAATTCAAAGATATGAAGAGTCAGAAATTTATTTAAAAAAAACAATAGATTCATATGAAGAACTCAAAGAATCTCGAAAATCTTTGACAGATATATCAAACCTAGTAAGGGCCTATAATAATATAGGATACCTTTATGGGAAAATGAAAAAGTATGAGGACTCAGAAATCTCTCTTAAAAAATCAATAGAATTATATGAAGAACTCAAAGAATCTCGAAATTCTTTAGCTGATGTATCAATCATAGCAAGCATCTATAACAACCTAGGAGGCCTATATAAATCAATACATAGGTATGAAGAT
Source organism: Anaerococcus sp. Marseille-P9784 (assembly GCF_902500265.1). Lineage (NCBI taxonomy): Bacteria > Bacillati > Bacillota > Tissierellia > Tissierellales > Peptoniphilaceae > Anaerococcus > Anaerococcus sp. Marseille-P9784. The sequence goes on along the minus strand of NZ_CABVOZ010000001.1, from coordinate 498,401 downwards.
GCAGAATTCTATTGTAAAGAAGCTATAAGTCTGCTAGAAGATATTCCTAGTAATACTAAGTCATATGAAGATAAAAAAAACATAGTGAGTTCAATTAATGTATTATCAGAAGTATATTTTAAGAAAAATAAGCTTGGTCAAGCAAGGAAGCTTATGGAAAAGATTCTTAAGTATCAAAAGCTTTTAGTTGAAAAAAGGAATGGGTTAGAAGAAAAAAGAGATTTAGCAATCATCTATGAAAATTTAGGCGCACTATATAGTAATTCCAAGGGAAGAAAGACCGAGGAATATCTATTAGAAGCCAAGATGATTTTAGAAGATTTATATAGGAAGTCCCCTGATAGAGAAATTCTTGAAGATCTAATAGAATTATATGAGAGAGTATCAGAATATTATGAATCTAGAGGAAAGTATAAAAAAGCAGAAGACTACAAGAAAAAATCAGAAGACTTATTAAATCCTAATAGCAAAGCCAAGGGAAATTTTAATATTTTAGATGTAAAAAAACTAGAAGACTTACTGTAAACATGGCAGATAATTTCCTTATCACAGCATAAAAGCAAAAATATCAAGCTAACAAAAAAAGGAGCAAACAATGACAACAACCACCAAAGGAAAAATAAAAATCTTCATCTCCTACGGCCGCACCGAATCAGAAATCTTCAAAAAAATAGTAGCTTACCTAGAAAGCAAAGGCTATGAAGTATGGTTCGACCAAACAAAGATAAAAGGAACAGACGACTGGAGAGAAAACATAATCAAAGGCATAAGAGAAAGCCAAACAGTCATAGCAGGACTTTCAGAACACTTCCTAAGAAAAGGCGGAGTCTGCTCAGAAGAAATGGGCATAGCCCTCGCCATAAAAAGCAACAGAATCTACACAATCTACCTAGAAAAAAAAGAAGACCTAGACAAAATCCCATCAAGCCTAACCAGACGCCAATGGGTAGACCTAAGCGACTGGGAAAAATACAAAGAAAACGAAAAAGACCTAGACAAATGGTTAGAAAAAGAAATCCAACCAATCATAAAAGCAATAGAATCCAAAGACAACAAAGAATTCTCAGGCCAAATCAACACCATAAGACACGCCCTAAGAATCCCAGAAATAGGATCCACCAAAGCCGACTCCTATCTCATAAAAAAATACACCCCAAGAGACAACCTAGACCAAAAAGTAAATGAATGGATAAAAGAAAAAAACGGCAAAAAAATAACAGTAGTCTATGGTAAGCCAGCCACAGGCAAATCCCACTACGCCGCAGAAAAATGCCACACCGACTACCATATAGCAGCAAGCTTCTTCTGTGAATACAACAAAGAAAACTTCTCCACCAGCAAAAGCCTAATAAGAGACCTAGCCTTCCAACTAGCCTGCCAAATCCCAGACTACAGGACAGCCCTACTCCACCAACTAGAATCCATAGCCATAACCAAGAAAAAAATAAACCAAATGGGCCTAGAAGAACCAGTAGACGATGGACAAATCCACATAAGAGAAGACTACACAGAAGCAGAAGAATTCGAAATCCTAATAGCAAGCCCCCTATCCATATGCATAGACGGCGACATGGAAAACAAAATAATCCTAATAGACGCCCTAGACGAAGCAGGCAAAGTAGAAAGAAACAAACTATTAGACATAATAAAAAACCACCTAAATAGGCTCCCAAGATGGATAAAAATCCTAATACTCACCAGACCAGAAACCGACATAAAATCCTATCTAGATGACATCCATGAAATAAACTTAGACATAGAAGAAAACAAAAAAGACATAAAAACCTACCTAGAAAAAACATTCGAAAAAGAAAACTACCCAAACAAAAAAGAAATCATAGAAACAATAATAGAAAAAAGTCAAGGCACCTTCCTCTACGCAGAACTAGTAGCCAAAGAAATCCTAGAAAAAACCATGGACAAAGAAAGCCTAGACAAACTCCCAACAGGCCTATCAAGCTACTTCCTAAACTGGTTCAGCCGAATCTACCCAATAGAAAAAATAGACGAGACCTACAAAGAAAAAGACAGAAAAGCCATATCTATGATCCTAGCAAGCCCAAGGCCCCTACCAAAAGAAGAACTAAACAACCTCCTAGGATGGGACCATAGCCAAAAAAACGACTTCATAAAAAAACTAGAAAACTACCTAAGCAAAAAAGACGACTTAGAAGGCAATCAAACAATAGAAATAGCCCACAAATACATGGCAGACTGGCTCCAATCAGACCAAGCATCAGACTACAAAGTCTACAAAGAAGATGGCCTCTCCTACATCTACAAAGGCATAGAAGAACTCTACACCCTAGATAAAGAAATAGACAGTCTCACAAGATACGAAAAACTAAACCTAATAGACGCCCTAAAAAACCGAAGAGGTAACAAGGCCTTAAAGGATTTCCTAAAAAACAAAGAAGCCAAGGACAAATTGTTGGATTTTGCAAATAAAGAGAGAGAAAATTATAGAATTGAATCCGCAACAAAACTCTATGAGGATATGATAGATCTATATAAGAATGATGAGGAGAATATATTTTATTATTCACTATGTGTGATTGGATACGGTAAGATTTTAGAGGAAATTGGAAAAGAAGAAAAGTCTATAGAACTTCTTAAAGAGGTTATAGAAAAATTAGATAAACCTTCATCAATGAGAGATGATACAGTATATGATTTACTTATAGTGTCTATTAATAATCTGGGGATTCTATATCAATCAATGCAAAATTATGAAGAAGCAGAAATCTATCATAAAAAAGCGATAAATATTGAAGAAAATTTAATGAAATCTCGTAACTCTCTAAATGATATATCATTGCTAGCAATGTTCTATGGCAACCTAGGAGTCTTATATAAATCAATGCAAAGGTATGAAGAAGCAGAAATCTATCATAAAAAAGCGATAGAACTATATGAAGATCTCAAAGAATCACGTAATTCACTAACAGATATATCCGACCTAGCAGGGTCTTATAACAACTTAGGATATTTATATTATTCAATACAAAAATATGAAGAAGCAGAAATCTATTATAAAAAAGCGACAGATCTTAGAGAAAAACTCAAAGAATCCCGCAACTCTCTAAAGGATATGTCCGACCTAGCGATATCCTATAACAACCTAGGCTCCTTATGTATATCAATGCAAAGGTATGAAGAAGCAGAAATCTATCATAAAAAAGCGATAGAACTATATGAAGATCTCAAAGAATCACGTAATTCACTAACAGATATATCCGACCTAGCAGGGGCCTATAACAACTTAGGATATTTATATTATTCAATGCAAAGGTATGAAGAATCAGAAATCTATTATAAAAAATCTATAGAATTATATGAAGAACTCAAAGAATCTCGTAATTCTCAGACAGATATATCCCGCTTAGCAATGTCCTATAACAACCTAGGAGGCTTATATGAATCAATGCAAAATTATAAAAAGTCCGAAATCTATCATAAAAAAGCACTAGATCTTAGAGAAAATATCAAAAAATCTCGCAACTCTCTAAATGATATATCCGACCTAGCAATGTCCTATAACAACCTAGGAGACTTATATGAATCAATGCAAAGATATGAAGAGTCAGAAATATATTATAAAAAAGCGATAGACCTTAGAGAAAATATCAAAGAATCACGCAACTCTCTTACAGATATATCAAACCTAGCAATCTCCTATAGCAACCTAGGATACTTATATAATTCAATGCGAAGGTATATAGAGTCTGAAATCTATAATAAAAAAGCAATCGACCTAAGAGAAGACATCAAAAAATCTCGTAATTCTATAAACGATATATCCGACCTAGCAATCTCCTATAGCAACCTAGGATGCCTATATAATTCAATGAAAAAATACAGGGAGTCTGAAATCTATCATAAAAAAGCAATCGACCTAAGAGAAGAACTTAAAAAAATTCACAATTCAGTAACTTATGTATCTGACCTAGCAAGGTCCTATAACAACTTAGGATTCTTATATGAATCAATACAGAGATATGATGAATCAGAAATCTATTATAAAAAAGCTATAAGTTTAAGAGAGGCCCTTAAAGAATCTAGCAACTCTATAAGCAATATATCATATTTAGCAAGGTCATATAGCAATTTAGGATTCTTATATAAAGTAATGAAAGAGTATGATGAATCAGAAGTCTATCATAAAAAAGGATTAGTTCTTAGAGAAAATATCAAAGAGTTACGCAATTCTCCAAATGATAAATTTGAATTATCAAAATCCTATAATAACATAGGATCTTTATATAACTCAATGCAAAGATATGAAGAGTCAGAAATCTATTATAAAAAAGCGATAAGATTATTAGAAAATCTAAAAGAAAATGACGGTACCAGAAGTGATATTGAATATTTAGAAAAAGTTTATAGCAACCTAGGAGACTTATATGATAAATTGCAAAGACATGATGAGGCAGAAGAATATTATAAAAAATCAAACGAATTAAAGAAAACCCTTGAATGATAATTAGTTTTGGTTTATTTATCATTTAAAAAACCTAGAAGACTTATTATAAACATGGCAGATAATTTCCTTACAATAGCACAAAGTTAGGCTTAAAGAAGTTAAAATTTATCAGAATAGAATATAAGAAATAAAAAGGAGAAAAAATGACCACCACCACCAAAGAAAAAATAAAAATCTTCATCTCCTACGGCCGCACCGAATCAGAAATCTTCAAAAAAATAGTAGCTTACCTAGAAAGCAAAGGCTATGAAGTATGGTTCGACCAAACAAAGATAAAAGGAACAGACGACTGGAGAGAAAACATAATCAAAGGCATAAGAGAAAGCCAAACAGTCATAGCAGGACTTTCAGAACACTTCCTAAGAAAAGGCGGAGTCTGCTCAGAAGAAATGGGCATAGCCCTCGCCATAAAAAGCAACAGAATCTACACAATCTACCTAGAAAAAAAAGAAGACCTAGACAAAATACCATCAAGCCTAACCAGACGCCAATGGGTAGACCTAAGCGACTGGGGAAAATATAAAGAAAACGAAAAAGACCTAGATCAATGGTTAGAAAAAGAAATCCAACCAATCATAAAAGCAATAGAATCCAAAGACAACAAAGAATTCTCAGGCCAAATCAACACCATAAGACACGCCCTAAGAATCCCAGAAATAGGATCCACCAAAGCCGACTCCTATCTCATAAAAAAATACACCCCAAGAGACAACCTAGACCAAAAAGTAAATGAATGGATAAAAGAAAAAAACGGCAAAAAAATAGCAGTAGTCTATGGTAAGCCAGCCACAGGCAAATCCCACTACGCCGCAGAAAAATGCCACACCGACTACCATATAGCAGCAAGCTTCTTCTGCGAATACAACAAAGAAAACTTCTCCACCAGCTAGAATCCATAGCCATAACCAAGAAAAAAATAAACCAAATGGGCCTAGAAGAACCAGTAGACGATGGACAAATCCACATAAGAGAAGACTACACAGAAGCAGAAGAATTCGAAATCCTAATAGCAAGCCCCCTATCCATATGCATAGACGGCGACATGGAAAACAAAATAATCCTAATAGACGCCCTAGACGAAGCAGGCAAAGTAGAAAGAAACAAACTATTAGACATAATAAAAACCCACCTAAATAGGCTCCCAAGATGTATAAAAATCCTAATACTCACCAGACCAGAAACCGACATAAAATCCTATCTAAATGACATCCATGAAATAAACTTAGACATAGAAGAAAACAAAAAAGACATAAAAACCTACCTAGAAGAAAGCTTCAAACAAGAAAACTACCCAAGCAAAAAAGAAATCATAGTAAATTCTAGTGGTTTATTATCAGAATTATACTTTAAGAAAAATAAATTTGGTCAAGTTGAGACGTTTTTGGAAAAGGCTCTTAAGTATCGAAAGCTGTTAGCTAAAGATAGCAATGAGTTAGATTATAAAAAGATTTAGCATTCATTTATGGAAATTTAGGTGCACTATATAGTAATTCCAAGGAGAGAAAGACCGAAGAATATCTATTAGAAGCCAAGATAATTTTAGAAGATTTATATAGTAAGTCACCTGATGGAGATGTTCTTAAAATCTGACTACAGTATATTTTAACTTATCAGATTATTATGAGTATATAGGAAAGCACAGTAAGGCTGAATTTTATAAGAAAAAATCAGAAGAAATATTTGGACTAGGCAACTCACTATTTAAATTTTAATATCTTATTTGTACAGAATTTTAATGATTTGATAAATATTATGAAAGAATTGCTCACAAGAAAAAAGATAAAGGATAGATTAATATTTCTCTTATAGTAACTCTGACCATGTTCCTAATTATGATTGAAAAAAATAAAACCCCAACACACTGCCACAAATAAGTAGGTATTAACCTTGATACTTACTTATTTGTGGCAGTTTTTTTGTGCCTAGGAATATGGGAAAAATTGTTGATTTTTGTCCTTTATAATCTTATTAGAAAGTTAGGGAAGGAAAGGAGGCGGGAATCCTGGGGGATTTAAATATATGTAAATTTTCTTCAAAAATATGGGTTAGAAAGGTGGAGAAAATCAAATTCCCTGGGATTTTTTTAATTATTAAAATTCATTTTTATTAGTAGCTTTAGTTTAGAAAGATCAGAGAAAATAATCTAGGATTTTAGGAAAAATTAGTAAATTTTATTCTTTATAATTAGGATAGGTTGAAAATATTTGAGCAAATAAACTAGGCTTATGGGAAAAATTATTAATTTCCATGGTCTAAAATAATTTTAAAGGAGTAAAGATGGATAATAAATTAGCCTTAGAAAAAAGTTTCACAAAGAGATTGGTGGAGGATTTTTCTTATTCAGAAGCCTATGCGGATAAGCTTAAAAATGAGCTTATGAAAGATATGCCTGAAGAGCTTTTTGAAAATGTTGACCAATGGTCAAATAGAAGGCCCCTTACAGATGTCGAGGTCTATGGGGTTTCTATCTTGGATTTGTATAAAAAATGGGGAGGGGAGAATTTTCTCCTTGCTATTAATATCCTATCGACCTATGCCAATGACCCCTCCCACCATTATGGCCACCTTGAATTAAGGAGGCTCTAATGAATCTTAATAGACCAAAAACCATCTACCAGGGTTGGGACATAGATAGGCTTAAGGGGCTTTTTGCAAGGGAGAATTGGATAGGTCTTAATCTTGACCAGAGGAAGGACCTTCTTCAGGAATATGCCAATATCAGGACGGAAAAGATGGGCATGGATTTTTATCCTAGCCTCCACCTGGATGAGATGGATGAGGGAGTCGGAGGCTCTTACCTTAATGGAGAAATCCATATGAATATCAAGGAAGTAGAAAATGACTTTAGGAGTACCCTTACCATCACCGGTCAGATGGAAAATAACGAAATCAAACATTCAAATTTCGAGGCTTTTGAAACTATTTGCCACGAGCACCAACACGCTTACCAAGATTTTGTTATGAGAAACAAAATCGACACAGATGGCCAGTTTCTAGAGGACATGAGTGTCAATGATGGGATAGCCATGGCTAAGGATTATCCTTATAGGATTTCAAGCCTTTACATTTTAGCTGAGGCAAATCCCTTAGTCTATAGGCTCCAGCCTTGTGAAAATGACGCCTATGTCAAATCAGAGATGGAAACTGGTAGGCTGATTGAGGAATTTGAGGATAGGATAGACCTACAAAGCCCAGCAAATAGGGAATCAATAGAATCCTACAAAAAAATCAGATCTATTAACGGCCAAGAAGTCATTAGAAATAGGGCTAGCCTTATCTATGGGGTGGAAAATCCAAGCCAGGTGATTAAGGAAAGCCTGGAATTCATAAGGGCTGGGAATGTAAACAAAATTCCCGACTCGCCCCTAGAAAGGGACGTCCTAGATTCTAGTTTGAAGACTCTAGAGCTTTCAAATAGGAATGAAAACAAGTTAGAAGATAATATCGAAGTAAATAAAGATATAAAATGGGGGTTATCATTATGAGAAAAACTATAATTTGTGGCAAGGAAATTAAGGACAATTTTGAGAAAAACCAAGTCTTTGACTTGGACCTATCCTTGGGAGCTGGTGAGTTTGGTTTGACCTTTGATCAGATTTCCAAACACCTGATGTTTTTGGGCTCTCCTGGCACAGGCAAGACCAATGCCATCAACATCCTAATCGATGAGCTTTTGAGGAAAAAATCTGCCCAAGACTCTCTTTTTATCTTTGATTCTAAGGGAGATTTCTACAGGGAATTTGGTCATAGGCCTTGCAAGAAACTTGTAATTTCTAACCAATACCCAAAGTCAGCCTGCTGGAATATCTTTGGGGAAATCATGGATTTTGACCAAAACACAGTCTACTATGACAAGAAAAACGAAATATTTGCCAGGGAAATAGCCAAGATGCTCTTTGCTGACAAGGAATCTGACCACCAGCCATTTTTCCACAATGCAGCAAGTGATATCACCTCAAAGGTAATTTTATATTTTCTCCGTCAGGCGAAGAATATGGGCAACACTTCTATGCTAAATAATTATTTTCTGGCAAATTTCCTAAAAACAGCTTCAAAAGAAGACCTACTAGGGATTTTGGCCAGCAAGGAAAATCCAGATTTTAAAGGAGCCATAGAATATATCAATTCTGCCGATGGCCAAAGTCAGGGAGTCCTTTCCTTTATAAAGGAGATGGCGGCAGACCTCTTGGTAGGAGTTTTTGGCGGTTATGAAGACTGCCAGGATTGGGAAAATCAATTTTCTATAAGAAAACTGGTTAAAAACCAAGCCTATGATGTGGTTTTTATTGACTATGACATAAGCGCATCCAAGGCCCAGGCCCCAATCTATAAGGTCATTGTCGACCTCCTCCTCAAATTTTCCATGAGTGGGAGGGAAGATTTCAGAAATAGGGTCTACCTTATCCTTGATGAGATATCCCTTTTGCCAAAGCTATCTTATCTAAGCGACGGCCTTACCTTTGGTAGGTCGAGAGGCCTTAGGCTAATAGCTGGCATCCAGAGCGTGGACCTAATCTATGACACCTACGGGAGCCATTTGGGCAATGTCATAATTTCAAACTTTATGAACATAGTTGCCTTCTACTTATCGGATGCGGTCAGTAGGGATTTTGTGAGCAAATATTTTGGCCTAGCCTACCTTGACTATAGCTTTTCACCAGGCAATGGACATGCCAATGCCCAAAGGGAGGGCTATGTGGTAGAAGATTGGGACCAAATGAATTTGGAAATGGGCCAGGCCTTTGTGAAAGTTGCAGGCACAGATCCAATAAGATACAAGTTTAGGCTTTATAAGGAGGACTAGATGTTTTATAAGGCAAGTATAGAAAGAGAATGCGATAGGCTAAACGAACTTAGGAATGTTTCCTATAGGGACTTTGACCTTGAAGAATTGGCAAGCCATATGAAGGCGGATATTTTGATAAGCGGGGCTGATGCAAATATTAGGAATAATATTGTAGCTAAGCTTATTTATTATTATTCCTACATAGACCCTTGCCAGAGCCTGGTTTTAACCAAAAACAAGGCCCTAGTTGGATATCTTTCCTCAAAGGAAAATATAGGCAGGGATGGCCTTATCATAAGTGGTTTTTCAAAGAAAAACTATGGTGTCTTTACAGATTTCAATAAGTTTGAATTTGTAGACCTAATCAAGGATATCTTCGCCCTAGAAAAAATTGACGAGATAGACTATAGGAACTACCTATCAGCCTTAGTTAGCCTTTTGTTTTATGAGAAAGGATCCACAAGCCTGGACGATTTTCTAGACCTTAGCCAAAAAAATCCAAGAGATTTGGCAAGCCTTGCGGAAAATATGGATCTAGCTAGGGATATAGTTTATGACTTGGAGGAAAATTCGAGGGCGGCAAGGCCAATCAGGCTTTTGGCAGAGCTATTAGAAGAAGTCTTCAAAAACCTAAGGACTAAGGATAAGGACTCCTATATTTCCTATACCAATCCGACCTATAGGGATATGGTAAAGGTTTTTGATATGAATTCCTACAGGCCTGACATCCTAAAATTATATCTGACCTATCTCATAGAAAAAATATCCAAGGAAGACAGGCTAAGGCTGGTCATAGATGATATGGACTTTGCAAAAGAGGATAGGCTTTTAGATTTGATAAAAAAACTCAAGCTTGATGATGGGGTCCAGGTCATAGTTTCAAGCAAAAATGCCCTCAATATCTTTATGGGGGATAAGGGTCAGCTTGGAGATTTTTCCAATATGATTATCCTTCCCCACACCTCGGCAGAAGTTGATGAGAATATTACATCTATCTTTGGAGAATATACTCATTTTTCAGCCCTTGAGTCAAGGAGCAAATCAAAGGGAATGTTTTTCCAAAGGGGAAATTCCAACAACTATTCTATGACGGAAAAAAAGATCCTGAGGATAAGCTCGGATGACTTGCAAATGGCGGAAGCTGGATCTGGCCAGGCAGCCATCAAGTTTGAAAGGACGCCAGTAATATTTTTGTCAAGCCTTGATGGCTTGGCCCCTAGGAGGAGTATTGAAAAGGATGAAAATAGATGGATTTTATGAAGGTCAAGACCTAAAAACTCTACCTGTTAAAAAAGAAATCAAGGTAGGAGTCAAGGAAAAAAAGGTAAAAAAATCAAGGCCCTTGCCTTGGAAATATATTTTTCCTTGCCTAAGCCTGGGATTAATCTACCTTGTGGTCAAAAATTTCGATGCCATAAGTAAATTTATAGTGGGGAAAATCTTGAGACTGGGAATTTTCTTTATCCTAATCTTATTTATTATCCTAGGCCTTATCAGGAAAATATTTTTGGGAAATCTAAATACCCTATTTTTCATGTATATATTCTCAAGGAGGGATAAGGATGAATGAATTTAAATACTATTTATCACGCTATAGCAAGGTATTTTTCTACCTGGGAGTCTTACTAATCCTAGCTAGTCTCATCTATAGGTGGGCAGATATAAGGGCCTTTATTGATGGCCTTATTAGCTTTATTTGGCGAATCTTTATGAATATTACCCTATTTATCGTAATCCTAGCGAGCATTTGGGGAATAATAAAATCAATTTTTAGGAGGTAAAAATGATTAAAGTTAGAAAGAAACCAGGCCTAGTTATGGCCTTTAAATTTGGAAGTGAAAATCCCTTAGAAGATTATTTTATAGATCTAGGTAAGCTTAGAAAAAATAAGGAATCCTATGAGGTTTTTAGCAAGGAGACTAGGAAAGGTAGGGGTCAAAAAGCTGAAATTGGTGACTTTATAAAGATAGATAAGCAGGAGGATATATATCCAGTTAAGGCCTGGGATTTTGAAAAAAATCATAAAATAATTTCTGCTAATATATACTTAGAAGCCAGCAAGATCCGCAAAGCTTTTAGAGCAGATGACTTGGATGGGGAAATAATTTCTTATCTGTTTGATAAGGGCTTGTTGAAACTATTAGGAGATCCTGACCGATATTATATGGCAAGGGTAAGCTCTGGCATAGTTTATGGGAGAAAGGATGACTATCTTTTGATTTATTCTGAGGATATGAAGGGGCCTTGCAAGTATGACTTCAATTTTGTTGACAAAGAAGTTTTTGAAAAAACTTATGAAATTCTTTACTAAGGAGTGAATTTATGAACATAACTTTACCACTACAATCATCATTTAAATGGAGGGGCAGAAAATTTGGCGATGGCAAGGCTAAAAGAAAGGCCCAAAAAGACAAGATAAGCCAAGAAACTGGCTTGCCAAAAGATTATATAGAAAAGGCGAAAAAACGCACTTTGAAAATTCCTTTTACTTATAACAAGTTTTTCATCTTCCTCAAGGCTAAGTTTGACAAGATTTTTAAACTTGTTTGTATCAGGGATGGCAAGGTCAATTCTAAATATATAGATAGGATTAACAAGTTTTATAATGGTAGGGCTTCCGACCTATATAAGCTTAACTATCAGATTTTGGCCCGTAGTCTAGAGATAAATACTAGATATTATAGCGATATCAGTTTGAACAATAGCCTGATAGACTATGAAAATAATATAAATATTTGCCCTGACTACCTAAAAGAATCTAGGTTCGTAAGAAAAAAGGGAGAATATTTATCTTACCTAAAAAGATCCAACAAAACTAATGAAAATCTTATAACAGACACTAATAAGTTTGTTTATTTCATGATGGAGAACGACCAATACCTCCTAGGTCAGCTTAGGAGCAAGCTTGATGAGAAAATCAGGCTCTATATCGATTGGGCTAAGCTTGCCAATAAAACAGGCTTAGAATCCTATGTTATAGAAAAACCAAGCTTGATAGGAAAATATAACTATCATTACAACAAGCAATTAAATCTCGGCCAGGTAAATGACATCAAGGAATCTGATGCCTCCTTGCTAGATATAGTAGCCAGCCTAGATTTTGATTAAAAATTTGGGAATACGAGAAAAATCTCCCCCAAATATGGCTTATGATTAGATTATAGAAAAGATAAGGGCTAGTTCAGACTTATCTTTGCTATAAAAATCTTAGTCAAAGAATTTGGGAAGATGGGAAAAATCTCCCTCAAATATGGCTTATGATTGGATTGTAGAAGAGATAAGGGATTTTCATACTTATCTTAATAGAAAAAATATTTTATTCATTAGGAGGAATAAATATGAAAAAAATATTAGTTAATCTAGCACTTGTTATGGTATTGATCTTCGTTTCTGCTTGCGGAATAGTTGGAGGTCAAGAAGCAGAAAAGGAAAATGTCCAAATTCTTTTGGGCATAAGGAATAACTCCAAGTCTCCTGACCTAAAGAAAGCAGAAGAGGAAATCAAGGGAGCCTTAAAAAGTCAGGGCAATTTGGGCCTAATCCTTATTGATGGGTCACCAAAGCTTGTAAAAAGCGTTGACAGTCCAAAACCTGATGCCATGCTTACTCCATCAAAGAAGCAGTCTATTCTCAATACCCAGTTTGAGGAGATTAATGGCTTTATTAAAGAATTAAGACCTCAGGCACCTGAGTGTGATATTCTAAAGGCCATAAATATATCAGCAGATAATCTTGCTGATAAGGCTGGGATCAAAAGTCTGGTCATAATGGATAGTGGCTTATCAACCACAGGTCTACTAGACTTTAGGTCAGCTGATGTGGCAAGCCTTAGGATAGATGATATCATAAGGGCACTTCAAAGCAAAAAGGCCATCCCAAATCTAGAGGGAGTAGATGTTTCCTGGTATGGAATGGGCCAAACTACTGACCCTCAGATAGAGCCTTCTAGTGAATATAAGTATGTCCTAGAAGAACTCTGGACAGCTATACTCAAGGAAGCTGGGGCAAAAAGTGTCCATATAGCCAGGGAAAGCATAGAGGATGTTGAGGATGATAGGTCTGATTATCCTCCAGTAAGCCCAGTAGACTGTAAGCTAGAAGAAAGCGTCATAGCTTCTTTAGACGAGCCTATGGTCTTTGGCCAGGAAAAGATTGAGTTCAAGTCAGATAGCGCCGAGCTTTTGACTGACAAAAAGGATGTGGAAGCCAGGCTAAAACCCATAGTGGATTTTATGAATGAGAATTCTCATGAAAAAATCCTCTTAGCAGGTACCACAGCCAAATATGGTAGTCAAAAATCTTGCGAAGACCTATCCTTCAAAAGATGTGAGACTATAAAAACCCTCTTGGTCAAGATGGGAATAGAAAGGGACAGGATTGGGCTTTTGGGCCTAGGTTTTGAAAATCCATTCTACCAAAATGACCTAAAGGAAGATGGAAGCCAGGATGAAGCTTTGGCAGTTAAAAATAGGACTGTTATAGTCATGTCTTTAAATAGCCAAGTAGCCAAGGACTTGCTTGGAAAAAGGAGATAAGATGATAAGGGTATATACAGGTCTGGTTGAGACCAACAAGGCTGATAAGAAAATCATCAAGAAAAGATTAGTCAAATCCAAATGGCGTTTGATGAAAAAAGGCTTTATTGATGAGAAGAATAATATGATTATCCTAGATAAGGATGGTCAATTAAGCTCAAACTTCATCGAAAGGGAATATTTCAAGCTGGAAAATAACCTAGCCAACTTTTACCTCAAATACAATGAGTATTATATGAGTCAAAGCAAGGATAGATTTGGTTATAAGAGCCTGCTTGATGACCTTAGGGTGAATTTTGATAGGGTTTATACAAAAAACCTCCCCACCACAGCCAGGAGGAAAAACCAAGCTAGGATCCTGGATAACAAGGAAGGACTCAAAAGATATTACGATGTCAAAAGGGAAATCTTGACTATAGATTCCCATACAAATGTGATTGTCCAAAACTTTCACTTAAATATAATGGCAGCAAAGTATCTTTTTGAAGAAAATATGTCAGCCTACCTTCAAGGAGCCTACCTGGCAAATAAGAAAAAAATTTACGAGGATGAATACCAAGTAAATATCAAAAAGGTATTTGAAGATATCAGAAGAAATTATTCTGGTAAATATTTAGAGGAGGAAATAGATGGCTAAAAAAGACCTTAGGACCAACCAATTTAACGAGGACTTGCTAGATGATTACAGCTTGGATATAAATTTTTCCTATCCGAGTAGGGAAGATGCAAAGGCAGCCCTCTTACCAAAGATAAATGAGTTTTTAAACCAGGATAATACTCTTGATAAAGACTCTGAAGCAGACTTCTTATTGGGAGAAATCAGGGACTTTATAGATGAAAATATAAAGTACCTAAACAAACAAAAGTCTGACATGGCCTTAACCCTTAAGAAGACTAATATAAAGAATGACAGAGCTATAGAAAGGTGCCAGGAAGAGCTAGATCAAATAGCCATAGAAATCCTGACCTTACAGAACAAAAAAACCGAGTCATTCTTTACCAAGATCAAGGCATGGTTTAAGTCATGGTTTGGTAAATAAGCTAATGGAGGATCTTATGGCAGTTAATAAAACTAGTTTTCAAAAATCTTTTATTTACAAAGTTTATGGTAAATATAGATAGGAAAAATAAGTTGCTAATAGGTGGAATGTTGCAAGAAAAATCAAAATAAAAATCCTAGGAGAGATATATATGTTAAAATTATTTGAAAAATTCACAAAACAACTCGATTCTAATAGAAAAAACAGGAAGATGCCTACACCCGTATTTAAAAATTGGACAGCAGGTTTTGTTGTCGCAGCATGTATGGTAGCAGACTTCGCCGCAGTCTACGGACCTATAGACAGTGTATTTACCCAAAATATGATAGTCACTGCAATCTTGTCAGCGGTGGCTGTACTTGGTCTAGACCTTTCGCCTAGTCTCATAGCCGGGATGAAGTCAAGGGGAGAATTTAATCCTTTCAAGTTCATACTTCTCTCAGCAGCCTTTGGCCTATCCTTATACGCCGTCATCAAGCTCAGGAAGGCAAATATCTACAATGATTTTGCCAATACTGGGGCCCTTGGCCTAGAAGCCATAAAGCGAAGTGACCTAGAGATAAGTCCTCTACAAAAGGCAGGAAGCGACTTTGTAAGCATCATGCCTATCGTGACTTCAATCTTATCATACTTTGTAAATTATGATAATGATTACTTCGATGATCAGATAGGTCATCTGTCTAGCCAAGAAAACACCATGGAAGATTACATGGATAAGTTTAATATAAACTCAGAAATCTATGATGGTTTAGAGGAAAAATTAGGTGATAAATATGAGGAAGCCCTTTCTGATATTATGTCATATGATTTGACCCTCCTAGACTATTGTAAGAATAGGCTAGCCTTAGCTTGCAATGATCCAGATACTACTACTAGGCTTTTGGAATATTTCGACAAGGAGATAGATCAGATCAAAAGCGAGTACAAGGATCTAGATTATAAGGAGATTACTTAAAAGAAAAGGATTCCAATTTATTCGCTTTTATCATATAATATAAGCAAGTGAAGGCAAAAACTTATATTATAAGGAGTAGATATGGATCAAACACCTAGAGATAAAAGCCATAATATGATGTATTCCTTTGGCTACACAGCCTTGGTAAATAAGGATAATGAAGATTGGATAAATAAATTTACCAATGAAATATTTGAAATTGAGGATTCGTTTTCCAATCTTCTCCTCCCTTATGAAGACCAAAGGCAGATAGAAATCAAAAGCAAACCTCCATTTTATAAGTATATAATAAACTACTTAATGTGGAAGTATCAAGATAAGTTAGGAATTGATAAGAAGGATATAGAGGCAAAGGCCAGCGAGGTTTTTTCTGCTATAGAAAATAGCGAAAAAAATGATTTGCTAGAAGATTTAGCTGGCTATGTTTATGAAGATTTTTGTGAAAATGGACTTTCTAGTAAGGACCAGGACAATTTTGATAGGCTAGACTTTGCCAAGACTAAGAAGAATGACCAGCTAAAATCAATAAAGGCTAGTGCCTATGTCAGATCTGGCATCAAAAAAGATATCCTAATCTCAACAAATCTTCAAAGAAAAAAGATGCTCGTCTTATCCTTTGGTCTAAATATGGACCTAGATACTACTAATGTTTTTCTTAAAAAAGTTTTGGGAGAGGAAGGACTCGATTTTTGGGACGAAGAAGAATTTTTAATCTATATCTGCAAAAAATTCTACGATGGTAGGGTCGATGAATATTTCAAACTAAAAGAAATATATACTAGTGTAGAAGCCCAACCGATTTTAAGCCAGGATTTGGTAGATAAGGAAAAAACCCAAGAAATTCTGGATATATTTAGGGAATTTATAGAAAAATCTAGGGACGATGACTTTCTAAATATAGAAAAAGTCTTAGGAGCCTATAAATATGTAAGTCAAAACAAAGTCAGACAGAGAACCATAGAAGAAAGATTTATGAACTCTTATAAAAATGTAGAAAGCAAACTAGCTTACGACATAATAAGCTCTAAGGATAAGTTTGAAGATTTTGACCTAGACGATAGCAATCCAAAAAGCGACTACTCCTTAGTAAAAGACGATGCACTTATCTTTAGGGGAGATGATATCGAATACAAGGAAGAATACAAGATAAGGATTTATCCAAAAGTAGGAAAAAGGGTCAAGATTAAAAAGGGAGACGAATTTTTTGGTCAAGCTTTAAAAACCAATAGGGCAGACGACAAGGATTCTCTGGGCGATTTTACAATAAAAGCAGATAAGGACTATCAAATAGAGGCAGAGGACTATTTGCAAATGGATATCAGAGTCAATAGTGAAGTTCTTTTTGAAAAAAATCCAGAAAACAAATTTATATATCACAAGGAAGATGGTAGTGTAGATGAAGAGCTCATAGATCCAATTTATTACGGTCTAGATGAGGATAATATAAATCACTATGGTAAAAATTACTATGAAGCATTTATAAATTGTAAGCTTAAAGCTTCAGAGGAACCTATTGAATTTGGTGATACAATTTACTACGGCAACCAAGAATTTATGGTTTTAGATGAACTGCCAAGGCTAAACTACCTAGAAATTACAGCCTATGGGCCAGAAAAAAAGGCCAAGCTGGAAAATATATACCATAAAAACAAGGCGAAATTTAATTTCTTGCCAGATAATAAGGACATAGCTAGGATAGAATTCGTATCCTTTGATATTAAAACATCTTATAAGGAAAATATGTTATCCTACCTATATAACAGGAAAGCTCTGACAGCCTTTAATCCTAAATATTTAGAAAAACTTGACCTAGGAGCTCAAAAATACAAAGACTTTTATCAGATGCTTAAGGGCAACAAGATAAACCCAACCTACCTTAGCAAGCTAGGGTCAAATAAGGGTTCGCTTAGCCCTGATAGGATTAAGTTTATAAACATTTTGTTTTTAGAATCTATATTGGAGGCAGAAGAAAGATATTCTAATTTCACAGATGAAGAAAAAATCCGAAAAGTGCCAGCCCATGCAAGAAAGGCTTCCTATATTAGGTTTATGAACTATGAACTTAAAAAAGTAGGCATGTATGAATATAATCTTTCAAACTCTTATGAAGATCTTTTGGCAAGGATAGCCTGCACAAATGAAGCTTTGGAAACCTACAGGCAGGTTTGGGGCTTGTATGATTTGATTGAAATGGCAAAAAAAGAAAATGATAAAAAAGGAAAAGTTAATGAATAAAACAGACCAAAGATTAGCAGAAAAATTTTCTGTAAAAATAGAGGGGATGAATAATACCTTTTATGATATTGAAGTTCTAGATCCTAAGATAATCGGCGAGGGCAGGAGTGTTAGGGTTTATCAAGCAAGGGTTAATCTTGATAAGGCCACAACAAAAACCATGATTATAAAAGAGCTTAAGACCCAGGAAAATAATAACACAAAGAAGAGCGAAAATAGTAATGATATAGAAAATATATTGGTGGATTACTATCGTAAGAACAATCCAAGCTATTTTGTTGACAATGAAGAAAAGCAAAAATTTAAAGATGACTTTGATAAGAATAAAAAACTCTTTTCCATCCTTGGGGATGATATGGTAGAACCACTTTATCTTGCAAACTACGAGGGAAAGAGTCTGGCCTTTTATGAAACAAACAATGCCAGGAGTCTCGATAATTTCAAGTCTTTGGACATCTTTAGGATAGTGGAAGTTATGCTAAGCCTAGCAAAGATTTTAAAAAACATCCATGATCAAAATATTGTCTACATGGACCTATGCCCAAACAATATCTTATATGATTATGAAAGCAGGAAAGTAAGGCTTTTTGATTTTGATGCTTGTATAGATTTAAATAAAAAAGGCCAGGTAAGGGAAATTTATGGGCCAAGTCAAAAATCTTTCCTAGCACCAGAGCTTAAAACCACAACAGACATGGAGACTGTAAGGTCATTTTTGATAAGTCCTAGCATAGATACCTTTATGTTTGGGTCAAACTTATTTTATCTGATAACTGGCAAATACTTAGAAGATAAGATCTTAGAAGACGAGGACCTGATAAGGGACCTCCTTGCTGGTGAGCTTAATAAAATAAAAAATAAGATTTTTGTAGACGAGGAGGTAAGTAAAATCCTAATAGACCTAGTTGTAGAATGTGTGAAAATCTATGACAGGTTTATAAGCGATAACAGGATTATAGAAGATTTGGCAAGGGCAAAAAAAGCTATCGAAAAAAAGATGAGACAGCCACTTCTTGACCTTGTTGGAGCTGCCCATATTTTGGATAAACACCCTCTTTATGATTATATAGACGAGGATTCTAATTTAAATGTAGGGATATTTGCTGATAATGAAGATGCAAAACTCTATTTCGATTTGATTTTCGCCCCACTTTTGATAGATGGAGTCAAGTTGAATTTCACTTTTTATTATAGGAATTCTAGTGAATTTCATGATTATCTTCTAGAAAGGGCCCCTCTTTTAAAGAGGACCTGCCAGATAAAGATAGATGGCCAACTGGTTTATGACAAGATAGATGAGTCTATAACAGACGAAGCCTATGCCGGGATAGACTTTGTAGGTCTAGAAAATTTCGACCTCTTAGATGATATAGAGAAAAATACCTATATCCTAATTTTAGAAAATAAAAATACCAAGGAAGAAGACCTTGGCAAGAGAATTTTTGATAAGGCTAAAGATGATGACAAGAAGAGAGTCATTATCGTAAGGTCTTTTGACCTGGGCAAGGATAGGGCAGATGAAAATGCAAAGGCAACTAGCCTAATCTATTATGACCAAATTAAAATGGCAACCGATGAAAGGGGTAAATTTGAAGGCAGGATCCTTGAAGAAGCCTTTGGAGTCCATAGTTTTTATGAACTTTCAAGCAGGGAAAGGATTGACAGGGACGAATTATTCGACAATTTTATAAAATCAGATGACCTATACAATGCCAAATCATCCTTAAGGTCTGCCCTTTCTATCAAATACAAGCTCTATGATTGCGGCATCCATAATAGCCTAAGGCCTTATAGGGAATTTTCAAAGTTAATCAAAAATGAAACTCCACTTGATCCTGATAATCCGCAAGGTCCTACAATTAGGGATAAGATGGCCTATATGGAGCACCATTCTTGGAATAAGTTTATGATAATAGAAGGCTATGAAAAACCTAGCGATGATGAATTTTTCTCCTATGCCTACAAAAATAACAATGACCACCGAGATAAAAAAGCGAAGCCTTACCCTTTCCACCCTCTCATAAGCAACTACCACTTAAAAAGGATAAACAGTGATGAAATAGACGAGATAGATAGGATTTCAGAAAATATAAGCAAGGCCCAAGAAGCAAGCATAAAAACTTCCGAGCAAAGCCTAGCTTACGATCTCAAATTTTTAGCAAGAGACTACGACTATCCTTTAGACCCTGTGAATACTAGTTTAAAATCCTATATGCAAAAGCTAGCCAATATTATAGAAAATATCAAAAAGGGAGATAAGGATAGCCAGGCTATCTATAAATTTATCGATAGGAGGATAAAAGACTTATTGTGGAGGGGCAGGCATCAAATATCTCCTGATGTCAATGATATCTATGAGTCCATAGAAGATAGGGTAAAAATTATAATTTCCCACAAAAACCACAAGAATTACAGGCTCATAGATTATGATATAGTGGACGCCATAGGCCAGATAGTTTATGGGCCTGTAGATATACTTTATAAACCATTTGTATCTGATGAAGGCAGCCTTTGGAAAAACATAGCAGCTGTTTTAAAATTTAGGCCAGCCCAAGTTGTTTTTATAAAAGATCCAGAAGAAAATCTTGCCCATAAGTTTGAGACAATCAAGAGCTTTCTCCGTGATAAGAGAAATTTAAGGTCAACATCCATAAGGATCATAGACCAAAACCAGGTTAAGTTTGAAGTGGAAAGTCATTCTGATAAAAATATCATCTTTGATTTTACAGGCAACACCGTAAAGCAGGCCAGGTTTACATCTTTTCTTGATATGGCAAGGCCAGTTTCATATGTCATCTACGAAGGCAATAATAATTGGGATGGTGACTACGAAGGTCTTGACTACAATCTCATAAGGCCAACTTTAAGTATAGAAGAGACTTTCTACCTAAATAACGCTAGGCTAGATACAGAGGATAAGATAAATAGCTTCTTGGATTTGGATATTTACTCAGATAGCTTGTGGTTTGCCTATGAAAACTTAGGTAGCAGGGATTACAGAAAATTCATCTACACCCTAAATAAGGGACAAAAATCCTATATCTTCTCCTTAAATAATGTCAAAAAATCAGGAAGTGAACATACGGAAAAAGTAGGTGAAAAAATCACCAAAGTAAATAGAGACGCCTTTAGACCAATCCTTAAGGCCTTGGATGCTTTAAAAGAGAACGGCTTTATAAGCTCCTATAGTTTTCCTAAAAACCAAGGGTATTTGGAAGTGAAATCTCATGATGAAAATTACTTAAAGGCTCTAAAAAGATTTGTATCCCGCTGTATAAAAAATAGGGTGGAAAAAGTAGACTTTGTCAAGCAAAATTATAAGATTGACACTGTTGACAGTAATAAGGTTCAATTCAAGGATTACTATTATTTAATTAGTTCATCCTTGGACTGTGATAATTATGTATTTGCACCTGATATTTTACCCGATCGAGAAGCATCTGAATATGGCAAAAATGAGTTTGAAGATTATTTAGATGAGCTTAACGGTTTTATGAAATCATATAATGTATTTAGCAAAAATCAGGATACTCAAATTTTCAATGTATTGGATGATGACAAACAATCCTATGCTAACTATTATGAGAATAAAAATTCGGTAGGATTAAATTTCTCTTATGGATCTAGGGCCTTTAGGGACTTTTTCACCAGGGAGGGCAACGCCCTTGAAACCTATGCTTTTTTCAAAATTGCTAGGTTTCAGGATATTTTTGACAATGTCGGACTAAATATAGAAATTGATTGGAAGGCTGATGATGACATTGATAAGGATAGCGAGCTTATCAAAAATGAAATAGACATAGTTTGCATCAAGGGTCTTACAACATATTTGATTTCCTGCAAGCAATCAAGACTTAGAAATGAATTTATATATGAAATAGGCTACCACGCCACAAAATTCGGTATAGATACAGTCCCAATCATAATAAATTCTTATAAGTATAATGGAAATGAATTAGATAGGTTAAGAAATAGATGCCAACAATCAGGAGTCTTGCTCATAGATAGAGATACACTTGATGGCGATTTGAAGGGATATTTTGAAAACTTAATCTCATCTAAGAAAAAACTGATAAACTTTCCTAATTTATAGGATTATTAATTAGCCAAGCATATAGTAAAAAACAAAAACAAACTTTATAAACCAACCCCAAAATCCGAAATCCGGATTGAGGGGTTTTTCTTTGCATAAAAATAGACTTTAGATGGTATATCTAAATAATATAAGATGACCCCATAAAGTTGGACCTAATACCAGAGTTAGAATTAAACTAGCCCTGGTATTTCTTTGTCCTATCCTACCCCTAGGGGTAGGAAATTTTTATGCTGCATTCTTCTTTCTGTATTCTATTGGTGATAAGTATCCTAATTTTTCTTTTATTCTTTCTTCGTTGTAATATTTTATGAAATCTTCAATTGTTTGTTTTAAGTGCTCGTATGAATAGAATTTATTTCCGTAATATATTTCTTGTTTTAATATCCCAAAGAAATTTTCCATTGGTGAGTTGTCTAAGCAATTTCCTTTTCTTGACATGGATTGAGTGATGTCATTTTCTTCTAGTTTTGATGTGTATTGCTTTACTTGGTATGCCCAGCCTTGATCAGAGTGGAATATTCTTTTTTCTTTATTTTTATTAGTTACCTCTATTGCTTTGTCTAAGGCTTTTAAGATTGGTTCTATTGTTGGGTGTTTTGATATTTCATAGCTAAGTATTTCACTGTTGTACATATCTAGGTATGGGTTTAGATAGAGTTTCTTTATTTGATATGTTCCTGTTTTATCTTTTTCTAAATACTTAAATTCTGTTGTGTCTGTTGTTATTTGTGTGTATGGTGTTTCCACTTTAAAGTTTCTTTTTATTTTGTTGTCTGATATTTTTCCTACCTGTCCTTTGTAGGATGAGTATTTTCTTGTTTTTCTTGAATAGCTTTTTACTTGAAGTTTTAACTTTTGAACTAATCGTTGTACTTTCTTTTTGTTTATTATCAGTCCTGATCTTTTTAACATTGCTGTTATTCTTCTGTAGCCGTAGTTTGGATTGTCTTTTCTTATTTTAAGTATTTTCTTTTCTAATTCTAGATCTTTATTTGGTTTATTTAAGCGTTTTTGCCAATACATGTATGTTGATTTGGCAATGTTAAAGTATTTTAACAAGTCTTTTAGTTTGTATTTATCTCTTAAGACTTTGATTGTTTCAGCAATTGTCTTATTTCTGTATCTGTCATTTGAGACAATTCTATCTTTTTTTTTATTGCATCATTTTCTAATTGAAGCCAATAGTTTTCTTCTTCTAATTTCTTTATCTTTTCTTTTAGTTGTGCTTGTGTTAATGATTCATTTTCTAAATTAGTTATGTTTGCTGATGATTCTATTTTAGTGTCTTTTGATCTCTTTGGGGATTTTGGCATTTTTGAAGGTCTTCCTCTCTTTTTAGATCTAAGTCCTTCAATTCCTTTTTCTCTATATTCATTGACCCATCGGGTGATTATTGATGGATTATTGATTTTAAGATTGTTTGCTAGGCTTTGATAGGACATTTCTCCTGTTAAGTACAAGTTTACTACATTTAACTTGAATTCCAAAGTATATTGTGTATTTTTTCTTTTTACTTTTAGTCCTTCATAGCCTTGTGATTTGTATGCATTTACCCAGCTTTTCACTACGCTTTCTGATGGTATGCAATATTTGTCTGATAAAGATTTATATGAGATGTTTGATTCTAAATATTCTTTTACTACTTTCATTTTGAATTCTGTGCTATATTTTGCCATTAAAAAACTGACCTCCGTTAGTTAGTTTTTAGGTCTAACTTTTGGGGGTCAGTTCATTTCCCTTGGCGTTTTTTATGTATGACGGGCATGTTCTAATGCTGGGGTGAAAATCCCTACAGAGCGTAGTTACCAACGAATCTAATAGCGACCCCGAAGTTTTAGATGGTGACACCTAGGAGAGAAGAACGGGTAGCGAAATCGTGGCTTGACGAACAGGAACAGAATACAAAGCGTAACAGGTGGCAAGCTAGCCTAAGATAGAAAAGACCCAAAAGGTAACCGTAACCCAAAGTGTAAATTCTGCAAGTAAACGATGAAAGTATTAGGACTTATACCGTGAGGTCTTATAGACTACACAGTAGTAACAACGAACTATGAGAAGTCAGCAGAAGTCATAGTAGGTGGAAACACCGAAGGACCGAACAATTTAAGAGCATAAGCAAAATGTATGTTGCATAACAAATCTGACAGAGAAAGTAGAAAAAACGTAAATGAAATCAAAATCTCACACATAAGAAAAAGTTATGTAAGCGGAAAGGAGCAAGTGCACACACATGGAAGATAAAATAATAAATAAAATCCTAAACCCAGAAAACATGCACCAAGCCAAACTAAAAGTCATATCCAACAAAGGAGCGTCTGGCATAGATGGCATAAGTGTAGAAGAAATAGATGAATACATCAAAAATAACTGGGCAAGGATAAGACAAGAAATTATCGAAAAGACGCTACAAACCACTACCAGTAGTCCGAGTAGAAATTCCAAAACCAAACGGAGGAAAACGAAAACTCGGAATACCAACAGTAATGGACAGAATAATCCAACAAGTAATCGTACAAGTACTAACCCCGATAATAGACAAAAGATTTTCTGAAACGAGCTATGGCTCAGACCAAGAAGAAACCGTCAAATGACAATAACAAAAAGCCTATAATACCTAAACGACGGATACGAATGGGTAGTAGACATAGACCTAGAGAAATTCTTTGACAAAGTGCCACAAGATAAACTAATGAGCATAGTCCATGAACATATCAAAGCACCAGACATAGAATCACTAATCAGAAAATACCTAAAAGCGGGAATAATGAACAAAGGCATATACGGAAAAAGTGAAATAGGAACCCCACAAGGAGGGAACCTATCACCACTACTAAGCAACATCATGCTAGACAAACTAGACAAGGAGCTAGAAGCAAGAAAACTTAGATATACAAGATATGCAGACGATTGTTTAATATTTGTAAAAAGTAAAGCAGGAGCCACAAGAGTAATGCACTCAATAACAAGATTCATAGAAAAGAAACTTAGCTTAAAAGTAAATGCAGAAAAAAGTAAAATAACAAAACCAAGCGGAATAAAATATCTAGGATTTGGATACTGGAAAGGCAACAGAACAAATCAATGGAAAGCACGAGTCCATGAAACATCATTTAAAAGATTCAAAAATAAAATAAAGAAACTAACCACAAGAAAACGGTCAGTATCCTTAGAATACAGAATCAAAAAGATAAATGAAGTAATAAGAGGATGGATAAACTACTTTAAAATAGCAAGCATGAAAAGTAAACTAAAAGGTTTCAGCGAGCACCTAAGAACCAGACTCAGAATAATATTCTGGAAAATGTGGAAAGTATCAAAGAAAAGACAATGGGCTTTAATGAAAATGGGAATAATAAAAGACCAAGCAAGATTAACAGCCTATTGTGGAAACAGATACTACTTTGTAGCAACAAAAACATGCCTAGTAAGAGCAATCACAAAAAAAAGATTAAGTAAAACAGGCTTAATTGACCCTTACGATTACTATATAAGCAGGGCATGTGTAAATTAAATTGAATCGCCGTATGCCGAACGGCACGTACGGTGGTGTGAAAGGGGCTAGATCTTAGCCCCTATTCGATTTTTGACTTGGATATCTTCAATTGAGAACTTGATAGCATCAATTGATTCTGAAGCAAGCTTAACCTTGTTAGCAGCTTTGGCTGGGTCGATTCTCTTTAAGACATTTATGATTATATCTAAGGCATGTTCGTACACTTTTGCATTTGGTTTATGCTTAAGAATATTTTTTAAGCCCTCAGCCTTGCTAATAAGATCAGTAATTATCTCTGGGTTTACTGTATCTGGATCTAGATTTACATAATAAGAGCTTTGGGCCATATCTATAGAGCTAGCCTTTGCTGTTGCTGGTGCTATTGATGATAGCACAAATGATGCTGATAATGTGATTGCTAATAATTTGCTTTTTTGATTTTTCATTATATTCCTCCCTTTTCTTTCTTAAGTACATGTTAATACAGATTGAATATAAATTAAATACACATTTATGTGGTTTAATATGAAATATATTTAGTAATATATATAATAAATAATCAAATTATTTCGGGCTGAATAAATAGAAAAATCATATCGTTTTATTAGAATGACCTTTAAAGGTCAAAAATCTTCCTGTACCTATCCTCAGCACCGTAAGTTTTAGCTAGGATTTTTTTGATTTTTATATTATTTTCGTAGATAAAACTTAAGACTTGGTTGATTTTTGAATCAGGAAGGTTAAAAATTATGGAATTTTCAGCTTCTTTTATCTGATATTTTATATTTTCTGAATTTGTATCTAAAAAATTTTGTAAAACTTTCATATCGTCTGAATTTTCTAAAAATATCCTATATTCAGTTTGCTTATAAATTTCTATATCTTCGTAGATTACAGAACCGTCTTTTAGAAAAAGTATATCGTTAGTTATGTAATCAAGCTCATTTAGGCTATGAGAAGAAATTAGAATTGTTGTATTATTTTCGCCTAAGTTTTTTATCAAATCTCTAAATTTAAAAATACTATCAGTGTCAAGACCGTTTAGAGGTTCGTCCATAAGTATTAGCTTTGGATTATTACAAAGAGCCATAGCAAGAAGGAGTCTTTGCTTCATGCCAAGTGAGTAGGAGCTTACGATTTTTTTATAGAAAGATCCTATATCAGCAAGTTCTATTACTTGGTCAATTCTTTTTTGGGGGATTTTTTGTATGTCGCAAATGTATTTGAGATGGTCAAAGCCTGTTAGATATGGATATAATATCCTATTATCCTTTAGAAAAGAAACTTCCCTAAAAATCTCATAATCCTTGTTAGACTTGCCCAAAATTTCAATTTCTCCGCTATCAAAGCTTATAAGATTCATCATACAATTCATAAGAGTAGATTTGCCAGAACCGTTGGGGCCGATAAGGGCAAGGACTTGTGGTTTTTCTATCTTAAATGATAGGTCGTTTAAAACTTTGTGTTTGCCATAGGATTTATTTAAATTATTAACTTCGACGATCATTTTTTATTTCCTTTTTCTAATTAATATGTTATAATATATTATAGCATATTAATTAGAAAAAGTATATATGCTTGGGCTATCTTTTTATATTTAGGAGAGTAATTATGAATAAAAAATTAGTTGTACTTGCAGGTTTGTTAGTTACGATGGGTATACAACCTACTGAATGTAAAGCAGATGAATTTAATAATTTAGTATTAGAAGATACTATTAACGCAAGTAATAGCAAATATTTTTCAGAATCAAGACTTTTTCATCATACTAATCCACCTAGCTATATAAATTTTAGTAAATGGATTGGTGACTATTACTATACAGGAAAACTTTATAGAACAAGCGAAACGATTTATAAGTTTTATTCGGAAGCGGTTTACAGTGGAAGATTACCAGGATATCATAGAAGCGAATTAATGAGTATTTTAGTAGATAAATAGATTTAATATCAATAAAGATAGCCCAAAAAATCTTGAGGTAGAAAAATGTATAAATTAGAGATAAAGAAATTTTTTAAAAATGGCAGTTTTTGGGCGATTTTTTTGCTTGCCTTAATTCTTACTATTTATGGGAACTTTTTTTCTATAAATATGTTTGATAGGCAAATTGATGAGGCGGTTGGTGATTTTGATTTCTTGTATGAAGTTATTTCTAGCCAGGATGACCATCCAGTTATCGAGCAAGTAAGCAGGAATGAGTATGCTTGGCAAGGAAAAAGCAAGGAATTTAATGAAGATTATACCAAAATACAAAAAATGAAGGGCGATGATGCCATAAAAAGCGAAAAAGAGATTCTCTATGATTTTTCTTATCCAGCTGTTAACCATGATTACATCAATGAGATTAAGAATTTTATAAATAAATATAATCTAAAACTAACAAAAGAATATGAGGATAAACTTTCTTATTATGATGTGGCTTACCAATATTTGGATAAAAATAAGGTCGATGTTGATAAGTTTTTAAATGACAATTACCAAAGCTCTGCCAATATTTTATTTACTAACTTAAATTTATATTTTGGCTTTATTCCTTGTATTTTACTGGGATTTTTGTTGGTAAATTCCATAGGAGATGACTACAAAAAAGATAATATCTTATTGTATTTCATAGAACCTTTTTCTAGAAAAAGATTTTTGCTAAAGAAAATTATTAGTTTTATCGGCTTGGGTCTATTTTATAGCCTATTAATATTTTTCTTTTCTTTTATCTGTGGATTAATTAAAAAAGATATAAATTTCCTTATGGATTTTCCTATTAGAATTTATGAATATAAGGAAATTTACATATTATTTTATCAATATCTACTAAAAGTAGTAGGACTTTTTATTTTTAAAAGCCTTTTGATTTTTGCCCTTTCAAGCCTAATAATTTTAATTTTTAAAGACAATAGTATTGCAACCATCATTCAAAGCTCTATTTTTGCCCTCTTATATATAGTGACCGATGTTTTTGACAAGCTAAAAAATCTCTACAATCCTATATATTTTACCTACGATAAGTTTTTCTTGGGAGCTTATGAGCTTGATCCAAGTTTAAATGGAGTTTCAAACAATCCTTTTGTCTATGTGGGTCCAAGGATAAGGGTCATGTTTTTTGTAATATATTTAATTTTGATATTTGTCCTATTATTGATTTCCTTTAGATTTTTGGCCATTGATAAGATGATAAAACTAAGGCATAAGGCTATTTCAAGAACAAAGCCAATGTCTATTATGGGATTTGAATTTTACAAAAGTGGGAAATTCTTAGATCAAAAAATTCCCTATATTCTAGGAGGATTTTTGATAGTTGTTTTAATTTCATCCAATTTGTACTATGTAAATAGTGTTGGCAAAGAATATTTTCAGGCAGACATGCTAAAATTAGCCTTAAGAATGAGCATTGAAAATAATAAAGAAGAGTATTTTTATCCAAAATCTTCTTATATGGAAGAAAATCGCAAAGAATTTGAAGAATCGACCAGGCGACTAGAAGAATATAAGAATTTGGAAAATCTTTATAGGCAAAACAATCCAAACTTTTACAAGTTACTCTATGAAACTAACGCCTATATTGATGGGCTTGTTAGAGATTATAGGGGTAATGTCTTTGCTGAAGAAAGCGTAGATATTAATCCTCTTACTCTAAAAAATGGGGACTTGTCAGAATTTTCTAAAGAAGTTAGGGAAAAATATAAGGAACTCTTGGTAAAAAAAGATCTAAAGCCGATGAAAGTTATATTTAACAGGTCTCTTAGCTGGTATGACGAGGATAAAAATTCTAAGGATTTAGACTTTGCCATGGCAAGACAAATTCCGCTTGATATTTCATCTTTTATGTTAGTTTATAGATTTATCTATAAATACAATTTGCCAGTACTTTTGATTTTGCTTTGCCTTTATCTTTTCGGGACAAATTACAATAGAGATTTTGAAAAAAGTGATTCTTTGGATTTCTTATACACAAATCCAATAGATAGGGGAAAATATTATGATAAAAAATACTTGGTTGGTTTGTTAGAATCTTTAAAATATTTTGCCTTTGTCCTAGGTCTTATACTTATCATAGGACTTATCTTTGACCCTCGCAAAACACTAGCTTATCCGATTTTAAGATATGAAGGGGTAGTTAAAAATCCTATGGAAAATATAGATTATTCATCCTATTACACTTATATCGGCCTTGGCAAATATCTCTTAGAAGCTTTGGCGCTTTCACTAAGCTTACTTATTTTGCTATATACTTTTGCCCACAGCCTAAGTGTAAAAGTCAAAAATAGATATAAGATTTATTTTATAATGGCACTTGTTGGATTAATCCTAATACTTGCTGTAAGATATTTGCCAAATACTGCAAGTTTTAATCCTTTGGCATATTTTTCAATTAACGATGTAGTCGATGGATCGATAGCTGTAAAGAAAAATATCGTGGGAATAAATGTCAGTAAGGGCATAAGTCTTATGCTAATTTTAAGTGGAATAATTTATTTTGTTGGAAGAAAAATAAGCACTAGAGTTGATTAATTTAGAAGATTTATAAATAATATTGACAATAGTGCTTATAAATGTTAAGTTAATATCAAGAGATTTAGATAATCCTTAGGGAAAGTACACTTATTTAAATCTTTTTTGAGCTAATTAATGATTATTATGGAACTAAAAGCTTAGGTTTTCCTAAAAAGTACACGCTTTTGGTTGTATTTGCTATGTGCAAATTTCCATAAGAATCATTAATTTTTTTGTGGAAAAAACTTTTAAAGCTTGGGAGAAAATTATGATTAGATCTTATAAGTGCGTGGATAATCCAAGTCGTGCCATAAATAAAGAAACTTATAGCAATCCAAAGCTTATGGCAGAATTTGCCAAATCGGGCATATATATCTCACTTCCAATCCTTCCCATAATTTCTGTTTGTTTGGGAGTTGAATTTGAAAATGGTATCAAAGCTGTCCCAATTTTTGAAAAAATTGAAGAAATTGATTTGCAAATGAATTATGAAAATGAAGCTTACAAAACTATGGTAAAGGCCTTGGAAATCCTTGATCCAGCAAAAACTGTAATAGAAATTAGAGGACCTTTGGCAACCCTTGATAATCTTCTCGAACTTACAAAAGTCATGCGAGCTATGAAGAAAAAAAGAGAAATTTTAAATGACCTTTACGACAAACTTTCAGATATTTACATAGATTTTATTAAAAAAATGCTTGAAAAAGGTGTAAAAGTTTTTTCTTTTTCTGAAAGTATCCTTGATCCCAAAGTCTTGGGAGAAAAAGAAATTGCAAGATATGTAGACGATTTTTTGGAAAAATTTCTAAAAAAAGTTTTGCTTTTGGGAAAAAATTACGAATTTACTTTTCACCTTTGCCCCAAATCGACTTTTGCCCTCATTGACTTAGATAAGGCTTATTTTGAAGAGATAGAACTTGAAAAGCCTAAAAAATACATAGATATTTTGTTTAGCGAACATTCTCTTATGGGCGATAGGTGCATAAATTTAGCTGATAAAAGTTTTGATAAAGTAAATAAGATTAAAATATGGAGGGAAAATGCCTAGCAAAGAAGAATATTTTGATAAGATGGCACAGATGGTTATAGATGAAGAAGATGAGGAAATTGCCGATCTTTGCAGGGCCTATCTAGCAGAAGGCTACGACCCAGAAGAGGCGATTTTTAAGGGTCTTATCAAAGGAATGAATGAAGTTGGCAAACTTTTTGAAGAAGAAGAATATTATATTTCAGATCTTCTAATCTGCTCTGATGCCATGTATAACGGTATCGATGTTCTAACAGAAAAAATGGAAAGTCACCAAGAAAAAACTTTGGCGACAGCAGTTATTGGCGTTGTCGAGGGCGATACTCACGATATTGGTAAAAATTTAGTAAAACTTATGCTAGAAATTGCTGGTTTTAAGATGATAGATTTAGGAAAAGACGTTCCTTGTGAGAAATTTATAGATGAAGCTTTGGCAAATGATGCAAAATTTATAATGATGTCAACTCTTATGACGACAACCATGGAAAATATGAAAAAAGTTATAGATATGCTAAAAGAGCGAGGTCTTCGCGATAAATTTATTGTAATGATTGGTGGAGGCCCAGTTTCAAAAAGTTTTGCCCAAAAGATCGGAGCAGACGCCTACAGTGAAAATGCAACAGAAGCGGTAAAAGTAGCCAAAAGTTTTATTGGAAAATGAAAATAAAAGTAGAAAATTTAGACAAAGAATTTCAAACAAGTGGAGAAGATATCCTAAAAGATTTTTTGGAAAATTCTGTAAAGATCAATAATTTTTGCAATGGCAAAGGAACTTGTGGCAAATGCAAGATAAAAATTTTATCTGGGATTGTAAGTCCACCAAGCGAAAAAGAAAAATTGCTTTTAAGCAAAGAAGAAATTAAGGAAAATATCAGACTTGCCTGTCAAATTTTCCCAGAAACTGATATAGAAATTAGAAATTTTTACCAAAATTCAAAACTAGAAATATTGGACCAGGGGGAAATCCCAGATTTTAAAAAGTTTTTCAGATCTGGCTATGGTTTTGCCATAGATATTGGAACTACGACAATTGCCCTTTATTTGGTAGATTTATCAACTGGTGAAATCGTGGGCAAAATTTCAGATATTAACCCTCAAAGCAAATATGGCCTTGATGTCATGACTAGAATTAGCTTTGAATATGAAAATCCTAAGGGCAAAGACCTATTAAAAGAAGTTTTAATAAAAAGTTTAAAGGAACTTTTACATAGACTTATAAAAGATTATGACATCGAAAAAAATTCTATCAAAGAAATTATAGTAGCTGCCAACACTACTATGTTACACATGCTAGTAGGAGCGGATGCAAAAAAACTTGGTAGATTTCCCTATGAGGCGGAATTTTTACAAGGGCAAAAATTTTGCGCAAGAGATTTGGACATAGATTTTCCCGCAAATCTTTACACTTTGGCAAATGTTTCGGCTTTTATCGGCAGTGACATAGTCGCTGGAGTTTATCTTACAAAACTAAAAGAAAAGGAAAATACCTTATTTATAGATATTGGAACAAATGGTGAAATGGTTCTAAAAACTAGAAATAAATTGTATGCTTGCTCAACTGCAGCTGGTCCAGCCTTAGAGGCGATGAATATATCATATGGTATGCGTGCAGAAAGAGGAGCTATTGAAGAAATAAAAATAGAAAAAGATCAAATAAGACTAAAAATTATAGGAGGTAAAAAAGCTAAGGGCATCTGCGGAAGTGGCCTACTAAGCGCCGTAGCAGAGGCGATAGAGAATAAATTAATTAACAAAAGAGGAAGGATAATAGATCCAAAAAACTTGGAAAATTCTAATTTTAGAAAAAAATATATCAGAGAGAATGAAAATGGCAAGAGATTTATAATTTTAGATGAAGAAAATAAAATTTACCTAAGCCAAGATGATATAAGAGCAGTTCAACTTGCTAAAGGAGCGATTTTATCGGGATTTTTGACGCTTTTACAAATAGAAAAGGTTGAAATAGAGAAATTAAATTCTGTGATAATCGCCGGAGCTTTTGGCTCGCATCTAAAAAAATCTGATATAAGTAAAGTTGGAATTTTGCCAAAAGAAGTAGAAAATTTGATAACTTATGTGGGAAATTCATCCCTAGTTGGGGCATATATGGCTCTTATGAATCCCCAAATAAAAAATGAAATGGAAGACTTAGCCAAGGAAATTTCTTACGTGGAACTTTCAACAAGCAAAGATTATGAAAAAACATTTGCAAGAGCCATGCAATTTTAGGAGGAAAATATGAAAAAAATCAACAAATATTTATTAGCAATTTTAACAATCACAACAATAAGCCTAAGCGCTTGTAACAATCAAGCAAAAGAAGCGCCAAAAGAAGAAACAAAAGTAGAAGAAAAGGCTGAAACTCCAGAAACTACAAGCGTAAAGATAACAATTTACGATAAGGTTAATGACAAAGAAATCCTAACAGAAGATGCAGAAATAGGAAAAGATGGTCTAGAAAAATATCTAGAAGAAAAACACAAAGCTAAATTTGAAAATGGAATGATGACAGAACTAGCAGGCATAAGCCAAGATAAGGATAAAAACCAATACTGGATGTACTATGTAAACGATCAAATGGCAGAAGTTGGCATCGGCGATTATGAAGTCAAAGAAGGGGATAAAATAGAATTTAGATTTGAACAAATGTAGATGGATACTAGAAAACTTACAAGACTTGCAAGTCTTATC
This sequence comes from Anaerococcus sp. Marseille-P9784, assembly GCF_902500265.1. Taxonomy (NCBI): domain Bacteria; kingdom Bacillati; phylum Bacillota; class Tissierellia; order Tissierellales; family Peptoniphilaceae; genus Anaerococcus; species Anaerococcus sp. Marseille-P9784. The sequence goes on along the minus strand of NZ_CABVOZ010000001.1, from coordinate 464,572 downwards.
GCAATTTGCGTGGTAAGTAGAATTAATTTTCAACTTATTCCCAATGTGCAAATTTTATCAGATATTATTCTAATTCTTGCCATTGATGGAAAGCTTGACGAAGCGATAATTGTAAATGCTATAACCATGACAGTGACAAGCTTTTATTTGGGCTTTGGTTATTGGGTGATTTTTCAAATTGTAGATTTTGCCATATTAAGCCTAATTAATTTTTTGATCTTTAAAAAAATAAAAAAAACTGATTTGACCAAGGCTCTAGCTCTTGGCGGATCAGGATTTATTTATGGGCTATTAATTACATTAATGCAAGTTTTGATAATAGATGCAGGCAAAATTTCATTTATTGCCTTGTATGTGGGTTCAATTCCCTTTGATATCAACCATATGCTAGGAAATATTGTCATTTATTTTATACTAATCAAAAGATTAGAAGAATACATCACTGGCAAGAAACATTTTAGAAGTCTAACTTAGGAAGAAAAATGAACAAAGAAGAACTGGAAAAAGAACTTAAAAAATACCCATCACAGATGAACTCACATGAGAGATTGAAGGCTTATCTAAGTGGACAAAGAGTCGATCATCTGCCCTACAATATAATGAGCTTGGATGTGGTTTATGGATATAATTTAGGCTATTCTATAAAAGAATTTTCAAATATCGAAAGACAAATTGAAGTTACCGACAAATTAGCAAAAGAATATAAGATTTTTGGAATTTCTCAAGGCCTAAATCTTAGAACCATGGCCTACGCCCTTGGATCTACTGGGATTTTCCCAGAAAATGGAATAGATCGTGTCGATAAATATTTCCTAGATGAAAAGCTTGATGTAAATCTTTTGCAAATGCCAGATCCTTACAAAAATAAAATTTTGGCAAAAAAATTAGCAGATGCAAGAAAATTAAGGGAAAAATTTCCCGACCATCCTATTAGAACTTTTCTTGCTGGACCAATTTCCACGGCAGCAGCTCTTAGACCTTTAAGCAAATTACTAAGAGATTTAAGAAAAAATCCAGAAGAAGTGAAAAAATTATTGGAATTTTGCCTAGAAGCAAATATGAAATGGGCAGAAGTTTTTTATAAGGAATTTGGACCAGGAAAAATTATGATTGCAGATCCAGTAGCTTGCGATGATATTTTATCTCCCAAACAAGCCAAGGAATTTTCATATCCATATTTAAAAGCTTTGACAAGTAGACTTAGAAAACTAAATGGCATAGAGCCAGACCTACATATTTGTGGCCACACCAAAAGACAGTGGGAAGATTTGAAAGATTTTGATATAGAATTTTTTAGCGTGGATAATTGCCATGATTTAGAAGAATGCAAAATTGCCATAGAAGACAAATTAGCTTTAATGGGCAATCTTCCACCAGTTGATGTTATGAAAAATGGGACCATTGACGATGTAATTGATGCTGTAAAAGTTTGTATAAAAAAGGGAGCGGATGCAAAAAATGGATACATACTTGCAACAGGCTGTGGGACTCCAGCAGAAACTCCCAAGGAAAATGTCGATGCCTTTGTCTATGCAGTAAGAAAGTATAGCAAAGATGCAAGAATTAATGAGATACCAAAAGCTCTTTATCAATAAAGATAATTTTAGCTTTTTGTATAAATATTTATGAAAGGAGGATTGATGGATAAAGAAGAACTTGAAATAGAAATGGAAAATTATAGGCCAAAGATTACTTCAGGCCAAAGAACTTCCGCCTATCTAAAAGGCCAAGTGGTGGATCATCTTCCCTTTGCAATAATGTCTACCAATAGAATAATTGCAAATTGTCTTTCTTATAGCATTAGCCAAATGGAAGATGTAGATGTCCTAACTGATATTGTAAAATACAAATACGATCACTACAAAATAGTTGGACTAACAGAGGAGCTTTCTCTTAGGACTATGGGCCAAGCTGTAGGATCAAAGCTTGTTTTTCCAGAAAATGACATAGATTATATAGAAAAATTTGTCATGGAAGATCAGCTTAATATGAATCTAATAAAAATGCCAGATCCCTATAGCAACGAAGTTTTGCTTGCAAAGCTAAAAAGAGGAAAAATCATGAAAGATAGATTTCCTGATATGGTAATTGAAACTGAAATCCCAGGGCCAATTACAACGGCAGCAGCCATTAGACCAGTGGATAAACTTCTTAGAGATCTTAAGAAAAATCCTGATGGGGTAAAAAAACTTTTGGATTTTTGCTATCAGGCTAACTTATCTTGGGCAAAAGCTTTCAAAAAGGAATTTGGACCGACAAGCGTAATGGTGGTTGATCCAGTAGCTTGCGATGATATTTTATCACCAAAACAAGCTTTGGAATTTTCCCTACCTTATCTAAAAAAACAACTAAGTGCCTACTATGAATTAAATGGAATCAAGCCAAATTTACACATTTGTGGCCACACAAACAGACAATGGAAATATTATAAAGATTTTGATATAGATTTTTTCAGTGTCGATAATTGTGAGGACATAGAAGCTTGCAAAAAAGCAATCGAGGATAAGCTTATAGTTGTGGGAAATGTTGCACCAGTAGAAGTGATGCGCTATGGAAGTATTGATGATGTAATAGAAGCTGTAAAAACTTGCATAAAAAAAGCAGCAGATGCCAAAAGTGGCTATATAGCAGCTACAGGCTGTGGCTCCCCAGTAGGAACTCCAATAGAAAATTTAAACGCTTTTATCTACGCCATCAATAAATATGGCAAAGACGCCAAAATCGGTCAAATGCCAGAAGCTATTAAAAGCTAGAGAGGATAAAAAATGGAAACTTATAAAAACACTAAAGCTAATGCCTATGCCTTGATACCCTTATTAGTCTTTGTAATAATTTATTTTGTAACAGGAATTATTTTGCAAATTCAAGGCGTGGAAAATGCTTTTTATCAAATGCCAGCACCAGTTGCAGCTTTTGTCGCTGTAATAGTTGCCTTTATACTTTTTAAAGATGACTTAAATTCGAAATTTTCTACATTTATAGCAGGCTGTGGAGATGAAAATATCATAACCATGTGCCTAATTTACTTACTTGCAGGAGCTTTTTCTACAGTTGCTCAAGCAAGCGGCGGTAGGGATGCAGTAGTTAATCTTGGTCTTAGATTTGTCCCAGCCAATCTTATAATTGCAGGAATTTTTATAATAGCAGCTTTTATGTCAACGGCAACTGGTACATCAGTAGGAACAATCTCAGCTCTTACAACAGTTACAATAGGCCTTGCCCAAGGAGCTGGTCTAAATCTTGCTATGAGCCTTGCAGCCTTAGTATCTGGTTCAATGTTTGGAGATAACTTATCCATTATTTCCGATACGACCATAGCTGCAACCAAGACTCAAAATGTAGATATGAAAGATAAATTTAACCTAAACCTAAAAATTGCACTGCCAGCAGCTATCATTACTTTGATTTTATTTATAGCTTTTGGTAGACCTGAAACTGTAGTGCCAATAGAAACTAGCCAAATAGAAATAGTAAAAGTTTTGCCATATCTATTAGTCTTAGTAACAGCTCTTATTGGAATCAACGTATTTGTAGTTTTAACCAGTGGAATAATTTTTGCAAGCGTAATTATGCTTTTCCAAAATTCCTTTGACTTTATAGGCTTATCAAAACTTATCTACGAAGGCTTTACATCAATGACAGAGATTTTTATCTTGTCAATGCTTATTGGTGGACTCTCCTACATGGTTAATAAAGAAGGTGGACTTGATTTTATCAACAAAAAAGTTTTGGGCTTTGTAAAAGGAAGAAAATCTGCGGAAATTGGAATTTGCCTAATAGTATTTTTGATGGATATAGCTGTAGCCAATAACACTGTAGCCATTGTAATAGCAGGACCTATAGCCAAGAAATTGTCAAAAGATTATAAGGTTGACCCTAGAAGATCAGCCTCACTTTTGGATATTTTCTCTTGCGTTGGTCAAGGACTTATCCCTTATGGAATTCAGCTTCTAATAGCAGCAAAAATCACCCAAGGACTCCTTGCACCAGTTGATATAATGCCATTTCTATTTTACCAGTACCTACTAGCAGTTTTTGCAATCTTATCAATATTTGTAGATTTTGCAAAAACTAAAGATAAGTGGAATTTTGAAAAAGACATGCCAGAAAGTGCAATTTTAAAAGAAAATTTATAAAAATTAATCGGAGGATTTTATGGAAATTAATAAAAATCGTAAAACAATAAACCTAATAGCAGGTTTGATAATCGGTGCCATAGCCGCATTTTTGGTAAAAAATGGCAACCCTGGTAACATGGGCTTTTGCCTTGCTTGTTTCTGGAGAGATATAGCAGGAGCAATCGGCCTACACTCAGCAGCAAAAGTTTCATACATTAGACCAGAAATTATAGGCTTTATCTTAGGAGCTTGTATAATGGCTAATATCAAAGGAGAATTCAAATCTAAGGGAGGATCTGCTCCAATTTTAAGATTTACTCTTGGATTTACCTCAATGATAGGTGCCTTGATGTTTTTAGGTTGCCCACTTAGACTAATACTTAGACTTGCAGGTGGAGATGCCAATGCAATTGTCGGCTTATTAGGTTTTATTTGTGGTATAGCAATCGGAGTATACTTCCTTAAAAAAGGATTTTCTCTAGGACGTGCTCATGATCAAAGCAAAATTGCCGGATATTTTATGCCAGCATTTATGGTTTTATTATTAGTATTTTTACTTGTTAAACCAGAATTTATAGTATTTGCAACAGAAGGACCAGGATCTAAACATGCTCCAATTATAATGTCTATAATAGCAGGATTAATCGTTGGATCCTTATTCCAAAGAACAAGACTTTGTACAGCAGGAGCATTTAGAGATATAATTTTAGTAAAAGATAATACCTTATTTATGGGAGCTCTTGGAATTTTTATCGGTGCTTTAGTAATGAACCTAGTATTTGGCCAATTTAAATTTGGCTTTGCTGAACAACCAGTAGCTCACAGCAATCACTTGTGGAATTTCCTAGGAACACTATTGATGGGATTCTCATCAGTATTAATGGGTGGTTGCCCAATTAGACAAACAGTATTATCAGGTCAAGGCGATAACGATGCAGCAATTACAGTAATAGGATTAATCATAGGAGCTGCATTTGCTCACAACTTTGGACTAGCATCAAGCCCAGAAGGTCCAACAGTTAATGGAATGATAGCAGTAGCAATTTGTTTTGTAATAAACTTACTAATAGCAAGTATGTCAAAAAGGAGTAATGCATGAAAGAAGTAGATACAAGAGGATTAAGCTGTCCAGAACCAATAATGTTAACCCAAGAAGCAACCCTAACAGGCGAAAATAATATCGAAGTTTTAGTAGATACAGAAGTAGCCAAAGAAAATGTAATAAGATTTCTAGAAAATGCTGGTTACAAAACTAGTGTAAATGAAGAAAAAGATTATTACAAAGTTCTTGGAAATAAATAATAAATAAGCTAAAAAGGTCTTTGTAAATTTTTGCAAGGACCTTTTTAAATAAAATTATCCAAAAAATAAAATTTGTGTTAATATATAAGGGTAAATAAAATTATTGGGATATAGCCAAGTTGGTAAGGCACCAGATTCTGACTCTGGAGATCGTAGGTTCGAGTCCTACTATCCCAGCCAAATATTCAAATTATAAGGAAATTTGTATACGACAAAGCTTATCAGACCTATAATTTAGCGTTAATATATAAGGGTAAATAAATTTATTGGGATATAGCCAAGTTGGTAAAGCACCAGATTCTGCGTCTTACGATCGTAGGTTTGCGTCCTACTATCCCAGCCATTTTACTAGATCGATTTCGTCGATCTTTTTTTATATTTATTTTTAGTTTTAATAAAAAAACAATGTAAGAAATCAATTGTCTGTATAAATTTATGTATATTAGCAAAATAAGTCAAATTACTTTGAAATAAATTTATTAGATAAAAATATATTTGACAAAACGTTTTCTTAGAAATAGAATTATATTAAGAACACATAAGGAGGTTTTGATGTTATTTAAGACTACAGATGAGCATGAAGCTCTACGTAAAAAAGTTAGAGCATTTGCAGAAGAAAAAGTAAAACCTATTGCTTTTGATCTAGATCAAAAAAATGAGTTCCCAGATGATATTGTAAAAGAAATGGGAGAACTTGGATTTTTGGGCATACCTTATCCTAAAGAATACGGTGGCCAAGGTCTAGATGTTTTAAGCTATGCTATTACAGTAGAAGAATTATCTAGAGTAGATGGTGGTGTTGGTGTAATTTGCTCAGCACATACATCTTTAGGAAGTTACCCAATTTTCGCCTTTGGTACAGAAGACCAAAAACAAAAATATCTTGTTCCACTAGCAAAAGGTGAAAAAATCGGTGCTTTTGGTTTGACAGAAGAAAACGCTGGTTCAGATGCAGGTGGTACAGAAACAACAGCAGAACTTGATGGAGATAGATATATCCTAAATGGTAAAAAAATATTTATCACCAACGCTCCAAAAGCTGATATTTATGTTGTATTCGCAGTTACAACTCCAGGTATAGGAACCCATGGTATTTCTGCATTTATCGTAGAAAAAGGTATGGAAGGATTTACATGCTCTGATCACTATGATAAATTAGGTATTAGATCATCATCTACAGCAGAATTACACTTTGACAATGTAAAAGTTCCAAAAGAAAACTTACTTGGCAAAGAAGGTCAAGGCTTTAAGATAGCTATGGCAACTCTTGACGGTGGTAGAATTGGTATTGCTTCACAAGCATTAGGTATTGGTCAAGGTGCTTACGAATCAGCTCTAGCTTATGCTAAAGAACGTGAACAATTTGGTATGCCAATAGCTCACTTACAAGCAAATACATTCAAACTTGCTGATATGGCAACTCAACTTGATGCTGCAAGACTTATGATTTACAGAGCTGCAGAACTAAAAGAAAATCATGAAAGATATTCTGCAGAAGCAGCTATGGCTAAACAATTTGCTTCAGATCTTGCTATGAAGATTACAACAGAAGCTATCCAACTTTACGGTGGTTCTGGATTTATCAAGGGTGTTGATGTTGAAAGATTCTTTAGAGATGCAAAAATTACCCAAATTTATGAAGGAACTAACGAAATCATGAGAGTTGTTGTCGGTGCAAACACAGTCGGACGTGCACCCAGAGTCCAAGCAGTTGGAAGAAAATCAAAACAAGGTCCAATTGCAGGGATCAGAAAAGGGGAGATCTTTGAAGGAGATCCTAAAGAAGCGGTTAAAAATTTAGTAGCAGCTTTAAAGAAAGATGGATACGACTTTACAGTTGGTATAGATCCATGGACACCAGTTACAGAAGCTGAAAGAATAGTAGTTGCAGGTCGTGGTATTGGTGAAAAGAAAAATATGAAATTAATAGAAGATCTTGCTTACCAAGCAGGAGCAGCTATTTCTTCATCAAGACCAGTAGCAGAAACATTAAAATATGTCCCACTTGATAGATACGTTGGTATGAGTGGTCAAAACTTCAAAAATAACCTATATATAGGCGTTGGAGTTTCAGGCGCTGGCCAACACTTAAAGGGAATCCGTGATGCATCTACAATAGTTGCAATTAACAACAGCAAAAATGCACCAATCTTTAACAACTGTGATTATGGTATAGTTGGGGACTTTGCAGAAGTTTTACCATTACTAATCAAAGAATTAGATAACGGCGAAGCTAAGAAACCTGCTCCACCAATGAAGAAAGTTAAGAGAAGCAAACCTCGTAAGATGGCACCAAAAGAAGATATTTATCTTGACTTAGGTTCAGGTTATGAATATAACCCAGAAATCGGTGATCCAACACAAGGAATCGAACCAGGTACACCATTTGACAAATTGCCAGATAGCTGGGTATCACCAGTATCAGGTGAAGCTAAAGAAGAATTCATCAAATTTGAATTCCCAGAAGATAGAAAGTAGGGATTATGTATACAGTTAGAAAAGTAACAGATGACTTATATTATGTAGGTGGGGATGATAGAAGACTAGCCCTATTTGAAAATATTTTTCCAATACCACAAGGCGTATCATATAACTCCTACCTATTAATGGATGAAAAAACAGTTTTAGTAGATGCAGTAGACTGGTCAATTACTCGTCAATATATAATCAACGTTAGCCGTGTACTTAACGGACGTGACCTAGATTATATGATAGTTAACCACATGGAACCAGACCACTGCTCATCAATCGAATTGATGCTTGAAAGATATCCAAATCTAAAAATCATTTCTTCTGAAAAGGGAGTAATGTTTATGAGACAATTTGGTTATCACGTAGATGATAGATATATAGAAGTAAAAGAAGGCGATACCATGAACTTTGGTAAGCATACACTTGCTTTCGTAGAAGCTCCAATGGTTCACTGGCCAGAAGTTCTAATGACATTTGATGTAACAAACGGAGTATTATTCTCAGCTGACGCTTTCGGTTCATTTATCGCTAACAACGGTAGATTATTTGCCGATGAAGTTGATTGGGATCGTGATTACCTAGATGAAGCTCGTCGTTATTATACAAATATCGTTGGTAAATATGGTACATTCGTACAAAAAGCTCTAGCAAAAGCCGGCGGACTTGATATAAAATACATCTGCCCACTTCATGGACTTGTATGGAGAGATAACTTTGGTTATATCTTAGACAAATATACACATTGGGCAACCTATGAACCAGAAGAAGATGGTGTACTAATTGTATATGCATCTATGTATGGTAACACAGAATTTGCAGCTCAAGCACTTGCATCAAAATTATGTGAAGCAGGAATTACAAATATCAGCCTAAGAGATGTATCAAGCACTCACGTATCTACACTAATAGCAGAAGCTTTCAAATACTCAAACATAGTTCTAGCATCAGTAACCTACAACCTAGGAATTTATCCACCAATGCTTAACTTCCTAGAAGATATGAAAGCACTTAATGTTCAAAACAGAGCAGTTACAATTATAGATAACGGAACATGGGCTCCACAAGCAGCAGAAAAAATGGAAGCTTTCATAGACAACGAAATGAAAGTAATGGATGTTCTTCCAGAAAGTCTAAACATAGTAAGTTCACTAAAAGCAATGAAAGAACCAGAAATGGATGCTATTGTTGAAGGTATCAAGGACTCTATGAAAAAACGTAAAGAAGAAAAGGCAAAAGTAGCTGCACAAAAAAAACAATCTAAATAATAGATAATAAAAATGCCAGTAAGGGAAAAGCCCTCAGCTGGCATTTTTTTGCTTAAAACAAAGTTTATTATATTAATCGATTTAGAAAGATCTATCATTTTCTAAATTATATAAAAATCAAATTGCAAATTTTGCTGCATTTGATATATAAGAAGAAATTCTTTCCATAGCAGTTAAGGTCTTTTCAAAGATCAAACCACTTTCTGGATCGCAAGTTTTATCTCTCATCCTTAACATATGGTTGTTTCTGTAGATATTAACATCTTTTTGGATTTCTTCGTTAGAATCACGCATCTGTTTTACAATACCTACACTATCAATATCGCCAATGATAGCATCAAACATTTTAAGAATAATATTATTTAGGCCATCAAGTTCCTTAACTGCATCATCGGTAAAAATCATTTTTTCCTCAGACTTTAATTTTGCAACATCGGCAATATTTTTGGAGTGATCGCCAATTCTTTCAAGGTCCCTAGATATTCTTAAATATGATGCAAAGTGAGCTGAAATTTCTTCGTTCATAGACAAACCCAAAGAATCTATAATAAAGGCTGAAATTTCCTTATTAAGATAATTTATAACTTGCTCTCTATGAAAAATCTCATCGTATATATCTTCATCAAATTTATACAAAAGAGCCATAGCTTCTTTGTAATTTTGGTTGATAAGCTCAAGCATTCTATTAATTTCTGCCCTAATATCTGTAAATGTTGCTGAAGCATCTTTTACAATATGCTTGTTGATAAATTGAAGACTCATCTCTTCTTGTTCCTTATCAACTCCAGGAATTAACTTGAATGAAAGATCTGCAAGTTTTCTTGAGAAAGGGAAGAGAAGTACGCTTGTAGCAATATTAAATAAGGTGTGAAGATTTGCTATTTGTGCTGCTGGAACATCCCTTGAAAAACTTTTAACAATTTCATCGATAGGTATAAAAAACGCTATTAGTACGAAAACAATTGTTCCAATAATATTAAATAAGACGTGGACAAGAGCGGTTCTTCTTGCGTTTTTTGATGATCCGATAGAGGATAATACTGAAGTTATACAAGTTCCAATGTTAAAACCAAATACAATGTACATGGATGATCTTAAAGGAATAACTCCCTGATTAGCAACAGCCTGCAAGATACCCAAAGATGCAGAAGATGACTGTATAATTGCAGTAATAGTTGTACCGGCCAAAACTCCAAGTATTGGATTTTCAAACTTAGTCATCAAAGTTATAAATCCAGGATATTCTCTTAAAGGCTCCATGGCCTTACTCATAAATTCCATACCCATAAACAAAAATCCAAGACCCATTACAGCTTGACCAACGTATTTGATTTTTTTCTTAGAAGAAAAAGTATTTTGCAAAAATCCTACAAAAGCAATTATAGGTGCAATTTGAGAAACATTCAAGGCAACAAGTTGACCAGTAACGGTAGTACCAATATTTGCCCCCATTATTATTCCAACTGCTTGATAAATAGTCATAAGACCTGCATTAACAAAACCCACTACCATAACTGTAGTAGCAGAAGAGGATTGAATAATAGCAGTTACAAAAGCACCAACAAGAATGGCCTTAAAAAAATTTGAGGTCATTTTTTCAATTACAACACGTAGCCTATCGCCTGCAACAAGCTCAAGACCACCACTCATCATTTCCATACCGTATAAGAACAGGGCAAGACCGCCCAAAAGTTCTATAAAATATTGAACCGACATAAGTCCTCCGAAAAATATTAGGCAAAAAAATATTTAAGAAATTATGATAAAATTTTTCTAATCATAAAATTTTAAAACCTACATCTATTTTACAAGATATAAGAAAAATATTCAAAAGATAATAACAATCAATTATATAAAAATTTCATTAAGAAAAAATTATGGATTTATGAAGAAAAAGTAAAATTTGCAAAAAAAAAAGAGCTCATTACAAGCTCTTTTCTTATGATGTTATTAATACGCTTTTTACTAGACCGTCTTTAACAGTGATTACAAGGCCAAGTCCTGAGTTTTTTACTTCCTTATAAAAATTGTTAAATTCTTCAAGAGTTTTATAGTAAGTAGGATTTGCCATGCCTCCACCTGATAAAAATTCAGTATTTTCATCGATTTTGAAAGTATAGCTATTATTTTCTAATTCTTCCAAATTTTCATAATCTTTAGGATCTACTTGATAATCTATGGAACCTTTAACTGTAAGCTTTCCTTCTTCTGCAAGGATGTCATATACACTTGCTGTTTGAAGTTCAGCTTCTCTTTCGCCATTTTTCTCACTCATCAATGAAGATGAGTAAACGCCGTCTTTTTCTTTTGAGTTTTTGTCTAAAGCTTTACTAGAATCTTTTTTATCGGTTGATTCTTTCTTATCGGCAGTATTTTTATCTTTATTTTCTTTACTATCTGATTTTTTTACTTCAATGGTAGTAGTTTTATCAGCTTCATCATCTGTTTTATTTTCTTTGCTATCTGTATTTTCCATATCGTTATCGTTATCAGCCTTAGATTCTTCTACTATTTCATTAGTATTGTCATCGCTATTTTCTACTTGATCTGTGTTTACTTCTGGGCTTGTTTGTTGGGAATTGTTGGAAGTACAAGCTACAAGTGATAAACTTAATAGAGCAAGAACCATAGCTTTATTTAGTGTTTTTATTTTCATAAATTCCTCCTTCTAATATTTTACCACCTTTAATTATTTAGTAAATTTAATTGGAAATGAATTAGTTTGTTTTTTCGGAAGCGTCAATTTCCATATCGTCAGCATTTTCTATATCAAGTTCATAAACTGCTTTACCATTTTCTATAGAAAGTTCCCATTCCTTGACATAAGCATTTTCTTTGCCTTCTAAGGCCTTGGTAATCACATCATTAGGATCTTTTAATAGAGTAAAATCTAAAACTTCTTTGTTTTCATTTTCTACTTCGCTTTTGGATTCTACAATATCTCCAGTATTTGCATCAATTTTTGCCTCATATTCCTTATTATCCAAAAATCCTTCTATCTCATAATAGTATTTGTCGTTATCCTTATCAAGTGAAAGGCTTGTGATTCCAATATCGCCAACTCCAAACTCTAGGTCAAAAGCTTTTTTGGCATCGTCAATACTAAGACTTACTTCAGGGTATAGGCTATTATTTGCTACTTTTTGGTCTTTGGAATTATCATTTTCCACTTCAATTACTTGTGTCGAATCTGTATTTTCATTTGTACTATTTGGACTTTCACTTACGCTACAGCTTGCCAAAAGAAAACTTGTAGCCAAAATTAGTGAAAATAATTTTTTGTTTTTCATAATATCTCCTTATATTTTTATTTATTTTCAGAGTGATTTTCTAAAGTTATTTAATATGATTATACTATAAATTTATAAAATCACAATTTTCGTTTTTTAATTAAAAAAATAGTAGACAGCTAGTGACTAATAATTATAATTTTAATTTAAAATAAAAGGAAATTATTAAGTTTTATACAAATTTAACAAATCTTGTAATATAATTAAGAAAAAAGGAGGTAAATATGCGTGTTTTAGTTGTTGAAGATGATTTAGATTTGATAGAACTATTAGCCGAAGGTCTTACAATGTATGGATATGCAGTTGACAAGGCTTACGATGGCGAAGAAGCAATTGATATGGCCTATGTGGAAACTTACGATGTCATAGTTTTAGATATTAATTTGCCAAAAAAAGATGGTTTCCAAGTCTTAGATGAGATTAGAAAATTTAACCAAGAAGTAAATATAATAATGCTTACGGCAAGAAGTGATATAGACGATAGGGTAAAGGGCTTAGATTATGGAGCAAATGATTATATGGTAAAGCCTTTTGATCTAAAAGAGCTAGATGCAAGAATGCGTGCGCTTTTAAGACGCAAATCTGTAACTGAAAACACAATCTTAAAAGCTGGTTCTTTAAGCTTTGATACAACTACGAGAGAAGCTTTTGTCGGCGAAACCAAGGTCAACTTAACTGCCAAAGAAACTGCGATTTTGGAATATTTATTTTTAAATCGTCAAAAATATGTTTCTAGTGAAGAGCTAATCGATCATGTTTGGGATTCAAATGCAGATAGCTTTTCAAATTCTGTAAGAGTTCATATGTCATCTCTTAGAAAAAAAATCAAGGAAATTGACGGAGAAAATAAGATAGAAAATGTAATTGGCAAGGGTTATAGAATTTATGAAGGATGAGAAATTTTATAAATCTATAGTTTTTAAACTCATCAGTTCAGTCGTTATTATTTTTATAGCCATGATTACAATCACAAATTACATGATAAATCAAAAGCAAAATCAAATGACTGATGAATTGCTTGATAATTTCAAACAATGGATGCCAAATTACCAAAACTCCATAGTTGTAACCGTAAATAACGCTCATTTGCAATCATCGGCAGATTTTAAAATTTATACATTTATTGTAACGGTAGTTGTAATTTTGATAGGATCTTTAATATTTTCACTAATAATTTCAAAAATTCTTGCTCCACTTAAAGAGCTTCAAAAAAATATAGGAAAAATTGACATCGATAAGCCAGAAACCTTCGCCGAAAAACTTTTGATAGAAGAAGGTTCAAGCGAAATAGTCGATTTGTCAGAATCTTTTAACAATCTTATGGCAAGAATTTATAGGGATTACAAAAGACAAAAAGATTTTTCTGCCAATGTTGCCCACGAGCTAAGAACGCCAGTTGCTGTTATGAAGGCTCAGGTGGATGTATTCTCTAGGAAAAACCAAGATCCAGAAACCAAAGATTTTTTGGAGAGGATGGATAAGAGTTTAGAAAAACTAAAAAATCTCATAGAAGCGGTACTTTTATTTTCCAAAAACCAAGAAATAAATATAAGCGATGTTTCTATAAATTCCCTAATAGAAGAAATAATTTTTGATCTTGAAGATAAAATATCAGCAAAAAATATAAGTCTAAACTTTCACAAAAATAAGGATATTTGCCTAAAAACTGACGATGCACTTTTGCAAAGATTACTTTTTAATATAATAGAAAATTCTATCAAATATAACGTTGAAGGCGGAAAAATTGATATTTTCATAAAAGATTTGGATGATAAATTACAAATAGATGTAATCGACACAGGAATTGGCATAAGTGATGAGCAAAAAGAAAAAATATTTGATCTTTTTTATCAAGTGGATAATTCTCGTCACAAAGAAGGTTTTGGAATTGGGTTATCCTTATGTAAACAAATTGCTGATTCTTTAAAGGCAAAAATAGAAGTTTCTGACAATTTGCCAAAGGGTAGCAAATTTTCTTTGATATTAAAAAAATCTTAACATCAATTTAACAATCGATTTGCTAGAATAATCTACGAGGTAAGGATATGATAAAAAAAGACAAAAGAATAATTAGCAAGCTTTTATTAATTATCTCTATAGCTTTTGTGGTATATGGAGCTTATAGAGGTGAAGTAAAAACAGTTTTTTCTAAAGCAATCAATCTGTGTTTGGAGTGTGTAGGAATTGGATAAAATAAAAAACATTTCAAGACTAAAAATTCAAGCACTGATGGCTTTGGCTCACAACTTACATATACCTAACTTTTTTAAGGGAAGAATTTATCAAGGCTCTGGTAAAAAAATATGTTTACCAGGTTTAAATTGCTATTCTTGTCCAGGAGCTTCAGGCTCTTGTCCAATAGGCTCAATGCAAGCTGTAATGGGAGCAAAGAAATATAGATTTTCATATTATGTTTTTGGCATAATGGCATTTTTTGGCGTCATGGTAGGTAGACTCATCTGCGGGTTTATTTGTCCAATGGGATTTTTTCAAGATCTCCTCCATAAAATCAAAACGAAAAAATTCTCAACAAAGAAATTATGGCCATTAAGATATGTCAAATACCTAATATTGATTTTTCTAGTATTAGCCCTAGGAATTTTCCTTAGAGATAAATACGAAGTTATTCCTCCATACTTCTGTAAATATATTTGTCCTCAAGGAATTTTGGAAGGAGCAATACCACTTAGCCTAAAAAACCCATCCCTAAGACTTGCCTTAGGCAATTTATTTAAGCTAAAGTCAGCTATTTTGATAGTAACAATAATATTATCAATCTTATTTTACAGACCTTTTTGCAAGTGGATTTGCCCACTTGGAGCATTTTATTCTCTCTTTAACAAATACTCTTTCTATCAAATGGAAGTGTCTGAGGATAAATGTATAAATTGTGGCAAATGTGCTAGAGTTTGCAAGATGGATGTAGATATTAGAAAAAATGACCACCATTTAGAATGTATCAGATGTAACGAATGTCTTAAAGCTTGTCCGACAAAAGCCATATCTACCTATTTTATCAAAAGGAGTAATAATGAAAAAGATAAACAAAATACTAGTATTAGCCCTAATGGGACTAACTCTTGCAAGTTGCAACAATCAAGCAAATAAAGATGCAGATGAAAAAGCAAAAGTAGAAACAAAAGAAGAAATGCCAGCAGAAAATGCTGACAAAAAAGAAGAAACACCAGCAGAAGATGCTAAAGAAGAAGACAAAACCATGGAAGAAACTGAAGGCGAAGTTGCACAACCAGAAAGCGCAAAAAGCTTGCCAGAATTTAAGTCAACAGACCAAGATGGCAATCCTTTTGGTCTAGAAGATATTGCAAAAAATGATGCAACAGTAATAAATCTATGGTTTACAGGATGCTCTGCTTGCATAGGCGAAATGGATGAATTAAACAATGTAGCAGATGATCTTAAAAAAGAAGACGGAGTAGACTTTATCTCTATGTGTACAGATGTAAACTACGACGAATCAACCAAAGAAGCTTATCAAAGAATAGTAAAAGAGAAAAAGCCAACTTACAAAGCACTAGCAGTAGAAAATGATGGAGATATGAAAACATACCTAGAAGGAATCTTCGTATATCCAACAACAATAGTAGTAGACAACAAAGGAAATATAATTGGCGATCCAGTAGAAGGAACCCTACTAGAAAAAGATCAAATAGCAAAATTAAAAGAAAATATAAAAATGGCTAAAGAATCTTCACAAAAGAACAAATAATAATTGCGTCCTACAGGACGCTTTTTTATTTGCCAATTTTGGGTAGAAATATTTAGAGGTGCTTTATGTATTTTGAAGATTATGAAGTAGGACAAATTTTTGATAGGGAAATTGAGTCTGCTATTTTGACAGAAGAAGAGATTATAGAAAATGCTAGTAAGTATGATCCAAGGGATATTCATTGTGACAAAAACTTGGCTGAAAAATCAAGATTTAAGGGGATAATTTCTTCTGGAATTTTTTCTATTATGACATTTTGGTCAAAGTGGGTTAAAACTGGCATTGATGCTGACGGAATGATTTGTGGGGTCAGTATTGAAGGGGCAAAGTGGTTAAAAGCTGTTTATCCCAATGTAAGATATGATATAAAAGTAAAAATAGTAGATAAAAAAATTAGAAAAGAAAATATTGATGGCTTTGTGACTTACCAAATGACAGTAGAAAATCCAGAAAAAGACTTAGTTTTAGATTTTCTAGTCACAGGCTTGGTGAAATGTAAAAGAAATTCCTAAGAAAAATCATAAATGATCGATGAATTTTGCTAAATTAATTTTATGAATGAATGTTCTTAAAAAATTTTGGCGAAAAATTTTATTTGTTGTAAATATGAGATATAATATAGGAGCAAAGGTTTACATATAAATTCAATAAGGAGAGCTTATGGGAGCTTTTAAAAAACTTGGACTTGTTCCAAAATTAATTATTGCAATTATTCTTGGTATCTTAATTGGTAGATATCTACCAGTTGGAGTTACTAGATTATTTGTAACATTTTCTAAGATCTTCGGATCATTTTTATCATTCATTATCCCACTAATGATTCTTGCTTTTGTAACTAAAGGTATTGCAGACCTAGGAGAGGGAGCTGGAAAATTATTGGGCATTACAGTACTAATTGCCTATATTTCAACTTTGGTAGCAGGAAGTTTATCTTACATTATGTCTAGTAATATTTTCCCGAAATTTATTACTACAGCACAAGTAGATGCCATTACGGCAGCAGAAGGTAAAACCTTGGATCCTTATTTTAAAGTTCCAATTACACCGTTTTTTGATGTAACAGGTGCATTGATTTTTGCCTTTATGATGGGTATAGCTATTTCATGGTTACGTAAAAACAACAATGGTGAAGTACTTTATAAGGCAGTTTCAGAATTTAATATTATTATTACTAGAGTTCTTGAAGTTGCAATAGTACCAGTTCTTCCATTTTTCATTTTAGGCAATTTCGCAGAAATGAGCTATAGCGGATCAGTTTTCGCAGTATTAAGTATATTCTGGAGAATCTTCCTATGCATAGTAATCCTACACCTATTATATGTAACAGTAATGTTCTTGGTATCTGGATCTTACACAGGAAAAAATCCTTTTGCTATGCTTAAAAATGAAGTTAGAGGTTATATGACAGCTATAGGTACTCAATCTTCAGCTGCTACAATTCCAGTTAACTTACAATGTGCAAGAAATAACGGTGTTAGCCGTGAAATTGCTGATTTCGTAGTTCCATTGGGAGCGACAGTTCATATGCCTGGATCTATGATTACAATTACAGGTTGTACTTTTACAATCCTTTATATGTATAATCTTCCACATTCATTTGGACTAATGTTATCATTAATAGCAACTTTAGGTGTTGCTATGGTAGCTGCTCCTGGAGCACCAGGTGGAGCTGTTATGAGTGCACTTCCATTTTTACCAATAGTTGGAATTGCACCAGAATCAGCAATGGCAAGTTTATTAATTTCACTTTATCTAACCCAAGATTCATTTGGTACAGCTGCCAACGTATCAGGCGATGTTGCCATAGCAGCTGCTGTAGATAAATTCTACAATAAAGTTATCTTAGGTAATAAAGATTGGAAAGCCGAACCAGTGGTAACTAACCCACAATAGTAACTAGAAACCTTTGCAAGAATAAATAAGAGGGGTTTAAAACCCCTTCTATTTTATGAACATAATAAAGGAGATAATATGCCAGTAAATGCATCTATTTTTGATATAATTGGTCCAGTAATGGTTGGACCGTCTAGCTCTCATACCGCAGGAGCTTGTAAAATTGCCAATATTGCTAAAAAAATAGCTGACCCAGGATTTAATGAAGTTGATTTTTACCTTCATGGATCATTTGCCAAAACCTACAAGGGTCATGGAACTAACAGAGCCTTAGTAGGTGGGATACTAGGATTTGGTCCAGAAGATGATAGGATAATAAATTCCTTTGAATATGCCAAAGAAGCAGGAATTTCTTGTAATTTCATACCGACAGATTTAGGAGACGTTCACCCTAATACTGTAAAAATGGTTTTTAAATACCCGGAAGATAAAAAAGATATAGAAATACAAGGCTCATCAATCGGTGGTGGAGCTATTGTAATAAATAAAATTTATGGAAATCCAATTGAATATTATGCCAAAAGACCAACCTTGTTTATGTCTTATGGCGAACAAAAAGGTATAATTGCCTTTGTGTCAAATGTGCTTTACAACAATGGATACAATATTTATGAGATGAAAACCATCAAAGATGGCGATAATGTAATGCTAGTTTGCCAATTAGATGAACCATTAACAGATGAAATTATTGAAACCATAACAAAGGGTAAGAATTTTACCTTTATTAAGTATTTAGGATAGGAAAATTATGTTAACAACACTCGAGTTATTAAAACAAAGATGTGAAAAAGAGAACTTATCACTTTGGGAATTATCTGTAAAAGATGAAATTGAAAGTACCAAAGTTAGCGAAGAAGATATATTTAATAGACTTCAAAGAACCCTAGATGTAATGAAAGAATCATCGCATCAAGCTCTAAAAGTCCCAGTTGTATCAGTAACAGGTATGACAGGTGGCAATGCCAAAAAAATGAACGATTATTTTCTAAGTGGTGATACAGTTCTTGGAGATACAGCTGCTAGAGCCATGGCTATGGCCTTATCAACAAGCGAGGTAAACGCAGCCATGGGTAGAATTGTAGCTGCGCCAACAGCAGGATCTGCTGGAATACTTCCAGCAACTTTGATGACTATGTATCATAAATACGGTTTTGATGATAGAAAATTAATGGAAGCTATGCTAGTTGCCACCCAATTTGGCCAAGTTATCTTTGACAATGCAACATTTGCAGGAGCAGAAGGTGGTTGCCAAGCAGAAACAGGAGCTGCAAGTGCTATGGCAGCAGCTGCAGTTTGTTATCTTAGAGGTTACGACATTCATATCCAAGAAAATGCGGCAGTTTGTGCCTTATTAAACATCTTAGGATTAGTATGCGACCCAATTGGAGGAATGGTAGAATTTCCTTGCAATATTAGAAATGCCAACGGAGTAATGAACGCCCTTGCAAGTGCAGATATGGCAATGGCAGGAGTTAAAGTTTTTGTAACATTTGATGAAGCTGTCGATACCCTAAAAAGAGTTGGAGATAGCCTTCCAGCAGGACTTAGAGAAACAGGCGAGGGTGGAGTTGCAGTTTGCCCATCAGCTTTAAGACTAAGAAAAAAATACATCGACGGAAATGTCTAAGATTAACAAACGCCTTGAGTTATGAACTGACCCCCAAAAGTTAGACCTAAAAACTAACTAACGGAGGTCAGTTTTTTAATGGCAAAATATAGCACAGAATTCAAAATGAAAGTAGTAAAAGAATATTTAGAATCAAACATCTCATATAAATCTTTATCAGACAAATATTGCATACCATCAGAAAGCGTAGTGAAAAGCTGGGTAAATGCATACAAATCACAAGGCTATGAAGGACTAAAAGTAAAAAGAAAAAATACACAATATACTTTGGAATTCAAGTTAAATGTAGTAAACTTGTACTTAACAGGAGAAATGTCCTATCAAAGCCTAGCAAACAATCTTAAAATCAATAATCCATCAATAATCACCCGATGGGTCAATGAATATAGAGAAAAAGGAATTGAAGGACTTAGATCTAAAAAGAGAGGAAGACCTTCAAAAATGCCAAAATCCCCAAAGAGATCAAAAGACACTAAAATAGAATCATCAGCAAACATAACTAATTTAGAAAATGAATCATTAACACAAGCACAACTAAAAGAAAAGATAAAGAAATTAGAAGAAGAAAACTATTGGCTTCAATTAGAAAATGATGCAATAAAAAAAAAGATAGAATTGTCTCAAATGACAGATACAGAAATAAGACAATTGCTGAAACAATCAAAGTCTTAAGAGATAAATACAAACTAAAAGACTTGTTAAAATACTTTAACATTGCCAAATCAACATACATGTATTGGCAAAAACGCTTAAATAAACCAAATAAAGATCTAGAATTAGAAAAGAAAATACTTAAAATAAGAAAAGACAATCCAAACTACGGCTACAGAAGAATAACAGCAATGTTAAAAAGATCAGGACTGATAATAAACAAAAAGAAAGTACAACGATTAGTTCAAAAGTTAAAACTTCAAGTAAAAAGCTATTCAAGAAAAACAAGAAAATACTCATCCTACAAAGGACAGGTAGGAAAAATATCAGACAACAAAATAAAAAGAAACTTTAAAGTGGAAACACCATACACACAAATAACAACAGACACAACAGAATTTAAGTATTTAGAAAAAGATAAAACAGGAACATATCAAATAAAGAAACTCTATCTAAACCCATACCTAGATATGTACAACAGTGAAATACTTAGCTATGAAATATCAAAACACCCAACAATAGAACCAATCTTAAAAGCCTTAGACAAAGCAATAGAGGTAACTAATAAAAATAAAGAAAAAAGAATATTCCACTCTGATCAAGGCTGGGCATACCAAGTAAAGCAATACACATCAAAACTAGAAGAAAATGACATCACTCAATCCATGTCAAGAAAAGGAAATTGCTTAGACAACTCACCAATGGAAAATTTCTTTGGGATATTAAAACAAGAAATATATTACGGAAATAAATTCTATTCATACGAGCACTTAAAACAAACAATTGAAGATTTCATAAAATATTACAACGAAGAAAGAATAAAAGAAAAATTAGGATACTTATCACCAATAGAATACAGAAAGAAGAATGCAGCATAAAAATTTCCTACCCCTAGGGGTAGGATAGGACAAAGAAATACCAGGGCTAGTTTAGTTCTAACTCTGGTATTAGGTCCAACTTTGTGGGGTCACCTTATTATTCAAGGCTTTTGTTTTATAAAAAATTATTTTTCTTGGTAAATTAAAGTTTCTTGATGGGAAAAATTTAGCACTATATCCTTATTTGGATTTACTAATAAAGATAAAACTCCAGGTTCTTTTGTCCCCATACTTGTATCAATTATTACTTTTCTATAAGGCTTAAAGCCAAGATTTTCTTGCATTTTTTTTGATCTTTTATTAAAATCAAAATATCCAGCTGTAAGAAAATCTAAGTTCAATTCATTAAATAAATAATCTATAAGAGCTTTGATGGCCTCGCTCATAAGACCCTTAGACCGATAATCTTTGCTTAAAACAGCTCCCAACTCTCTGCCATAATAATTAGAAAATTCTGTATATTTATCCTCAAATCCATATTTTTTAACAACTAAAGATCCAATCACCTTGTTATTTTCTTTGTAGACTAGGGCAAAAGTTTTATCTGATTTTATTAAAGATTTTAAAATATTCAAAGACTCTTCCTTATTTTCGTGATGTTTCCAACCAGCCATTTCGCCTACTCCATCTACACAAGTGTAAGCAAAAAAATCGTCCAAATCGCAATATTCAAAAGCTCTTAGAATAAGTCTATCACTTTCTATAACTTTGCCATTTATCCTAAAATCAGCGTTCATTCTTTTCTCCTCATACTTTTTGGTGATTGTACTATATAGGTAAGATTGATAAAAGATATTATTCTATGTTTATATGATTATCTTTGTACCAAGGTAGATCCGCCTTTTGCTAGGCTTTCTATCTCCTCTTTGGTCACTATATTTGCATCTCCAGGAATTGTGTGTTTCCATACGCTTGTTGCTGTTGCGAATTCTAGGACTTCTTGAAGAGGTTTTTCATCTAATATCCCACTCATAAGTCCTGTGGTAAAGGAATCGCCACCACCAACCCTGTCTACTATGTCAAATTCGTATTCTTTGCTAGTGTAGAGATTTTTGCCATCGTAGAGTTTGGCTTTTAGGCTGTTATGATTTGCTGACTGGCTTGTTCTAAAGGTAGATGCTGCAATTTTTAAATCATATTTCTCTACCATTCTCTTTAGTAGGTTGATATGTTCGTCTGGGTCTAAATTTTGGTCGATTTCTAATAATATATCTGGGGTAAATCCTATCACAATATCTGCATATGGCAATAGTTTTGACATTACTTGATCTGCTTTTTTCAAGCTCCACATTTTTGCTCTGTAATTTACATCTAATACAATTTCGATATTTTTATTTTTTGCTTTTTTGAGAGCTTCTTCTGTGATTTGGGCAAGGTTATCGCTTATAGCAGGTGTAATTCCTGTTACTAAGAACATATCCTTGCCTATAAAAATCTCATCCCAGTTAAATTCATCGGATTTGGCTGATGAGATAGCAGAATTTTTCCTATCATAGATTACCTTGCTTGCTCTGACAGAAGAACCAGTTTCTAGGAAATATAAGCCTAGTTTTTCTCCGCCATAGACTACATAGTTGGTGTTTACCCCAAATTGACGTATAGAATCTATTGCTGCATGACCTAGGGCATTATCTGGAACTTTTGTGACAAAATATGAGTCATATCCTAGGTTTGCTAGTGCCAGAGCAACATTTGCCTCTGCACCACCGTAGTTTATGTCAAAATTTCTTGCTTGTAAAAATCTTTGGTAATTAGGAGGGGATAGTCTCATTAGAGCTTCCCCAAATGTTACAATTTTTTTCATTTATTTCCTACATTCTGCGATTTTTGCTAGATATTTTTTGGATTGTTCCACTATTTCATCGTGGCTGCCTTTTACAAGATTGGATCCAGCACCTACTGCATATACTCCAGCGTCAAACCAATCTTCGATATTTTCAAGGCTAACTCCACCTGTTGGCATAATATTTGCTTGTGGGAGTGGTCCGTGTATAGCTTTTACATAGCTTGGTCCTGGAAGAGAGCCTGGGAATAGCTTGATTAGATCAACTCCGTATTCTAGGGCTTTTGTCATTTCTGTAAATGTCATGCATCCTGGCATATAAGGTACTTGGTAAAGATTGCACATTTTAGCAACTTCTTCGCTAAATCCTGGAGATACTATAAATTTTGCTCCATTTAATATTGCTAGTCTTGCTGTTGTAGCATCCATCACAGTTCCAGCTCCAAGAGTTGCTGTATCTGGGAGTTGGTCCTTAAGCTCCTTGAATACGTCTAGGGCATTTGGTATTGTAAATGTTACTTCTAGAATATCGATGCCACCATCAATAAGAGCCTTGCAATAACCTAAGGCTTCATCTTTAGAATTTCCCCTAATTACGGGTACGATTCCTAATTCGCGAACTCTGTTTAGTACTTGATATTTTAACAAAATAGCCTCCTATAATTTGATAATATTATTTGCGTTATTAAAGCATATATCTTCTATCATTTGGCCAAGGAATTGTTCATCCCATGGATATTCACCGTCAGCAACAATTTGACCTACAAACCTACATAATAATCTTCTGTAGTATTCATGTCTAGGATATGATAGGAAGGATCTGGAATCTGTAATCATACCGATTGATTTTGCAAAGGCACTGGTTGCTGACATTATCTTCATCTGTTCAAGCATTCCTTCTTTGTGGTCAAGATGCCACCAACTTGGTCCAAGTTGAGCGGTTAGGACGCCTTCAGCATTTCCTCCGTTAAATGAACCTGCTATTGTCGATACTGGGTAGAATTCAGCTTCATTTAGTGGGAAAATAATAGTTCTTGGCAGACCATTTATCTTTTCAATCTCATTTAGGAGATTTGCTAGATTTTCTGCGTAGTATTGGTCGTTTGTAGCATCTCCACCCACATCGTGGCCTAGCTTTTCTTCTAACTTAGTAGAATTATCACGAATAACTCCTATGTGAAGTTCCATAGCCCAGTCAAAGTCCTTATAAATTTTACCTATCCATATCATAAGACTAGTTTTGTAGGCATCTTCTTCTTCGATAGAAAGTATTTTGCCTGTAAGTTTTTTCTTTATAATCTTGTCAATTTCCTCATCACTTGCCTTTTCAAATGGCACGTATTTGAAGGCTTGATCGCTTGCAGCACATCCTTTTTCTTTGAAAAATTCCATTCTCTTATAAAGAGCATCTTTCAAAGTTTTAAAGCACTTGATATCTACCCCAGATACTTCTGAAAGCTTTTTGATGTAGGCACCATAGTCTTCTTTTTCTATGGCAATAGCCTTATCTGGTCTAAAGGCTGGTTTGACTAGAGTCTCAAAAGAATCGTCTTTTTCAAGCAAATCGTGGTAGTTAAGGTCATCAATTGGATCGTTAGTTGTACATACGGCAGCTACATTACTCATTTTGATAAGTCCACGTGGCCTAAAATCATCTGTGGCCAATTTTTCATTGGCAATCTTATAAATTTCCTCAGCTGTATCTTGATCTAGGCAATAGTCTATGCCAAAGTAGTTTTTAAGTTCCAAATGAGTCCAATGGTAGATAGGATTGCCTATTAAGTATGGCATAGTAGCAGCGTAAGCTTTGAATTTATCAAAGTCATCTGCATCTCCAGTTATAAGTTCTTCATCTACACCAACTGCTCTCATAACTCTCCACTTGTAGTGGTCACCGCCAAGCCAAGCCTTTGTAATTGATTCGATTTTTTCGTTTTTATAAATTTCTTCAGCTTCAAGATGGCAGTGCCAGTCAAAAATTGGCATATTTTTGGCGTAATTGTGATATAGAGTCTTGGCGTATTCAGTATTTAATAAAAAATCATCTGTTAAAAATTGTTTCATTATATAGCTCCTTTATAATAGTCCTGCGCTTTGTGGTAGATGTAAGGAAATGGCAGGGATATAGGTTACAAGAATCAAACCAATTAATATGAAAGCATAGAATCTTAGCATATATGGCATAACTTTTTGTAAGTTTGTATCTCCAACTTTAATAGCAACGAAAAGTGTGTTACCAACTGGTGGTGTGATATTACCAATGCATAGGTTGTAAACAATAATGATACCAAATTGTACAGGGCTCATACCAAATGATTCTACTATTGGCAAAAATAATGGTGTAAATATTAGGATAGCTGGTGTAACGTCCATAAAAGTTCCAGAAATTAATAAGATTATATTCATTATTAATAGTAGAACTATTGGTGAACTAGTTACTGATAATAGAGCATTTCCTATCATTTGTGGGATACCTGTAAAGGCCATTACCCAGGAAAGAATATTACTTACACCAATCAAAAATACTACAATAGCGCTCATTTTTGCAGATTCTATTAATATATCAATAATCTTAGTAAAGTTAAGGTTTTTGTAAATCAAACCTAGGATTAGAGCATAAATTACAGATATAGCAGAACCTTCTGTAGCTGTAAATACACCAGCGACGATACCGCCTATTACTACAAAGATAAGTCCAAGGGCTGGAAGAGCACGTAGGGTAGCTAGTCCGAGATTTGACCAAGAGAACTTACCCTCAACTCCAGTATAGCCTTTTTTGTGGGCTATAATAATTGCAGCTATCGTACAACCTAAGGCCCATAAAAATCCTGGTAAATATCCGGCTAGGAATAAGGCTGCTATTGAAGTACCACCTGAAACTAGGGAATATGTGATTAGGGCATTGCTTGGTGGGATTAGTAAACCAGCTGGAGCGCTTGCTCCATTGGCTGCAGCTGATAGGGCCTTGTCATAGCCCATTTCTTCTTCACCTTGTTTTACCATAGAACCAACAGCTGCTGCAGCAGCAGATGCTGATCCAGAAATTGCTCCAAATAGGGCATTGGCTCCAATATTTGTAACTAGTAGGGCACCTGGAAGCTTTCCAAGAATTGCCATTACGAAGTCTACTAACCTTTTTGCTATACCACCCTCATTCATGAGGTTACCAGCTAGGATAAAAAACGGAATAGCTGTAAGGGTAAAGGAGCTCATTCCTACAAAGGTTCTTTGAGCTGCTGTTAGCACTGCAACCTTTAGTGGAACAGTAGCTAGGATTGTTACTATACTTGCAAGCCCAATTGAAAAGGCAATTGGAACACCTAGGATCAAAAGAGCCGCTAAAACTATTAATATTACTGCTAATGCTTGTCCACCCATTTTTACTCTCCTTTATCGTTTTCAATAACCACTTTTTTATCATCTGTTTTGCTATTTGAAATAGAATAATTAGTGGTTTTTTCTGGACTATCTACATTGTCTGTAAGGCTTTCATATTTTGCAACTTCACTTGCCTTGTTTGCCTCACGAGTTGAGGATTCGCTAGCAGACTCGGCTTTGATAAATTCAATTTTCCCATTTATTATCATGCGGATATTGTATATTGAATATATCATATTTATTATTCCGGTAAGAGGAAGTGGAATATAAAATAGGCCTATTGGTAATCCTAGAGAGGATGTCATTTGATTTAGGGCAAGGCGTGTGATTCTGATTCCTCCATAGGTTAAAACTGCAAGAGAGAATAAAAAAATTATTAGTTCAGAAAATATTGCAGCTTTCTTTTGAACATTTGGACTCTTTGTGTCAATAAATACTGGAATATTCATATGACCACGCTCGCCAACTATAAGGCTTGCTCCAAATAGGGTGGACCAGGCAAATAGATAACTAACTAATTCTTCTGACCAAGTTGACGGATTTTTCAAAATGTATCTGGTAAATACTTGCCAAACAACAAAGATAAGCATGACAAATAGAGTTGCAGCTGATAAAAATTTCATTGTCTTATCTAAAACTTTTCTCATTGTTTTGCCTCCTTTTGTGCTGGGAATTCTTTGTTATATTCTTGGATTTTATCATAGTAAGGTTGAAGTTTAGTATTTCTTTGCAAAACTTCTTGGGTTAGTGGGGCAACTTTTTCTACAAACTCACTTTGATCTGGATAGATGAATTTCACTCCTTGTTCTTTAGCTGCCTTTTCTTTGGCGTTTTCAACTGCTGTGACCCATTCTTTTCTTTGCGTTTGGTTTAAGATTTTAAATCCTTCTTCAAATATAGCTCTTTCATCTTCTTGCAAATCATTTAGCCATTCGTAATTTGCAATTACTATATCTGGTACCATTTGGTGCATATCGTATGAATAGTATTTACAAATATCTCCGTGACCATTGTCAGTTAGAGACATTTCGTTATTCTCGGCTCCATCTATAATCCCTGCTTGAAGGGCTGTATAAACCTCGCCAAAACCCATAGGAGAAGCTGATCCGCCTAATAGGCTCATCATTTTTACATTTGTAGGGGATTGTTGGACTCTGATTTTTAGTCCTTTGAGGTCAGCAGCTGATTTTATTGGACGATTTTTTGTATAAAAAGATCTACTACCAGCATCTAACCAAGTTACAGCTTGGAAACCAGCATCCTTAGTTGATGTAAAAATAGGATTGGTAATTTCAGGATCGTCCATTACATGGTGGTAGGACTCTGCTGATGCAAATAGGTATGGCAAGTTAAATATTTCATAAACGTCATCAAATGTTTCAAGGATGGCATTACTTGCCACACAAATGTTGATTGCACCAGTTTGAGTTAGTTGAACCATGTCGGTTTGTGAGCCTAATAGTTCGGATGGGAAAACTTGTACATCGTATTTATCACCTAAGTTTTCTTCTATGTATTTTTCAAATGCTAATAGACCAATATGAGTAGGATGCTTTTGTGATTGGTTGTGACCTACTCTAATTATTGTTTTATTGATATCTGCTTGACTATTGTTTGATCCACATCCTGTAAGAATTAGGACCAAAAGCATGCATATGCCTAATAAATTTTTTTTAAATTTCATATTTTACCCTCTATTTTTTGGCAAGAAGCCTGGAAAACCAGGCCTTCTTTCGGTTATTAAATTTTTTCTTTTGCGCAGTATCTTTCTTTGTCCTTTTCTATAGCTTCCCATAGACCGTTTAGGTAAGTTACTCCTAGGGCTCTGTCGTATAAGCCATAGCCAGCCCTTCCTTCTTCGCCCCAAATCATACGTCCATGGTCAGGTCTGATGTATCCGTCAAAGCCTGCATCGGATAGAGACTTCATTATTTCATACATATCCAATGATCCACAGTCACTCTTGTGAGCTGATTCGTAGAATTTTTTATCTCCTGTAAATTTGATATTTCTAGCGTGAACGGCTCCGATTTTGCCTCTTTTAGCAAAATCATAGAGGATTGATGCTACATCATTTTCCTTGCAACTTCCTAGAGAACCTGTACATATACAAAGAGTGTTTGCTGGGCTGTCTACTAAGTTTACGATTTTTTCTAAATCTTCTACAGTTGATGTAATTCTTGGTATATCAAAGATTGGCCAAGCTGGATCATCTGGATGAACAGCCATTTTGATACCTACTTCTTCACAAGTTGGTAAGATTTTTTCTAGGAAATACTTATAGTTTTCGCGTAGTTTATCTTCATCGATTGACTCGTATTGTTTGAGAACTTCTTCTAATAGCTCTAATCTTTCTGGCTCCCATCCAGGTAGTTCAAAGTCTCCAGCTCCCTCAAGGATTCCATCTACCATATCACGCGGTGTAAGCCCTTCTACCATTTTTTGGTCAAAGGCAAGGGTGTTTGATCCATCAGGAAGTTGGTGTTTCAATTCTGTTTTGACCCAGTCAAATACTGGCATAAAGTTATAAATGACAACTTTAACTCCACATTCTGCCACATTTCTTAGGGATTGTTTGTAGTTTTCGATATATTTATCACGGCTATCTAGGCCCATTTTTATGTCTTCATGAACGTTGATTGATTCGATTACTTCGCACTTTAGCCCAGCCGCATGACAATCATCTACATATTTTTGGAAGATTTCCTTATCCCAAACTTCACCAGCTTCAAATTCATTCATCATAGCCATTACGCCATCAACGCCAGGGATTTGGCCGATGTATTCTAGGCTAATTGGATCGTCGTTACCATAATGTCTAAAGGTCATTTTCATAAGCATATTTCCTTTCTATATTTATTCTTATGCTAGGTATTTTTTTAAGGTTGCTCTTACAGCGCCTGGGCCAGCTGATAGCTCTCTAAAGAACTTGATAATTTTTTCGTCAAGGCCTGCTTCTAGGAGGTTTACACCAAAAATTTTTTCATTTGCTAAAAGTTCCTTAATAGCTGATATATCTTGGATTTCTCCAAGTTTCATTGAGGAAAATATCTCTTCTAGTTCACCCATTAATGGATCTGGAGATAGGTCAAATTTATTGCCCTTATCATCAATTGCCATGAGGTATCTGAGCCAACCAGCTATGGCAAGTGGTATATATGTTAAACTTGCAGCATTTTTGCTCTCATCGTTCATGTAGCCTTTGATAGTTTGGCCAAATCTTACAGACATTTTTTGGCTTGTATCTGTAGCTATTCTTTGTGGGGTATCTGGCATATATGGATTTGGAAGTCTTATATTTATTACCTCATCGATGAACTCTTGTGGGTTTATTATGCCTGGGTTAATTACAACAGGTAGTCCTTCTTCATAACCTATTTTCTTGATAAGATTTACCAGTTGTTCATCTTTCATTTCTTCGGCTATTGATTGGTAAGATAGGATGCATCCATAAGTTGCAAGGGTTGTATGAAGTGGGTTAAGGCAAGTTGTAACTTTCATTGTCTCAACATTGTTTACCGTGTCACGATCTGCCATATAAACTCCACCTTCTTCAAATGGAGGGCGGCCATTTTTGAAATTATCTTCAATTACCAAATACTCTGCCTCTTCAGAGTTCACAAATGGTGCGATGTAGGTGTTCTTATCTGTTATAACTGTATCCATATTAGTAAATCCAAGCTCTTCGACAAAATCTTTAACAACATCAGCTGGTCTCGGTGTGATTTTATCAATCATTGAAAGTGGGAATGAAATATCATTATTAAGATATTTTATAAATCCATCATCCACTTTTCCATTATCTTTCCAAGCTTGTCCTATCATCATGACAGATTTTTTAACCAAGTCTCCATTGTGGCTTGCATTATCAAGGCTTAGGAGGGTTAGTGGAGTCTTGCTATCCATGTATCTTTCATAAAGAAGATTTGTAACTATACTCATTAGATGTTTTGCATCTTTTGGATCGCCTTCAATATCGCTTTTTACTACATCCATTAGTTCGCCATTTGAGGCATAAAGATTGTAGCCTTTTTCAGTGATTGTAAAGCTCATTAATTCTAAATTTTTATTTAAGGCAATTTCCTTTATCCTGTCTTTATCAGAAAGAGTTAGAGCTTCAGCAAGGTTTGCTATTAAATTTGTATCGAAGTCTCCATTTTTGTGAAGAGTAACTGATAGGGCTAGATTATCATATGGTTTATAAATTTTTTCTATAATTTCTGTATCGAATGTTTCGACAACAGAAATTCCTCTGTCAAATTTGCCAGATTCAATCATATCTTGACCAACTCTTGCAATGAATCCACGGAATATATTTCCTGAACCAAAGGCTAACCATTTTGGGTCTTTGATTGAGTCTTCACGTAGCTTGTTGATATCATAGTTTGGTGCGTGGTTGATTTTTTTCTTGTATTGATCAAAATTTTGAAGTGTTAAGTCCATCTTTATTCCTTTCTTGTTTTAAAAGCCCAGCCTAGCCAGGCTTAAAATCATTTGTTCTCTTTCTTATTCCAATCAAAGTTAGGTATTGAGTTCCATCTTTCTTTGAAGTAGTGTGCTGCAAGTTTTGGTCTTCTATCTCTTGTAAAGATTCCTTTTTTGTTTCCTTGAACCCTAAGTAGGTTTTGATCGGTTGCAAAATCGGCAAAGTTCCGTGGATGTTCACCAACTACACAGTCGTATTCGTCGAGTACTTGGTTGTTTGCTTTGTAATATTCTACTTGGTATTCCTCTGTATACATTACCGGGTTTTCTGCCATATCATGCATGCCAGCTACCGTATCTGCACCGTATTCAGTGATTATGACTGGTTTGCCTATTTCTTCCCAAATATCAAGCTCTTTTCTGAAAGCTTGCATAGGTCCTACAAGGTCTGGGCCTCCAAAATACCATCCATAGTATCTGTTGATACAAATAACATCAGAAAGTTTTGAAGATACATCTGTTCTTGGGCCACCTCCCATTTGTACAGATACAAGAGTTACTGGTCTGTTTTGTGGGTCTAGTTCACGTGTTAGGTCAAATAGTGGTTTGAAATATTCATAAGCACCTTCGCTATAAGAATCAGGCTCGTTGGCTACTGACCACATTACAACTGAGGCATAGTTCTTGTCACGAGCAATCCATTCGTGGATTACATCCTTGTGGTGATCAAATACTAATGTTCCAATTGACTTTTCGTGACCAAATGTTGGAAGAGGTTGACCACCAAAGTTTGCACCACCGCCGAACATTCCATTTATTCCCACAGCAGGAGTCTCATCAATAACAACAAAACCAAGTCTATCGGAGAGCCTCATCATTTCTTCTGAATATGGGTAGTGGCTTGTTCTATATGAGTTGGCACCTTGCCAAGCCATAAGTGATAAATCCTTGTAATTCATTACTTCATTTATGCCACGACCGTTAGGGAAGGTATCTTCATGTTTGCCGTAGCCTTTGAAATAAAAAGGTTTTTCATTTATCAAGAACTTATTGCCATCAACTCTAACGCTTCTTATTCCATATGGTAGATGGTATTGGTCTTTGCCATATACTGCTACGATGTCGTATAGATAAGCATTTAGTGGCCACCAAAGTTTAACATCTTTTATTATTAGCTGTCCTTCTAAACCCTCACTTTCAGCTACACACTTACCTTCTTCGTCATAAACATATACCTTTGCGCTAGCATTGCCACAAACATCAAGCTTGTATCCTAATACTGCTTCATTTTCGCTAATTTCATCATTTGTCATTGTTATATCAGAGATGTATGCTTTTGGAGTTGTATATAGTCTAACGTGTCTAGTGATGCCCGCATAGTTAAAGAAGTCAAAGTTTGGTGAGTTTTTCGTTTGGACAAATTCTTCAGCTAAGTCTGCTTTCTCAGATCCCAGAGAAAGAGCATCGAGCATGCCGCCACCACCAAGTCCGCCTATAGGTAGGGTTTCATAATTTACGACATTACTAACAGCAACTGTAAGTAAGTTCTTGCAATCATTTACCTTATCGGTGATATCAACTTCAAAAGGAAGGAATCCACCCTTGTGTTCGCATATTTCCTCTTCGTTGATATATACCTTTGCAAAGTGTGTTACAGCATCAAATCTTAATACGAGTCTATCTTCTGTAAGTTTTGCTGGTAGGTCAAAGTGTCTTTGGTAGTAAACCCATCCGAAATGATCGCGGAGTTCTTTGTCTTCATAGATGTCATTATATGAAGAAGGAACTGGCATTGGACGAGATTTTTCTAGTTTTTTTCCTGCTAAACTTTCGTTAAGCTTACTATCACCGAGTACAAACTCCCACATGCCATCAAGGCTTGATACTATTCTAGATTTTGTTTGAATTGGATATAACATTTTTTCTCCTTTTTAAATTAATACTTAGTTACTATTTTCACGTCTACGTTTTAGCTCAAGAGCGTTTGCTTCAACTGTCTTTTTATCTAATGGATAGATAAATTTCAAAACAAGCACTAGAGCAATCATTGCTAGGCCTGGAAGTAATGTAGATATGCTATATATTCCACTTAACACATCTGGATCAAAGGCTGTAGCTTGTGTATATCCTATAGAATTCATCACAAAGCCGATGATACCAGCTGATAAAGCTTGACCTAACTTTCTTGCAAAAGAGTATGAACCGTAGATTGTTCCATCATCTCTTTTATTTGTTCTAACCTCTATATCATCAATAACATCTGTTATCATAGCCCAGATAGAAAGGTTAAATATACCAACACCAACATTTGCCAAAGCTATTATTATTAAAAATAATGTAAGATTAGTTGTTTTTAAGAAGTAGCCTACAATTAGGGATATGCCACCAACTAGACCACCAACCATTGACATCTCTTTCTTACCGTATTTTAATACGCCTTTTTTCACAAAAGGAGCCATAGCTAAAATCACGATTACCTGTAAAGCAGAAGCAATTGATTGTCCTTTGGCATCCCCAAAATAATTTGGGAAGATGTAGCCTGCCATTTGACTTAATGAAAGTTGACCTAGTAATAGCATTAGAGCTGCAAGTATTATTCCTATAAGGGACTTTGATGTGAACATACCTTTTAAGGTATCTCCTAGGCTAACACTTTCACTCTTAGCTTCTGTAACAACACGCTCCTCAACGTTTATA
This sequence comes from Anaerococcus sp. Marseille-P9784, assembly GCF_902500265.1. Taxonomy (NCBI): domain Bacteria; kingdom Bacillati; phylum Bacillota; class Tissierellia; order Tissierellales; family Peptoniphilaceae; genus Anaerococcus; species Anaerococcus sp. Marseille-P9784. The sequence goes on along the minus strand of NZ_CABVOZ010000001.1, from coordinate 431,066 downwards.
TAGCAAATCATGTAGCAAATAACAGCGAGAACTGAGCAAATTAAGGCAAATAGGCTCATCTTTGAACCATCCATAACTGTTTGTCCCAGGTCATTTTTAACCATTACAATCATTGGACCAACTACACCAATAACTAGTCCGGCTAAAGTAGCGCCTATAGTTCTAAAAGTGGATAGTTCAGATCTATGGACAGGATCGTCAGATATTACTGAAGCCATAGATCCATAAGGGATATTAATCATAGTATAAAAGATCGAACCCCAAAGTATGTAAGTCATATACATCCAGAAAATCTTAAAGCCCATTGATTTATCAGCAAACCAGTTGGCATACATTAAGAAAGAAACAAAGGCAACGGGGATTGCTATTCTTTTTATCCAAGGCTTGTATTTTCCATTTGGACCTGCAAGCGACCTATCTAGTATTTGCCCCATACCAATATCGGTAAAAGCATCTAAGAATCTTGCCAACATCATCATAGTTCCTACTAAGGCTGGGTTTACACCCATAACATCAGTATAAAACTTTGTCAAAAACATTACTGAAAGGATAAAGGTAAAATCGTTACCAAAATCACCAAACATATATCCGATCTTATCTCGCATGCTAAAAGCACGCACATTTGAAACGTTTCTATTAGTCATATATCCTCCTTTAAGTTTTTCTTATATTATGTAAGGGCTTACATTTTGCTTAAAAAATATATAGCCATTATTATTTTACCCAGCCACAAGCTATTAATATCGTGGTTGGATAAAATATATAAGTTTTTCTATTTGCTATATTAAACTTGGTATTCTAGTCGATAATCTAAGCTAACTTGTTTCTTTTACAATTAATTTTGCCTTTATCATATTGTCATTTTTGTCTAATTTCTCTTTGTTTATCAATCTAAAAAGACTCTTAGTTGCTATATCAGCTTGCAAAGCTATGTTTTGATCTATTGACGTAATTTGTTTGCTTGGGTAGTTGGTTGCATCAATATTATCAAATCCAATAATTGCTATATCTTCTGGAATATTAACTCCACAACTTACTAGGTACTTAAAGGCTGGAATGGCCAAAAAATCAAGTTCAAAGCATATGGCATCGACCCTTGGATTGGATTTTAGAAAAGCATACAATTTTCCCATATCTTTAGCGATATCATTAATTTTAACTTCAATAAAGTCAGTACTTTTGTAAAACTCATCAAGAGCTTCTATAAATCCGGCTTTTTTTGCTATATAAGATCTGGTAATATAGTTATTTTCATGGTAGGAAACAAATATTGGTTGCTTGTAGCCTTTTTTATAAAGATGGGCCATAGCTTGTCTCATAGCGTCAATTTCATCAATATATACATAACTTATGTCTTTGCTTTTACTAAGCGGGTTGGCATTTAACATGGCAAAAGGAATATCTTTTGATAGTTTTAATATTTCCTTATAAAAATTTTCTTGCTCATAGGTAGAACCGACACAGACTATAGCATCGACCTTATTTTCCTTTAGTAGGTTAAGATAGGCTATTTTTTCATCAAAGTCATCTGTACTATCTCCAAGAAGAGTAAGATAGCCATTGGCATTGAATCTTTGCTCAAGCTGATAAGCTGATTGAGATTCAAAGTATTTTCTTATATCTGGAACCATAATTCCAACAAGAGACGTTTGTTTTTTAGCAAGAGACCTTGCTACTCTATTTGGCCTGTAGTCATTTTCTTCTATAACCTTGAGAATCTTAGCTTTAGCCTTACCACTTACCTTGCTAGAATCATTTATGACTCTAGAAACAGTAGCAATAGAATACCCAGATTCTTTTGCAATATCATAAATATCCATAGAATCACCTTCTCATAGATTTGTAAGCGCTTACATTATACTTATAGTATATATTCTCTTTTTTAATCTGTCAAGACTTTTTTTATGATGTTTTACCTATTTTTTTCTTTTATAAATGATAATTTTAAATATAAGTTGTAAAATATTATAGTTAGGAGGACTTATGAATCAAAATACAAATTTGACCAAGGGCGATATTACCAAATCCCTTTTTAAACTTTCAATTCCCTTAGCTTTAACTGCATTTATTCAAATTACCTACAACTTTGTAGATATATTTTTCCTTGGAAGACTTGGAAAAGATGCCATAGCTGGTGTTGGAATTGCTGGATTTTTGTTTTGGATTGCCAACGCCATAACTTTGATACCAAAAATTGGAACTGGAGTTTATGCCTCCCATGCTTTTGGTAGATCTGATGATAAAGAAACCATAAAAGTTTTAAACAATGGTTACATACTTACCATAGGCATAAGCATTTTTTATTCCTTGTTTTTATTTTTATTTAGCAATTATTATGTAAATTTTTATGGACTTACGGAAAGTGCAAGTGCTTATGCCAGAGATTATTTGCACATTATAAGTTTTGGGATGATATTTTTCTTTATAAATCCAGTTTTATCCCAATCCTTCCAATCTTTGGGCAATAGTCTTACTCCCTTTAAGATAAATACCATTGGACTTATAACAAATATTATCATAGATCCGATTTTGATTTTTGGTTATGGTCCAATTCCAAGGCTTGAGGCCAAAGGCGCTGCTCTTGCAACAGTTATGGCGCAAATAGTTGTGACCTTGATTTTTGTATTTAATATTTTTAGGAAAAATAAGATAATAAAATCTGCTATTTCAAGTTTTCATTATAGAAGATCCTGGGTTTTTTCAATATTTAAAATGGGTTTTCCAGCTGCTCTTATGAGCTCTTTTATGGCGACAATAAGTATTATTTTAAATAAATTTATGGCAGATTTTGGTGAAGCGGCAGTAGCAGCCTATACAGTTGGTAGTCAGCTTGAAGCGATAACTTGGAATACAACTGAGGGCTTGCAAGTTGGAATTGCAGCTATGGTTGGACAAAACTACGGAGCAGGACTTATGGAAAGGGTAAAAGAATCTATCAAAAAATCTTTTGTGATTTTATTAGTCATAGGAACAATTTCGATGTTAGTTTTATTTGCTTTTAGATATCAACTTTTCAAACTATTTGTCCCAAATGACAAAGAAACGATTGAGCTTGGAGCTATATATCTTGCAATCCTTTCCTTTTCACAGATTTTTATGGCAACTGAAATTGGTTTAACAGGAGCTTTTAATGGCCTAGGAGATACAAAAACACCAGCTATTATAGGTATGGTTTCTGATTTTTCTAGAATTCCTATATCAAAAATTCTCATGCCGATTTTTGGCGTGTCTGGAGTTTGGCTTGCAATGAGCTTAACTAGTGTTGCCAAGGGTTTGCTGGTTGTTTTTATGCTAGTTAAAAAGATGAAAAAATCCATTAAATAATTTAATAAAATTTATAAAAAATCATCAGGCAAAATGCTTTTACGCTGATGATTTTTTTATTTGTCAAGATAAGCTTTATAAGAGTTTATCAATTTAAAAACAAATCTTAAAAACCTTTTCATTTCACTTGTAAGAAAAGCAAATATTCAATATAATGAATATAGGAGGCTTATATGACAGAATATAGAAATGAACTTGATTCTTTAGGGGAAATTGAAGTACCAAAAGACGCCTATTATGGTGCAAATAGTTTAAGAGCAAATCAAAACTTTGCTATAACAGGTCTTCCTGTTGATGATAAATTTATAGATGCAATGCTTGAGGTAAAAAAAGCTTGTGCCATAGAAAATGGCAAAATAGGTTTGCTAAAAAAAGATCAAAAAGAAGCAATTGTTGCTGCTTGTGATGATCTTTTAAATGGCAAATATAGGGATAATTTCATAGTAGATCCTATCCAAGGTGGAGCTGGAACTAGCTTTAACATGAATGCCAACGAAGTTATTGCAAATATTGCAAACGAATCTTTAGGCGGGGGATTAGGAATTTATGATAAAGTTCATCCAAATGATCATGTTAACCGCGGACAATCAACCAATGACGTAATTCCGACATCAGGTAAAATCGCTTTAATTAGATATTTTATGGAATTAAAAGAAGAAACAGAAAAACTTATCGAATCTTTTGACAAAAAAGCAGAAGAATTCAAAGAAGTTTACAAGATGGGTAGAACTCAACTTCAAGATGCAATTCCTATAAGCCTTGGTCAAGAATTTGCAGCATATGCAAAGGTTATCAGACGTGACCACAAAAGATTTGACATAGCAATAGAAACTTTAAGCCAAGTTAATCTTGGTGGAACAGCTATAGGAACAGGCTTAAATGCTGATAAAACTTATGTAGAAGAAATAGTTGGAGTTTTGGCAGAAGTTACTGGTCTAAAACTTACACAAAATGAAGACTTGATAGATGGAACTCAAAACCTAGATGGTTTTTCTTATGCTTCAGCTATATTAAAAACCTACGCATCAAACTTATCAAAAATAGCCAACGACCTAAGACTAATGAGTTCAGGTCCACAAGCAGGAGTTGCTGATATCAAATTACCAGCTCGTCAAGCAGGTTCATCAATCATGCCAGGAAAAGTAAATCCAGTTATACCAGAAGTTGTAAACCAAGTTGCCTTTAATGTAATAGGAAATGATATGACTGTAACAATGGCAGTTGAAGCAGGCCAACTTGAATTAAATGCTTTTGAACCAATAATTTTCTACAACTTATTTGAATCACTAAGAACACTAAAAGGTGCAATAAATACACTAAGAATAAATTGTGTTGATCATATCACAGCAAATGAAAAAGCTCTTTCAGATAAAGTTCAAAGAAGCGTTGGTCTAGTAACAGCCCTTGCTCCACACATAGGATATCAAAAAGCAAGTGAAATTGCTCATAAGGCAATAGATACAGGCCACAGCATTAGAGAATTAGTTCTAAAAGAAGGCTTACTTGACGAAAAAGAATTAGATAAAATTCTCGACTTTAAAAAGATGATCAAACCAGGCATCTTGGATGAAGAAAAGATATTGTAGGTATAGGAATATGAAATTTAGACAAGAAGAAGATTCTATTGGCGTAATTGACGTTCCAGAAGAAGCTTTTTGGGGAGCTCAAACTCAAAGATCTCTTACAAACTTTCCTCAAGATGTAGAAACTATGCCAGAAAACTTAATTCGCGCAATAGTTTATATAAAAAAAGCTGCAGCGATTGTAAACGCCAATGAAGGCAAATTAGATGAAGAAAAAAGAGATCTAATAATCTACGCTGCAGATGAAATTCTAAAAGGAAAATATAAAGACCAATTCCCGCTAACAATTTGGCAAACAGGCTCTGGAACTCAGACAAATATGAACGTAAATGAAGTTATCTCCCACATAGCAAATGCAAAAAAAGGAGAAAAACTCATCCATCCAAACGATCATGTAAATATGAGCCAATCATCAAATGATGTATTTCCGACAGCCATGCATCTTTCAACATATTTAAATTTAAAAGATAATTTATTTCCAGCAATAGAAGAAATAATAAAATCCTTAGAAAAATTGGAAAAAGAAAATGACCTAATCAAAACTGGTCGCACCCACTTACAAGATGCAACTCCAGTAAAATTATCTCAAGAAATTTCTGGCTGGAAAGTAATGGTTGAAAGAGATTACGAAATCCTAAAAGAAGTAAGCAAATATCTAAGAAAACTAGCCATTGGCGGAACGGCAGTAGGAACTGGAATAAATGCCAAGAAAAATTTTGGAGATGAAATGGCAAGCGAATTATCAAAAGAATTAGCTAGCGAATTTGTAAGTGATACCAACAAATTTTATCAATTATCCAGCAAGAATGCCCTAGTAAATACTCATGGAGCCATCAAAACCCTAGCAAGCGATATGTATAAAATTGCAAGTGACATTAGATTTTCATCTTGCGGACCAAGATGTGGTATTGGCGAGTTAATAATTCCAGCCAACGAACCTGGTTCTTCAATAATGCCAGGTAAAGTTAACCCAACTCAAGTTGAATCAATAACAATGGTTGCAATACAAATTATGGCAAATGATCTTGCTATAACAATGGCAAATTCCCAAGGGCAAATGCAACTAAACACCTATATGCCACTAATTATATATAATATGGATCAATCAATAACTTTATTAAGCAAATCATTAACTTGCTTTAGAAAAAATTTATTAGAAGGTTTAAAAGCCAACCAAGAAAAAATAAAAGAAAATTTGGATAGATCTCTAATGCTTGTAACAAGCCTTTCTCCACACATAGGCTATGACAAGGCAAGCAAAATCGCCAAATATGCTTATCAAAAAGGTCTAACCCTAAGAGAGGCAAGCCATGAATTAGGCTATATAGACGAAGATGATTTCGACAAATATGTAAAGCCAGAAAATATGGTATAAAAAATAAAGGATGTCTAGTAAAAAACTAGCATCCTTATTTTTATAAATTATTTAGGTCAAAATCCCAAATCCCTTCAAGATATATATCGGAAAATTTTTTGATATCTTCCCATTCATTTTTGTTGTAAGGAAAATCTCTAACTCCACAAGTTTTAATTCCTGATTTCTTCGCGGCTTTTATGGCATAGAGAGCATCGTCAAAAAGCATTATTTCTTCTGGATCTATCTTAAAATTATCGATGGCACTTTGCCAGAATTTCTCGTCAGATTTTTTAGAATTTAGCAAATCCGGAGTGTTATAATAGGTAAAATAATGGTCAATTCCCAAACGTTTGAAGGCAAGTTTTAGGTATTTGGAATCAGTTGAAGAAGCTATACCCATTTCTATATCATGATCGTAAAATTCCCTTAATTTTTCCAAAACGCCATCTTTGGGCATCAGATGATTTTTGTAACCATCTTCTACGATTTCCAAAAAATAATTGTTAACTTCTTCTTCTGTCATATCTTTTGCTATGTTTTTTGCTATATAAGTGACCATTCCACTTAAAGGAAGTGCTTCAATTATGCCTTTTTCTTTTTTCTCCAAGCCTTCAAAACTATAACCATATTTATTAAATATTTTATTGATAGGCTCAACCCAAATGTGCATAGAATCAAGCAAAGTTCCATCACAATCAAAAAGTAACTTCATTAAAACTCCTTATTTTTTTCTTCTTTAGTATATAATATACCCCAATAGCTTTAAGAATAATTTATTGGTGATTTTCCCAAATTTAAAACTTTATAAAAGCTATGCTATACTATTAATAGAAAGGAATTTTTTATGAATATATTATTAGATTTATACTTAACTTTTGCAAAAATCGGAGCTTTTACCTTTGGCGGTGGCTATGCCATGCTACCACTTCTCGAGCGAGAAGTTTGTGATAAGAAAAATTGGGCAAGCCAAGAGGAAATCCTAGATTATTATGCTATTGGTCAATCGACACCAGGAATTATCGCCATTAACACCTCGACTTTTTTAGGTTATAAAATGGCTGGAAAAATCGGTGGAATTGTTGCATCTTTTGGCTTTATTACACCATCAATTATAATCATTGTCTTAATTGCAAATTTTCTTAAAATTTACAGCCATCTTGCCTTTATCCAACACGCTTTTGCGGGAATAAGAATTGGCGTTTGTGCTTTGGTTTTTTATACAGTTATGAAAATGACTAAGAAAAATGCCGACACAAGTCTTAAATTTATAATATTTTTTCTAACATTTCTAGCGGTTGCAGTTTTGTCAATTTCTCCAGTTATAATCGTTATAAGTATTGGAATTTTTGGCATACTTTTAGGAAGAGGTAATGAAAATGCTTAGACTAATGTGGGAATTTTTTAAGGCGGGACTTTTTGCAATTGGTGGAGGACTTGCGACCATTCCATTTTTGCAAGAAATAGCCAGAAATTATAATTATTTTACACAAAAAGATTTGCTAGATATGATAGCAGTTTCTGAATCAACCCCAGGAGCAATAGGCATAAATGTGGCAACTTTTGCAGGCTTTAAGGCTTACGGGATCCCTGGAGCAATTCTTGCCACAATTTCACTAGTGACAGGACCTATAATAATTATTTTTATTATAGCAAAAGCCATGGCAAAATTTAAAAACTCAAAAATTGTAAATGATATGTTTTTTACAATTCGTCCAGCAACTGGAGGCTTAATACTTGGAGCTATGAGTTCTGTTATGGCACTTACACTTTTAGATATTGATTTATTTAAGATTAGTGGAAATCTTATAGACTTATTTAGATTTTTGCCAATTTCAATTTTTGCAATTTTTTTATTTGTCCAAATAAAATTTAAAAAAATTAATCCACTTATAATAATTGGAATAAGTGGACTTTTGGGCATTGTTTTTTCTCTATAAAAAAAGGAGAGCTTACATTTTTGTAAGTTCTCCTTAATTTTATTTATTAGCTTTTTTTCTAATTTCACCAATAACTAGCGGTAGGAAGGATAATACAATTATTACCAACCATTGCCAAGTAATTAGCTCTAGTTCGAATAATTCTCTTAAAATCGGTACATACATAACCAAAAGCAACAAAGAGAAGGATAAAATATTTGCCTTTACCAAGGTCTTGTTTGAAAAGAATCCAAGTTCTTTTAGGGTATATTTTTCACTTCTAACTGAAAATGCTCTTAGCAATTCGCTTGTGATAAGTGTTGCAAATACCATGGTGTGAGCGCCAGCTATATTATTTGGGAAAATATAATTCAAGCCTATAATATATGCGGCAAGAACTGCAACTGTTATGGCAATTGATTGTAGAATTACGTGTTGGCCAGTTTCTCCAGATAAGATATTCTCATGAGGATCACGAGGTGGACGATTCATTATGTCAGCTTCTGCTGGTTCAACTCCAAGAGCAAGAGCTGGGAAAGCATCGGTTACAAGATTTAGCCACAAAAGTTGAATTGGTGTTAGTGGGCTAGGTAAGCCAAAAAGTATTGACAAAAATACTATGGCAACTTCTGCTATGTTACATGATAAAAGGAAAGATACAAATTTTTTGATGTTTGAAAAAATTACTCTTCCTTCTTCGACTGCATTTACAATAGTTGCAAAATTATCATCAACCAAAATCATATCGGCAGTATCTTTGGCAACATCAGTTCCAGTTATACCCATTGATATTCCAATATCGGCGTTTTTGATTGCAGGTGCGTCATTTACACCATCTCCAGTCATAGCTACGATATTGCCGTTTGCTTGAAGGGCGTTTACTAGTTGAACCTTATTTTGTGGTGATACTCTTGCAAAAATACGTTTTGTCTTTACAATTTCTCTTACTTCTTCATCGCTTTTGTTATTTAAGTCAGATCCTTGCATAGCTTGCTCGGCATTTTCAGCAATGCCAAGATCTTTGGCAATAGCAAGGGCAGTTTCAAAATAATCTCCAGTAATCATTATTACATCGATACCAGAGTTGTGACATTCTTCAACGGCTTTTTTGGCTTCTTCTCTAGGTGGATCGATCATTCCTGTAAGGCCTACAAAAATCATTTCATGTTCTATATTTTCTGTTGTAAGCTCTTCATTTTCCAAACTTTCATAAGGTTTAAAAGCGTAGGCCATAACACGAAGGGCAAGTCTTGCAAGTTTGGTATTTTCTTCTAAAACTTTTTTCTTTAAATCATCTGTAAAGTCTTCTAATTTGCCATCGATCATGATTTTTGAAGAATTTTTGATAATAATATCTGGCGCACCTTTGGTCATAGCATAGTAAGAATCTTCTATGTTGTGGAAAGTTGTCATCATTTTTCTATCAGAATCAAAAGGAATCTCGTCAATTCTTGGATGAGCTTCGTTTAATTTTTCTTGGTTTATGCCCCACTTTTCAGAAAGAGTTAGCATTGCTCCTTCTGTAGGATCACCTGTAATTTGGTACATTCCAGAATCTTCTGTTAAATTTGCATCGTTACTAAAAGATGCAATGGTCATCAATAATTTTATTTGCTCGTTCTCGTCGATTTTTTCTCCCTTATGAGAAATTTCGCCAATTGGAGCATAACCAGAACCGCTAACATCAAATTCTTTAAAATCTGTGTAGACTTTGGTGATGGTCATTTCATTTTGGGTTAAAGTGCCGGTCTTATCAGAACAAATGGCAGTTGTAGAACCTAAAGTTTCAACAGAAACAAGATTTTTTACAATGGCTTTTCTTTCAACCATTCTATTCATGCCGATTGATAAAACTATAGTTACAACTGCGGTTAGACCTTCTGGAATAGCTGCAACTGCAAGGGAAACTGCAACCATAAAGTTATCAAGTAAATCCATGCTCGTTCTAAAATATCCAACCACAAAAACTAAAGCGCAAACTACAACAACTAAAATTGCAAGTTTTTTTGACAAAACTTTAAGTTGTTTTTGCAAAGGAGTTTCCTTTTCTTCAACAGTATCAAGACTTTTGGCGATTTGTCCTATTTCTGTTTCATGACCTGTTTTTGTAATTACTCCTAAGCCATGGCCGTAAGTTACAATTGATGATGAAAAAGCTTGGTTTTTCCTATCGCCAATGCCAACTTCTTCGTTATATTCTTCCTCTGCATCTTTTTCCACTGCGACAGATTCTCCAGTTAAGGATGATTCATCGATTTTTAAATTCCTAGAATCGAGCAATCTCATATCAGCTGGAATAATATCTCCTGTTTCAAGAACTACGATATCTCCAGGCACAAGTTCTTCAGCTTTTACTTTTATACGTTTGCCATCTCTAATTATCGTCGCTTCAGGCGAGCTCATCTTTTGCAAAGCTGCCACAGAATCTTCGGCTTGTCCTTCTTGGTAAATACTCATAATAGCATTTAAAACAACAATTGCAATAATTATGATAGCTTCAATCTTATCTCCAGTAAAGGCAGAAATGATTGATGCTACTATAAGTAAAATTACCATGGGGTCAATTATCTGATCCAAAATTTTTTGAATCATTGATTTTTTGTTGGAAGATTCGATTTTATTTGGACCATATTTTTCAAGTCTTTTGCTTGCTTCGCTTGCGCTAAGACCAGACTTTTCGTTAGATCCAATTTTTTCTAAAATTTCTTCCTTAGAACCTTGGTAGTCCATAATTCCTCCTATTATAATTTTGCAAAATGGTAATAAAAAAGACTTTTGACGAATTCGCCAAAAGTCTTGCCACCGTATAAGGGTTTATTCAACCGGAAATAAATTCGTTCTGACGATTAAATAATTGGGCTACTCCCTTTCTGCTAGGATTATTATATGGTAAATTTTTCAAATCTCAATATCAAAAGGTATTTATTTATAATTCATTAATTTTTTATGTTAATTCATCGACAATAAATTGACAATTAAAGCCTTTATCGTTTAGTGGATATGTAAATTAAATTTTTCATTTTTCTTATAAAAGCTAGGGAAAATGTTTGTTTTATAAATGTAGCTTTAAATTTTGAAAGGAGAAATTATTGACAGAACTTGTAAAAGATTTGCCCGAGATATTTGATGATTTTGCCGAAGCAAGGCAAAATGCATTTTTGTCTGTAAAAGAATTAAAAGATAAGGGAATTCCACTAGTTGGAGCTTATTGCACTTATTTTCCAGCAGAAGTTGCTTGGGCGTCAGGAGCTTCTACCGTTGCACTTTGCTCAACAAGCGATGAAACCATAGAAGAAGCTGAAAGAGATTTGCCAACAAATCTTTGCCCACTTATAAAATCTTCATATGGTTTTGCCAAGACAAACAAGTGTCCTTTCTTTTATTTTTCTGATGTAGTTGTAGGCGAAACCACTTGCGATGGTAAGAAAAAAATGTATGAGTTAATGAATGACATTAAGCCAGTTTATATCATGCACTTGCCACAAACACAAAATGCCAGAGCCTTACAATATTGGAAAGATGAAGTTATAGACTTTAGAAAATATTTGGAAGATAAATTTAATACTGAAATAACTGATGAAAATCTTAGAAACTGGGCAAAAATTGGCAATGACATAAGAGATGCCCAAAAAAATCTTGCCGATACTATGGAACTTGACCCAGCTCCAATGAGTGGCTTAGACTTTTTCCATGTAACCTATGGATCAACTTTCAAAATGGACAAAAAAGCTATTGCCGATGAGATTAATGCCATAGCAAAAAAAGTTCGCGATGAGTACGATCCATCAACTAGAGAGAAAAAGCCAAGAATTATTGTAACTGGTTGCCCAATGGGCGGAGCTACAGAAAAAGTTATCAATGCTATCGAAAATAATGGTGGAGTTGTAGTTTCTTTTGAAAACTGCTCTGGAGAGAAAAATTTTGACAACAACATCGACCTTGAAGCAGAAGATATCAACGAAGCTATCGCAAGCAGATACCTTGACATTGGTTGCTCTGTTATGACACCTGATACTAATAGACTAAAACTTTTAAGCAAACTTATTGATAAATACAAGGCTGATGGAGTTTTGGAAATGGACTTGGTTTCTTGCCATCCATATATAGTGGAAAGAGAAACCATCAAAAGATTTGTTACAGAAGAAAAAGGCATACCTTATATGTTTGTTGAAACAGACTTTTCAAAATCTGATATAGGTCAACTAAACACGAGGATTGCTGCCTTTATAGAAATGCTATAAGGAAAATTTATGAGTCAATTAAATGTATGTGGCGGCTGCAATGCAAAAATTGCCGCAGGAAATTTGGACAAATTATTAGAAGATATCACTCCTTACAAACGTGATGATATAGTTGTAGGCTTTGACAAAAAAGATGACGCAGCAGTAATCGACATTGATGGCAAAACCGGAATAATCGAAACTTTAGACTTTTTCCCACCAATGGTAAATGATCCATATTTATTTGGTCAAATTGCAGCAGCAAATTCAATGAGCGATGTTTACGCTATGGGCGGTGAAGTAATTTGCGCCCTAAATATTACAACTTTCCCATTAGAAGATGATTTTGATATCCTAAGAGAAATTCTTAGAGGTGGAAATGATAAGGTAACAGAAGCTAAGGCAAGCCTTACAGGTGGTCATTCAATCCACGATCATGTAACCAAATACGGTTTGTCCGTTACTGGCAAGGTTGCTTTGGATAAAATTTGGAAAAACAACACTCCACACGACAAAGATGTGCTTTTACTAACCAAAAAACTTGGTACAGGTCTTATAACAGGATCCTACAACCAAGGTCTTGTAACAGAAGAAAATTTCAAAGCTTGCACAGATCAAATGAAAACTTTAAACAAATACGCTAGAGATATTTTTGTAAATTACGATATTCATGCAGCAACAGATGTAACTGGCTTTGGACTTTTAGGCCACTTATCAGAAATGGCTGGAGATGATTTTACAATTATCGTTGATAGCAAAAAAGTTCCAATCTTAGATCAAGCCCTAGAGCTTGCTGGAGAATTTTTATACACTTCTGGTGGTCAAAATAACAGAAATTATCTTGAAGGACGTGTAGAATTTTACGAAGATAATTTTGCCCTAAGCGAAGTTTTGTTTGACCCACAAACCTCAGGTGGATTATTGGTAGCTGTCGATAGAGAAACAGCCGATCAAATAAAAAATGATTTTAAAAGAGAAAAAATGGATATATATGAAATAGGGGAAGTAAAATCCAAAAGATTTTATCCAATTATTGTAAGGTAAAAAAATTTAAAGGAGAAAAAAATGAAAGAAATTGATGTATTAGGTAAAGCATGTCCAATCCCAGTTATTGAAACAAAAAAGGCTTTTAGAGAAAATCCAGATGAGAAAGAATTTGAAGTTTTAGTTGATAACGAAGTTGCAACTGAAAATTTATCAAAAATGGCAAAAGAATTAAAAATAGATGTTAAAGTAGAAAAACTTGAAGATAGAAAATACAAAGTATCTTTAGAAAAAACAAAAGATTCACTAGACCATAGCCAAATAGAAAGCTATAGCGTAAATGATGCTACAAGCAGCAACTACATTGTAATTGTAAGCTCTGATAAAATGGCTGATGGAGATCCAGAATTTTCCAAATCTTTACTAGAAGGCTTTATCTATGCCCTAACCGAACAAGATCATCTTCCAGTTGCTATGTACTTCTACAATAGAGGAGTATTTATGACAACAGAAAATGAAAAATCTATTGAAGATCTTAAAGGCCTTGAAGCTAGAGGAGTAAGAATTTATTCTTGCGGACTTTGCCTACAAAATTATGGCAAAAAAGAAGAGCTAAAAGTTGGCGAAATCACCAATATGTACAAAATTGTAGAAGCAATGAGATCTAATCATGCCATCTACCCTTGCTAATAATATAGAATATTTTCTATTTTCTTTTCACAACATTTCTGAAGCCTTGGCAGCTTTAAGCAAAGTTGAACATTTAAAAGGATCAAGACTTATTCCATTGCCAACAGAAATTGGCACAGGTTGTGGCTATTGCTTGCGAGTAGATAAAGATATTATCGATGAGGCTATGAAAATTTTAACAAAAGATGATTATGAGAATTCCTACAGCTTAGGTCATGATGGCAAAAAAAGGGAGATAAAAGAATATGTATTTTGATAATTCGGCGACAACTCTTCACAAACCAGATGCCTTAAAAGAAAAGTTTATAGAATTGTTAAATACCAACGATTTGGGCAACCCTTCGAGAAGCGGACACATCAAAAGCCAAAACTCCATGATGGGAATTTTCCAAACTAAGAAAGACTTGGCAAAACTTTTTCATATAGCAAATCCTAATGATATTGCCCTTACTGAAAATGCAAGTTTTGGCCTAAATTTTGTAATCAAATCTTTAGTAAAAGAAAATGGCCATGTAATAACTACAACAACAGAACACAACTCAGTTCTAAGACCTCTTTATCAAAGTGGGGCAGAACTTAGTTTTATAGATTTTGATGAAAAGTGCAATGTAGATTTTGATAAAATCCCAGAGCTTATTAGAGAAAACACTAAATTTATCATAACAAATCAAGCCTCAAATCTTTTGGGCAATGTAAATGATTTGGATAAAATTCACGCTTATGCAAAAAAATATAAGCTCATAATGATAATAGACATTGCTCAAACTGCAGGTTGTTTGGATCTTGATATTTCAAAATATCCTAATTCCATCTTTGTATTTACTGGCCATAAATCTCTTTATGGACCATCAGGAACAGGCGGCATTATAAAAAATGGCGATTTTGATTTTTCCAATGTATTTTCTGGTGGATCTGGAGTTAATTCCTTTGACAAAAATCATCCGCTAGATTTTCCGGCAGTTTTTGAAGTTGGAACGAGCAATTTCATATCACAAATTGCCATGGATGCCAGCATAAAATTTATTTTAGATGAGGGAATTGACAAAATTCACCAACATCTAAAAGAAATCACCAAAAGATTTTATGATGGCATAAAAGATATAGAAGGAATAAAAATTTATTCCAAAAAACCAGAGGGTGAATATTCTCCGATAGTTTCAATCAACTTAAAGGATATGGAATCATCAGAGCTTGCCCTAATCTTAGATGAAAAATACGACATTCAAACAAGACCTGGAGCTCATTGTGCGCCATTAATTCACGAACATTTTGCAACTGAGGCTCAAGGAATAGTAAGATTTTCCTTTTCATACTTTAATACTGATGAAGAAATTGACAATGCTATTGAAGTGCTTAGAGAAATAGCTAAAGAATATTAATAAAAAATAGATTAAATTAAGGACTATTGTAAGGTAAAGAAGCTTGAAATTACCTACAATAGTCCTTATTTTCTTTGAAAATAATAAAATTAAAAAAATTTAGTAATTTTTGTGTTTTGTTGAAAATAAAGCTAAAAAAACGTCAAATTTGCTATATTAAAAATATACTTTTCATAGTATAATATAAGTATAAGAATGGAAAAGTGTGTGCTATTTTAAAATAGAGCATTTTTCTTTATGAATTTACTTAATTTATGAAAATCTATAAAAAATCACCATATATAAGAATATGAATTTTAAGGGGAGTATATGAAAAGCAAATTAAAAAAAGTCTTAGTAAAAATACTGGCGTTGGTTCTAGTATTCACTCTGACATTTCCAAGTCAAATTTTAGCACAAAGTTTAACAAAAAATCCTAGAAAAATCTACGGCAAAGAAACAAGTTTAATGGGCCTAAAAGCTGTCGAGGACAATCAAGGGGATAAGTCTGCCCAAAATCAGAAAGAAAGCACATTTTTAAAAAGCGACATAAAAAAAGAAGAACTTGAAAAACTTCAAATAGAAAAATCCGTAAGCCTATCACAAACAACAGGTCAAATATCTTATAGAATTGCTATAAAAGCCAAAGAAAATGACTTAGAAAAAATCAAGGCTTTCTTTGCCATAAACAAAAATAGCAAAGAAGAAAAACTAAAGCTTGAAAAAACCACAACCATAGATGAAAATGGCAATGAAGTAGAAATTGAAAATCAAGTAAAAACTCCAAATATTTTAAATCAAGATAAATACATAGAAACCCTATCCGCTACAACAGAAAATAAAAGCCAAGAAGTAGTTTATTACCTAAGCACACAAATAGAAGAAAAAACTTTTGAAAAAATCAAAGAAAATAAAGATCAAATATACTCTTTAGACTTTGTAATCAAAGATCAAAATGAAGAAATACTCCACCAAGAAAGATTAAGCTTTAAAGAAAAAGAAGACAAAAAAGAAAACGAAGAAAACCCAGAAGAAATTATATTAGAAGAAAACCCAGAAGATAAATATCAACTAGAAATAATAGAAGAAGAAAACCAAATTGAAGCAAGCTTCAAAGAAACAAATCTTCTAGGAGATAAAAAAGCAGAAATTTCTTGGACAGATTATCTAATAAATACACAAACAGAAGCTAAGGAAAGCATAAATTATCAAATAAATTTAGACGAAAACCAAGATACAAAAGAAAGTCAAATCAAAGTAGACTTTTACCAAGCAGACGAAGAAGGCTTTATCCTAAAAAAAGAATTTAGCCAAGAAATTCCTTTTGCCAAAGAAAGTGAATTACAAATTCCACAAGGATTTATTGCAAAAATCGCCCTAACAACAACAGTCAAAAAGGACGTAAACCCAAAAGAATTTACCTACAATAATAAAGTAATAAAAAACCCATCCTACAAAGAAGAAACAACAGATAAAAAATCTGAAGAAGAAAATAAGGATTCAAACGAAGATCCTTTGCCTGATGAAAATAAAGAAATTAAAGAAAATTCTTTGCCAGATCAAAGCAAAGAACAAACACCAGCTTCTCCTATCGACCTAAACAAGGATGCTCTGATAAATAAATTCCAAAGTGAAAACAAACTTAATGAAGACTTAAAGGCAAAAGTTGAAGAAATAACTAAAAATATCAAATCTTACAACGATGAAAAAATAAACGAAGAAGAATTTAAAAATAATCTAAAAGATCAAGCAAAAGATTTAGACAAAGAAAATTTAAAAGAAATCTTAGCAACACTAACTTCAGGATTAAACGAGGAAAAATTCAAAGTAGCAAAAATAGATGCAGAAAAGCTATTAGATGAAATTTATCCAAAAGAAGAAATAAAAGTAAATACCGAAGAAAATCAAACTCCTCAAACAAAGGAACTTATAAAAGAAAATACTGAAGATAAAGAAAAATCAGAAGAAAATAGCAAAAAAACAAATACTGCCAGCAAAAATCAAACAAATCAAGTGGCAGAAGTTGACGAGCCGGCAAAAGAAGATTCAAACAAAGAAGGCTTATTAGGCAAATTAGAAACTTTGCTTTTCGGCAAAGAAAATGTACCTACCCCTGTAGGCCAAAGTCAGTTAAACCTAGAAGGCAAGAAATTTACCGTAAGAACAGTTTTCAAAACTTCAAATATTGGTGGGCCAATTCAAGACTACCAATATTTCAAAATACATTTAGATGACGAACTTACAGTAAAAAATCCATCTGAATTAAAGGATATAGTTTACAATGGCAGAGTAATAGCAAAACCAACTTACAACAAAGATGACAATACTATTACCTATAATATAGAAGGAACTATCCCTGAAAACATCGAAGTACCATTGAATATCCCTGTCGATTACAATACAGAGAAAATTACACTAGAAGAAGATGGAACATTTACAGTTACTAATAAAGTTTCAGGTCTAGGAATAAAAGCTCCTAAAGACCTAGTTCCACAAAAAATCGACAAAAATGGCAATCCAGCAGGATCAATCATAGAGCCAGATAGAGATGACGTCGAACAAATTATAGACCAAGCAGATTATAAGTTAAACTTAGATCCAATAGGAACACCAGTTGTAGAAGATGGAGAAATGACTGGCATGAGCTGGACTATAAAAGTAAATGCTGATGAAGACCTAAAAGATGGCCTAGGCTTTAACTTAAACCTTACAACAGTCAAAGGATCAGGACTTGGAGAAATTCAAAAATTCAAGGTAAATGGTCAAGAATTAAAAATAACAAGTGATGGGGCTTTGAAAAAAAACCCAATAGATGGAAATCTTGGAATCACAAGTTCAGTTCACTACAAACCAGATATAACTGGCAACGAAGCAATATATACTTTCTATACACCTGTTGTAAATAGGCAAGGCTCTTATATGGTTGATATATCTATTTACAACGCCAAAAAAACTTTGAAAAAAGGTGCAGTTAGATCAATAAACGACAATGGTTTTAGCCAAGAAGCCATAAGAGATTTCACACCAACTCGTTCAGGAATTAATAACAGAACAACAATTCTTGGAGAATTCAAATCTAATAATAAAGCTACTTGGACAATCACAGATGCTGTATCAAGTAAGGATGAAAATAATGGCCTACCTCTTGAAAAAAGAACTCTAGAAGGTAATCAAACTATCACAAGTGGACAAAGTGCAGTCTACGGTCTAAACGATCAAGGTAAAATGGTTCAAATTGGAACAACAAAAAATATCAATTCTCTTCCAACAAAAGAATCTTACCCTCAAGGCAAACAAGAAGTTGGAACTATTGCGGTTTATCAATTAGATACAAGTTTAACAAATGCAGATCAACCAAATAACTACAGTATTTCTGGTGTAAGAATTTCTAAATTCAGAGACCTATACATTGACCAAGTTTGGAATTTGCCAGAGCAAAGCATGACTATGCCAGGACAAGACTTTATCGCAAAAGATAATAAAGGAAATGAACTTGGTAAAGTACATGTAGATAAAGGCACTGCTGGAGAGACCACAAGATTTGTCACAATTCCTAACGCAAGATATTGGGATATTGACGAAAATTCTCACGAAGCTTCTAAAAGAGAAAATAAAATCGAACAAAAATTCGACCAAGATACAGTTGGAGTAAATGGAAAAACTTACAAATACAACGAAAATGCCAACTACTATCAAAGAGATACAAAAAGTCAATACATTCACAACTCTGCTATCGATACAACAAAACCAAACCCTGTTACATTTACAGTAGTAAAAGTTGATAGCAAGGATCCAAGCAAAAAACTAGCAGGAGCAAGATTTAAATTACTAGGCGATAATCAACCATCTATAGTTACTGATGACCAAGGTAAAGCTGCCTTTAATAATGTACTACCTGGAACTTATACTTTAACAGAAGAAAAAGCTCCAGCAGGTTACAAGCTTGACCAATCACAAAAAACAATCACCATAGCAAAAGATGGTACAATCAGTGTAGATGGTGGCAATATCCAGCTATCAGGTGGCAAAAACGTGACAAAACTCGTTCAACACGACAGTGCACCTAACTGGCCAGACTATATGAACGCTATGCACTATGGTAAGATAACAACCAATGGAACAACTAATCAAAATGAAGTTGAGTTCTACCTTTACCTAAAACCAGAAAGCAATAATGGTGCGGATGGTACAAATAGAAATACAAGACTTAATATTTCTATACCAGGCGTAAATATTACAGATGTAAAAGCTTACGATGTATCTCCAGGATATAGAAATAACGTTAAGTACAGCATGGAACAACAAAATGCTGAAGGATACATTCCTTTACTTGGGGAAAATGTAATAAATGCTGCAAATAATAACAAAATTACAGGCACAGCAAATACTACAGATCCATACACAGGAAAAACTGGTTACCAAATTTACTTCCCACAACAAAGATTTGAAAATGACTGGGGATTTTTAGTAAAAGTAAAAGCTAATATAGGGAATAAACAATCAGTAAGCTTAGACTATGATTGGTTGACAGATAAAGATACAGCTATACAAACAAATCTTACTCAAAGCGTTATTTTAAATAAAACAAATGGACAAGGAGATGGCGAAGATAATCAAATTTTAGTAACAAATGAAGAATTTACAAAAAGTCCAATAACAGCTACAAAATTTGGCGATACCTTTAATGCTGAAGGAAAAAGAAATAGGCTAGGCGGGGCTGAATTTGTCCTAAAAGATAGCAATGGAAAGACAATTTCTAATAAATTCACAAACAATAATGGTGAGGTGAGCTTTGGTCAATATCCTCCAGGAACCTATAGACTAGAGGAAGTACAAGCGCCAGATGGATATCAAAAATCTGACGTCTACTTTGAAGTTCTTGTTGATGAACAAGGTCAAGTAACATACAAGGCTAGATTTGAAGATGGCATTGGTACACCAGAAGCTGGACGAGATTTCTATATAGAACAAGGTGAAGAGACAGATACTTCAAATAAAGCACCAGTAACAAATGTTAACCAAAGACTTGAATATCTAGAAAATGAACCAGGAGATATTGGTGTAATTACAGGAGTATGGGAAGCCTACAAATATGAATCATTAAAATATCACGCTGATATTACCCTATCTAATTCAGCACCAGGTACAAGATTTGAAATTCAATTTGATAGAAACCTTGACTTTACCCAATATTTCTCTGATTTCCCTAAAATAGTAATTGGGGGCGAGGAAGTTGCAGATCCGTACTTTGATTACAATACTAACCTATTAACATACGTATTTAATGATAAGTCAAAGGGAGGACCAGCGACTGCTTCAATAAACCTTAGAGGTATAATTCCTGATAAATATTATGCCAAAGAATCAAAAACATATCCATTTACTATAAAAGTAGCACCTGGAGTAGCTGGTGTTGGAGGAAATCCTATATTACGCAAAGATATAAACGCAGATTATGGACCATACGACTCAGGAACAAATAACTCTAACCAATTCTACTACTTTAGAGATGTATACCAAAAAGAAGATGGAAACTGGTATGTAACAGTCATGGCTTATCTAAACCCTATGGGATTTGCTTATGGTTCTAAGACATCACAATTCAATTGGATAACAACTGACTTCCAAGGCAATCAACAAATTGCTAGATGGAGCGGTAAGGGTTACAAACCTTTATATACTTTGCAAGATGTAAAGGTATATGGAACTGATTTTGCATCATATAAAGAAGATGGAGTTTGGAAGAACCCTTATATGCCAAAATCCTTTGGTGTAAGACCAGAACAAGACCCTAATATTTATCACTTACTGGCACATCAAAGAATAAATCCTGATAAAAAACTTTATATAAGAGAAAATGACGTAACAATAAACTATGATCCTAATCAAATTAAAACAAATGCCAGAATTGATTTAAATCATCCTTTAAAGGTAACGACACCAGGTGCAAAAGATAAAGGTGGTTATATAATAGAACAAACCTATAAGATTACTGATATAGATCAGTTTAACAAAAAATGGAGAGCCTTCCATATGACTGATGGTAATCTCGAATCTGCCTTTGCATCTAAGGCCAATGTCAACACAGCCGTAGGTGACCAAGCTGGCGGAGAAATACCAAAGTATTACAAAGAAGTAATTGGTTTAATTAACAATAAATATAAACCAGGTAGCTTCAAACTTACAAAATATGATGAAACAAATCAAGAAAATAAACTTCCAAAGGCAACATTTGCACTAAAAGATGAAAATGGAAAAGTAATCTACAGGTCATCAGATGCAAACGGAGTAGTAAACTTTGAAAGTATCGCCCCAGGTAGATACTCACTAGAAGAAACTAAAGCGCCGGATGGTTATAGGCTTACTAACAAAAAATGGCAAGTCACAGTTTTAAATGACGGTAGCGTAAGAATAAGAGAAACATCTATTACAGGCGAAAGTAATTTTTACACTAATGCGACTGTTCCTATTAATATCCCAGTTCCAAATAAACCAGTTGGACAAAAGTTTAGAGTCTATAAAAAAGACGGAAAAGGCCAACCACTTCCTGGAGCAAAATTCAAGATAACAGATCCAGATGATCCAAATTTCTCAGCTGAAGCTACATCAGGACCAAAAGGTATTGTAGAATTTGAAGCTACTCTAAAAGAAGGCAAGAATTATATACTTCAAGAAGTTACCCCACCAACTGGATACAATCCACTTAATAAAAAATGGGTTCTAAGAGTAGAAGCTGGCAAGACAAAAGTCTACAACTATTCAGAATCCACAGAAATCGGAGATGTAGAAAAGTCACTTCTTGGAGAAAAGGGCACAGAATGGGTTGATGTTAAAAATAGAAACACATCAGGCTGGTCTGACTATGACAATAGATGGACAGGTTGGGCAGATAAGAATCTAAATGCACAGCACCTTGGTACTAGGATTATTGCTATAAATAAGAAAGAAAAATATGTAGTTCAAAGATATATAATAAACCCAGAAGCAAAACAGACTGTAGGAGTAGATGGTATAACAGCAGCCACAATCCACAGAGAAAAACCAGAATATCCAAATATGGATTGGTACAAGGGTGATGAAGAAATAAAAATATTCACCCTAGAAGCCAAAGAAGGTGGCAATACTGACGGTAAGGTTACTGGTCTAATATCTGACTTAAGACTTGCATCTTATAAAGTAACCGAAATTACTAATCAAGTAAAGAAAACTCCCGACAATTCTCACTATGGAGAACCAACTAGATTAAAACTAGGAATACCAGTTACAAATAAGCCAATAGTAGTTGACGTCAAAGTACCTTACAAAGACGAAAACGGTGGAGTTGGTACAGGCATGGACTGGAGAGAAGCTAACACAACCTACTGGAAGAGTGACTATTACGAAAGAGTATCTGACATCAAAACCGCTGGTCTTGTAAGTGGAACAGGGGGAACAATAGTTGGTTCATATGTATCAGAAGATTCACTAGATGTAACAAACGATCTAAAAACATATGGATTTAAGATCAAGAAAGTAAAAGAAGATAAAACTACTGCAATTCCAGGAGCAGTATTTAAACTAACAGGCCTAGGAGATAGTACAGAAGAAAGAGAAATGACCACCGGCAAAGACGGTATGATTTCTTTCAACGACCTAAAACCAGGCACCTACAAACTAGAAGAAAGTAAACCAGCTCCAGGCTATGAAAAGAAAACTACTACTTGGACAATAAGAGTAGCAAGTGATGGAAAAGTATATATTAAGGACAATAGCCTAAATCCTGATCCTAATAATCCAAGTTTTACAGTCTCCACAAAAGAAAAATCAGCCACAAATAATCTAATGAGAAGATTAAAAATGGCAGGAGCGAATACAGAGCTTGAAATTGGTGGAAATTTAGTAGATACATTTAATCCACTAAGAGCTGGAAATGGTTGGGAACAAGTTGACAATGCAAGCTCAACTCAACCTACAAAAAGAGAAGATGCATCTGATTCTGACCATGGTCAATTAATAGATACTAAGATTATTGAAATAGACAAGACTAATAATAGATACAAACAGGTATTTATCTACAAAGAAGGTTACGCTAAGAAAAACCGTAATATCAAATTCCACAGAGCTTATGATAATTACAATATAAGACCAATTGATGTTACTACAAGAGTTTTCCAAGTGCCTGCGAATACAAGTGTCACAAATATCAATAAAAGTTCAGATATAGATTCTATATCTGGTAAAACTGATATAAGTTTAAAAGTTAAATTTACCCAAGATGGTAACAAAAAAATTCAAACTACTGATATTAACACAAGATATCCAGGAACAATTCTTATTGAAGTTGAAACAAATTATATTGAAAACCTACCAATTGGTTTAGGTTCAAACTATGATTTTAATACAGGTTCTCAATCAACCCGTGGTCATAAATGTTGGTTAGAAAAATCTTATGCTAATGAAGCTGGAGTACCAGTTGTAAAAACCACTGTTAACCACACAATAACATTTGATGGAAATGGTGGAACATGGCACATGGATCCAGTAACAGTTGAAGATGGTACTTTATATGAATTACCAGGATCATCATTTATAGCTCCAGATGGAAAAGAATTCGATGGATGGCTAGTAAATGGACAAAAGAAAAATGTTGGGGATAAAATTACTGTAACAAGCGATTTAACAATTCAAGCGCAATGGAGAAACAAAGCTCCAGAACAAGCAACTGTTTCATTTAGCCCTGGAGATGGTTCTGGCACAATGCCAGATGTGAAAGTAAATGTTGGTTCAAATTATCAATTACCAGCAAATGGATTTACCGCACCAAGTGGAAAAGAATTTAAAGCTTGGTTAGTAAATGGAGTTGAATATCAACCGGGAGTATCAATAACAGTTAATGCTGACACAACAATTACAGCTCTTTGGAAAGTAAAAGAACCAGAAACTTATAATGTAATAGTTCAAAATCCACAAGAAGGTGGAACTATTACAGCAGATCTAACGTCTGCAGCAGCAGGTACAGAAATTAAGTTAACTGTTTCACCAAGTGAAAATTATGAAATTGAAAGCGTAACTATGAATGGACAAGCTTTGACAGCTGGTACAGATGGTAAGTACAGCTTTACAATGCCAGAAGGTGGCGCTACAGTTTCTGCAACATTTAAGAAAAAAGAAGAAGGACCTAGCGAGGACGAAAAAGAAATCCCGGAAAATGGTTTTGCTCAAATTACCAACAAGCAAACAGGTCTTGATCTTAAGATTTATAAGAAAGACAGATACGACAGAAAACTTGAGGGTGCTATATTTACTATCAAAAAGACTGATCATAACTTTGAAACTTTTGACCAAACCTTTGGAGTAAAAAAAGGAACATCAAATGCTCAAGGACTTGTAGAGTTCAAGGATGAAAATGGCACCATTATTAAACTACCAGAGGGATATTATGTAATTGAAGAAACAGCAGCCCCACTAGGCTATAGAAAAGCAAATGCTCCTTGGAAAGTACAAGTTGTGGAAGAAAATGGTCAACTTGTTGCAAAATACAAGGGACCGGAAGAAACACCACAAAGCTTTATTGAAAAAAATGAGAATCTTGATATAAAAACAGCAAATGGCGTAAAATACGCAACAAAAATTACTCATATTGATACAGAGTCAAGAACATTTATCCAAAGAGTATATATTGATACAAGAGGAAAAAATGGAACCGTCAACGTTCAAATTAAACCAAAACACAAGAGAGAAGAAATCGACAGACCTGGACTTCCACCAGTTACTATCAAAGAAGGTGTAAAGACTGCTTATAGGTCAACTTATAAGATTACTGGATTAAATGGAGATCCTGATCAGGCTAAGATGATTAAAATCTTAAATGACTATGACGTTTCTTATCCAGATGTGACGGTTGTCAACACAGCTAGATGGAGACCATTTGATTGGGGCTTTGACGAAGACCAACTAAACCTTAAACCAGGAGTTTACTATATCGATATTGAAGGATTCTATGATACTTCTATTATTGATAGAAATGTTACTAATGAAGTAGCAATAGATTCTAACTACAACTTTACAAATAAGGAAGGAACTGCGTCAAGTGCTGAACCAGTACTAAAAAATCCTTACAAATTAACAGAAGCTGATATACCAGATGAAGATTTAGGTAAGATTGATATTGACATTCAATTCTTTGATGGTGCAAGAGAATTCCAACAATTAAAAAATTCAAATGGAAAAATAGTTTACGGTGTTGTTAAAGATGAAAATGGTAAAGATGAAGCATCTTACCAAGATGGTGTAGTAACATTAAGACAATGGTTAGAAGATAACTATGGTAAAGAATATGCTGATAATTGGTTTGCAACTAAGCTACCTGGTCAAAAATATGTAAATCAACTAAGTAAAATAGTTAAGATTGGAAAAAAAGACGTTTATCAATCAGGTAGAATAATACCACCTGTTACACCAGGACAACAAGGTTACAAAGCACCATTTAGTACAATAAGTACAAGTATGGACATTAGCTCTTTATACTCATCAAATTCAACAAATATAGTTCCTCAAGAAGGACTAGATATAGAAAATGATGCAGAAAGATACAATATCACCTTTTCTAAACACGGTAAACTTACTGACACTGATTCTGTAGAAGAAATTACTAAGAGGAGACTTGAAGGTGCAGTATTTAAACTTGAAAAGAAAGTAAGAGAAGGAATCTATGAAGAATTAGAAGGATCTTATGTATCATCAGCCTTCAACGGATACTTTGGTTTCAGAGGACTTGAACCAGGTCGTTACAGACTAGTAGAAGTTCAAGCACCTAAGAATTACAAACCAATTAATGGACCACTTCTATACTTCTCAGTTGAAACAGTAAGTATAGTGTCACAAAGGATAACCGACCCAAGAACTGGTGAAAACATTAATGTAAATACAGTTGGATTCTATTTCCCAGGAAATGATAAAGCTTACAAGTTTGAAGACCTAGAAATGCACGATCCAGTAACTAATGAAGTTATCAAGTTCATGAATGCAAAGAATGCTGATTTGGAAACAACTAAGATAATAGATCCTACAGATTCTACCAAGAAAACAGAAGTTTCTTTAAGAGAACTGAGCATCAAGTTCCCAGGAGAAATAAAAGATAAACAAGGAAAAGTTATTAAGGACACATATAAATTAAGTGAAATCCAAATCACACCAACTTCTAACGGATATATTTCTCTGGAATACGATAAGGCAAATGGTGTATACCAATATATTCCTGAAAAATCAACTAAAGAAGAAGATGGATTGTTAGTAGACTATGTTACAAGTGCTACCGCCAAAAATATGGGTAAAATCGTAAACGAAAAACCAGGTAAAGGTGAAATCACAATTAAAAAAATTGACCAAAAAGGTACTGAAATAAAGGGCACAAATCAATTACCTGGCGCAAAGTTTAGAATAACCAACAAGGAAACAGGAAAAACTGAAGATGGAACAGTTGGTGCAGATGGTACACTTAAATTCACAGGCTTAAATATAGGTCATTATAGACTTGAAGAAATAGAATCACCTAGTGGCTATATCAACAACAAGCAAGTTTGGAACTTCACAGTAGGTGGAGAAGACTTAGACCCATATGCAAAAGATGCGCCAATTAAAAGAAAAGATGTATCAAGTAGCATAACATTATCTGAATCGAAATTAAGTGTATTAAACCCAAGTAGTAAAAATAAAGGATTACTATCTGATAATCAAGAAGAAATGCACCCACACCTTGGAGAAGTGTTTGAATTTACTAACAAATACACTATTGATTCCAACCTAAAGATTAATCCTGGAGATTATTTTGTACTAAAATTAAGTGAAAATATGGACCTCCATGGAATAATGGAAACGAATATTTCTAACCTTGATATAATTGCAGATGGAGTAGGTACAATTGCTAAGGCTGATTATAATAGAAAAGAAGGTACAATAACTTATACTTTCACAGACTATGCTAACACTTATAGCCTAGTAGAATTTTCTAATAAGCTAAAAGCCTATATCAACCTAAATAAAGTACCAAAAGCAGGGCAACAAAACATTGAACGAGGCGTTGTCGGTCATAAAATGATAACAAACAGTATTAATGTTGTATATGACTCAATGACTGCAAGAGAATTATATAAGGGTACTGACGGGAAAACGCATGAAATGACCCAAAATCACCTAAATCTTGGATCAAAGATTATTAAATTTAATCCTGATACAGGTGAGTTTGTTCATTACTACTATGTAAATAGGGATAGAAGTAATACTCCAAGGTCAACATTCTATTACTCATCTGACCAAAATATTGAAAACTTGAATATTGATTACTACTATCTTGATAGTAATGCAAATCTTGATGAGTTAATGCCTTTATCATTTGGTGTAAACGAAGATGACTCTAGACTTCCTAAACCTGTTAGAATAAGATCAAGGTCATATCTAGGTGCAGGTCAGGAAGAAAGCATTGGATTTACTAATGGTCTAAATTCCAATTCATCCTATATCTTCAAAGTTACAGGTAGAGTAGTTGGAGAGGATAAAGACGGTTATGTTGGTCATGGTATGCTTCAAATGGTAGATTATCCAACTCGATATGTAACAAGATGGGATAAACAATACTTCTTTAGAAATGAAGCTACTGCAAAAGCAAACCTAGAAATTCAAGCAGTAAACCCTGAAAATAAGATTAAATTCAAAAAAATAGACCAAGATGGGAATCCACTAGAAGGTGCAATATTCCAACTTTTCAAAAAGAATAATGATGGAAAATGGGATGGTCATGGTCAACCAATTACAACTGGAAAAGATGGAATAGTCGAATATTCTAAGCTTCCAAAAGGTGAATATCAATTAAAAGAAACACAGGAACCAAAAGGTTATGAAAAACTAGAAGAAGCAATCTTAGAATTTGAGGTAGATGCCTCTGGTAATATCCACCGAAGTAAAGAAACTAATGCTACAACCGATCCAAATAAAGAATCAGTAAATGTTGACGAATCAGGTAGTATTCCAATGCCAATAGTCAATAAAAAACTACAAAAAATTCAATTTGTAAAGGTTGATGCAAGTGAAAAAACGACTAAGCTTAAAGGTGCAGAATTTGAAGTTTGGTATAAGAAAAATCTTGAGGATAATTATTCAAAAGATCTTCTTAAACTTTACGAAAAAACAAGTGGTGGAAAGACAGAAAGACTTGTCCTTAAAGATGGAGAGACTGCTCCAAAAGAATATAATCCAGTAGATAAGTTCACTACAGGTGAAGATGGTAAGATTGAGTTTACTTTCTATGAAAATGGCTACTATGCACTAAAAGAAATTAAGGCTCCACATGGACATATCAAGCCTAGAGATTATGTCAAAGAGTTTGCGGTTGCTGATGGAAAAGTAAAAGAAAAGACCTTTACTGATATTAATATCAAGAAAGATGAATCTCCAACAAATACTAAGGATCTAAAGATGACTTTCATTGTTAATGGAGATAATAAGGAACTTACCTATTATCCAGGTGATGAGAGTGCTTCTTCTATAATCCCAATCCCAAAATCACACTTTGAACTAGAAGCTTATAATATTGGACTTAATTGGAGAGGTACTGCTACTAATAAAAGAACTCCAGAAGTAAAGATTTATTTTAAAAAACCAAATGATAAAAATTGGACTGAAGTCGATGATGAAGAAGTTAATAAAATAAAGAGTGGCAAAGATAAAATTTTATTTAGCTTCCATGATTTATTAAAGATAATAAAAGATACAAAATCAACAAATCCTATAAAATCAAATTATAGCTTTAAGATAGAGCTAAGAGCTATACTAGATTATACAAATACTGATGATAATGGTAAGCTAAGTACAACAACTTCTATCACACAGACATTAAAACTTCCTAATGGAGATGATGGAGCAGATATTAACCAAGTTCGAACAATAAATATTGAAACTATAGAAAAACCTATAGAAGCGGGAGTTTATGAGAATATCAAAATTAATGAAACAAATAAACAACCGGAACCAATAGTAATTGTAAACAAAAAAGCAGTTTATCCACTTACCGGAGGAAATGGAACATTGTTCTATGCTCTTTGTGGATTTGTAGTGATGCTTGTGGGAGTTTTGATTTATGCTTTTTATCAAAGAAACAAAAAAACTCTTAGATTAAAGGCTTAGAAAATAAAATTTGCCAAAATTTTATAAAGCAAAAACCAGCTTAGGGAAACCTAGGCTGGTTTTTTGTTGGGAAATTTTAGGCTGTAGAGCTTTTTGGTTTTTAGAAGATAAAAAGAGATCCCTCGACTACGCTCGGGATGCCAGGGGGTTATTTGTAGGCTCAATGTGACAGTTATTTTGTCAATGAGAATACTATTATAAGGAATACATTAAATACGATAAATGCTGTGCTAAGCTCTGGCATCTTGAGCGTAAAACATCTTTAGATGTTTGAAGTCGAAAGATCTCAAAAAAATCTCAAGAAATTTGTTGTAATATAATAACCAAGAGATGTTTCGACTCACTTTGTTAGGAAATTTTCCTAATTTTCTCTCCCTTTTCTCTTATCTTCCAAGTCTTTTATAAGGTTTGGGAAGGCTTTTAGGAGTCTTCTTTCTCCGTATTTGTCGAAGATTTCTCTAATTTCAAGTTTTTTCTCATCTATTTCTTTTTTGCCTTCTGTTAGTTTTTCTGCTTTTTCTATGCTCTTTTCGGCGATTTTTTCTCCAAGTTCATCTGTAAGTTCGCCTATTTTCTCGGAAGATTTTTCTATTTGGGCAAATTTCTTGTTGATTCCAAGGATTGAATTTACTGTGGCGGATGTATCGATTACAAAGGCAATTCCAATTATTACATTTGTTATTATTAAGAAATTCTCCGGGATTTTTCCTACTAATTGGCTGATGCTTGGATGGATGGCTTCGTAGAAGATAAAGCCAACTGCCGCAAACATCAAGGAATATTCTAGGCAAATATAGCCTAAGAGATTAAAGTTTCTGTCAGAATAATCCCACCATTTTTTGCCAAATAATTTTTCTAGGATAAAACCTGTGATAAATTCAACTATGCTTGCCACAAACATACTTATGAAAAATAGGGCGATCTTGTTATTTATCTTGAAAAAATCAAGGCTTATGATTATAAGAATTGCTGCAAGTCCATACATGGGACACCAAGGTCCGTTTAAAACTCCGCAGTTGATGTATTTTTTATTTTTTATACCGTTAAAGGCAACTTCTAAGAGCCAGCCTGCCATGGCGTAGATTAGAAAATAAACTGGATAAATTTTTAGCATATTTTCTCCTTTTCTAAGACTTATTAGTATTATTGTCTATTTGCTAAAAATTTTCAAAATAAAAAACACTCTTTTTAGAGTGCTTATCATTTTATTTGATTGCTTCTACAATTTTGATGGTTTCTTCCTTATCCAAGGTGCTTCTTGCGTATATTTTGTAAGTACCTTTGTTCAATACTATATATCTAAAGGCTCCATCATCCCAAAATTGAGCTTTTTGGTCAGCTATGTCTATTTCTTCAGTTTCATCAGCAACTTTTATAAATTCTTTGAAAGTATCGTCGTTATCGCAAAGTTGTAGGGTTATTTTCTTTGCTGGATTTTTCTCATCAACATATTCAACTGTTCTTAGGTCTTTTTTGTTGTCAGAAAAGTTTTCTATAAAGCTTTCTGGCAAGTAAGAAAATTCTTTTTGGTAGATCTCAGATTTTTCTTCTTGGTTTGCAATTGCTCCACCACAGCAATCTCCAGCTGGCATAGGATCTTTCTCCACATCTTTCTCTTCTGTATTATTTTCATCTTTATTTTCTTCTTTTTTGCTTTCTTCACTTACAGTTGCTTGTTTTTCTTCGTTTGTATTTTTGCTAGAACAAGCTGCTTGTGGCAAAAGTAAAGCAAAAACAAGTGCTATTAATAAAATTTTTTTGTTTTTCATAATTTCCTCCATTTGTGTAATACAAACTAATTATACTATCTTTAGAAAATATGCAAAGTAAATATTAAAATAATTTTATCTTTAATTTTCTTAAAGCATATTTTTAAGAACTGTAACTTTTATTTGTTGGAATTTTAAGCTTTTCATAAGTTTTTGCAAAGATTTCTATTTTGACACAATTTGATTAATATTGTATAATTATTGTAACTATTAATAGGTATTTTGCCTAGATTTACGAAATACCGGGAGAGAGTATATGAACAAGAAAAAAGTTTACACAAGTGTTTTAGCTATTGCTTTATCTTTTGGTACTTTTGCACCAGCAAGCAGGAATTTTACCAGAATTTCTTATGCTAGCGAAATTACACAAAAAGAAGATAAAACTAGCGAAGATTTACAAAAATTAGTTGATGAGTTTGAAAATATTAAAAATGGTCAAGCTTATAAAAATTCAACTACAACAGAAAAAGAAGCTTATGAAAAAGCTATAAATGAAGCTAAGGAAAATACAAAAAACGACAAAGATTCCTTAAATGCTTTATTTGAAAAAATCCAAACTGCTAAGCTAAGTCTTGGAAATAGCTTTAATGAGAGTTTGGAATCCAGAGAAGCTCTTTCAATAAGCCTTGCTATGGCTGACAAATTAGCCAAAGAAACTCTAGATGAAACTAGCAAAAATGCTTTGGCAGAAAATATAAATTCTGCAAAAAGTATTTTGGAAGATGTTGAAAAAACAACAGAAGAAATTGATGCGGCAAATAGCGATCTTAATAAAACTATGAGCTTAATTATCGAAGAAAAAGCATTAGATACTGATAAATTAGCTCTTAAAGAAGATGAGTTAGAAAATATCAACAAATCTGAAGCTCAAACTTATGCAAGCGCCCACAACAAATTAATGAACTTGCAAAAAGAAGCTTACAATTTCTACAAAGAAAACAAGCTTCAAAGCCCAGAAAATGCAAGCATCAAAGATATAAATATAGTTAAACCTTTATCAGATGCTATAAATAAAGTGGCAAATGTTTTAGGCTCTGCAAATGTTTCTAGCAAAGATTTGACAGATAATTACGATGAGCTTTTGACTGCCTATAATAAGGCGCTTGAAAGTTTGGATAGCAAAAATACCGAGCTTAGTAGACTTACAAAGGAATTGGAAAATCTAGTAAATGAAAATCCAAGTGATATAGCAAATGCTAACAAACTTGCCCAAAATACTTATAAGAGTGCTCTTACTAATGGTAAAAATATTCTAAGTGATACAAACAAAGATTTAGAAAAAATTCAAAAAGCTATAAATTCCATAAAAGTTGCAAGACTTTCCGTTAAACCACCTCAGGTAAAAACTGCAGGATCTGAAAAACCTACAACTGAAGAAGAAAAACTTAATAAAGCAAAAGATGAGCTTAAAGCTCTTATAGACGAAAATAATAAAGTAAAAGAATCTGATGCATACAAGAATGCTAAAAAAGATGCACAAGAACTTTATGATAAGACCATTAGCGATGCTAAGCAAATACTTATAAAAAAAGATGTAAAATCATCAGAAATTGACCAAGCAAAGGCTTTGATAAATGATGCATTAAAGAATATCGGCTACAATCAATCAGTTGAAGTAAAGACAGACGTTGAAAAATTAATCAAAGACTTAAATGAACTTGTAAATGAAAATAAGGAACTTACAGAGAAAGTTTCTTACAAAAACGCAAGTGAAGATAAGAAAAAAGCCTATGATGATGCAATTTCCAAAGCTAAGGAAATCCTAGCAACTTATGCAAATGATAAGAGCAAGGTTAGCAAAGAAGACCTTGAAAAGGCGATTGCTGATGTAAATAAAGCCAAAAAAGAAATTTTCGTAGTGGAAGAATCATCTTATAAAGATAAGCTAAATGATTTAATCAATAAAGATGGCGAACTTAGAAATTCTGAAAAATATAAGGCAAAAAGTGCAGACCAAAATTCAAAAGAAATTATTGGTAAATACGAAGAGTTAATTGAAAAAGCCAAAAAAGATTTGAAAGAAAATAAAGAAGAATTTTATAAGGAAGATTTTGATAAGTTAAGCGAATATATAAAATTCATCAATGATGAGATGAACGATAAAGAACTTGCCCTTAGAGGAAGTGTAATATCATTTAAAGCACTAAAAGCAAGAAAAGAATACGAAAACTTCAAAAATTCTACTGAAAAAGATAAGCAAGAATTAATCAAATATTTTGACGAACTTTTAGCAAAAGCTGAAGAAATGCTAAAAAGCAAATCAAAAGATTATGCTGCTATGAAACTTCTAAGCCAAAAGCTCGACAATGCAATAATAACTATCAACAATCCTAATGAAGAAAATATACTTACCTTTAAGATTACAATGAAAATGGAAAATGTGGAAAAATTATACCAAAGCAAAGCTTTCCAAAATACTCCACAAATTGCAAGAGATAGACTTAAAAAAGCTGTAGATCGTGTAAGAAATATAAACACTGAAACTAAAAAAGATGAGTTAGAATCAATTTTAAGCGATCTTGAAGCAGCTCTTAATGTTAAAGAATTCCAAGAAATCATAAATAACAAAAATCCAGAAGTAGAAAAGCCAAGTGCTACTATTTCCGAAAAAGAAATAATCGAAAAGTTGATAGCTGAAGATTTGGATCTAAAAGCTAGCAAAAAATATCAAAAAGCTCAAAAGAGCCTAAGAGAAGCTTATAATAAGGCTTTGGCAGATGCAAAAAAACTTATAGAACAAAAAGATAGCAAAGACGAAGATCTCAAAAAAGCTAAAGATGGATTACTAGAAGCCAAAGAAAAATTAGATGGCGACAAATTCGATAAACGCTTAGAAGCTTTAGTTAATAATTACAATGACAATGCATCAAAGATTACAGATTTAAAACTTAAAGCTAGTATAAAAGAAAAAATCGAAAGCTTAATCAAATCTGACAAAACAATGGATGATTTAATTGAAGCTGAAAAAGAATTGACTAATGCAATTCCAAAAGCTGGAGCAAATGCGATAGTAAGAACAACTACACCAATTACAACGACAACTCCAATTACCACAACAAGAAAAGTGCCAAATACAGTAAACCCTGGTTCAATAGTAAGAACTGGTATAGAATCATTGGCACCAATATTAGGAATTCTAGTAGTAGCTTTGGGCGGATATTTCATATTAGGAAAAAAAGACAAAAACAAGAAAAATAAATAAAAATAAGGAGAAAATTATGAAAACAAAGAAAATTTTACTAGCAGCTCTTATTGCTTGCTTTACTCTTACAGGCTGTGACAAGCTTATGAGCAATGGAAAAGACAATGAAGTGCCAAAAGAAGAAGCACCTGTAACAGAAAATGCAACAGATGATAAAGATGCAGAAAACAAAGATGAAAATCCTGGCAATGAAGAATCAACAGATCAAGACTCTGAAAATACAGACGAAGAAATGGCTGAAAATTCAAACGCTGATGTAGATGCAAAAGCTAGTCTTGAACAAGCAATTTTTGACAATAGAACTAAGGCTCGTGCAATAGAATTATTGTTAGATATGGCTCCAGAACAAGTGGCAAATATCAAACCTGAACTTGAAGAAATGCTTGAAAATTCAAACAATTTACTAGAAGAAGCTCAAGCAGTTCTTGATAGCTTAGGACAATAAAAACAAAATTAAGGTCCTATTTTGGGACCTTAATTAAAATTAATATTAAAAAAACAAGAAAAAAAGATTGGTGCGAAAATATTTGGGTACATATTTAATACAAGATTGTAACAATATTGTAAGGAGTTTAATATGAAAACTAAAAACATTATTAAAATTGGAGCTATGGCTCTTTGCCTAACAAGTCTAGGAGCAAGTGTATCCTACGCAACAGAAGCTGATGCCAGAAATATTTTAAACAAAATCTATGACAATATGGATCAGATGGATATATTGACAGGAAATACTCCAACTCCAAGAGAAAGACTAGATGTTCCAAATGGTGGAGAAACTACTACAACAACTACAGAATCTGTAGTTCATGGCAAAAACGAAGAAAAATCTGAAGAAAAGGATTATGTAAAAAATCTAAGAGAATCACTAAGAAAAAATGATATTATTGTGAAAGCCTTAGAAGAAATTTTAAACAAATATCCAAAAACTATAAAAGGGAAAGAAGAAAAGTTAGTAAAATTACTTGTTAATTCTGACGAATTAAGAAAAGATGCAGCTGAATTATTGAAAATATTAACAGGTGAAGAAGTTACAATTTCAAAAGTAAGTATTCCAGAAAAATACCAAGATTTATTAAAAAAATAAAGAAGTAAAATAAAAATATTCTAAAAATAAAAAGGAGAAATTTATGAAAAATAAAAAATATTTAAAAGCAGGACTAGTTTTAGCACTTGGAGTATCTTTTTTACTACCAGCAAACAACATATCTCACGCAAGCTCAACAACTGGTACAACTATAGTAGTTTCAGAATTAGATGCTGCAAAAGCAAAATATAAAAAAGCTTATGATACTGCAAATAGTAAATACAAAGAGCTAAAAAAAGTTACAGATTCAGTTCTTTATAAAAACGCTACAAAAGAAAGTGCAAAATATGAATTTTCACTACATTTAAACAATTTAATTAAAACACTAAGTGATTATAGTGATGACAAAGTAAAAGATTATACAAAAGAAAGCCAATACGAGGAAGCTATTAGTAAATTAAATGAAGCATTAAAATATGCTGAAGAAAAAAAGGCAGCTCTAGATGGTAAAGCAGTAGATAATTCTGAATTATTTGACCTATATTACAAGGATAAAGAATTCAAAGATACTTACTACAAAAAAGCAACAAAAGCTCAAAAAGAAGCTTATGATAAGGCAAAGACAGATGCTTATAAAGTCCTATTAGAAGGTGACAATGTTAGTGCAAAAGTATACAACGATGCCCTAAAAGCTTTAAAAGATGCTAGAAATGACATTATAAACTCTTCCGATAAGGAAAAAGTATTTGAAGATCTTAAAAAAGAAATCGCTGAAGCAGAAAAATTAGATAAATCTTTGTATACTGAAAAATCTTACAATGTATTTAAGAAAGCTTTACTTGCAGCAAAAACAACAGCTGAATCTGCAAATTCAACTCTAAACCAATACAAAACAAGCCTTGAAGCTTTACAAGAAGCTAAAAAATCATTAGTAAAAGTTGATACTAAAGAAGAAAAAGAACTAGCAAAACTAATAGAAGAATTAAAAGCTGCTAAAAAATCTAACGAAACAAAAGTTTCTGCTGCACAATGGTTACTAGAAAACACACCAGATACAGTTAAAAAAGTTAAAGGCAAATTAGAAAAGCTAATTAAAGATTCAAAAGCTATAATCAAAGAAGTAGATGCTTACTTAGCTAAATATGAGAAAACTAGAGGATAAGAAGTAGCTAAACTTTTTATTTCCTATTAGAGGGAGTTTTTAACAATGAAAATTAAAAATAAGTTGTTAGTTTCAATTTTTGCACTAAGCTTTTTGCTAATGAGCTTTAACATGGAAAATAACAAAGCCCTTGCAACAAGCATCGATGAAAATGTAAATACCCCAGAAAATCAAAGAGTTCAATTGCAAAAAGCAGTTGATGATACAATAAAAGTTGTAAATTCAGAAGTTTACTATACTTACACAAGCCAAGAGCTAAAAAGTGAGTATGAAAAAGCCATAGCAAATGCAAAACTTGTTTTGGCAAAAAAAGATGCGAGTTATGATGAACTTAGAGATGCAACAGCTATGGTAAATAAGGCTAAAAAAGATATCAAAGATGCCATGATAAAAATTGCTGAAAAAATAAATACCAAAAATCAGTTGGAAAAAGCTTTGAATGATAACAAAATAAAGGCTAATATGGCAAGAGATTTACTAACAAATTATCCAAAAACAGTTGCAAAAGTAAAAGGCAAACTTCAAAATATACTAAAAAGTTCAGAAACTCTTGTAAAAGAAGCTGAAAGCCTATTAAAGCAATTAAATATTTAAGGAGCAACAATGATTAAAACTAAAAAAATCGCAGCTATTGGATTAGCATTAGTATTTTCCTTGACAGGACTTGCTGGTGAAAAATCCTATTCAAATGTAAGTTTTGCACAAGGCGAAGAAACATCTTACAAAGATCTTTTGTTAGGATATATCAAAGAAGATGCTAATTATAAAGAAAGCGAAGATTACAAAGATTCAAACGATGCCCTAAAGTTAGTTTATGTTTTGGCAATGGATACTGCTAAATCTTTAGTAGAAGATCAAAATTCAACAGAAGAACAATTTAAGGAAATTTATGAGCAAATACGCAAGGCAAAAAGCGAGATTGCTGATAAAACAAATCCAATTATGGAAAAAGCAAAATATAGGGTAGGACTAGAAATTCAAATATATGAAGCTAAAAATGCCCTAGAAACAATTGGTAGATATGACTATAACAAAAAATATTACGATGATCTAAAACTTGAATATAATTATGCCAAAAAACTTGTAGAAGATGACAAAACAAGCAACTACGAATTTTTGAAACAAGCTAAAGATCTTAAAAATGCAAAAGATACATTCATAAAAGAAAACAATAGAAAAGCTTATATCATAAGACTCGAAGATGCTATAGCTCTAAATCAAAAACAAGCTGCAGCAGCCAAAGATTTGCTAACAAACTACCCTAAAACTGTAAGCAAAGTTAAAGATAAACTAGAAAAAATCTTAGAAGATTCTCAACATCTAGTAGAAGAATCACAAAAAATATTAAAAGAGCTAAAAAAATAATTAGATTATTAAGATTAAACACCCTCTGGGGTGTTTTTTCTTATCCTATCTTTATAAAAATCTTAAAAATCGTATAATTTTAGTAAATACAAATTTAAAGAGGTAAAAGTGAAAAGAAAAATTCTTGCAATAATTTTTGCTCTGGCTTTAATAATGCCAGCAAATTTAGGCGAAAAAAATATGGCTTATGCCATTACAAATAAAGAATTAGCAGATAATTTAGATCCGAGCAAACTTGAAGCAAAAGTTGCTGCAGCCAGGTACTTACTTGAAAATTATCCTAATACAGTTAAGGGAAGTGTTAAAAAAAAGCTTAAAGTTCTTCTGAAAAAATCTCAAGAAACTTTAGATGAAGTTTATGCTTTCAAAAGAAAATACGGCAGCGAAGATACTTTAGCTATAAGAGCAAAAAATCAAATAAGAGAAAATTTAAGGCAAAGAAAGACAGATTTTACAGTAAATATCAATTCTTATGCAGATAACGACCAAATTTCCCAATATTTTCTAGAAACTTGCAAGGAAGATCCGTATTTTTTCTATAGCATTTACGAAAAAGCCAATGTTTCTAGCAAATATAATTCAGAAATGTCAAATGGAAGTAAAATTTATATAGACTCTGCAAGATTAATAGTTACTTACAGAGAAAATCAAGAAGTTGAGAAAAATATTGAGGATTTTGCCAATAATTGGGTGCAAAATAATATCAGTCCCTTTGATTCTGACTTTGATAAAGCTTTAAAAATCCACGATTTTGTAGTAACTCAAAATCAATACAATCTTGGAGATAGCAAAAGTAGAAGTGGTGGATATTCTATTTATAATCCAGCAAGTATTCTCTTTGGAAATGGCGGAGTTTGCAATGCCTATGCTACCTTGTTTGACAAGCTAGCAAATCTTTCAGGCCTTGAAGTAAGATATGCAACTGGAATATCTAAAAAAAATTCAGAGCCACATATATGGAATATGGTAAAAATTGACGGAAATTGGATGAATGTCGATGCAACTTGGGATGATCCAACTATAAGATTTGACGATGGTTATGTGACTAACCTTGATGATTTTGTTATTTATGATTATTTTCTAAAAAGCGATGAACAAATGAGATACAGTAGAATCATAGATGAAGATAAAAATAGACCTTTAGGACTTACAACAATGGATACAGGTCTAAAAAATTCAACGATCAAGAAAATTGGCGATACTTATATGGTTGTAAAATAGAATTTTCTATAATTAAAAAATAGTGGCGAAAGATTGCCACTATTTTTTGCTTATAATATAAAGATATGGTGGGGTGTTTTTTTGATTTGGATACGATAGCTTTAGGACTGTGAAAAGTTTTTGATCCAAATTTTTAAGATATGTGTCAAGGGTATCTGCTTCTAATTTTCCTTCTTCATGACCTGGATAAACACTGATAAAAATTTTTCCGTCCTTGTTTAAGATAGCTAAAAGTTTTTTTAGACTATTTATGGTGGAAGTTTTATTGGTGGTAATATTTTTGTCGGCTTTTGGCAAATAACCTAGATTATAAATAGCCAAATCAATTTTTTCCTTAATATATTTGTCGATATTTTCATGACTATCTAAAATAAAGGTAAAATTTTCTCTATTTCCTATAAGTTTTTGTGTATTTTCCTTAGCTTTAGCTTGGATATCAAAGGCATAAAGCATAGTAGGTTTTAGCTTATCGAGGATAAATTTGCTATCATAACCATTGCCAGCAGTCATATCCACTGCTATATTTACACTTTTTTCATTTTTTAAAATTTCTTTGGCAAGTTCTGTAATTTTTTCTATCATTAGTAATTGTAATAATCTTCCTCGATGCTGCCGTCAATTTCTGCAAAAAACTTTGGGTCAGCTTCATTTTGTTTTATTGGCATACCCATCCTATGCATTTCGTTTAATTTAAAAATCATAAGATTTACATTTACCTCATATAAACTTGCCAACTGATTGTAGGAATAACCTAATTTTATATCCTCTAGCAAAGTTTTTTCGTTTATCAATAGGTGGGCAGCAAAAATATTGGCCTCAATTTCCATATCCGTTCTTATATCAAAGAGTTCATATTCTGCCATTTGATAAGAAAGTTCGTCTTTGTGGTAAATATCATGACCAAGTTCGTGGGCTAATACCATATTTAATAATGGATCAGATAAATGAGGGTTATAAAATACAAAACGATTTTTTTTGATAATTTTATACATACCCAAAACCTTTGTTGGACTTTTAAAGGGAATAAGAAACACACCTTTTGCTTCTAAAATTTCCCTGGGGTCTCTGGTCTTGTATTTTTTTATGATCTTTTTTGTATCGAGGAAAATTTGATCGTATAAAACTGACATCTATTTCCTCTTTTTTGATCCATATTTTTTATTTTCATTTTTGGCTATATAATAAGCCTCGCTTATTGCATCAAGGATTGCTTTTTTGTCTTCTTCTGGCAATTCGCCACCAGCCATTAGTCCAATTACACCGTCTACAAGCTCTTTAGCATCTCTTGCACCCTTTGCTCCATAACGTTCATAGGCTCTTAAGATAAAATCATCCTCATCTGTTACCAAATAATCGTGACTTGTATCCAAAGCTTTGGCCAAAGCATCGTAAGTTTTTCTGTACCTAGGCTTACTTTGACCTGATTCATATCTTGAGATTGTCTTTAAAGAAACATCGCAATATTTTGCAAGCTCTTCTTGGGTCATATTTTTAGCTTCTCTTAAATCTCTAAGTTTTTCTGCAAATGCCATCATATCTCCTTGTAATTAAAATTATAGTCTTCTATTGTCTATATTATACATTAAAAGTCAAATTCTAACAAGAAAATCGGACAAAAAATAAAATTATTAATAAAATTAGTTAAAAATTTTATCGTCGTTGTCGGCCTTATCGGTAGAAAGAGCTCTAATGTCTAGGGTTTTCCCTAAATCTTTTAATTCTTTAAAGCAAGCTATATCGTCATCGTCTACGTATACTGTTTCATTTACTTTTTTCTTGTAGTATTTTCTACTCATATTACCAACATTTACCATATCAATATCAAGTCCATTTTCTACTAGGGAAAGGGCATCTTTTGGATTTTCTACAAGAACTAAAGCTTCAGTATCATCTTCTAAATTGCCTAATTCCTTAATTGCTTTTTCAACTGTTAAAAAATAAATTTTAGTATTAAGTGGTGTTACAATTTCCATAAGCTTTTGAGAATTTTCATCCATAAAAGTTTTATCGTTAACTACAACGATAATGTCAGCTCCAACTTCTTTAAGCCAACTTTTTCCTATTTGACCATGCATTAGTCTATCATCAATTCTTAGTAAAACTGTCTTTGCCATAATATATCCTTTCTTATATATAGTTATTTTGAAATGACTTTACCAGATATTTATCTTACTGCCATATTTTAGATAAAAAAATTCATCTTTAAGCAAATTTAATAGAAAAATTCTTATAATATAAAAAATATGATTTATTTTATTGCTTACTCTACAAATTTTCTTAGGCAATAAGAAAAATATAAATCATATACTTATAAAGGAGAAATATATATGAAAAATAAAAACAAAAAATTAGCAAGCGTACTATTAATGGCAATGGGATTTAATATGATTATGCCAAGCCTAAACTCAAAAGCTGATACAAAACTCGAAAGTCCGATAGAAGAAAAACAAAGCATTAAAGTAAAAAATTCAACAATAGAAACATTGGAAAAAGAATTAGATAAAGCAAAAATAGATCTAATAAAAGCTAAAAATGATTTGAAAAATAAAGAAACAAAGAAAAATCTCATAGATAAACAATACAATAAAGCAGCAGAAGAATATGAAAAAGCAAAACTCCAAAGCGAAAATGCTAGAAAAAAACTAGAAGAAGCAAGCAAAAATGAAAAAGAAGCTAAAACTAATTTAGATGAATTTATCAAAGAAAAAGAAAATCAAGAAGAAAGTTCAAAAAAGCTAGAACAAGCTATTAAAGACCTAGAAATAGCTAAAAAAGATAAAGAAAAAATAGATAAGGAATTAGAAAATGCTCAAAATGATAAAAATGCTCAAGAAGAAAAATTTAACAAAGCCAAAAATGCTCTAAATGAAGCCAAAGAAATTGAGCAAAAAGAAAAAGATCTTTTAGATAAAATAAATAATGATCCAAAAATCCAAGAAAATAAAGATAAAAAAGATAAAACTAACAAGGATTTACAAGAAGCTAAAGATTTAGATAAAAACTACTTAGAAGCTAGCAAAGAAGATTTAACAGACGTTCGCCAAAAGATAAAAGAATCTCAAGAAATTCTTAGTAATTCAAGAAATAATCTCGACCAAAGCAAGGATCAAATAAATGATCTATATGGAAATATAAAAGATTTTGAAGCAAATAACAAAAACTTAGCAGAACTTAACAAAGAAAAAGCTAAAGCGGAAGAAGAATTAGCAAATCTTCAAAAAGACACAGAAGAATACAAAGAAAAAGAAAATCAAATTGAACAAATAAAACAAAAAATTGCAAATATAGATGAAATAAAAGGCCAAGTAGATGAAAAGTACAAAGCTTTATACGAAAAAGCTGAAACTGATTTTGAGAAAGTTAAAGATTATAGCAATGGATTTGACAAAGTAATTAATTCTATAATAGAGCAAAGTGAAAAACAAGCAAAAAATAATCTAATAGATAATATCAAAAAAGGCGAGATAAAATCTTCAAATATTGATGAGAAAATTAATGAAGCTAAAGCAAAAGCAGATGCTGTAAAAACGCAAAAAAGCGCAGCTGAAAATAATTATATGAAAGCTAAGGAAAAACTTGCCAAAGCTTGGGATGATTTGACAATAGCAAGCCAAGGACTAAAAAATAGCAAAGCAAAATTATATGACAAAAATTTTATTGACTCAGAAGAAGAAATCAACAAAGAGATTAAAGAAAATGAAGAAAAATTCAACCAAGCAATAAAAACTTTAAAAGAATTATCAACTGACTTGGTAAACAAAGAAGAAACACTAAAATTAGTTTTAGGGGAAGAAGAAAAACTTAGCGCATATGCCAAGGCCATAGAAGGCTCAAAGGCCATGATAGAAACTCTTGAAAAAAATAGAAACAAAATTGAAGAATTAAGTAAAATTTTAGAGCAAATTGACCAAGAAAATAAAAAAATACAAGAGCAAATTGATGCTGCTAAGGCAAAACTTTTGGAAAAACAAAAAGAAGTAGAAAAACAAATAGAAACATCAAAAAAAGCAGAAAAAGAACTAGAAGAAGCTAAAGAAAACTTGAAAAAGGCAGAAAGTAAAAAGAATGAAACTGATAAAAAGATTAAAGATTTAGAAGAAACAATAAAAAAACTAAAAAAATCACCAGAAGATAAAAATATCGACCAAAAAATAAAAACAGCCAAAGAAAAGTTAGAGAAGATACAAAAAGAAAAAGAAATTTTGAATAAAGATTATGAAAAAGCTAAAAACAGAGAAAAAGAATTAAAGAAAAAGCTAGATGACGAAAATCAGAAAAAATTAGAAGCTCAAAAAGAATTAGATAATGCCAAAAAGGAAGTAGAAAAAGCTCAAAATTACCTAAATTATAAAGAAAGTCAATTGGCAAATGCTAAAAATTCAACAGATAAAATTTTTGTAAAAAAAGGCTATAAATTCATCAAAGAAGGTAATTACCAAAGAAAGAGCCTTGTCAATAATCTCAATTCTATCAAAAATTCATTAAGATTAAACCAAATAAAAGTTGAAGCTTGTAAATTCTTATTAGAAAATACACCAAATACTGTAAAAAATGTTTTAGGCAAGTTAGAAAAACTATTAAAAGAAGCA
Source organism: Anaerococcus sp. Marseille-P9784 (assembly GCF_902500265.1). Taxonomy (NCBI): domain Bacteria; kingdom Bacillati; phylum Bacillota; class Tissierellia; order Tissierellales; family Peptoniphilaceae; genus Anaerococcus; species Anaerococcus sp. Marseille-P9784. Next base: position 387,145 of record NZ_CABVOZ010000001.1, on the reverse strand, counting down.
AATAATTTACAAAAACAAGCTTACGAAGCAATTAAGGAATATGAAGAAGTTCTTTCTAAATAATTAATAAATTCTGTTAATGCTAGTAAAATTTTATTCATATAAATAGTAAGCAAATAATATTTGCAAAAATTATCCGATGTGGTAAATTAAAAATATATTATAACTGTGATGGGGCAGTAAGTATTAGGGAAATTTACAGAGAAAAGATGTTAGCTGAGAATTCTTGATCAAACTTTTACCCAAAACCACCCCGGAGTTTTTTAAGAAATTAAAACGAGTTTGTCGCGTTAAGACGTAAATGAGTAAAAAATTAGGTGGAACCACGGATAATCCCGTCCTTATATCGGAAACGATAGAGGGCGGTTTTTTATTTGTAAAAAAAGGAGAGCATATGATAAAAATAAAATTACCAGACGAATCAATAAGAGAATATGAAGAAGGCATAAGCGTAGGAGAAGTTACAAAAGATATTTCTGAGGGTCTTTATAGATCAGCACTTGGAGCTGTTGTCAATGGAGAAACCAAGGGATATTTAGAACCTATCAATGAAGATAGTGATTTTAGAGTTGTAAAATTTGACGATATTGAAGGAAAGAAAATTTTCTGGCATACAACAAGCCATTTAATGGCAGCAGCTATCAAAGAATTGTGGAATGATACAAAATTTGCTATAGGACCAGCAATTGACGATGGTTTCTACTATGATATGGAAACTGAACATAGATTTGTTCCAGAAGATTTTGAAAAAATAGAAGCAAAAATGCTTGAGATTGCAAAAAAAGATATAAAACTTGAAAGAGTTGAAATATCAAGAGCTGAGGCTTTAAAATATTTTAAAGAAAATGGACAAGATTATAAAATTGAGCTTATAGAAGATTTGCCAGAAGATGAAATGATAACTCTATACAAAATGGGAGATGCATTTACAGATCTTTGCCGTGGACCACATCTTGAATATACAAAAAAAATCAAGGCAGTAAAACTTAAAACAATAGCTGGCGCTTATTGGAGAGGCGATTCTGACCGCCAAATGCTACAAAGAATTTATGGAATTTCTTTTGAAAAAGCTAAAGAATTAGAAGAATGGAAAGAATTACAAAAAGAAATTGAACGTAGAGATCATAGAAAAATTGGTCGTGAGATGGACTTATTCTCCTTCCACGAAGAAGGACCGGGATTCCCATTTTTCCATCCAAATGGAATGATTCTAAGAAACGAACTTTTGGGTTGGTGGACAAGTGTTCTAGAAGCAAATGGCTATGGAGAAATCAAAACCCCACTAATATTAAATGAAGCTTTGTGGCATAGATCAGGTCACTGGGATCATTACAAAGAAAATATGTACTTTACAAAAATTGATGGCGAAGACTATGCAATAAAACCAATGAATTGCCCAGGTTCAGTTTTAACTTATGCCTACAACCAACATTCTTATAGAGATCTTCCAATAAGACTTGCAGAATATGGCCAAGTTCACAGACACGAACTTTCTGGAACCTTACATGGACTTTTCAGAGTTAGAACTTTTACTCAAGATGATGCTCACGTTTATTGTTTGCCAAGTCAAATCAAAGATGAAGTTTATAAAATGATAGATCTTGCTGATTTATTGTATTCTACATTTGGCTTTAAATATACTTTGGAACTATCAACAAGACCTGACGATTATATGGGCGAACTAAAGGATTGGGATTTTGCAGAAGAACAACTTAAAGCAGCCCTTGAAGAACGTGGAATTGATTACGAACTAAATCCTGGCGATGGAGCCTTCTACGGACCAAAAATAGACTTCCATCTACTAGACGCAGCCAAAAGAGAATGGCAATGTGGAACAATCCAACTAGACTTCCAATTACCACAAAACTTTGACCTAACATACATTGACGAAGATGGCGAAAAGAAAAGACCAGTAATGCTTCACAGAGCTTTGCTTGGATCAATCGAAAGATTTATAGGAGTTTTGACAGAACATTTTGCTGGAAGATTCCCACTATGGCTAAATCCAGAACAAGTAGTAATAATTCCAGTAAGCGATAAATTCCTAGAAACGGCAGAAAATTTGGCAAAGAAAATCAAAGAGAATAACTTTAGAGTAAAGGTGGATAAGAGAAGCGAGGGAGTAGGATACAAAATCCGTCAAGCACAACTAATGCGTGCAAACTACATGCTAGTAGTTGGAGAAAAAGAAGAAAGCTCAAAACTATTAACAGTTAGAAATAGAGATGGAGAAGAAACAAAAGATGTTTCATTAGAAGAATTCCTAGAAAAAATCAAAGAAGAAAAAGATAGCAAATCAGTAAAATCTATATTCTAAGGAAAAATAAAAGACTAGTTATATGAATTATTACGAGAAAAAATTTCGAGAAAAAGCCCTATAATAAGGTGACCCCACAAAGTTGGACCTAATACCAGAGTTAGAACTAAACTAGCCCTGGTATTTCTTTGTCCTATCCTACCCCTAGGGGTAGGAAATTTTTATGCTGCATTCTTCTTTCTGTATTCTATTGGTGATAAGTATCCTAATTTTTCTTTTATTCTTTCTTCGTTGTAATATTTTATGAAATCTTCAATTGTTTGTTTTAAGTGCTCGTATGAATAGAATTTATTTCCGTAATATATTTCTTGTTTTAATATCCCAAAGAAATTTTCCATTGGTGAGTTGTCTAAGCAATTTCCTTTTCTTGACATGGATTGAGTGATGTCATTTTCTTCTAGTTTTGATGTGTATTGCTTTACTTGGTATGCCCAGCCTTGATCAGAGTGGAATATTCTTTTTTCTTTATTTTTATTAGTTACCTCTATTGCTTTGTCTAAGGCTTTTAAGATTGGTTCTATTGTTGGGTGTTTTGATATTTCATAGCTAAGTATTTCACTGTTGTACATATCTAGGTATGGGTTTAGATAGAGTTTCTTTATTTGATATGTTCCTGTTTTATCTTTTTCTAAATACTTAAATTCTGTTGTGTCTGTTGTTATTTGTGTGTATGGTGTTTCCACTTTAAAGTTTCTTTTTATTTTGTTGTCTGATATTTTTCCTACCTGTCCTTTGTAGGATGAGTATTTTCTTGTTTTTCTTGAATAGCTTTTTACTTGAAGTTTTAACTTTTGAACTAATCGTTGTACTTTCTTTTTGTTTATTATCAGTCCTGATCTTTTTAACATTGCTGTTATTCTTCTGTAGCCGTAGTTTGGATTGTCTTTTCTTATTTTAAGTATTTTCTTTTCTAATTCTAGATCTTTATTTGGTTTATTTAAGCGTTTTTGCCAATACATGTATGTTGATTTGGCAATGTTAAAGTATTTTAACAAGTCTTTTAGTTTGTATTTATCTCTTAAGACTTTGATTGTTTCAGCAATTGTCTTATTTCTGTATCTGTCATTTGAGACAATTCTATCTTTTTTTTTATTGCATCATTTTCTAATTGAAGCCAATAGTTTTCTTCTTCTAATTTCTTTATCTTTTCTTTTAGTTGTGCTTGTGTTAATGATTCATTTTCTAAATTAGTTATGTTTGCTGATGATTCTATTTTAGTGTCTTTTGATCTCTTTGGGGATTTTGGCATTTTTGAAGGTCTTCCTCTCTTTTTAGATCTAAGTCCTTCAATTCCTTTTTCTCTATATTCATTGACCCATCGGGTGATTATTGATGGATTATTGATTTTAAGATTGTTTGCTAGGCTTTGATAGGACATTTCTCCTGTTAAGTACAAGTTTACTACATTTAACTTGAATTCCAAAGTATATTGTGTATTTTTTCTTTTTACTTTTAGTCCTTCATAGCCTTGTGATTTGTATGCATTTACCCAGCTTTTCACTACGCTTTCTGATGGTATGCAATATTTGTCTGATAAAGATTTATATGAGATGTTTGATTCTAAATATTCTTTTACTACTTTCATTTTGAATTCTGTGCTATATTTTGCCATTAAAAAACTGACCTCCGTTAGTTAGTTTTTAGGTCTAACTTTTGGGGGTCAGTTCATAACTGGTCTTTTTTCTTGACAAAATCTCCTGATTTGGATATCATTAACCTTTGTAAATAAGATTAACTACAAAAGGAGTATCTATGGCAGAAATTAATATAAAAGAAAATAAAATGGGGATTATGCCAGTTGGTAAACTATTATTTGAAATGTCCATACCAATGGTAATATCAATGCTTGTCCAATCCATATATAACATCGTAGATTCAATATTTGTAGCAAGAATCTCAGAAGAAGCCTTGACAGCCGTATCTTTGGCTTTTCCAGTCCAAAGTATCATAATCGCCTTTGGAGTAGGAATTGGAGTTGGTTCATCAGCGCTTCTAAGTAGGTTTTTGGGTGAAAAATCTTTTGAAAAAGTAAGGTCGGTTGCCCTTCACGGGATACTTCTTTGCATATTAACATATATTGGCTTTGCACTTTTTGGCATATTTTTTACCGATACTTATGCAAACGCTCAAGGACAAAAAGCCATTGTAACAGCCTACACCAAGGATTATTTATCTATTGTAACCATATTTAGTGCAGGATTATTTTTCCAAATCTTAGCAGAAAAACTCTTACAAGCAACATCCCTAACCAACTTTACCATGATTACACAAATCTCAGGGGCTGTCATAAATCTAATCCTAGATCCGATTTTTATCTTTGGACTATTTGGATTTCCAAGACTTGAAGTAAAGGGAGCAGCAATAGCAACTGTACTTGGTCAAGTAGGTGGAGCTTTGATAGGACTTTATTTTAACAAAACAAAAAATAAGGAAATAAACTTTAACTCAGACAAATTCAAATTCCATTCAGACATAATGAAACAAATTTTTTGGATAGGACTACCATCAATTGTAATGAGTACCATGGGATCAATAATAGTCTTTATCCTAAATATAATCCTAAAAACATTTGGCCAATCAGCCATAGCTGCCTATGGAGTAATGTTTAAATTCCAATCCTTTGCCTTTTTGCCAGTAATAGGAATCACAAATGCGCTAACAACAATTGTTTCCTACAATTATGGAGCAAGGAAAAAAGAAAGAATCAAAGAAGCCATAAAACTTTCCATGATAAGCTCCTTTGGTCTAGTATTAGTATCCATAATAATAATGTGGATATTTCCAAGAGAACTTTTGGGATTTTTTAACGCTACTGATAAAATGGTTGAAATAGGAATTCCAATGATGCGCATAGTTTCACTATCATATTTTGCAGCAATTCCATCAGTAATAGCAGTAGGAGGAGTATTTCAATCTTTGGGCAATTGGCAAATAGCCATACTCCAATCATTTTTAAGACAATTTTTTATTCTCCTACCAATATTTTATTTCTTCACATTATCAGGCAATCTAGAACTATCCTGGTGGGCATTTTTCATAGCAGAAACCCTAAACTCAATCCTATGTTATTTGCTATTAAAAAGAGAAATAAACAATAAAATAGAAATTTTAGATTGAAAAAAGACTGCAGAGTTAATTAGCAAATAAACATTATCTTTATAGCTAATCAAAAAATCTGCGGTCTTTTTTTGTGAGAAATTTTTCAAGATTAATTTGTGAAAGTTTTAAGAAATGATATATTTTTTAAAAAAAGACCTTGCAATTTTAAAAAGAAAAAGCTATAATATTAACGTTGATTTAAGTATTTTACGGTGGTTACCGAAATTTTCAGGTAGTTTTTATCTGATGCTAAAGTTTACGAAAAGAGAGTCTTCTATATGCCTGATGTGGCAGATAAAAAGCTAAAAAGTAACTATTACGCTCAGAGTTTTTACAAGAAAAAATCAGCAAATAAAAAGCATCAACACCACGAGATTGCAAAAGTACGAAGGTTATCCTTACGGCCGACAGCAGTCTTTTTTTGTTGGTTGGATACCCTTCTAGTATTGCGAAATATTAAGGAGGTGTTAAAATGCTAAATCAAAAGCTGACTTGGTTTAAATTAACAAGAGCAGGACTAATTAATATTATCTTAGGATCTATGATTGAGGCTTTTACAGTTGTAAATATCCATATCCCATCTCAAATCACAGAAGGTGGAATCCTAGGACTGGCCTTATTGTCTTATAAGACTATTGGTATAAATCCATCAATTCTAAGTCCAATAATGGACGTTATTTGTGTTATTATTGGAATAAATATTTTTGGAAAGGCATTTTTAAGAAAGACTTTATTAGCTTCTTTATTATTTGCTGTTTTTTATAAAATATTTTCCCTTATGGGACCAATTCTTCCTAATCTTTATAACTATCCACTCTTGGCAGCTATAGTTGGAGGTATTGGAATTGGACTAGGTTGTGGACTTGTAGTATCTCATGGAGGAGCCACAGGTGGAGATGACGCCTTGGCCCTTGTAGTAGCAAACAAGGCTAAGATAAATATTTCTTATGCCTACTTACTAATGGACGTAATTGTCTTAGTAATGTCCTTAACATATATTCCATTTGGCAGATTAATATTCTCTCTAATTACTACAACAGTATCATCTGTTTTAGTAGGTCAATTTGAGATTAATGTTAGTCCGTCTATGGGAAAAACAAATCTTTCGATTTAAAATTTTGTTTTAAATTGCAAGATTTCCAAGTTTATATATGAAAAAAAGTAGCTTCGGCTACTTTTTTTATGTGGAAGTTAATTATTTTAAAAGAAATTTATGCTTATGAATTTTTTAATCTAATGTGTAAATTTCAACAACTTTATTTATCAAATCTTCATTTCTTCTATTAATATCATCAATTGTCCAAGAATCTTTTTCGTTTATGCTTTGATTTAATTTAATATTTGCGATGCTTTCATTTAGGAATAATGGTGTCCTTAGACCTTCGAAAGTTCCGGTTTTAGGATCTTTATAATCTCTTTTATCGACAAATTCATTGTTGCTAAGTTCAGTATTATAACCTGTAAGTGTTAGATTTCCTAATTTATGAACGTTATCCAAAAACAATTGGTCTTTTTCTTTAACTCCATATTTTTCAATTAGATTCTTTTCCCAAATTGAGCCTTGCTTAATAGTTTGTGGCATTATGTGCTCTAAAGTCCAATAATATAAACCTTTTGAATTTTTGTCGTTTAAATTATCTGGTCTTTGTTTATTAAAGTAGTTTCCATATTCTCTTTCCAAATCCACGAGTATCATTCTTGTAGTATCTTTATTGACATCATAAATATTATTATTAAGTGCAGATATAAAGATATCATCTTCTGCAGCTAGTGGATTAATATTAGACGTTATGGTACTTAAATAGTCATTTTCAAAGGCATTATTTATATTTTCTATAATAATTAGATCACAAAAAGATCAATCGGGCAAGCTTTATAAATATTTATTTTTTAAAAAAATTGATTAGAAAAATTATTTACAATGGATTGATTTTTACTTTAAAAATTGCTTAGAGTATTTATAATGTAAAAAAACCGACCCAAAAGTTTGTTAAGATGACCCCATAAAGTTGGACCTAATACCAGAGTTAGAATTAAACTAGCCCTGGTATTTCTTTGTCCTATCCTACCCCTAGGGGTAGGAAATTTTTATGCTGCATTCTTCTTTCTGTATTCTATTGGTGATAAGTATCCTAATTTTTCTTTTATTCTTTCTTCGTTGTAATATTTTATGAAATCTTCAATTGTTTGTTTTAAGTGCTCGTATGAATAGAATTTATTTCCGTAATATATTTCTTGTTTTAATATCCCAAAGAAATTTTCCATTGGTGAGTTGTCTAAGCAATTTCCTTTTCTTGACATGGATTGAGTGATGTCATTTTCTTCTAGTTTTGATGTGTATTGCTTTACTTGGTATGCCCAGCCTTGATCAGAGTGGAATATTCTTTTTTCTTTATTTTTATTAGTTACCTCTATTGCTTTGTCTAAGGCTTTTAAGATTGGTTCTATTGTTGGGTGTTTTGATATTTCATAGCTAAGTATTTCACTGTTGTACATATCTAGGTATGGGTTTAGATAGAGTTTCTTTATTTGATATGTTCCTGTTTTATCTTTTTCTAAATACTTAAATTCTGTTGTGTCTGTTGTTATTTGTGTGTATGGTGTTTCCACTTTAAAGTTTCTTTTTATTTTGTTGTCTGATATTTTTCCTACCTGTCCTTTGTAGGATGAGTATTTTCTTGTTTTTCTTGAATAGCTTTTTACTTGAAGTTTTAACTTTTGAACTAATCGTTGTACTTTCTTTTTGTTTATTATCAGTCCTGATCTTTTTAACATTGCTGTTATTCTTCTGTAGCCGTAGTTTGGATTGTCTTTTCTTATTTTAAGTATTTTCTTTTCTAATTCTAGATCTTTATTTGGTTTATTTAAGCGTTTTTGCCAATACATGTATGTTGATTTGGCAATGTTAAAGTATTTTAACAAGTCTTTTAGTTTGTATTTATCTCTTAAGACTTTGATTGTTTCAGCAATTGTCTTATTTCTGTATCTGTCATTTGAGACAATTCTATCTTTTTTTTTATTGCATCATTTTCTAATTGAAGCCAATAGTTTTCTTCTTCTAATTTCTTTATCTTTTCTTTTAGTTGTGCTTGTGTTAATGATTCATTTTCTAAATTAGTTATGTTTGCTGATGATTCTATTTTAGTGTCTTTTGATCTCTTTGGGGATTTTGGCATTTTTGAAGGTCTTCCTCTCTTTTTAGATCTAAGTCCTTCAATTCCTTTTTCTCTATATTCATTGACCCATCGGGTGATTATTGATGGATTATTGATTTTAAGATTGTTTGCTAGGCTTTGATAGGACATTTCTCCTGTTAAGTACAAGTTTACTACATTTAACTTGAATTCCAAAGTATATTGTGTATTTTTTCTTTTTACTTTTAGTCCTTCATAGCCTTGTGATTTGTATGCATTTACCCAGCTTTTCACTACGCTTTCTGATGGTATGCAATATTTGTCTGATAAAGATTTATATGAGATGTTTGATTCTAAATATTCTTTTACTACTTTCATTTTGAATTCTGTGCTATATTTTGCCATTAAAAAACTGACCTCCGTTAGTTAGTTTTTAGGTCTAACTTTTGGGGGTCAGTTCATGTTGACTTTTGGGTCGATTTTTTTTGTCATTAATTTTATTCTTTATTACCTGGATACATGGTTGATGCTCCTGGGAACATTTTTCCTAGTTCTTCAAATATCAAGCCTATATCGCCGATACCAGTTTCTTCTAGTCTATCCATGGCCTTGGTGTAGGCAAGGTCTATATCTTCGTTGGTCATTTGATTTACTGTTGATGGAGCAAATTCATAATAGGAAACAAGAGCTGATTTTAGGGCGTCGTAGTCTACTTGACTTGAGCCAAATCTTCTTATAGCTTGTTTTTTTGTTTTCTTTGTTGTATTGTCATTTTCTTCGCTCGTTTCTTCATCACTTTCTTCCTTATCTTCTTGGAAGAGGATTTGGGCGGCTCTTTTTACATAGTCTTCGTAATATAATTGGTCATCTTCCAAATAAGCTATGTTTAGGGCATCTTCTATGAATTTATCTTGGAAAGTCCAAACTTTGCCAGCATCATAGCCCCAATCAGCCATTAGTCTTCTTTCGTGTTCGTATTTATTTGTTAGCTCGCCTTCTTTGCTAGCTTCTTGGTAATATTTTTTTTCTACAGAATCTAATGGAAATTTGTTGGATAATTCAGGGTACATTTTTGATAATTGTTGAAACACAAAGTCTTTTACATCCCAATATCCAGTTGTTTTGGAAGCTTTTTTGGCTTTTGTGATAAGATCATCTAGTTGATCATCGCTTAAATTATCGGCTAAGGTTTCAGAGAAATCTCCTATTTCAACTATCATCTTTCTCCATCTATCATAATCAATTTCTTTTTCGTCTGTATTTTTATTTAAAGAATCGTCTTTTTTAATATCAATATCAGAAGATTCATCTTCTGTTTTTCCATCGTCTAAAGCAGCTGCTATTGTTTCTTCACTTACAGGATTTTTTGTAGTTTTTGCTTTATTGCTGCAAGAGCTTAGTATTAAAATTAAAGCTAGGCTTGTTATAATTTTTTTCTTATTCATAACTCCTCCTTGGATTTATTTTATTTTATCATTTTTTCACTAGAATTAATAGCTTTTGGCGAAACTGTAATGTTTTTGCAAGAATCATCCCAAAAAATACTAAAAATTTACAAAAGTTGTAACCTTTTTGTTGCAATTTTTTTTAAATTGGTTTATAATAGTTTTTGAACTAATAAATAATTTTATCTTGTAATATTATTGTAATAAAAAATGAGGTAGTAAATGAAGAAAATTAATAAGACACTATTGCTTGCCTCAACATTATTTGTATCTCAAGCTGTAACCTTAGTTGATAATTCATATGCGGATGAAGGATACGATCTAAATGTTGAATCAAACTCGGTAAGTAATACCCAAGAGAATAATACAGAAAATAGTATCTCAAATAATACAGATGAATTAGAGATAAATACTAAAGCTAATAAAGAAAGCTTACAATCTTTTGACAAAGAAGAGGCAAATTCTCTTAATATTGAAACAGAAGCAAACTTTATAAATGAAAATGCCAACTTAACTTTAGATAATGAAGATAAGAAAATAAGCGCAGATTCTTTAAATCAAAATATACTTGAGGAATATTATAATAACTCAGATTCAGATAATAATACAATAGATGAAAATACTGAAGAAAATAGTGAAAATATTGACGAACTTTTAAAATCTATAAATAACAATCAAGATAAAGAGCAAGAAGAGAAAAATGCTGATCTTATTTATTATGATGATAGCAATCTTGATGATATTTTAAAATCTACAAATGAAAATTTTGCAAATAGCGAAAAAGCTACAGCAACAAAAGAAAGCCAAATAGAAGAAAAAACTTATTATGCCCCAAAAGGCACAGGCGTTATAGTAGAAGAAAATAATACAACAAAATATTACGAAAACAATAAATTAGTTAAAAACGCACAAGTTATAGTTAATAACAAATTTTACAATATAGATAAAAAAGGTAATGCCACAAATCCAAAATCATATTGGTCAAGCATTGGCAAAAATGTTTATTATTCCGATGAAAATGGCAATTTGGCCAAAGGCGTAAAGGAAATCAAAAATAAGAAATATTATTTTGATACAGAAGGAATTCTTCAAAGAAATAAGATTATAGTAACAAACAATGCTCACTATGATATAGCAAGTAATGGTGTGATGACTGCACCTAAAAATAAATGGGAAGCCATAGGAGCAAATGTTTATTATAATGACAATAATGGTAATCTAGCAAAGGGAATTACTAAAATTGGAGGAAAATACTATTATTTTAACTCTGATGGAGCTCTTGTTACAAACAAAAAAATCCTTACTGACAAAAGATATTTTACAGTAAATGATCGTGGTGTTGTAACTAATAAAAAAGATACTTGGTTTGCAATGAATGGCAAAACCTACAGAACAGGTAGCGATGGAACTATCCTAAAGGGAGTTCAAACAATAAATAATAATACATATGTATTTGATGATAATGGTGTGATGTTCCAAGATACATCAGTAATTTCTGCTGGCAAATTTTTCAATGTCGACAAGAAGGGTATAGTTAGCATTCCTAAGAATTCTTGGGTAAATTATAATGGCAAAAAATACCACACAAACGAAGCTGGCTATGTAAAAGTTGGTCTTTGGAAAATTGATGGCAAAAATTATTACTTTACAGCAAATGGTCTAACAGGCAACCAAACAATTACAAAAAATGGTCAAACATACAAAGTTGATGCAAACGGAGTTGCAGTGGTAGAAGGACCAAAAATAAACTTAGAAAATAATTTCTATGGTGAAAGATCAATAGATAAGGCTATGGAATGGATGTTTAATGCCAGATTAAAAAAGATGACTTATAATATGGGTCCTCAACGCACATCAGACATGCAAGCAGACTGTTCATCAGCTGTATACAGATCTTTAATCTATGGAGGATTCTTATCAGAAAAAGCTTGGGTAGGTAATACCGAAAGTCTATTCAAAATGGGCGCTCAAGGTAAGGTAATGTACGAAGTTAAAGAATCTGAACTTAGATATGGGGACATATTTGTAGCAGGTACTCCAGGAGAATCTCTAGGAGCAGGTGGTCATACAGGATTTATACTAAATCCAACAAAAGATACAATAATTCACATGTCTTATGGAAAAAACGGCGTTTCAATAACACCTAGAAAAGGTTGCATGGGAGATGCTGCAGGCTTGCCTGTAAAATACTTCCGTCTAGTTAACGCTAGTTCAAAAAATGTTTATTTAAACAAGAATTAAAATAGTAAAACCACTTAGGAAAAATAAGGTGACCCCACAAAGTTGGACCTAATACCAGAGTTAGAACTAAACTAGCCCTGGTATTTCTTTGTCCTATCCTACCCCTAGGGGTAGGAAATTTTTATGCTGCATTCTTCTTTCTGTATTCTATTGGTGATAAGTATCCTAATTTTTCTTTTATTCTTTCTTCGTTGTAATATTTTATGAAATCTTCAATTGTTTGTTTTAAGTGCTCGTATGAATAGAATTTATTTCCGTAATATATTTCTTGTTTTAATATCCCAAAGAAATTTTCCATTGGTGAGTTGTCTAAGCAATTTCCTTTTCTTGACATGGATTGAGTGATGTCATTTTCTTCTAGTTTTGATGTGTATTGCTTTACTTGGTATGCCCAGCCTTGATCAGAGTGGAATATTCTTTTTTCTTTATTTTTATTAGTTACCTCTATTGCTTTGTCTAAGGCTTTTAAGATTGGTTCTATTGTTGGGTGTTTTGATATTTCATAGCTAAGTATTTCACTGTTGTACATATCTAGGTATGGGTTTAGATAGAGTTTCTTTATTTGATATGTTCCTGTTTTATCTTTTTCTAAATACTTAAATTCTGTTGTGTCTGTTGTTATTTGTGTGTATGGTGTTTCCACTTTAAAGTTTCTTTTTATTTTGTTGTCTGATATTTTTCCTACCTGTCCTTTGTAGGATGAGTATTTTCTTGTTTTTCTTGAATAGCTTTTTACTTGAAGTTTTAACTTTTGAACTAATCGTTGTACTTTCTTTTTGTTTATTATCAGTCCTGATCTTTTTAACATTGCTGTTATTCTTCTGTAGCCGTAGTTTGGATTGTCTTTTCTTATTTTAAGTATTTTCTTTTCTAATTCTAGATCTTTATTTGGTTTATTTAAGCGTTTTTGCCAATACATGTATGTTGATTTGGCAATGTTAAAGTATTTTAACAAGTCTTTTAGTTTGTATTTATCTCTTAAGACTTTGATTGTTTCAGCAATTGTCTTATTTCTGTATCTGTCATTTGAGACAATTCTATCTTTTTTTTTATTGCATCATTTTCTAATTGAAGCCAATAGTTTTCTTCTTCTAATTTCTTTATCTTTTCTTTTAGTTGTGCTTGTGTTAATGATTCATTTTCTAAATTAGTTATGTTTGCTGATGATTCTATTTTAGTGTCTTTTGATCTCTTTGGGGATTTTGGCATTTTTGAAGGTCTTCCTCTCTTTTTAGATCTAAGTCCTTCAATTCCTTTTTCTCTATATTCATTGACCCATCGGGTGATTATTGATGGATTATTGATTTTAAGATTGTTTGCTAGGCTTTGATAGGACATTTCTCCTGTTAAGTACAAGTTTACTACATTTAACTTGAATTCCAAAGTATATTGTGTATTTTTTCTTTTTACTTTTAGTCCTTCATAGCCTTGTGATTTGTATGCATTTACCCAGCTTTTCACTACGCTTTCTGATGGTATGCAATATTTGTCTGATAAAGATTTATATGAGATGTTTGATTCTAAATATTCTTTTACTACTTTCATTTTGAATTCTGTGCTATATTTTGCCATTAAAAAACTGACCTCCGTTAGTTAGTTTTTAGGTCTAACTTTTGGGGGTCAGTTCAAAATCCTAGGTGGTTTTTTGATTTAGTCTTATTTTTGTATTTGCGCTAAAAGTTAAAAATAATAGCAAAATATATATGTAAATAGGCCAAAGGCCTATACATTACAATTATTTCTAGTGTTAACGATAACTGTCATGCACTTATATTATACTTTTTTTGCTAGTCTTATCCAAGCAATTTATCTTTTTTCTTAACTTATGTTATACTATAAATATCTTTTAAAGGAGGTTGTATGAAAGAAAATAATAAGAAAAGATGGCTTGCTTTTGGGCTTTTTATATTGGTAATTTTTCTATCAATTTATTCAGATATTAATAAAGGATCTAATAAGGAAAATCTCAATATTACTAAAGATGCTTTTGATAAAATCACAAATACTTACCAAGAAGAAGTTATTTCAGGAACTAATAGACTTAGAAAAATAAAAGTTATTAATGTTGATGGAGTAATAGCGAGCGATCCTTCAAATGATCAAATTGTAAATTCACTAAAAAATGCGGCAGATGACGACACTGTGGCAGGAGTTATTTTAAATATTAACTCACCAGGTGGTTCTGTCTATGCAAGCGAGAGAATTTATAAAGAGATTAAAAAGCTACAAGAGATCGACAAACCAGTTTATGCAGTAATGAGAGAGCTTGCCGCAAGTGGTGGTTATTATATTTCTGCTCCATGCGATAAAATTTTTGCCTCAAATGAAACGTGGACAGGTTCAATTGGAGTAATAATTCAATCCTATTCTTTGGAAGGATTATTTAATAAATATGGAATAAAAGAGCAAAATATAACAACTGGCAAGATGAAAGATGCAGGATCTTATGGTTCTGATATGGACACAGAAGAAAAAGAATATTTTCAAGGCTTAGTTGATTCTGCCTTTGGACGTTTTGTAAAAGTTGTTGCAAAAGGAAGAGATCTAAGCGAAAAAGACGTTAGAAAACTTGCCGATGGTAGAGTTTATGATGGCAGTCAAGCGGTAAAAAATGGTTTGGTTGATAAAATCGGAGATTTAGATGATGCCATAAAAGATATGGACACTTCCTATAAACTAAACGATCCAATGGTTATCCAAGAAGTCGACTACTTAAATAATTTTTCAAAATTATTTCCAGGATTTATGTTAAAGAAAGATCCAGCAAAATCTGACCTACAAATCATCAAAGATATGATGGAAAAAGATGGAATCAAGCCAATGTATTTATATGGAGGATACTGTGAGTGAAAAAATTATTACAAATAAAAATCTTCCGAATTTTGCCTATGCAGGATTTTTCCTAAGACTTTTAGCCTTTGGAATTGACATGATAATAATCAGTGGACTTGTAAATATCATAAAAAGTTTTATAGGAGATGATTTTGAAATTTTTTATTCCATTAGTCTTTATCTTTTGATTTATTATTTAGTAAGTCTGGGATATTTTTCACTAATGACTTATTTTAACAAGGGTCAAACTCTAGGAAAGATGATTACAAATATCAGAGTAATAAATTTATATGGGGAGAAATTAACTTTTTCTCAAGTTCTTACAAGAGAAGTTTTTGGAAGATTTATCCAAAATGAGTTTATGTTTTTATATATAATCGTAGCTTTTGCGCCAATGCATCAGTCATTGATGGATATTTTGGCAGATACGGTTGTTATAAAAAATGACGTAAAAACTTTTATTGATCAAAGAGAAGAAAATTTAGTGATTGCTATTAATTAATAGAAAAAATTTTGATAAAAATTTCAAAACAGCTATAAATAGCCTTTGTATATTATTTATTTAATTTCCATATTGCTACTATATATGGTATAATTTAATCAAGCGATGAAAAATAAACACTATATCTAGTGTTTATTTCTTTTGTAAAATTTAGGAGAAATGATGGAAATTATTAAAAGAGATGGGACTTTTGTGCCATTTGAAAAAGAAAAAATTGAGATAGCTATTAAAAAATCTTTCGCCTCTGTTGATAGTCTTATTACAGATGAAAAACTTAGGCAAATGTCAGATAAAATCGTATCAACCATAAAGGAAAAATATCCAAAAGACCACACCGTAACAGTAGAAGAAGTGCAGGATTTGGTTGAATTAACTCTAATCGATGAAAATTATTATAGGGAAGTAAAATCCTACATCCTTTATAGAGCCAAACACAACATGGATCGTAAGGTAATTACAGATTTTGAAAAATATATACCTAACAAAGAAATAATTGAGATAATTGCAAGCATTCAAGATGAATTTGACTCTCAAAGATATCCAATAGAATCTTTGTATTTCAAATTTGAATCATTCCTAAAGGAAAATATGACAGAAGCTGGACTTTTGAAAGCCCTAACTCGTGCAGCAAGCGAATTAACCTCCAAAGAAGCTCCTGATTGGGAAATAATTGCAGCAAGATTTTTGATGTATGAAATAGATTTGGAAATACAAAAAAACGAAGAAAGATACGACATAGTAGATTTTAAAAGCAAAATTCATTTTTTGACAGAAAATGGACTTTATGGACCATACATTAGAGAAAATTATTCAAGCGAAGACATAGATGAACTTGAAAAATATATGAAAATTGAAAGAGATAAGATTTTCACCTTTTCTGGCCTTGACCTTGTCAAAAAAAGATATCTAATAAAAACCTTTCAAGGGGATATAATTGAATCTGTCCAAGAGATGTTTATGGGCATTGCTATGCACTTGGCAATTCCAGAAAAAAATAGGGTGGCTTTTGCCAAAAGACTTTACGATATCCTTTCAACTCTAAAGGCAACTATGGCAACACCGACTATGACCAATGCTAGAAAGCCTTTTAACCAACTTTCATCATGCTTTATCGACACAGTTCCAGATACTTTAAAGGGAATTTATAGGTCAATTACAAATTTTGCAGAAGTTTCCAAGCATGGTGGTGGCATGGGACTATATTTTGGCAAAGTTCGTGCCAATGGTTCTGATATTCGTGGTTTTGAGGGAGTTGCAGGCGGAGTTATTCGCTGGATAAAACTTGCAAATGATACTGCAGTTGCTGTTGACCAATTAGGAGTTCGCCAAGGAGCTGTTGCTTGTTATTTGGATATTTGGCATAAGGATATGCCAGAATTTTTGGCACTAAGAACTAACAATGGCGATGATAGGATGAAAGCCCACGATATTTTCCCTGGAGTTTGTGTGCCAGATTATTTTTGGAAACTTTGTAGAGATGACATAAATGCAACATGGTATATGTTTGATCCACACGAAGTTTCAAAAAAATACGGCATCTGCTTAGAAGATACCTATGGAGAAAAATGGGAAGAATTTTACAAAAAATTAGTTGACGATAAGGAAATTTCCAAAAGAACCATTTCAGTTAAAGAAATGGTTAGACTACTAATCAAATCTTGGAGTGAAACTGGAACGCCTTTTGTCTTTAATAGAGATATAGTAAATAAATATAATCCAAATAAACATCAAGGAATGATATATTCTTCAAACCTTTGTACAGAAATTGCCCAAAACATGAGTCCATCAGAAACTGTTTCTATAGAAATAGTAGACGAAAATGGAGATACAATAATTGTAAATAAAACAAGACCTGGAGATTTTGTTGAATGTAATCTTGCAAGCTTAACTCTTGGGAGATTTGATGTAAATGACCAAAATGAACTAGAAGAAACTGTAAGAACCATAGTTCGTGCTTTGGATAATGTTATTGACTTAAATTATTATCCAACACCTTATGCGGAAGTAACTAACAAAAAATACAGAGCCATAGGTCTTGGTACAAGTGGCTATCACCATATGCTAGTAAAAAATAACATCAAATTCTCAGATAGGGAAAAACATGGAAAATTTGTAGACAAAGTCTATGAAGATATAAATTACTATGCCATCAAAGAATCCCTAGAAATAGCCAAAGAAAAAGGTGCTTACAAAGTTTTTGAGGGAAGCGATTGGCAAAGCGGAGAATATTTCAACCTAAGAGATTACAATTCTAAAAGATGGGAAGAACTAAGAAAAGAAGTTGCTAAATATGGCCTAAGAAATGGATATTTGATGGCCATAGCTCCAACAGGCTCAACATCAATAATTTCTGGCACATCAGCTGGAGTAGATCCAATAATGAGCAGATATTTCCTAGAAGAAAAAAAGGGAGTAATAGTTCCAAGAGTTGCGCCAGGACTAACAACCAAGACCTTCTGGTTATACGAAAATGCCCACGATATAGATCAAAATATATCCATGGAAATGGCAGGAATCAGACAAAGACACATAGATCAAGCCCAATCAATAAATATTTATATAACAACAGAATACACCATGCGCCAGATATTAAATATCTACATCAAAGCCTATGAATCTGGAGTAAAATCCATTTACTATGTTAGAGGAAAAAGTCTTGAAGTAGAGGAATGCGATTCTTGCGCTAGCTAAAAAATTAAAAATCTCACAAACCTAAAAACTTGTGGGATTTTTTTGTTTTTCAAAAAAATTTATTTTCTCAAATCGTTGCCCTAATTTTTTAATCCAATATAATGAATATAAGAAATTTAATTTAGGAGTTTTTATGATATTATTTATAACAAATGCCATAGCCCTTTGGCTTATGAGTCAATTCATTTCACATATTTCTTTTGATAAGCCAAGTGCGCTTATATTAACTGCAGCTATTTTAACGCTTTTACAAAAAATAGTTAAACCAATTTTAACTTTTATTTCTTTTCCAATAACATTTTTGACTTTGGGTTTATTTAATTTGGTAATAAATGCTTTTGTCCTTTATCTTGCTTTTAAATATGTAGAAGGGGCAAATATAGACAGCCACCTATCAAGTACGGTTATAGCAGGAATTATTTTATCAATACTAACATCTATCATAGAATATATTTTGTAAGGGGGAAATTATGGAAGATAGCAAGAAAAAAGAAGTCAACAAACGTGGAATTTTTAACGAAAATGGAGATATAGATCTTTCTAAAAGAAAAATCATCCAAGGAAATACCACAAATCTTAACGATTTTAACAATCTAAAATACACTTGGACAAGCGATTGGTACAGACAAGCAATGAACAACTTCTGGATTCCAGAAGAAATCAACCTAAATCAAGATATCAAAGATTATAGAAATCTCGACAAAGATGAAAAATTCGCCTTTGATAGAATAATTTCATTTTTAACCTACTTAGATTCTATACAAACAGCAAATTTGCCAAATCTACAAACTTATATAACAGCAAATGAGATCAATCTTTGCCTATCAATTCAAACCTACCAGGAATCAATCCATTCCCAATCCTATTCATACATCCTAGATACAATTTGCTCTCCAGAAGAGAGAACTAAAATTTTGTATATGTGGAAAGATGACGAACATCTACTTCACAGAAACGAATATATAGGAAATCAATACAATGATTTTTTGGAAAAAGACGATGAATTTAACTTTATGAAGGCCTTGATCGCAAATTATATACTTGAGGGAATTTATTTTTATTCAGGATTTTCTTTCTTCTATAATTTAGGAAGAAATGGCAAGATGCCTGGAACAGTTCAAGAAATTAGATATATAAATCGTGATGAAAACACTCACTTGTGGCTTTTTAGATCTCTAATAAATGACCTTAGAAAAGAAAGAGCCGATCTTTTTACAGAAGATCATATCAAATATTATAGAGAGATGCTAAAAGAAGGAGTTGAGCAAGAAATTGCTTGGGGCAAATACGCCATAGGCGATAATATAGTTGGCTTAAATGGCAATATGATTGAAGATTATATTAAATATCTAGGAAATCTTCGTGCCAAAGGCCTAGGATTTGAAGCCTTATACCAAGGATATGAAGAAATTCCATCATCTATGAAATGGGTTGATGAATACTCAGATCCAAACGCTGTAAAGACCGACTTTTTTGAAGCAAAAGTTTCAGCTTACTCTAAATCTTCAATAATAGAAGATGATTTATAAAATATAAAAACCAAGGCTATTTGGATAAGAATTCCTATCCAGATAGCTTTTTACTTTTATGGGAAATTTTATCTTGTATAATAAGTTAGATGTATATTTTACTAAAGGAGTATAAAATTGAAATTTAAAAAACCTGGTTTAAGGATAGTAAAAACTTTTTTTGCCGTAAGCCTTGCTTGCCTTATTTCGTATTTAAGAGCTGTGGAAAGTTTGCCTTTTTATAGTGCCATAGCTGCAATTATTTGCCTAAAAGAAGGAGTAGAAGAAACCAAGCAGATTGGAATAAATAGGATTTTTGGAACAATCCTTGGCGGAATTTGTGGCTTAATATACCTACTTATAATTCCCAAAAATGCCCTTCCATATGCTCTTGAGCTAATAATAATAAGCTTTTTGGCAGCTTTTAATATTTGGTTAATGTCTATGTTAAATAAACCAAAAGCAATAACGATTATGGCTATTGTTTTTTTATCCATAACTATAAATCATGGCAAAGAAACGACTTTACCCTTTATCTTTGCCTTTAGCAGAATGTTGGATACTATGATTGGAGTTATAATCGCTATATTTATCAACATGTTGGATTTTAAAAAAATCAACAAGTATAATCTTAAATGTCAAAAAAATAAAAACGATTAATTATAATATATAATAAATCAAAGGAGGAAAAATGATCGAAGTAAAAAACTTTTCAAAAGTTTATGGCAATGGCAAAAAAGCCGTAGATGACATAAGCTTTGAGGTTAGAGATGGTGAAATTTTTGGATTTTTAGGGCCAAATGGAGCCGGCAAATCTACAACCATAAAAGCAATTGTCGGCATTAACAAAGCTACAAGTGGAGAAATTCTGATAAATAATATTAAATTAGCTGACGATCCTATAAAATATAAAAAACAATTTTCTTTTGTACCTGATAATCCGGAATTATTTGAAAGCTATTCGGGCAATGAATATATAAATTTTTTGGCTGATATTTACGGTTTGGATGAAAATACCAGAAAAGAAAGACTTGATTATTATTTAGGTTTTTTTGACATAAAAGATGCTATGAATGAGCAAATAGAAACTTATTCTCATGGTATGGCACAAAGGCTTGCTCTAATTGGAGCTTTGATCAACGATCCAGAAGTAATTATCTTAGATGAACCTATGGTAGGTCTTGATGCAAAATCTGCCTATAATCTAAAGGAAATTTTAAGAGCCAGAGCAAAAAGTGGAAAATCTGTATTTTTCTCAACCCACGTTATGAGCGTTGCCCAAGAACTTTGCGATAGAATTGCAATTATCAACAAAGGAAAAATTATAGCAGATGGAACTTTTGATGAAATTAAAAATTCTACCAACCACAAGGAAAATCTTGAAGCAGTATTTTTGGAGCTAACAGATGAATAATCTAAAAACTATAACAAAATACACCTTCAAAGAGCAATTTTTCCCATATTATCCCAACAAAAAAGCAATGAATATGCCAAATAGTTATGTTCTAAGAATTTTGTATTTTATTGGACTTTATGGATTATTGTCATACGTGGTTTATTCATTTATGAGAGCTATTGGGACTTTATATTTGTCTTTGCCTAATGGCGAAACCATGTATTTTGCCTTTTTTGGAATTTTGCTTACTATTTCTATAATAGTCTTTTACATTCCAAGAATCTTATCGGATTTTTTCTCCGATACAAAAATAAATATTTATAAGACCTTGCCAATAACAGAATCTGAACTTTTTATGGGCAAATTATTGGGAGCAGTCCTATCTTTTGTGGACTTTTTGCTATTTTTCATAATAGGAATTTATATTTATTTTTCCATAAAAGGATTCGACATTAGTGTATTAATTTTTGGCATATTAAACTTTTTTACTATAATTTTAATACCATATAGTTTGCTTACTGGGCTTATACTTATAATTATGAGATTTACTTCAGTTGGTAATCACAGAAAGGCCCTAAAAAATATAGGCTATATAATACTTTTTGCAATAATTGGAGCGTATTATTACTTCGCCTTTAATTTTAAGGGAGATAGCGGAAAAGAATCACAGATTTTTACTACAGCTACATCTGCTTTAGCAAATTTTTCTAATGCATTTTTCAATGCTAAATTCTACGGCCTAAGCCTAAGCGGATCTCTTGGCCAAAAAATTACTTACAGTCTAATTTTGTGGGCAATTACTATTGCAATAACTTTTATAATGTACAAACTTTCTGGTAAATTTTACTACAAAAGTCTTGGTGAAAAAGACGAGGAAACAAAAGTAAAGAAAAAAGAAAATACCAACAAAAGTACAAGTTTCGTCCCAAAATCTCAAGTTTATGCCATAGCAAAAAGAGATATCAAAAATCTTACATCAAATATAGTGTTTTTCTCTCAGGCTGTAATGATGGTTATAATATTTGTGGTTATGGGATTAAGTGTTGGAAAAAGTCTTGGTTCAGAAATAAGTAAGAATGACCTTTACTCTTTGACGGGAAGATTTTGGAGTTTCTTTGCTGGTATAATTTTTGGAATTTTGATGTGGATGAATGGCGGTTTCGCAAATTCATCACTTTCACGTGAACACAAGAGCTTCTACCTTTTCCAAAGCCTGCCAATAGATCCCAAAAAACATTTTTTGGCAAGACTTTGCTCAAGCTTTATCCTTTGCTTGCCATTTAACTTAGTTATGTCTATATTAATAGCAGTATTTGTAGGACTAGGAATAGCTAATGGAATTTTACTATTTTTGGGCTTATCAATTGCAAGTTTGCTTGCTGCTATAGTTGGTCTTTACACTGGAAGCAAAAAAATCATTATAAATTGGACAAAGCCAGAAGAATTGAGCAAGGGAGGACTTAGAAATTTCGTCTATTACATTTTATCTCTAATTTATGTTGGGCTTTTGATTGGTCTTTATATCTTGCTTATGAATATTTCATCAATGGGAGAGATCCTTGGACCGATTTTAATAATTTCTCTTATCATCGTAACCAGCTTAGTTTTTTATAAATTAGCTTTAAATTCTTATAAAAATGGTTTTTACGATTTGTAAAAATTTAATAGGCTAATGAACTTTTTCTTCTTATTTGCTATAATATTATTAGATAATAATTATTGGAGGATATTATTATGAAAAATAAGAAAAAGTTCATGATGTCACTTGCCATATCTTTTGCAATCGTGTTATCAGCTTTTATTGGAGCGACTACAAGCTTTGCAAGTGAAGGCTTAGATTTGGGAGTTAATATAGGCAATATGAAATTGCCTGAAAGATCTCTAAGATTAAATCAAAGCCAGACAAGCAGAGAAGCTGTAATAAATGAGATCAAAAAAATCAGATCGAGAGCTTGGGATGAGAATATCTATTATTGTTATGAGGATAACAATAGCACAGGCTATAGAATAAGAGACATAGCTAAAACGTATAAATGCACAAGTAAAGAAGAGTATGTAGAAGATATTCATTGGTCAACAGAATTGGAAAGAATAGCCATTCAAAGAGCAATAGAGCAAACAATAACAGGTTTAAGTCACACCAGAGCAGACGGAAGTAACTGGCATGATGCTAGCTATAAGGGAATAACAGCTGGTGCAGAAGTGCTTGCAATGAATTCTGCTAGCATGGGAGCTTCTTTAGCCTTTGATCAATGGTCATTTAGAAGATCTAATGGAAATAAATCTGAATACGATTATTTGATAGCTTCTAAAGGAGTAATGACAGCTGATAATGGACACCTTCACGCAATCTTGGATCCAGGATATTTCTTTGTAGGATATGCCGATGTAAATAACACTGGAAGCAAGTGGAATTACGCTGTAGGAGAATTTTCAAATAATGGCACAGTAAGTGAAACAAGTACAGACTTGGTCGGCGACTATGTATTTTCCAGATCAAACTCATCTACAACTGTACTAGAAAGAGCTGGTCAATCAAAATCTGAAAATCCAACCACAGAACAACCATCAAGTAATAAGCTTTCAAAAGAAACTAGACAAAACCTAGAAAAAGCTATCGAAGATTCTAAAAAACAAATAGATGCTGCGAAATATTTGATGGAGAATTTTCCAAAAACAATAGAAAAAGTTTACGATAAGTTGGTTAATTTGATAAAAATTGCCAATGATACAATTTCTCAAGCAGAAAATTTACTAAATAACAATTAAGATGATGGATAAATATGAAAAATAAATTAAAATATGGATTACTAGTAATTGCCCTATCACTAAGCTTTACACTTATTAGTATACAAAATGAATCTGTTACAAAAATTTCTTATGCGGAAGAAATCAACAAAAATTCAGCTTTTTACAGATCAAAGAAAACCAGAGATGCATATCTTGCCTTGACAAGTGAGCAAAGAAAAGAGCTAGATATGATGAATACTGATAACAAGATGCCTCTTACAATTGAAGAAGTTCTTGCTACCGGCAAATATAAACTTCCTATAAGAAAAGGCGTGGATTGGCTTTATCCTTTTATGCTTGATAAAAACAAAAATGGAGAAGTTGGCGAAAATTATATAGGGCCAAATAATGGATCCCAAAGCAAAGATTCACCTACAACGATAGTTCAAGAAACAACAGTTGAAGAAAATACCAATATAGTGGTACCAATTAATCCTTTGATAGTTGAAAAAACTAACGATAATTTAGAAATTGCCGAGGGGATTACTGAAGAAACTAGACTACAACTTATTGAAGCTATAACAAATGCAAACAAGCAGATAGATGCTGCAGAATATTTAATGGAAAATTTCCCTAAGACTATAGCTAAAGTAGTGGATAAATTAGAATTTTTAATAAAAGATTCTAAAGAAACTATAAAAATGGCAGAAGAACTGCTTGCGAAAAACTAAATACAAAATCAAGACTTCTAATTTTTGGAAGTCTTTTTTTTTATAAAAATTTGATAAATATATAAAAATAATCCATAAAAATTTAAAAGCTAAGCCTATTTGTGTTATACTTATAGCTATGAGGAGGGGAAAATGAAAAATTTAACAACCAAAAAATTAACTTTTATAGCATTATTTACAGCTTTGGTTTATATATTTACCAGATTTTTTCAAGTTCAAATACCAACACCATTTGGCAATACCATGTTTCATTTAGGAAATGTATTTTGCGTCTTGGCAGGTATTTTATTAGGACCAGTTTACGGAGGACTTGCTGGCGGCTTGGGTTCTGCCTTATATGATCTTTTTGATCCAATATATTTTGTGTCAGCTCCAACTACCTTTATTTTTAAATTTTTGATGGGCTTTGTAGCTGGTAAAGTTTTTGAAAAAAATAAAGTAATAGAAAATAA
The DNA here is from genome assembly GCF_902500265.1 of Anaerococcus sp. Marseille-P9784. Classification (NCBI taxonomy): domain Bacteria; kingdom Bacillati; phylum Bacillota; class Tissierellia; order Tissierellales; family Peptoniphilaceae; genus Anaerococcus; species Anaerococcus sp. Marseille-P9784. The sequence goes on along the minus strand of NZ_CABVOZ010000001.1, from coordinate 362,067 downwards.
ACACATTATCAAAGCTGCAATTTGTGGGCAATTAACCTACACAATTTTGTATCTATTAAAAAATTTTATAAGAAATTTATTTATATTAAACCTTACAATGGAAGCAACTTTAAGCGAGATGGCTATTAAGGGTGGAGTTTCTTTGACCAATGCAGTTATATCTATAATAGTTTCATCAGTTTTAGCTCTTTCTTTGCTAAAAAGATTTGATTTTGAATAAGCAATTCTAAAAATGGGTAAAATTATCTACAAAGGAGTTTTTATGGATTACAAAAAATTTGATAATAAAATTGTTTTAAGACTTAAAGCTTATGATAAGATAATTGAATCATTAGAAACTGTAGCTAAAAAAGAAAATATAAGAGCTTGTCATTTTCAAGGGATTGGAGCTTGTAACGAATTAAAAATTGGATTATTTCACAAAGGTGCAAGTGACTATGATTGGAAAACTTATAATGAAGATTTTGAGATAACTTCACTAATGGGAAATATCACGATTTTTGAAGATAAGCCTCTCGTTCATGCCCATATCACTTGTGCAAGAGAAAATCTAGAAATTATCGGTGGACATCTAAACGAAGCCACTTGTTCACTAACAGCAGAAATTTTTATCGATGTAATCGATGGTGAGATTATCAAAAAACACGACGATGAAGCTTCCATAAATATAATGGAATTTTAGGAGATAATATGCAAACAAGAGAAAAAACTTTTGGAATAACTTGCCCATCTTGTGGAAATACTTTTGAAGAAAGTCTAAATACTGCGATATTTTCATCGACCTTGGATAGGCAAATGATTCTTAAAAATGAATTTGGAAAAATAATTTGCCCTAAGTGTGGCCATGAATTTATTCTAAATTATAAATTTGTCTACACTGATGAAGATATCAAGTTTATGCTAGTAAATGATCCTAAATTTACGGATTTAAAATTTAGACTTGTTTTTTTAACAAGCCTAGAATTATTGGATAAATCAAGAAAAGAAGAGCAGGAAAAATTCCTTACTCGTATGTGTACGGACATTGAAGAAGTTCGTGAAAAGATTATAATCTTTGAAAATTATTTGTCTGATAAGGCTATAGAATTATTAAAATATATTTTGTTAGAAAGCGAAGAATTGGAATTTAACCATGACGATGTAAGCTCTTTTAGATTGGTGGATAAAGATAAATTTTTAATAAAAACGGCAAGTGGAGAAGAATATACCCTAGCATTTGTAAGAGAAGTTTATGAGAAAATTCTTCAACAATACAAGGGAATGTTTGATGCAAATAAAGTAGAAAAAATCGATAAAACTTGGGCTTATGAATTTTTGAAAAAACATAAGTAATTTTAATATCGCATTTGAAAAAAGTTGTCTGTGACTTTTACAATTGCGATTTTTTTGTTTAAAAAGATTTGCGTAAAATGTATAATAATATTATTATTAAGCTATTTATGGTATGATATTAATAATAGCTTATCGGAGGTATTATGAAAAAATTAGGAAAAATTATTCTTGCTCTACTTATAGTAGCTGGTGTTGGATTTACTGGCTATACTTTAGGTTCTAGCATGAATACAAATAATAGCACAAGCAGTCGTGATAGCCAACATATCAAAGATATGAAAGGGCTAGAGGCTTTATTAAAACAAAATTTTTTGTTTGATTTTACAGAGGATCAATTATACGAGGGATCTTTGAAAGGAATGTTTGCAAATTTAGGAGATCCCTACACTTCTTATTATACAGCTGATGAATATAAGAAACTTATGGAAACTCTTGATGGTCGCTATCAAGGAATTGGTGTAACCGTTCAAGCGAGCAAGGAAGGTTATATAAAAGTTGTACAAGTTTTTGACAATTCGCCAGCGAAAAAAGCAGGAATGTTGCCAGGAGATTATATTAGCAAAGTAAATGGAAAGATTTTTTCTTCTGAAGAAATGGACGATGCTGTTGCTGAAATAAAAGGCGAGCCAGGAACTAAGGTAAAACTTACAATTCTTAGAGAAAATGAAGATGGCACAAATCCCAAAGAATTTGACATAGATGTAGATAGAGCTGATGTTACAGTCGATACAATAGATGAGGATATTTTAGAAGTTGACGGCAAAAAAATTGGCTACATTCATATTTTGGCCTTTGACGATGTAACTTGGGATGATTTTTCTCTTGCCTATAACAGATTAAAAGGCGAAAATATCGACGGTCTAGTACTTGATGTTAGAGATAATCCAGGTGGATCCTTAGATGTAGTATTAGACATTGCTGATAATTTCTTAGATGAAGGAACTATTGTTACTACTAAAGATAAAAACGACAATGAAATAGTAGAAAAGAGCGATGCAGATTACGATAATATCCCAATGGTTCTTATACAAAACGAAAATTCCGCATCAGCAAGTGAAATCTTAGCTGGAGCTTTGAAAGATAGAAAACGTGCAAAAATTGTCGGCACCCAATCTTTTGGTAAGGGCATTGTACAAAAAATCTTTGATCTAGAAAATGGAACTGGAGCAAAAATCACCATCAGTGAATATTTCACACCTAGTGGAAATAAGATTCACAAAATAGGAGTTACCCCAGATATCAAGGTTGAAGCTGATGAAGATTTTGATATAAGCAAAAAAGATTTGAAAAACGACAAACAATTTATTTACGCATTGACAGAACTTTTAGATGAATTGAAGTAAAGGATCTTAGCCATGAATACCTACTCAACTATTGAAGAAAAATTAAAAGAGCTTAGGTATCTTTTAGATAAGAAAAGCCTAATCGAGCTTAAAGAATTATTAAATAGAACAAACTCCATGGATATAGTGGAGTTTATAGAAGATTTACCAGCAGAAGAAGCGCTTCTTGTCTTTAGGTTATTAAGAAAAGACGATGCTAGGGAAGTTTTTGCTGAACTTGATAGTGATGATAAGGAAAAACTTCAAGAGGGCCTTAATGATAAAGAATTTAAGGACTTATTAGATGACCTTAACTTCGATGATATGATCGATACCCTAGAAGAAATGCCAGCGGCTCTTGTTAAAGATATCTTACAATCAACTGATAGCAAAACTAGGAAATTGGTAAATGAATATTTGCAATTTCCAGAAGATTCCGCTGCAAGCTTGATGACCACAGAATTTGTGGAACTAAGTCCAGATATGACAGTTGGGGAAAGCTTAAAACTAATTGAGGAAGTTGGCAAAGATAAGGTTATTGTCTACACATCTTATGTAACTAACAAAGCTAAGGAGCTTTTAGGTTATGTTTCTTTAAGATCTATGGTAACAAGCGATGAAGATGTGAAAATCAAAGACCTTATGTTTGAAGATGTAATATCAGTAAGAACTACAGAAGATCAAGAAGATGTAGCCCACGTCTTTCAAAAATATGGTTTTACAGCTTTGCCTGTAGTAGATAAAACTGGGAAACTTGTTGGAATTATCACAGTAGATGATATCATGTGGATAATCGAACAAGAGGCAACAGAAGACTTTCAACGTATAGCAGCTACAAGCCCCGAAGAAGAAGATTATTCTAAAATGAGTCCTTGGGAATTGGCAAAAAATAGAATCCCATGGCTTATGTTTTTGATGATATCTGGAGCTTTTACATCGACAATTTTAAAAAACTATGAAGATGTTATACAAACAGTAATAGCCTTAAATATGTTTATACCAATGCTTACCGGTTCAGGAGGAAATGCTGGAAGCCAAGCATCAACCCTTGTAATTCGTGCTATGGCAACTAATGATATCAAATCAAAAGATTGGTTAAAAGTTTTATCAAAGGAAATGCTTGTTGGATTAATCTGTGGGTTAGTCTTAGGCTTTGTAGCTTTTTTAAAATGCTATTTCTTTGATAAGGTTTCAATGGATATAGCGCTAGTTGTTGCCTTTGCAATATTGTCTATAATAATAATGGCAAAATCTATTGGCTCAATACTTCCAATAGTTGCAAAAAGACTTGGAGCAGATCCAGCCATAATGGCAAGCCCACTTATTACTACAATTGTGGATTCTTTAGGCCTAATAGTATATTTTAAGATTGCCCAATTAATCCTTCCAGGCCTTTTAATCTAAGATAAACAAGGAGAGAATTTTATGTATGCATATAGATCTAGCGAAGAAAGATTAATAGAATTAAAATATCTTCTTGATAAAAAAAGAACTGCAGAATTATCCGAACTTTTAAGAAGAACAAATCCTGTGGATATAGTGGAATTTATCGAAGATCTATCTTCTGAAGAAGCTCTTGTTGTCTTTAGACTTCTAAAAAAAGACGATGCAGTTGAAGTTTTTGCGGCACTTGACAGTGACGATAAGGAAAGACTCCAACAAGGTCTAAAAGAAGATGAGTTTAGAAGCTTATTAAGAGAGCTTAATTTCGATGATATGATCGATACCCTAGAGGAAATGCCAGCTGCCATGGTTCAAAGAATTTTGCGCACGGCAGATAAAGCTAGGCGTGATTTGGTAAATAAATACTTACAATTTCCAGAAGATTCTGCTGGAACTTTGATGACAACAGAATTTGTAGAATTAAAGCCTTATATGACAGTTAGGCAAGCTTTAGACCATATAAAAAAGGTAGGCCATGACAAGGTAACTATCTATACTTGCTATGTAACAAGTCCTACAAAAAAACTTTTGGGCTATGTTTCCCTAAGGTCAATTGTAACAAACAAAAAAGATACATTAATAGGCGATTTGATGTATGAAGATGTAATTTCAGTTATAACTACAGAAGATCAAGAAGATGTTGCTCATACTTTCCAAAAATACGGTTTTACAGCTCTTCCTGTTGTAGATAATACTTATAGATTAGTAGGGATAATCACAGTAGATGATATCATGTGGATAATCGAGCAAGAGGCTACTGAAGACTTCCAACGTATAGCAGCTACAACTCCAGATGAGCTTGATTATTCTAAAGCAAGTCCCTTTTCTTTGGCAAAAAATAGGATTCCTTGGTTGATGTTTCTGATGATATCAGCAACCTTTACATCCACCATCCTAAAATCTTACCAATCTGTAATACAAGCTGTAATTGCTTTAAATATGTTTATACCAATTTTAACAGACTCTGGTGGTAATGCTGGAAGCCAAGCATCAACCCTTGTAATCCGTGCCATGGCGACCAATGATATTAACACCAAAGACTGGCTAAAAGTTTTATTAAAAGAAATAAGCGTTGGTTTAATTTGTGGGCTAGCTTTAGGATTTGTGGCGTTTTTAAAATGCTATTTCTTTGATAAGGTTGGCCTTAGTGTTTCACTTATAGTTGCTCTTACGATTATAGGAATAGTTATTATGGCAAAAGCCGTTGGCTCTCTTTTACCAATGATAGCAGAAAAACTAGGCTTTGACCCAGCTATAATGGCAAGCCCATTAATTTCGACAATACTTGACTCCTTGTCATTAATTGTTTATTTTACAATAGCAAAAACTATAATTCCTGGAATATAAGTGCGAAAGTTGATTTATGATAACTAGCGTAAATTTTAAAATTCCTCACAGTATGTGTGATAGATTTGGAAATCTAAGCCTTAGAAATCTTGTTGGACTTATGGTTGAAACATCGATTATTCAAGCACAAGAAGCCGAAAAAAATATAGACACTAAAAATCTTAGACGGATACTCTACTGTCGGGATATAAAAATAAAAGAGACCATAAAAGCAGAAGAAGAGATAAAAATTACAACGATGCCACTAGAAATGGACAAATTTTATTGCCATAGAAATTTCTGTGTGGAAAAAGATGGCAAGATTTTAGTAAAAGCCTATGCGAGATTTTTTATTCTTGATATCAATAGGCGTAGACCAATAAAAGCAAGTGATGAATTTAAAAAAGCTTATAGCAAAGAAAAGGCAATTTATAGGCCTGAAAAAATTACTTACAGAGATGATTTTACTAATGAAAAAAGAATTTTTGTTAGAAATAGCGATATTGATACGAATTTTCATGTAAATAATGCCGTATATTTTGACTATATCCTAGATTATTTAGATATTTATAGCAAAGATATTTCTTATGTGAATATGGTCTATAAAAATGAAATTAGAGATAAAAAATCCATCTTGGCAGAGTCAATTCTCTATGATAATCAAATTGATTTTAGGTTAAAATCAGAAGATTCTAAGCGTATCTACACCTATGGGAAAATAATAAAAAATGTATAAAAAAGATTTTGGAAATATACCCAACAAAGACAAAATAATATCCTATCTAGAAGAAGGCTATGAAAAAAATCCAGGCAAGTGGGTTTTACATTCACGGATAATAGGAAAAACCGCTTATAATATAGCAAAAGAAATTGGCTTAGATCCTGATGTGGCCTTTGCTTGCGGAGCCTTGCATGATATAGGGAAAATGAGTGGGGCAAAAGATGCTAAGCATTTTTTAAATGGTTATAAGATTCTTAGAGCTGATTCATATTTCTTTCCAGCAAGAATTGCCCTAAGCCATAGTTTTCAAATACAAAATATCGATTCCTATGTTGGTAAACTTAATATTTCTGATACGGATAAAGAATTTGTTGAAAATTTTTTAACTTACACAACTTATAACGACTATGATTTATTGATTCAACTTCTAGATGCTATCATCAAGGCAGAATATCTAGGAGTAGAAAAAAGATCTCAAGGAGTCCTTGAAAAACATGGTTCAAATCCTTATTTTCTCCAAAGAAAAGAAAGAATTTACCAACTAGAAGAATATTTTCAAAATAAATTAAAAAAGCCAATAAAATCTTACATGCCAAGGCAAAGATGGTACAAATTTCCTTATTCTTTGTATAGGAATGATCATAAGAATTTGCAAAAATAAGTTTTTGCTGTATATTATTAATGAATTTATTTTACCATATCGAGGGGGCTTCAAGCCTTCTCTTTTATTTGGGAAATTGTATAGAAATAAAAAAGAATTTATATTTTTCAAATAAAAATTTGACAAAGAAATTTTATAGTGGTAAACTCTATCTATCAAACAGATTAATAAACCAAAAGAAAAGAAGAGTAATCTAGATGGACATTTTACAGAGAGCCCAGTTTGCTGAGATGGGTAAATAGAAGTTTAGATGAACATGGCCTTTGATGGGGTGAGTCGATATGAGATTCACACGGGTCTTCCCGTTATAGAAGTAGAGTATGTTTGTACTTGATGAGTGTATGTATGCGTGAGTATACATAAAATAAGGTGGTAACGCGAATTTTCGTCCTTAGATTCTTTAGTTAGAATTTAAGGGCGTTTTTTTATTGGGATTTTAGGAGAGAATATGATAAATAATGAAATTATAAAAGAAAAAGTCGATCAATGTTACAAGGACACAATTTGTTGGAGAAATTATCTTCACGAAAATCCAGAAGTAAGTAGCAAGGAAATAGAAACTGCTAAATATCTAAAAAATATATGCACAAATTTGGGATTAATTGTAGAAGATGTTAAAAATTCAACGGGTTTTACAGCCTTGCTTGATACAAAAAATCCGGGCAAAACCATAGGGATAAGAACAGATATAGATGCTCTACCAATTTTGGAAAGCCAATATAATCTAAAAAAGAAAAAAGAGATTGTTTCAAAAAATAAAGGCGTAAGTCATGCTTGTGGACACGATAGCCACATGGCATCCTTACTAACAACAGCAAAAATACTTACTGATTTAAAAGATCAGTTAGGGGGAAAAGTTTATTTTATCTTTGAAGAAGCTGAAGAAACTGGGGCAGGAATCCAAGCTATGGTAGAACATCTAAAAGATAAAAATTTAGATTTTTGCTATGGCAACCACCAAAGTCCATATTTAAAAGTTGGAGAAATTTCCTTGGTAAAGGGCCCTGCTTACGCAGGTTGTGCTGGTTTTGATTTTGATGTTATAGGCAAGGGCGGTCATGGATCAAGACCTGATAGATGTATAAATCCACTAATTGCAACTACAAATATTATCACAGCCCTAAATCTTGCTTGGACAAATCAGCTAGATCAAAGCAAAATTGTAACTTTTGGTCTAGGTGCTATAAATGGAGGTTCTGCTTCAAATGTTATACCAAATACGACAAATGTAAAAGGAACCTTGAGATTTTTTGATGATAAGGCTGGAGAAGATGCCCTAAAAGTTTTGAAAGAAGTTACAAGAGCAACAGCTAAGGCTCACAAATGCGAAGTTAAATTTAATGATTATACAAAAATCGTAGCCTATCCAACTATAAATGATCCAAAACTTAGAGATAAGGTAAAAGAATCGCTAGATGAAATTTTCCCTAAGGCTTTCGTCGATTTAGAAGCGACTTACGGTTCAGAATCATTTTTTGGATATCAAAGACTTTGCCCTTCAGTTTATGCAGGATTTGGAATTGGAAATGAAGAAGAAGGAATGGCAGCTGGCGCTCATACACCAGAATTTGATATTGATCCAAGAGGAATGAAATATGCGGTTGGCTTACAAGTAAAAGTTGCCATAGATTTCTTAGAAGGAGTTTACGATGATTGATTTAAAAAATATAAGCGTTGATTTTGATGGCTTTAGAGCGGTTGATGATGTAAGCCTTAAAGTTTGCAAAAATGACGTTTATGGGATAGTAGGATTTTCTGGAGCTGGTAAATCTACCCTAGTTAGGACAATTAATTTACTACAAAAGCCAAGCTCTGGAGAAGTCATAGTAAATGGCAAAAATCTTTTAAGTCTTAGCGATAAAGAACTTAGAGAGGAGAGAAAAAACATTGGAATGATTTTCCAACATTTTAATCTCCTAAACAATCTTACGGTTTTGGATAATGTAATATATCCCATTAGAAAATTAAAAATATCTAAGGCTGAAAAAGAAAAAAAGGCTAGAGAATTGCTTGAAGTTGTGGGAATTGCCGATAAGGCAAAAAATTATCCCAGAGAATTATCTGGTGGCCAACAACAAAGATGCGCAATAGCTAGAGCCTTGGCAAGCGATCCTGAAATTTTGCTTTGTGATGAGGCAACAAGCGCCCTAGATCCAAAAACAACCAAGCAAATATTAAAATTATTGAAAGAACTAAACAAGAAATTTAACCTAACCATAGTTATAATAACCCATCAAATGGAAGTGGTAAAAGAATTATGCAACAAATGCGCAGTCATGGATAAGGGAAAAATTGTTGAAAGTGGGTCAACACTTGATATTTTTGCAAATCCAAAAGAAGCTTTGACAAAAGAATTTGTAGAAACTTCAACAAATGTAATTCAAACCATAGAAGAAGTTAAAGCAAATATTGGAATTTTAAAAGAAAACGAACTATTGGTTAAGCTTAATTATTTGGGAGAATCCACAACAGAGCCTTTAATAAATGATCTATTTGAGAAATTTGGAGTAAAAACAAATGTTCTTGCTGGAAATATCGAATTTATCACAGGCACACCAGTTGGAAATCTTATAGTAAGCTTATCTGGTGATAAGGAAAATTTAGGAAAAATTGGAGATTATTTGACTAAGAAAAAAGTTGGAGTCGAAATTTTAGGAGGTAAAGATGGGATTTTTTGATTATTCTTATTCTATTAGAGATAGAATATTTCAAGATTTTAAGACGACCCTCTATATGCTTATAGTTTCAGCCATATTTACAGGAATATTTGGACTAATAATTGGCGTAATGATGGTTGTTACTGATAGAGGAAGAATCTTAGAAAATAAAGCCATTTATAATTTTTTGGACAAGACAACTAACATATTTAGGTCAATTCCTTTTATAATATTAGTTGCACTTATAGCTCCAATAACAAGGGCGATTGTAAAGACAAGAATAGGGCCAACTGCCGCAATAGTACCTTTGGTATTTTCAGCTGTACCATTTTTTGCAAGGCAAGTTGAACAAGCTCTAGCCAGTGTAGAAAATGGAAAAATCGAAGCGGCTCTTGCAATGGGCAATTCACCATTTGAAATTATAACAAGTGTTTATTTAAGAGAGGGCGTAGGATCTTTGATAAGAGTTTCTTCTATAACGCTAATTTCCCTATTGGGCTTAACTGCTATGGCAGGCCTTGTAGGAGGCGGTGGAATCGGGGACTTAGCCATATCGATGGGATACCAAAGATACAAAGACGATGTAGTTGTAGTAAGTGTAGTCTTAATACTTATCATAGTATTTATTATTCAAGAAGTTGCAAATTATTTAATTAAAAAAACAGATCATTAAGGAGAAAAAAATGAACAATTTTAAGAAAGTTAGCCTAGCACTAGCATTAATTTTAGGACTTAGCTCTTGTGCTAACGATAAGGCTAGCAAAGATCAAAGCAAAGAAGAAACAGCAAAAACTCAAGCAAGCGAAACCATAAAAATTGGTGTAGTTGGAGAAAAAAATGAAATTTGGGAAGAGGTAATCAAAAGATACGAAAAGGCTACAGGAAAAAAAGCTGAACTTGTAAAGTTTTCTGATTATATTCAACCAAACGAAGCTCTAGTAAGTGGAGATATTGATCTAAACAGCTATCAACACTACAAATTTTTAGATGAATTTAACCAAAGTCAAGGCGAAGAAAAAATCGTAGCAATAGCAGATACAATGCTTGCTCCTTTAGGATTTTATTCAAAAAAAATAAAAAGCCTAGATGAACTTAAAGAAAAAGACAAAATAGCAATATCCAATGATCCATCCAACGGTTCAAGAGCATTATTCTTACTACAAAGTGCAGGGATAATCAAAGTAAAAGGCAATCCTGGAGAAATAATTAGTCTTGAAAATATAACAGAAAACCCTAAAAATCTTGAGTTTATTGAAATGGATGCAGCACAAACTCCAAGAAGCTTAGATGATGTAGTAGCAGCTGCTGTAAATGACAATTTTGCTTTAGATTCAGGTTTAAGTCCAAAAAAAGATGCGATTTATTTGGAAAACCCAGAAAATCCTGACTCAAAAATATATATAAATGTAATAGCTGCAAGAAAAGAAGACAAAGATAATGAAGCCTACAAAGAACTTGTGAAATATTATCAAACAGATGAAACAAAAAAAGACTACGATAAATATACAAACGGTGCATGGATAGCATCTTGGAAATAAGGAGATAAAAAATGACAAATATTAGAAAAATTACTTTAGGATTAGCGTTAATTTTAGGACTTAGCTCATGTGGAGCAAACAAGGCAAATGAAGAAAGCTCAAACAATCAAGAAAATGATGTAAAAACAAGTGAAAGTACAAGTGAAGATCCTTTCAAAGATAAGGATGTAATAAAACTTGGTGTAGTTGGTGAAAATAATGAAATTTGGGAAGATGTTGCCAAAAGATTTGAAGAAGGCGAAGGCAAAAAAATTGAAATAGTAACCTTTAGCGAATATAGAGAGCCAAATGAAGCACTTTTGTCTGGAGATATAGATATAAATGCTTTCCAACATAAGAAATTTTTGGAAGACTTTAACACAGCTTCATCTTCAGACCTAGTATCTATTGGAGATACACTAATAGCACCACTTGGAATATATTCAAGCAAAATCAAAAGCCTAGACGAATTAAAAGATAATAGCAAAATAGCCATACCAGATGACCCAACCAATGGAGCTAGAAGCTTATTCTTATTACAAAGTGCTGGATTAATAAAAGTAAATGGCAAAGAAGGCGATGCAATCACAATCAACGACATTACAGAAAATCCTCACAACTATGAAATAGTAGAACTATCAGCAGCACAAACTGCAAGAAGCCTTGATGATGTAGATATAGCTGTTGTAAACTCAGGAATGGCAGTAGATGCTGGTTTCATACCAACAGAAGATTCAATATACTTAGAAGACTACAAAGATGAAAACAAGCAAATATATGTAAATATCATAGCTTGCAAAAAAGAAAATGCCAACAGCCAAACTCTAAAAGATTTGGTAGAAAAATACTATCAAACCAAAGAAACAGCAAAAGTAATTGACGAATCTTCCAAAGGTTCATACGTACCAGCATTTGAATATTAAATAAAATTAGGCTTTCGCAAAATGCGAGAGCCTTTTTTGGGAGATTTATTATAAAAAATTCTTAGATAGGGCAAATATAAGCTATTTTAAGCAAAAGGGGTATATTTTTTATATAGCTTATTATCCAAAAAATCAAATAGAAAGGATTTTTATGACTACGATTTATGATTATAAAGTTAAAAATATAAATGGAGAAGATGTTTCTTTAGAAAAATACAAGGGAAAAGTTCTTTTGATAGTAAATACAGCAACTAAATGTGGCTTTACTCCCCAATATGAAGGTCTTGAAGAGCTTTATAAAACTTACAAAGATAAAGGCTTTGAAATCTTGGATTTTCCTTGCAATCAATTTGCAAACCAAGCTCCAGAAAGTAACCAGGAGATAAAAAACTTCTGTACGGCAAGATTTGGTGTAACTTTTGAAACTTTTGCAAAAATCGATGTAAATGGTGAAAATGAAGAACCACTATATAATTTCCTAAAAAATTCCAAAGGCGGAATTTTTGGAGATGATATCAAGTGGAATTTTACCAAATTTTTGATAGACAAAGATGGAAATGTAGTAAATAGATACGCTTCACAAAAAAAGCCAAAAAATATCGCCAAAGATATAGAAAAATTATTGGAAGCCTAAGATGGATAAATTTGTAAAACTAGCCAAAGACTCAATAAAATATTATATAGAAAATAAAAAATACCTAAAAGAATATGATCAAAGCTTTAAGGACAACCACAATGGAGTGTTGATTATTATTAGGCAAAATGGCAAAAATGAAATAAGTGGTTCAATTTACCCGACAAGAGCGAACATCGGCCTTGATATAATTTACGAATCAGTAAATGCAACGATTTTTAATAACGCCATAGATATGACTGATAATGACATAAGCGATTTATATATTAGCGTTTATGAAGCTACAAAAATAGAGCAGATCAAAGACATGGATGAATTTGGTGTATATCATGGTTTGCTTTTGAAATTTAACAATTTTGATTATTTGGCTTTTAGAAATGATTATGAATCAGACTATCAAATGTATGAGGACATAAAAGATAGGGCGAATGTTGATGAGGATGATGTTTATAGCCTTTACAAATTTAAGGGAACTAGGCACATATAGGAAAAATAAGCATTTGACAATTAGACCTATAATTAGTACACTAAATTAAGAATAATAATAGAGTAAAAAAAGAAGAGTAGCCTTTATAGGAGATTACAGAGAGGCAGGATTGGTGGAAACTGCTATTAAATATTTTGGTGAAGATCATCTTTTAGCTTAATAAGTGAAATAAGTAGCTTGTTACGAAAGCCAATCGTTAAGAGCAACAATTGAAATAAGTGGACCGTCTGTATGGACGGTTCTTTTTTATTAAGGAGAATAAATGAGCGAATTCAAATCTTTAAAAACTAACGAAAGCAAAAAAAGAGAAGAAGAATTAAAGAATTATTGGAACGAAATTGATCTTTTAGAAGAAACTTTCAAAACTCGTGAAGATGCCAAACAATATGTAATTTACGATGGCCCTCCAACAGCTAATGGCAAGCCTGGTATCCACCACGTTATAGCAAGAACCCTAAAGGATATGACTAGTCGTTATAAAAATATGAGAGGCTATAAGGTTCTAAAAAAAGCTGGCTGGGATACTCATGGTCTTCCAGTAGAAATTGAAGTTGAAAAGAAATTAAATTTTCACGACAAAAACGATATAGAAGATTATGGTATAGAAAAGTTCAACAAACTTTGCAAGGAATCCGTATGGGAATATTCTGATTTATGGCGTGATATGAGCGATAGAATGGCCTTTTTGTACGATATGGATCATCCTTATGTAACTTTGGATAATGATTACATCGAAACTGAATGGTATCTATTAGATAAAGCCTTTAAAGAAGGATTAATCTACGAAGGGGCTAAGGTAATGCCATATTGTCCAAGATGTGGTACAGGTCTTGCTTCCCACGAAGTTGCTCAAGGCTATCAAATGGATAAGACCATCACCCTTACCGTAAAATTCAAGAAAAAAGATACAGATAACGAATATTTCCTAGCATGGACGACAACTCCGTGGACTTTGCCATCTAACGTTGCACTTTCAGTAAACCCAGATTTAACTTATGTTAAAGTTTTTGACAAAACTGATGATTGTTATTATTATATGGCAGAATCTTTGGCAGAAACTTTGATGGAAGGCCACGATTACCAAGTTGTTGAGAAATTAAAAGGATCTGACATGGAATATATGGAATATGAACAATTACTTCCTTATGTTAATGTTGGAGACAAGAGAGCTTTTATAGTAACATTGGCAGATTATGTTTCAGCAGAAGATGGTACTGGTATTGTTCACTCAGCTCCTGCTTTTGGTGAAGACGACTATCAAGTTGGTAGAAAATACGACCTTGCTTTTGTTCAACCAGTTGATCTTGAAGGAAATTTCACAGAAACCCCTTGGAAGGGAAGATTTATTTTTGATACCAACGAAGATATTTGGCATCATTTAGTAAATGAAGGCAAAGTCTTTAAAAAACAAACTGTTGAACATAATTATCCACACTGCTGGAGATGCCATACACCGCTTGTTTATTATGCTAAACCATCTTGGTATATAGAAATGAGCAAGTTTTCTGAAAAAATGGTTGAAAATAACAAAACAGTTAATTGGTTCCCTCAAACTATTGGCGAAAAAAGATTTGGCAATTGGTTAGAAAATGTAAAAGACTGGGCAATTTCCAGAAGTCGTTATTGGGGAACTCCACTAAATATTTGGAAATGTGAAGAGTGTGGTCATACAAGAACTGTTGGTTCAAGAGCTGAGCTAGCAGAGCTTGCCATAGAAGATATAGATGAAAATATAGAACTTCACAGACCGTATGTAGATAATGTGACAATGAAATGTCCTCATTGTGGCAAGATTATGAAAAGAGTTCCAGATGTAATCGATGTTTGGTTTGACTCAGGAGCTATGCCATTTGCACAACTTCACTATCCTTTTGAAAACAAAGAATTATTTGAAAATTATTATCCAGCAGATTTTATCTGCGAGGGAATCGACCAAACTCGTGGCTGGTTTTATTCACTAATGGCAATTTCAACCATAACCATGGGCAAGGCACCATACAAAAATGTCTTGGTAAATGATTTGGTAGTTGACAAAAATGGTCAAAAAATGAGTAAATCTCGTGGCAACACCCTAGATCCTTTTGCACTATTTGACAAATACGGGGCAGATGCTGTAAGATTTTATTCTCTTTATGTATCTCCTGCTTGGATGCAAACCAAATTTGACGAAAATGGTTTGGTAGAAGTTCGCAATAATTTCTTTAGAACTTATGAAAATGTCTACAATTTCTTTACTCTTTATGCTAATACAGATAATTTGGGCATGGAAGAGATGAAAAATATTGGCGAAGTTAAACTTGAAAAAATCGACAGATGGTTATATTCAAGATTAAATTCTTTGCTAAAAGAATACTACCAACAAATGGAAATTTTTGAATACAACAAGGTCGTTCATTTGATATCTGATTTTGTAGTAGAAGATCTTTCAAATTGGTATATAAGACGTAATAGAAAGAGATTTTGGACAAGTAATATCAGCGATTCCAAAAAAGCAGTTTACAAAACAACTTACGATGTTTTACTCACTTTATCAAAGATAATAGCACCAATTACACCATTTATAGCTGAAGAAGTTTATAGAAACCTAACTGGAGATAAAACTGTTCACACACAACTTTTGCCAGAAGTTTGCGAAAATTTAATCGACAAAGAACTTGAAAATGATATGGAATTAATTAGAAAAGTTGTAAATCTAGGACGTGCTTCAAGAGAAAAAGAAGCAATCAAGGTTCGTCAACCACTTTCTAAAATCATTGTCGATGGCAGATATAAGAAAAATATTGAAGATCTAGTTCCTCTAATCAAAGAAGAGCTAAATGTTAAAGAAGTTGAATTTGCAGAAGATCTATCAGAATTTATGGAATTTTCACTAAAACCTGATTTTAAGGTTGTAGGTCCAATATTCCAAGCAAAGGTAAATGAATTTGGCAAATACTTACAAAAGATCAATGCCAAGGAATTTATAGACCAAGTGGAAAATGAAGATGTAGAAATAGAATTGTCAGGCGAAAAATATCAAGTTAAAAAAGATTATCTAGATGTTAGAATTTCCGCAAAAGAAGGCTTTGATGTTGAAATTGATGGCAATGTCTTTGTAGTTTTGGATACAGAAATAACAAAAGATCTAAAAGATGAAGGCTATGCCCGTGAATTTATTTCAAAAATTCAAAATCTAAGAAAAGATTCAGGATTTTTAGTAACAGATAGGATTGATATAATCTATTCTTGTGATGATGAATTAAGCAAATCTTTGGAAAAATTCCAAGATGAGATAAAAAGCGAAACTCTTTGTGATAACTTAAAAAGAGAAGAAATAGACAAAGAGGAAACAGCTCTAAATGATAAATCAATCAAAATTGAAGTAAAAAGAAATTAAAAACAAAAGAGGGTTGTTTATTACAATCCTTTTTTTATAGGAGAAAATATGAAAATTCGACTAATGAATATGGTAAAAATTGTAAATGAAAAAACTAATGAAGTTGTAGTTTTAGACAAAATCAAAAAAGAAGGCTGGGAAGGTCTGACTTTTCCTGGAGGAAAGCGCAAAGAAAACGAAAGTTTAATAGAATCAGCCGTAAGAGAGGCCAAAGAAGAAACAGGACTTGATGTTAGTAATTTGAAATATTGTGGACTAATTAGCCGGGAAAGCCAAGACTTTACAGATGTTGGATTTTTGTATGAAACTACTGACTTTAGCGGAGAATTAATAAGAGATAATAGAGAAGGCAAACTTTCTTGGATTAACTACGAGGATTTTAAAAAAATGCAAGGAATGAGCCTATCGATGGATAAAATTTTAGCAATCTATGAGGGCAAATATCAAGAAATTTATTGGGATTTACTAAATGATAAGATAAAATATTTCTAAAGCTAAGATAGCAATCCTAATAGAATATCAAAAAAATAATAGAGAAATATTGAAATTTATTCTTACTAATGATATAATTTGATAAAACAGTGTACCATATCTTATGTAACACTAATTTGTAATCAAATTTACAATAAATAAACGAAATAAGGCTTGGAGAAAAATATGTCACTAATACAGGTGCGTAACCTAAAAAAATATTATAAAGTAGGAAATAACATTATCAAGGCCTTAGATGGGATAGACTTAGATATAGAGAAGGGAGAATTTATTGCCCTTTTGGGAACATCCGGTTCTGGAAAATCGACCCTTTTAAATATGTTAGCAGGTCTTGAAAGACCCACTAAAGGCTCTATAAAGTATGGGAAAATTACCCTAAATGAGCTAAAAGAAACGGAAATAACCAAATTTAGAAATCTTAATATTGGTTTTGTTTTTCAATCCTATAATCTTTTGCCCTATCTTTCAGCTTGGGAAAATGTATCATTGCCCCTAACTTTTAAAGGCTTGGGCAAAGAAGAAAGAAAAAAAGAAGCCTATAAAATTTTAAATCAAGTAGGACTTGGCAACAGAATGGACAACAAGCCAAATGAATTATCCGGTGGTCAACAGCAAAGAGTTTCAATAGCAAGAGCCTTTGTAGGCACACCAAAGATAGTCTTTGCAGATGAGCCAACGGGAAATTTGGATACAAAAACCAGCTTTGAGGTTATGAAACTGATAAAGGATATGACAAAGAAAAACAATCAGACTTTTATCATGGTAACTCATGATGAAGAGATGACTGAATTTGCCGATAGAACTCTTTTTATGAGAGATGGAAAGATAGAAAAAATACACAAAAATTTAACAATTGATGAGGTTTTAGATGTCAACAAACAATAATCAAACAAACGAAATTCAAGATACAAGCGATCAAACTCCAACAGTACAAATGAAAAATCAACCTAAATTGATTATTTCAAATTATTCAATTGCACCACAAACTGTAGAAGCAGGTAATGATTTTACCTTATCCTTCACTCTTTATAACACAAATGCAAAAAATACAATCTATAACTTAAAAGTAAGCATAGATCAACAATTGCAATCTCAACCACAAGCAAGTGGGGATAATACTGCATTAGTAAGTGATGGATCTGTATTTACACCTATGAATAGGTCAAATTCATTTTATGTCGCAGCTTTGTATCCATGGAACACTGCCACAAGAACAATAAATATGGGAGTTAATCCAAATTCTGCAGCTGGAAATTATGTAATTGGACTTACATTAGAATATGAAGATTATTGGGGCAACCAATATCAAACCAAAGAAGCAATTGGAATTCCAGTTGTCCAAAGAGCAAATGTCACAATTGGAAATGTAAAACACGATGAACTTATGGTAGGCCAACAAACAGCAGTTTCTGTAAAGATTTACAACACTGGAAAAGACAATCTAAACACATTTATGTGCGATGTAATTGGCAAGGGTTTTACAATTGATAATGATAGAAGATTTATAGGCAATTTCAAAACAGGATCTACAGAAGAATTTAGCTTTAACATTACTCCAGATAGAGAAGGAGAAGTTGAAGGAAAAATTCTAATAACCTATGAAGATTCAGCAGGAAATGTCCACACCCAAACACAAGATTTCACAGCAGAAGCTATGAATATGGATATGGGAGGATCTGAAGATGGCATGATTCAAGATCCAAATACAGGAGAGATGATTCCAGCTGATCAAGCAAATCCACCAGAGGGAGCTGATAATGGCGGATCAATATTTACATCTCCATTTTTCTGGGTTGGAATAATAGCAATCATTGCACTAGTTGGAGCTTTAATTTATAAAAAAAGAAAAAATAAGAAAAACGAGGAGTTGATTATAGAAGATGAAGATATCTGATAGATTTATAATGGCCCTAAGAAACCTATGGCGTCGTAAATCTAGAACCATATTAACAATTTTATCCGTTGTCATAGGTTCAACATCTATCATCTTGATGCTAGCCTTTGCAGAAGGTATATCAGCTAGCCAAAAGCAAATGATCGAATCTTTTCAAGGACTTACAACTATACAAATTTATAACGATTCACCAGATGGCTTAAAAGTTGATGCTAAACTTATAAATGACCTAAAAAAAATAGACCATGTAAGCTCTGTTATTCCATCAAAAAATATATATTTGGAAATGAAAGTTGAAGATAATGACGACTATCAACTAGACGGTTCCTTTCAAGTAATTCCTGATGATGTCTTTAAACTTTTAAAAAAGGAAGATTTGGAATGGGGAAATATTCCAAAGGCAAGCGATGATTCTACCATACTTTTAGGTACTAATGCATCAGCCATGACAAAAACAAAACACGGGGCTGATACTTGGTTTGAACCTGATGAAAATTTCGACTTTAATGCTCATAAATATATATTTTCTTTAGGTTATAAAGACGAAAGTCAAGATGATGGGGTAAATTTTGGAGAAGAAGATAATCCCGATGATCCAAACAAGGGCAAGCCACAAGTAGTGGAAATTCCAGCAAAAATTTCCGGTAAACTTGCCCAAGGTTCAATTCTTACTGGTTATAACTCATATATGAATGAAGCAACTTATAATAAGTTGAAAAAAGAAGATGAAAAGCTCGCCTATCCAACGATGAACCAAAATTATGACATGGATGGTAATCCTATAAAAGAAACTGCGGGCAAAATCACCTATGATAGTGTTTCGGTTGTTATAGATAGTACAAAAAATGTGAAAGATGCAGAAATAGAGATCAAAAAGCTAGGATATTCAACAAATTCTATGGCTAAAGCAAGTGAAGAAGTTGAAAATCAAACAAGAACCATTATGTTAATTCTAGGAGGCATAGGTTCTATTGCCTTTATAGTTTCTGCCATAGGAATTATCAACACCATGATAATGAGTATTTATGAACGTCAAAAAGAAATAGGCGTTATGAAAGTTATCGGTGCAAGCGTATCTGATGTTCAGACCATGTTTTTGATAGAATCTGGTTTTATAGGATTTTTTGGTGGAATTTTGGGACTAATAATTTCTCTAGTTGCAGCTTATTTTCTAAATAAAGTTCTCTCAGGCGGTGAATCCATTTTTTCTGCAGGAGGCGGCCCAGCTGTAATAATCCCATTTTGGCTTGGCTTAGTTGGAGTTTTGTTTTCAGCCTTGGTAGGAGTTCTTGCAGGATATTTGCCAGCAAGACGAGCAACGAAGCTATCGGCTATAGATGCTTTGCGCGCAGAATAAGGAGAAAAAATGAAAAAATATATATCTATTTTAGTTTTAAGTCTAATAATGGTAGGATGCACAAATTCTTCTAATCAGAAAGATTATTCTAACAAAGAAATTAGTTCAAATACAACAAATGAAGAAATTGATCTTTCAAAAAAAGAAGAACATGCTGAAAATATCAAAGAAAATGAGGAAAATGACGAAAATAAAATAAAATCCTTAGAAAATGAGAACAAGGATAAAGATACAAAAGAAGATTCTTCAGATGATAAAAAAGTTGAAATAGATGTAAAAAAATCTGACGATGGCGATAAAGAAGATAAAGATAAGAAAGTAAAAGACGAAGATAAAAAAGATAAAAAAGATATCAAAGACAAAAAATCCAAAGAAGAAAAAAACGAAGAGGAATCAAGCAAAGTTAGCAAAAATGACTACTTCTATTTGCCAGCCTCAGCTTTAGTTAGAGTAAATGAAGATGGAGAAATGGTTGACGATCAGGGTAATACAAAGCCAGAAGAAAGAAATAAATTCTATGAATATGTAAAATACACTAACAATATTTTGGTAGAATCAAATATTTCCTCTCCTCAAGCCAAGATTATTAAAGTTACTGGCAAAGAAAAAACTACTCTCTTCGAATTTCAAAAAGGCGAAGATTTTAGGCCTTTAGGTATGATAGGGGATAAAATTTACGGTTTCCACACCTATACAAATTACAATGACGAACTAGGAATTGATGAGATGGATTCTGACAAATCCGCAATTGGGGTAGTTGATTTAGCTAAGGGCAAAGTTTTTGACTACCAAGCAACTGTTGGAATAGCAACTGGAACTGTCGCCCTAATCCAAGGAGAAATTCAATATACATCAAATGCAAACAAAGATAGCGAAGATATTTACAATTATGATTTGTATAAGCTAGACCTAAACAAAGATTATGATCAAAAAGTAGAATTAATAGAAAAAGATTTTGGCTTGCAATATCTTTTTGGTCAAAAAAACTTTGAAAATGGCAAGGCAAACTGGAATATTAGACGTGCGGATAATGAGAGTATTTATGTAGATGGCAAAAAATTCCCGTTTTTGTGGGCAGAAATGGGATCTCAAGAATTTATTGGCAACAATATTTTCTATTTTACAGGTGTTGATTCCAAGGCAGATGGCCCACTTGATCCTTTCCTAAGTCATCTAAAAATTATTGATATTGATAGTCAAAAAGAAATATTTAATCAAGATATTAGAGGCTTAAAACTTTTTGATGGCAAACTTTATTATCTAAATAAAGACAAAGAAGTTAAATCTTTAGATCTTGACTTATAAGAAAGAAAAATCACAGCAAAGTCTGTGATTTTTTCGCATAAAATCCTAAAAATAAGGAAAGTTAAAATGAATGAAAAAATAATAAAAGAAAAATTACAAGAAAATTTTTTAAGATACTTGACAATTTCAAGCCAATCTGACGAAAAAAATGAAAATATTCCATCAAGTGTGGGACAAATTGAATTAGCAAGACTTTTACAAAAAGAATTGGAAGACTTAGACCTTTGCCAAATAGAAATCAACCAATACGGAGTTCTTCAAGCTAGACTTCCAAAAAGAGGATCAGAAAAAGCTCCAATAGGCTGGGTTGCCCATCTTGATACTGTCGATGTCGGTTTATCAGATGAAATCAACCCTCAAATAATAAAAAACTACGATGGCAAAGATATTATCTTAAATAAAGAAGAAAAAATAATTTTTTCCACAAAAGAAAATCCTGAAATTCTCTCTTATATGGGAGATGATATAATACTTACAGATGGCAAATCAGTTTTGGGAGCAGACAATAAGGCTGCAATAGCAAATATTATGACTGCCTTGTGGTATCTAAAAGAAAATCCTCAAATAAACCATGGAGAAATTTATCTAGCCTTTGTCCCAGATGAGGAAATTGGCCTAAGAGGCTCAAGAAAAATAGATTTTGACAAATTTAAAGTTTCTTACGCCTACACAATTGATTGCTGCAAACTTGGAGAATTAATTTATGAAACATTTAATGCAGCAAGCGGTATCTTAAAAATAAAGGGAGTTTCTGCTCATCCAATGTCTGCCAAGGGAAAGCTCGTAAATCCAATAATGATAGCCCATGATTTTATCAATATGCTCGATAGAAATAAGATGCCAGAAAATACCGAAAATAGAGAAGGTTATGTGTGGATAACAGACATTAATTCAGATGTCCTAAATTGCAAAGTAGATTTTAATATTAGAAATCACGATAAGGAAAAATTCGAAGAAAGCAAAAAATACCTTATCCAAGCAGTAGACCTTTTAAAAGAAAGATACAAGAAAGCAGAAATTTCAATCGAGATTACAGATGTTTATTCAAATATAGCCGATTCAATTGATGAAACAAACAAAGTCGCCATAGAAAATCTAAAAGAAATTTACAAAAAATTACAGATAGATCCAATAATTATTCCTATGCGAGGGGGAACTGACGGATCCTACCTATCAACAAGAGGAATCTTTACACCAAACTATTTCACAGGAGCCCACAACTTCCACTCAAACAAAGAATTTTTACCAATGGATAGCTTTTACAAATCATTTTTGGTGACTTTGGAATTGATGAGAGGATAGAAAGTAGATTTTAAGAACTTTATAAAAGTAGAAATCAGATAAAATTTTAATAAATAAAAAACAAGGAACGCTATTTTGCGCTCCTTTTCTTTGCTATTTTGTTTTTAAATGCTTGAATAATTTCTTCTATTCCATCAACTTTTAGTAGATATATAAGACTTAGATAAATTACAGCGGAAAGTGCTATTGTTAGTAAAAGCCAGAAGTTTGATGGTTTTAGCGAAAAGAAAAATTTTGCAAATATTCCAAGAAATGCTCCTCCTATTAATAATTTGCTTATATTTTTTCCTATATAGGCAAAATCAAGATTGCCATAAGTTTTCTTATACATTACAAAGGCTATGATTACGGCTGAAAATTGGCTGATTGTCGTAGCAAGGGCAAGGCCTACTAGTCCGTAAATTCTTGATAAAGTAAAGTCCAAAATTATATTTATTCCTAGTTGGATAAAGGAAATAATCGTTGGTATTCTCGTATTTTGATTGGAGAAAAATGATAGATAAAGCAAATCAGCCAAAGCTGGGCCGATTAGATAGAGGCTATAGTAAAATAGAACCTTACTTGTCATTATCATATCTTGGTAGGTAAATTCTCCTCTAAAATATACAAAAGTTATAATTGGCTTTGATAAGATCATAAGCCCGATTATTGATGGAATAAACAAGGTCATTATTTTTACCAAAGTCTTGCTTATCAAATCTTTCATTTCGTTCATTTTGCCATTTGCAACTAATTTTCCTATTATCGGATAGGCGGTTATTTGAAAGGGGATTATAAAAGTAGAACTTACAATCCTAAGAATTTTTAGGGCGTAATTTATTATAGAAACCCCACCTTCAGGAGCGACCAAGGAAGCAAATGATTGGTCAACTATGGTTGAAATATAAACTGCTGCCATGGTAAAGGTTGTTGGTAGAGATAGGATTAAGATTTTTTTGATACTTTCATCCATCTGGTAAAATTTTCTTTTTCTCGTGAAATTTGATTTTTTTAAAGCTATCGGAAACATAAAATATTGCAACAAATAAGCTAAAAATATTCCAAAAGCCATTATTTTGACATTGCCCTTAGATATTAAGATCGTTATGCCAAGGATTATATTTAAAATAACCAAAGGCAAGGCTGGGGTTAAAAAATCTCCTTTTACTTGCAAATAAGCGGACATAATTGCTGCATAGACATTAGGATAGATGCTTAAAATTACAGCTCTCATAAAGGTAGATGCAATTTGTAATTTTTCCCCACTATAACCTGCTGCAAATAATTTTACTACAAAAGGTGCAAAGCTTAGGCCCAAAATCATAATTACAGAGGTTAGAAAAAGCATGAAATTTAAAAGTTTGTTAGTAAAAATATCAGCTTCTTTTTCTCCCTTATTTTTGTAGATTTCATTGTATGAGGGAATGTAAGTTTTGCTTAAGGCGTAGGTTATTACAGAAAATATCAGCGTTGCTGCTGTTGTAGAAGTGTTAAAGGCATCTGTAATTGGTCCTGTTCCATAGGTAAAAGAAAAAATCATCTCACGAACAAATGAGAAGATTTTTCCAATTAAATTTAATATCATTAAAAGTAAAGTGTCATTCATAATTTTTTGCTAGCATATCCTAAAAGAAAATTATCTATAGATTCTATTTCTAAGGTTATTATCTGATCTATTGAAATTTCAAATTGGTCAAAAACCTTGGCGTTTGATTGATTTATAGCATCGATTTTTACTAAATTTTCTGTAAAAGAATTTACATAGCCACAAATGCTATCATAATAGTCAAAACTTGTGGCAAGGGTTATAATTTTATGGTTTTCTTTGGCATATTTTATCAAATCTATAAAATCAGGCTTTGATTTATAGATTGGGTTGTCGGAATTGCCTATGGAAATATTGCCCCAAAAATCCATGTATTTGCTCAATTTTTTGAGATATTCGGTATCTTTTTCGATTTTTCTTATTGCTCTTTTATCAAATAGCAAATATCCATCGATTTTGCCTTGGTCATCTACCAAATGAGCAAAAAGCCTATTGGAATTTTCATAAATTATTGATCCTACGGCAAAAGAATCTTCATCTGATGAATATATTTCAACTAAATCTTGCATTTAATCTCCTAATTGTTTAAAAATCTTGACAAGAATTCACGAGTTCTTTCGTTTTTTGGATTGTTAAAGATCTCTTCAGGCTTGCCATCTTCTAAGATTATACCTTTATCCATAAATAAAACTCTAGTTGAAACATCTCTAGCAAAATCCATTTCGTGAGTTACAACTATCATTGTAATTCCAGATTTTGCTAACTTTGTCATAACTTCCAATACTTCTCCAACCATTTCTGGGTCAAGAGCGCTTGTAGGCTCATCGAATAATAAAACTTTTGGATTCATAGACAAAGCACGAGCTATGGCAACTCTTTGCTTTTGGCCACCGGAAAGTTGTGAAGGCTTATGGTTTACAAATTTTTCCATGCCAACTGTCGTTAATAATTCCATGGCAGTTTTTTTGGATTCTTCTTTTGATTTTTTTAAAACTATTTCTTGACCCAAAGTACAATTGTCTAGGACATTTTTATTTTCAAAAAGGTTAAAGTTTTGAAAAACCATGCCAACTTGTGACCTATATAATCTTTCGTCAAAATTGTGGGAAAGGATATCTTTGCCCTCGTACAAAATCTGTCCACTGGTTGGATTTTCTAATAAGTTTAGACACCTTAATAGGGTTGATTTTCCAGACCCTGATGAACCTATTATTGAAACTACTTCGTTTTTTTCTATGGCAAAATTTATGTCTTTTAAAACTAAATTGTCGCCAAATCTTTTTTCTAAATTATTTACCTTAATTATTGACATTTTTTGCTCCTGTTGATGATTCATAGACAAATTCTCTTCCATACATTCTCTTTTCAACTAATAAAATAATTCTTGTTACTGCAAATGTTAAGATAAAGTAAATTATTGCAGTTATCAAATAAGTTGGGAAGTATTGGTAGGTAGATCCTGCAACAGATTTACTCATGAAGAATAATTCTGTTACTGAAATTACGTTTAATACTGAAGTATCTTTTATATTTATTACAAATTCGTTGCCCAAAGATGGGAGAATATTTCTTACGGCTTGTGGAATTACAACTTTATTCATTGTTTGAAAATGTGTCATTCCCAAGGCTTTACAAGCTTCAAATTGTCCCTTATCAATTGAGTTTATACCACCACGAACAACTTCTGATAGATAAGCTCCGGTATTTATAGAAACTATCAAAATTGCCGCAAACATAGTGGATAAATCAATATCAAAATATTGTTTTAGACCATAAAATATTATTACTGATTGAACCATCATTGGCGTTCCACGGAAAATTTCCACATAGGCTGCTAAAATGAAATTTACAATTTTGTGTAAAGTATAGGCAAGTTTGTTTTTAACTTTGCTAACTTCAATTTTTCTGATAATTGCAACAAGTAGGCCAATCAAAAATCCCAATAGGGTAGAAAGTATAGCTATAAATAGTGTATTTACAATACCACTTAGGAAAAGTGAAGAATATTTTTCCCAAATACTAGACATTTCATCTAAGAAAGTTGGATTTTCATTAGCATTTCCATCTTCTGTAGTTAATAAAACCATTTCTTTCATGGTTTCTTCTCTTTCTTCTGGGGAAATATCTTTTAAGGCCTCATTTATTTTTGGAGTGAGTTCTGAATTTTTCTTAACTCCAACTGAAATAGAAGTTAAAGATTCGTCAACTTCAAAGCCATTTCCTTCTTCAAAAGATACGAATATCAAGTCAGGATTTGAGGTCATTGCACTTTCAGCTCCTGGCTTATCTGATACATAACCATCGATTGTGCCAGCTTTGGTTGCGGCGATCATTGTTGGGAAAGAATCAAGAGCTTGTTCTTTTTTTATTCCTTGCATTTGGTCAAGTAGATCATAGTGATAAGTTCCCAATTGGCCGGTAATTTTTGCATCAACAAAATCATTTATGGATTTTGCATCCTTGTATTTTGAGTTGTTTTTTAAAATTACTCCAACTTGGGCGTCATAGTAAGAATCGGTAAAATCAATTTGTTCTTTTCTTTCTGCTGTTGGACTCATACCTGCAACAATTATATCGATTTTCCCGCTGGTTAGAGCTGGAATTAGGCCATCCCAATCGATCTTATAAATTTCTAAATCCATGCCTAATTTTTTGGCTACTTTTTTTGCTATTGCAATATCATAGCCGTTGGCATATTCGCCCGGGGAATTTTTGACAGGAACCCCTCCCTTACTATCATCCACCTCTGAGAAGTTATATGGAGCATAATTTACTTCCATTCCTACTCTTAGGACATTTTTTTCATTTGAGCTTGCAAAACTTATGTTTGCAAAAGTCATAATCATAACTAATAAACTTAACAAAAATCTCTTTAACTTTTTCATTTTTTCTCTCCTCTTCTTTTTTGGGTTAAAAAAGTATAAAAAAAATACACGCCCTATAATCATCCCATGGGACGAAAGGCCGTGTTACCACCCAAATTCATGCACACTTTGCAATATGCACCTTACTAAGTACATTCATACTCTTTTGCTATAACGGGCAAATCCCGTCTTTGAATCATAAAAAATCCTCAAAGCAACTCCAAGTCTTTTTTCACCAAGTAATTCATTTTCCTAATTTCACCAGTAAGGAATCTCTGTAAATTTATTATCCTAGTTACTCTTCTTTTCAATGTTGTTTTTCTAATGATACGATTAATAAAAACTTTTGTCAAGTAAAATGTAGTATATTAATAAAAAAGGAGGAAAAAATGAAAATCAGTCAAAGACAAAAACAAATCATAGATATCCTTCAAAAAGCTGAAAATCCAATAAACGGAGATACTCTTGCCAAAGAATTTTCTGTTTCAAGACAAATTATAGTAAAAGATATTTCTCTATTAAAAGCTTTTGGCCTTGATATAATTTCCACCAATAAGGGTTATAAAATCGAAAATAAGACAGAATTTAAGAAAATAATCGAGACAAAACATGAAGATAAAGATATAAAAGATGAGCTAAATACCATAGTTGATAATGGTGGGGTAGTCATTGATGTTTTTATTAATCATCCAGTTTATGGAGTAATAAAGAAAAATTTGGATATCCATTCTAGAAATGGGGTTAATAATTTTGTAAAAAATATGACAAAAACAAAACCTCTCAAGGAACTAACAGAAGACGTTCATTTTCACACAATAAGTGCAAAAAGTCTTGATGATTTAGAAAAAATCGAAGAAGCTCTAAGAGAAAAAGGTTATCTAAATTAATTTCCCGGTGTATATACAACAATCTTTTTTTGTGGTATACTTTTACCATCACAAAAAAAGGGGATATTATGAAAAAATATTTACAAGAACAAAATATAAGCTTATCAGCTCATACATATTTTATAGATGCCCTAGGAGCCATGGCCTTTGGACTTTTTGCATCTTTACTTGTCGGAACAATTTTAAATTCAATCGGTAATAGTTTTAATATAAGTTTTTTGACAGAAAGAATTTGGCCTTTGATAGGCAAATCCACAGGAGCAGCCATAGCAGTTTCCATTGCCTATGCTCTTAAAGCTCCAAATTTGGTTTTATTTGCCATAACGATTGTAGGAATTGGCGCATACGATTTGGGAGGACCAGTTGGAGTTTATGTTGCCAGTGTTTTTGGAACAGAATTTGGAAAACTTGTATCAAAAAGAACGAAATTAGATATAATTATTACTCCAGCAATTACAATTTTGGTTGGAATTTTTGTTGGAGATTTGATAGGACCAGGAGTTGCTGGTTTTATGAATGCTCTTGGAAATCTTATAATGAAAGCTACAGAGCTTAGACCGTTTTTGATGGGTATAATTGTTTCGGTTCTTGTTGGAGTTGCCCTAACTCTTCCAATTTCTTCAGCTGCAATTTGTATGATGTTATCTCTATCAGGACTAGCTGGAGGAGCAGCAACAGCAGGATGCTCTGCTCAAATGATTGGCTTTGCAGTTATTAGTTATGCTGATAATGGTTTTGAAGGACTTCTTGCCCAAGGCTTGGGAACAAGTATGTTTCAAGTTCCAAATACCATAAAAAATCCCAAAATTTGGCTACCTCCAACCATAGCAGCGGCAATTTTAGGACCAATATCGACTTTGATTTTCAAAATGGAAAATTCTCCTTTAGGTTCTGGTATGGGTACAAGCGGTCTTGTTGGTCAAATTTCAATGATAAATACCATGGCAGGATCAAGAGATTTGCCAATACTTTTAGCAGAAATATTGCTTATGCACTTTATATTACCAGCTCTTATAAGCTTTGGCATTTATAAAATAATGCATAAAAAAGGTCTGATAAAAGATGGGGATATGAAGATAGATTTTTAATTAATTAGCTATTAATATTATCTTTAGAAATTAAGATATATTAATAGCTTTTTTCTTTATCTAATCTTAACACAAATTAATTTATAATTAAGCTAATCTATTTTTAAATATCTTAAAATTATTGTAATTAATCAAAACAACAATATAATATAATTACAAATTTTAAAAAAAGGAGTCATAATGACAGAAAAAAATAGAAATTTCGACCAATTTAAAATACAACTAAATGAAGGATCTTCTATTGGTCATACAATAGCTATAATGAGTGGAAAAGGTGGAGTTGGCAAATCATCTGTTACAAGCATGATAGCAAATAAATTAAACAAGAAGGGCTATAAGGTTGGCATCTTTGATGCTGATGTAACAGGACCTTCAATTCCTCAAGCTTTTGGCATAAATGAAAATGTAAAAGCAACAGAAAGTGGCTTAATAGGTCCAGGTCTAAGTCGCGATGGGATAAAAATTATTTCCATAAATATGGTTTTACCTAACAAGACAGATCCAGTTGTTTGGAGAGCTTCAATTGTAAATGGAGTTATCAAGCAATTTTATTCTGACGTTGATTGGGGTAAACTCGATTATTTATTAATCGATATGCCACCTGGAACAAGCGATATTCCACTTACAGTTTTTCAATCAATTCCAATAGATGGAGTAATTGCAGTTGCAACTCCTCAAGATTTGGTAGGAATGGTTGTGGAAAAATCCTTAAAAATGGCAAAAATGATGGGCAAAAATATAATTGGAATAGTAGAAAATATGAGCTATTTCCTATGCCCAGACTGTGGTAGCAAACACAAAATTTTTGGCGATAGCAAAATTGATCAAGTAAGCGAGAAGTTTTCAATCGATACGCTTATAAAATTACCAATTAATCCTTTAATATCCCAAAAAATTGACCAAGGTCTAATCGAAGATATGGATATAAATGAGCTAGACCCAATTATAGAAAAAATTGAAAAATTATAGGAGCATATATGAAAAATAAAATATTAGCATTTTTGCTAGCCATATTTATCCTAACACCATCAATCTCACAAGCTAGTACAAATAGTGGGAAAATTAATGATGTGATTTATGGTATAGCTTTAAATGAAGATGAAAAAAATCAAGTTAACCAAGCTTTTGGTATAAAAGCAAATGACAATGTAAACTATTCAAGCGTAAATGGCAAAGAAGCCAGTGGATATTTGGGAATTAATGCCCTAGATGGCAACATGATTTCTTCAGTTTATATCAAGTACCTAGATGAAAATTCAGGCATAAGAGTAAATATAGTTACTCCAAATAACATCACAAAAATAACCAATGGCCAATATACCAACGCTGCAATTACAGCAGGAATAACCAATGCAGATATTTTTGTTGCAAGTCCAAAGCCTGTAACAGGTGAATCTGCCTTGGCAGGAGTTTATAAAGCTTTAAATGCTAAAGGAGAAAAAATCGACCCAAAGAGAGCGCAAGCTGCTCAAGATGAGCTAAAAACTGTAATAGAAATATCAGATCAAAACAAAGGCAAAGATGGCTTTGACCCAAAAGAGCTAGACAAAGTTATAATCGAAGTTAAACAAAAATTAGCAGAATACAAGGAAAAAACTGGCAAAACTGCTAGCAGCGAACAAATTGGAATTTTCATTAACGATGCCCTAAAAAATGTAAATCTAGAAAATATCTTATCAGATAACAACATAAATATTTTGATAGACTTTTTTAGCAAATATCAGGATACTTCAGCCATAGATAGTAAAGAAGTAAAGGAAAATCTAATCAAATTTGGCAACGAATTAGCAAATAACGCCAGCGAATTTTATAAAAATAACAAGGATTCCATAGATGAAGTAGTAAATAAGGCTCAAGAAAGCGGTTTGCTTGATTCATTCTTAAACTTTTTAAGATCAATTGTAGATTCAATAGGAAAAATATTTTCTGGAAAATAAATTTATAATTAAAAAAATAAGGCGGTGATTATACACTGCCTTATTATTTATTGAATAATTCTTTTTATTGAAATTGGATTTCTGATTGGACTTATTATAATTCCAACTCTTGGGCTTGATGCGTGGATCATATTTCCGTTGCCATCTGCCATTCCAACGTGGGTTATATTATTAAGACTTGTTCCAAAAAATACCAAATCTCCAGCCATTTCATAACCAAATGGAATTTCTACTCCATATCTTTGTTGACTTTGGGCAAAATGTGGAAGTCCAATTCCTGCTTGCTCATAAATTCTCATGGTAAAGCCTGAGCAATCTATGCCGTTGTAAAGATTTGTTCCTCCCCAAACATAAGGTCTGCCTAGAAATTGGCACGCCCAATTGTAAAGCTCTACTCCAATAGGGTTTCCACTTACAGGAATATCATAAGTTTGGACATTGTTAAAAGTTTCAGTATTAAAATACTGGGTTGTTTCTAGCATGTAGGATTGGTTATTAATTTCTTCTTCTAATTTTGCCTTTATATGGTCATTTATTTCTTTATAATAATTTTTAAATTCTTCTAAATCTTCTTTGCTTTTTTTAGAAATTGCAAGATCTGATAATTTTATATATCCAGTAGCCTTATTTATTGAATCAGAAATTTCAACGGTTTCTGGTTGATTATTAAGGGTTACAACTTTTGGTATATCCATATTATCATTAGAATCGTCTAAAGTAATGGTATTAATTTCTTTGATTTGGTTTTCAGATGGAAGATCATCAAATAAATCAGTGTTGATTAATTCGTTGATATTTACAAAATTTACCTTCTTGTTTTCCAAAAAGTCTTCATCATAGGAAACTTTGACATAATCACTACTTTCATCAAATTCTAATATGTTTACTTTGGAATTAGCTTGAAGTTTGTAATTTACAATATTTTTTGAATCATCTTTTGGTTCTTCTTTTAAATCTGAATCGTTAATCAAACTTGTATGATTTAGCTTAAAAAACCAATTTTTGCCAACATAAGCGGTTTTTCCCTTAAAATCAATCTCATACCAATCATCTGATTCATTTTTTATTTCATAAGCAGTAAAATCTTCAATGCCACCTAATATTTTGCTATCATCATCCTTTTTTTCTCTGACATTAACCCCTTGGCTTGTATCTTTATTTAGGATTATCATGTCGGCATAAGAATTAGAATTTCCAACTAACAAAAGTTGAGCAAAAACTAGAAAAGCCAAGATTTTTTTTGAGTGTTTTGGCATTTATCTCTCCTAGAATATTACAATATTATTTTATAAGATAAAAACTTTTATGTCAATAAAATCAGTAATTTTCAAAAAGTTCGTAGGCAAAACCAACTGAATTTTTTGAAAAATCATTTCTAAGATATTTATCATCTAACCGATTGATTCTAACCCTATCTAAGCCATCGGCATCTTTAAAAAGTTTCGCCAAAAATAAAGCCCTATCAAAATCCTTTATTTCATAGCTTTTTATTACCTCTTCCATCAAACTGTCATCTGTTGAGTGGCTGGTAATTATGGCTTTTAATAAAGGAATATCGGATTGCTTTATATTTGCATATTTTTGGCAAATATCCGCAGCTCGTCTTCCGTGTTCTGTATCATAGCCATCATTTTCACGGCATATATCATGAAGGCTTGCTGCATAGCGCATTAAATCTGTATCGTCATTATCTAGTTCATAATACCAAGCTAAGAGCATTGAAAATAAAATTACTCTTTCAATATGACCTTGACCGTGAACTTTGCTTTGAAATAAGATTTCTGTATTCAAATTTTCATAAGTATCCAATAGTATGGAAAAATATTTAGACTTCTTAAATTCTCTAAAAAAATCATAGTCATTTATCCAAGCATCTTTTCTTATAATTTCAACTATCCTCATAATAGCTCCTTTATAATATTTTATCATCTAATTATTTATTTTGAAAGCCAGAAAGGGTATATATTCCAGAAGAGGTAATTTATGTTCGAAAAAAGAGATTATGTTGATAAAATTATTAAAAAAGCTATAAAGAAAACAGAAAAATACAAAGACATGGGAGAACTTGCTTCATACATACCAGAACTTGCAAATGTCGATCCTAATAGCTTTGCTTTTTGTCTAATGACAGTTGAAGGAGAAGTTTTTTCCTATGGTGAAATCGAAAAGATTTTTTCCATCCAATCAATTAGCAAAGTCTTATCCTTGATAATGGCTTTACGTGATAATGATCCGATTTCAGTTTTTGAAAAAGTAGGAAGTGAGCCGACAAGTTATGAGTTTAATTCTCTAGTGCCAATAACCGACAAGGCCACAAATCCCTTTATCAATGCTGGCGCCATGACGACAGCTTCTATGGTAAAGGGGGCAAATGTCGATGAAAAATTCGATAGAATTTTATCCTATTACAAAAAACTTTCATCATTTTTAGATGCATATATGATAAAAGAGGTCTATGAATCTGAGATGGAAACTACAGATAGAAATAGGGCCATAGCTTATTATCTAAAAAGCAAAAACATTTTTTCTGATAATCCAAATGAAGTCTTAGATCTTTACATAAGAAATTGCTCAATAGCTACAAATGTTTGTGCCTTGGCAAAAATGGGAGCAGTTCTTGCCAACAAAGGTAATAAGCCTAACTCTAAAGAAAAGCTTCTAAGTAAAAAAGAGATTCAAATCATCGTAAGTCAAATGGCAACTTGTGGTATGTATGAAAATTCTGGTAGATATTTGATGGAAGTTGGAATACCATCAAAATCTGGAGTTTCTGGTGGAATTTTGGGAGTTGTACCAGGAGTTTGTGGATTAGGAGTTTATTCGCCTAAAATCGATAAAAGTGGAAATAGCATAAGAGGCATAGAATTATTTAAAATATTGGCAAAAGAATTAGGCTTTACAATATTTATCAATTAAAAATTAAAATCATATGGACAAAGCTTTATAGGCTTTGTCTTTTTTTATCAAATTAAATTAATAATGACATTAAATTTTAGAAAAATAGCAAAAAGATACAAATAAATCTATAAATTTAAGAAAAAAATAACATAAAACAATTAAAATTTTTAAAAAAATTTAAAAAAATTTTAACAATTTTATGACGAAATGTAACGCAAATGTTGAATATATAACATTGGTAACCATTTCACTTGATTACTTTATAACGCTTGCAATTTAAATTAATAGAGTATATAATTATACAAAATAAAGGAGGACTTTATGTTAAAGTACATAATAAAAAGAATATTACAAGCTATTGCAGTTTTGCTTTTAGTAACTTGTATAACTTTTTTCCTAATGAAATTAGTACCTGGCTCTCCATTTGCAAGTGAGAAAAGTCAATCGCCAGAAGTACTAGAAGCTTTAAATAAAAAATACGGATTAGATCAACCCTATTCTGTTCAACTTAAAAAATTTATATTTAATGCTATGAAGGGAGAATTTGGAGTTTCTTTAAAAATGCAAAAGGATAGGCCAGTAATGGATATCATAAAAGAGATGCTTCCAACTAGTGTAAAACTTGGACTTTTGGCTTTGCTTTGGGCATGTCTTGTAGGAATACCCCTAGGCTGTCTTGCAGCTTACAACAGAGGCAAGGGATTGGATTCTTTTTTAAGAGTTCTTACAACTATAGGAATTTCAGCACCAGGCTTTGTAGTGGCGACATTATTACTACTTTTATTTGGAGTAAAATTAAAAGTTTTGCCGACAATGGGTCTTGATAGCTGGAAATCTTATTTAATGCCAGTTTTCTCTTTGGGATTTTATCCTATGTGTTATATAGCGAGATTGTCAAGATCGTCAATGCTTGATGCAATCGGCCAAGATTATATAAGAACAGCTAGGGCTAAGGGCGTTTCTGAAAAAAAGATTTTATTTAAGCACGCACTTAAAAATGCTTTTATTCCAGTTCTTACATATATAGGACCATTAACAGCTGGAATTATCACAGGTTCCATGGTAGTTGAATCTGTATTTTCAGTTCAAGGTTTGGGCAGATATTTTATAAACTCAGTTCTTAATAGAGATTATCCAATTATAATGGCAACGACTCTTTTCTTTGCCTTTATGGTAATACTAATGAATCTTGTAGTAGATATTTTATACAGGTTCATAGATCCAAGAATTGATTTAGCTAAGGGAGATTAAGATGGATAAGATTTTAAGTTTAAATGAAAAATTAAAATTAGAAGAATTTGACTTTAGTGAAGAGGACTTTGAGCTTGCAAGCGAAAGTCAAAAAGAAAATTTCATGACTAAAGCCCCATCAACATCTTATTTCCAAGATGCTTTAAGGCGACTAAAAGCAAATAAGGTGGCTATGGTTTCCTTAGGATTTTTGATACTTGTTTGTATCTTTGCTTTTATAGGTCCTATGTTTGTAGAAGGAGATTATACAACACAATACAGAGGAGATGAAAATTTATTTCCTTGCCTAAAATATCCTTTTGGTACAGACAAACTTGGGAGAAACATCATGGTTCGTACCATGTATGGAACTCGTGTTTCACTTATTGTAGGAATATTTGCATCCTTGATAGTTTTAATAATAGGAACAATTTATGGATCAATTTCAGGATATTGCGGTGGCAAAGTTGATGCGGTAATGATGAGAATTTTAGACTTGATTTACTCAATACCTGATGTATTAGTAGTAATTTTACTATCAATTGGTATATCTCAGCCACTTAAATCTTATGTAAATTCCTCGACGTCGGATTTTGCAAAAAAAATTGGAGTTCTTGGCCCTGCTTTAATATCAATATTTATTGCCTTTGGTCTACTTTATTGGGTGGGAATGGCAAGAATTATTAGAGGTCAGGTTTTGATGTTAAAAAAACAAGAATTTGTTACAGCAGTTGAAGCCCTTGGTGGATCAAGAAAAAGAATAATAAGAAGGCACTTATTTCCAAACTGTATAGGTCAAATAATAGTTATGACAGCTATGCAAATACCTTCAGCTATATTTCTTGAATCATTTTTGTCGTTTTTAGGAATAGGAGTTTCAGCTCCGATGACTTCTCTTGGTGCTTTAGCAGCAGATGCTCTAGGAGGAATTTATTCATATCCTTATAGGCTAATAATTCCTTCCTTGCTTTTGAGTTTGATGATTTTATCCTTAAACTTATTTGCAGATGGTCTAAGAGATGCCCTAGATCCAAGACTTAAATAGTAGGTGATTATTATGGAAAATACAAAAAATGAAGTATTAAAAATTGAAGATTTGAGTATATCTTTTTATACACCGGTTGGAGAAGTAAAGGCAGTTGATTCGATAAATTACACTCTACATGAAAATGAAATAATGGGAATTGTAGGAGAATCTGGATCTGGCAAATCAGTAGAAAGTTATGGAATAATGGGACTATTGCAAGAACCTGGCAAAGTAAAAAATGGAAAAATTTTATACAAGGGTGAAAATGTCCTTGAATACGACAAAAATCAAATGAGTTCTTTTAGAGGAGCAAAATGCTCTATGATCTTCCAAAATCCTATGACTTGCCTAAATCCAGTTTATACAATTGGCAACCAATTAATGGAAGCAATCTTAGTTCACCAAAAAGGAAATAAAAGCGAAGCTTACAATAAAGCTGTCGAAATGCTCGATTTAGTAGGAATATCTAATCCTGAAAGGCGTATGAAACAATACCCTCACGAATTATCTGGAGGTATGCGCCAAAGAGTTATGATAGGTATGGGGCTTATTTGCGAACCAGATATACTAATAGCAGATGAGCCTACTACCGCACTTGATGTTACCATCCAAGCTCAAATTCTAGAATTAATAAAAGAAATTCAAGAAAGAAACAAGATGAGTGTAATATTTATCACCCACAACTTGGCTGTAGTAGCA
The DNA here is from genome assembly GCF_902500265.1 of Anaerococcus sp. Marseille-P9784. NCBI lineage: Bacteria > Bacillati > Bacillota > Tissierellia > Tissierellales > Peptoniphilaceae > Anaerococcus > Anaerococcus sp. Marseille-P9784. Next base: position 325,163 of record NZ_CABVOZ010000001.1, on the reverse strand, counting down.
CAAATATGCGACACAGTAAGCGTAATGTATGCTGGAAGAATTGTAGAACAAGGTTGTGTTGATGATATATTTTATAATCCAAATCATCCTTATACAAAGGGACTTCTAAAATCAATGCCAAGAATAGATGTTGAAGATAACGGAAGGCTTGAAAGTATCAAGGGTACACCAGTTGATATGCTAAATCCACCTGTTGGATGCGGATTTTCTACAAGATGTGATTATTGCATGAATATATGTCTAAAAAAAGAGCCACCAATGATTGAATTAGGAAATGGCCACAGAACAAAATGTTTCATACACATAAAGGAGCTTTACAATGCCAGATGATAATAAATTATTAATATGCCAAAACCTAGTCAAACATTTTACGGTTTCATCATCTTTTAATAAAACTAGCGAAGTTCATGCTATCGATGATGTTTCCTTTTACATAAACAAGGGAGAAACTTTAGGAATTGTAGGAGAATCTGGATGTGGAAAAACTACTCTGGGAAGAACAATATTAAGATTACATGAGCCAACTAGTGGAAAAATAATCTATGATGGTGATGTAATTTTTGATAGCGAAAACAACATAAAACCTGACATGTACAAGTATAGGCGTAAGATGCAAATTATTTTCCAAGATCCATCAGCTTCACTAGATCCTAGAATGACAGTATCTGAAATTGTAGGAGAGGCTTTGGACATACATGGACTATACAAAAAGAATAGGAGGGATAGAATCAATGAGCTATTAAGAAAAGTTGGACTAAATGAAGAACATTCCAATAGATATCCACACGAATTTTCAGGTGGTCAACAACAAAGAATTGGAATAGCAAGAGCTTTAGCGGTAGAGCCAGAATTTATAGTTTGTGATGAGCCGATATCGGCACTGGATGTTTCTATCCAAGCACAAATTGTAAATATGCTACAAGATATGCAAAAAGATTCATCTTTGACATATTTATTCATTGCTCACGACCTATCAGTTGTTAAACATATCTCCAACAGAATCGGAGTAATGTATTTAGGCAAAATGGTTGAGCTTGTAGATGCAAAGAGATTATACGAAAATCCACTTCATCCTTACACTCAATCTTTATTGACAGCAATACCAATCCCTGACCCTAAACTTACTAGATCCTTAAAAAGAATCAAGTTACAAGGAGAAGTACCATCGGCGATTAATCCGCCAAAAGGTTGTAGGTTTCATGAAAGATGTCTTTATGCAACAGACATCTGCAAAGAAAAAGAACCAGAATTTAGAGAAATAGAAAGTGGTCACTTTGCAAGTTGCCACAATATAGGAGAATTTTAATATGAAGATAAAAAATAAATTTTTACTAGCTATCCTTAGTTTTTCAATGATTTTATCTGCCTGTGGTGGAGGAAATAACGGAGGAAATAAAGAAGAAAGCAATAATGAACAAAGCGTAGCCCAAGAAGAAGAAGGAAAGAAAGATGGCGTGCTAGATATCAATATAGCATCTGAACCAGAAACAATAGATCCTCAACTTAATACAGCAGCAGATGGTGCTATAATGTTAAACCACCTATTTGAATCTTTAATCAGATGGGATGATGATGGCAACGGCAATGCAGTATTAAAACCAGGTATGGCTGAAAGTTGGGAAGTATCAGAAGATGGTCTAACATGGACCTTTAAGCTTAGAGATGCTAAATGGTCTGACGGAAAACCAGTAACAGCAGATGATTTCGTATATGCATGGAACAGACTAGTAGATCCAGCTACAGGAGCTGACTACGAATATATGTTAGATATGGTAAAAGGTTATGAAGAGAAAAAACTTGACATTTCTGCACCAGATGAAAAAACTTTCGTAGTAAATTTAAATGTAAAATGCCCATATTTTGAAGAAATTTGTGCATTCCCAGCAGTAATGCCAGTTAGAAAAGATATAATCGAAGCTCATAAAACATGGACACAAGATCCATCTACACTAATTTCTAACGGTCCTTTCAAATTAGAAAAATGGGATCATAACTCAGTGTTATCAATGGTTAAAAATGAAGAATATTACGATTCTGAATCAGTTAAGGCAGAAAAATTAGCCTTCCACCTACAAGATGACCAAAACGCAATTTACGCATCTTATAGATCTGGAGATTTGGACTTTGTAAACTCCGTTCCACAAGAAGAAGTTAAAAAACTTCTAGATAGCAAGGAACTTAAAGTTAAACCATACGTAGGAACATATTTTGTATGCTTTAACACAGAAAAAGAACCATTTAACGATCCAAAAGTTAGAAAAGCATTCTCACTAGCAATAGATAGAAACTTCATCGTAAACCAAGTTACAGGTCAAGGTCAACAAGCTGCAACAGGTTATGTACCAGCAGGTGTTTATGATGCAAAAGGTGCTGATGGTGATGACTTTAGAACTACTGGTGGAGATTACTACTCAATTAAAGATGAAGATTATGATAAGAATGTAGAAGAAGCTAAAAAATTAATGGAAGAAGCAGGCTTCAAAGATGGAGAAGGCTTCCCACAAATAGAATACCTATACAACACAGATGAAAACCACAAGGCTATAGCTGAAGCTTTACAAAATATGTGGCAAGAAAAACTTGGTGTACAAGTAAGCTTACAAAACCAAGACTGGAATGTATTCTTGAAAGAAAGAAAAGAAGGTAACTACAATATAGCAAGACACGGTTGGATAGCTGACTACAACGATCCAATGAGCTTTATCGATATGTGGTTAACAGGTGGCGGTAATAACGATGCCCAATATTCAAATCCAGAATTTGATAAATTTGTAAAAACTGCAAAAGCTACATCTGATCAAGATGAGAGAATGGAAAATATGCACAAGGCAGAAGATATCCTAATCGGTGAAGATAATGTTGTTGCACCATTATACTTCTACACCAATTCTTATATGATAAAACCAAATATCAATGGAGTGTATTATACACCACTTGGATACTTCTTCTTTAAATCAGCAGAAGGATTCTAAATTATTAATAGTAAGTAAGGGTAAGATTTTATAATATGTAAATGAAATTGGCAAGTTTGATAGATTAAATCTATTGAACCTGCCATTTTCTTTGGGGGAAAATGCAAAAAAATTTCAAAAGATCAATAAATTTTTTATAAACTCAGCTTTTTGTTTAATATTTCTGTAATTGATAGTATAATTAATAGATAAAGAAGTTTTAATTTTATAAAGAAAATAAATAATAATATTAGAAAAGATTGACAATGATTATAAATAATTTAGATGAAATGAAGAAGTTTGCTAATATATTGGCATCTCTTCTTAAAGAAACTGATGTTATAAATTTAATAGGAGAAATGGGAGCGGGGAAAACTACCTTAACTGCTTTTATAGGAGAATATTTTTCTATAAAAGATTCTTCATCTCCAACTTTTGCAATTGTAAATATCTACGATGGTGAAATTAGGATTTATCATTTGGACTTGTATAGGTTAGAAGATCCTGACGAGATTTTAGATATAGACTACGAAAAATATTTTTATCCAGACGATGGAATAACTATCATAGAATGGGCAGAAAATGCAAGTTATTATTTGCCTGATCAAATGATTAACATTGAGATAAGAAAAATCGATGAAAATAAAAGAGAGATCTTAATTAGAGAAGATTCTAAGAGAGGATGTGAGCTTAATGAACATTTTAGCAATTGACACTTCTACAATGATTTCAACTGTAACTATTGCAAGCGATGATGAAATTATTGGTGATTTTAATGTCAACCAACAAAAAACTCACAGTGAATCTTTAGTACCAATGATAGATTATCTTCTAAATCTCTTGGGAATGGAAATAAAAGATATTGATTTATATGCCATAGCCAAAGGACCGGGTTCTTTTACAGGTCTTAGAATTGGCATGACCATAGCAAAAACCTTAGCTCAAGTTAATGACAAAAAATTAATTCCTATTAGCACACTTTTGGCATTGGCAAATAATTCTTCAAGCGATAAGCTAAAAGTCCCGATGCTTGATGCCAGAGGAAATAGAGTTTATGGGGGAGTTTTTGATAAGGATTTTAAGGAAATTATAAAAGAAGATTTATATACTATTGAAGATTTCTCAGCTCTTGTTAATGAACTTGACCAAGAAGTTGAACTTATAGGAGAAATTGGCAATAAATATCAAGATAAATTTCTTAAAGGAAAAACTTTGCCCTTAAATTTTAACAACTGTATTGGCAAATCCTTGATAAAACTAGCAATAGCAGATAAAGATAAAAACTTTAATCTTTATGAAATGATTCCAAATTATCTAAGGAAATCTCAAGCAGAAAGAGAAATGCCCAAAGAATTAAAGGATAGATTAAATGATAAGAAAAATGGTCAAATCTGATGCGGATTTTGTCTATGAAATTGAAAATCAAGCGTTTTTCGAACCTTGGTCTAAAAAACATCTAATAAAAGAACTTGAAGGTAATAGTTTTTTGAGTCATTATGTAATGGAAATTGACGGCAAAATCGTAGGATTTTATATAGCTAGTCACGTTTTGGATGAAGTTGAAATTTTTACCATTGCTGTTGACAAAGATTATCAAAAAAGGAAGATTGCCAGTCAATTGCTAACTCATTTGATAAATTCTTGTAAAGATTTAGGAGTTAAGAAAATTTACCTTGAAGTTTCTACAAAAAATATAGCTGCAATTAATCTTTATACTAAATTTGATTTTAAAATTATGGGAATTAGAAAAAATTACTACCAAAAATTAGGCGAAGATGCCTATAATATGTTAAGGGAAATAAATGACTGATTTTTACACAATGGGAATTGAAACAAGCTGCGATGATAGCTGTGTTGCAATTCTTAAAAATGAAAGAGAATTATTAGTAAATTTAATATCATCTCAAATAGATATACACACTATCTTTGGGGGAGTAGTGCCAGAAATTGCAAGCAGGAAACACCTTGAGGCCATAAATCCTTTGATTGAGAAAGCTTTAGCTGATGCAAATTTAACTTACGAGGATTTGGATTTGATTTCTGTAACCAAAGGTCCAGGTCTTATGGGATCTCTTTTGGTAGGAATTTCTGCAGCCAAAGCTCTATCACTTGCAACAAATACTCCTATGATAGGAGCAAATCACATGAAAGGCCATATTTGTGCAAATTATTTGGCCAACAAAGATTTAGAGCCACCCTTTGTAACCTTAGTTGTTAGTGGCGGCCACACGTATTTGATAAAAGTAAAATCCTACAATGAATACGAAGTTGTAGGCAAGACTCGCGATGATGCAGCTGGTGAATCTTTTGATAAAGTTGCAAGGAAAATGGGTCTAGGATATCCAGGAGGACCAAAAATTGACAAGCTTGCCAAAGAAGGTAATCCTTATGCAATTGATTTTCCAAGAGTTATGCTTGAAAAAGATTCCTATGATTTTTCATTTTCTGGATTAAAAACAGCAGTTTTAAATTATATGAATCAAAAAGCTCAAAAAGGCGAAGAGATAATAAAAGCAGATGTAGCAGCAAGTTTTCAACAAGCGGTAGTTGATGTTTTAGTAAAAAAATCTTTAAGACTAATAGATGAAACTGGCTATGATAAATTTGCCCTAAGTGGAGGAGTGGCTGCAAATTCAAAGCTAAAAGAAGAATTTGCCAAAGCTCTAAAGGATAGAAATGTGAAACTTTATTATCCAGATATCAAACTTTGCACAGATAATGCTGCAATGATTGCAATGGCAGGATATTTGGACTACAAAAATGGCGAAATTAGCGATAATTTTATGAAAGTATACCCAAATTTGGAAATATAATATGAAAAAAAATCGTAGAGGAAACTCAAATCCAATAAAAAAATATAATAAAATGAAATTTGTAAGCACCATTATTTGGATCTTAACAGGTCTTGCTGTGCTTATTTTTGGGATTTATTATAGAGAAATATTTGAAATAATTTTTGGATCAGTTTCTATTATTTACGCTCTTTTAAGCTTTAGAATAAGATTTAGCAGTCTAAAGGTAATTTATAATAAAGAAAATAACAAATTATTATTTCTAACCATAGCCCTAATAATTTTTTCTTTAGTAAATCCTATAGGCAATATCGCTGTTATTTTCGATTTGTATAAGAGAGATTATGTTCTAACAGGAGGATTTGATGAAAAAGATTAGCAAAATTTTTTGTCTGATCCTTGTTTTTATGTTTATAAATACTTCTTGTGTAAAAAGAAGGATTGATTATTTGGAAGCTAGAAAGAATAATGGGAATACAGACTTTTTTGATTTTAATCAAGATAAGGAAGAATTTGACCCTGATAATATAGACAAATTTGATGCTAACACATATTTGATTTGGTACAAAAACTTAGATCAGCCAGCAAAATTAAGGCTAAGAGAGCCGACCAGAGCAAAAACTCTAACAAATAAAGAAATGGTTGAGGACTTTAATTATGTTTTCAACCAATTAAAAGAAAATTATCCATTCTTCGATGTCCTAAAAAGAACACAAAATGTGGATTTTCTAGGAAATTACGACCAATACTTACAAAGAATAAAGAAAGCAAAAAACGAAAAAGAATTTTTAGACCAAATGACAGATATAATAGGAGATTTGGATAATTCCCACGCAAGAATTGCAGATAAAAACTATGTGGATTATATTTTAAGATATTACGCAAACAATTGGAATTCTCCTTCAATCTACTATGAATTTTTAAACTTAAACAAGACAGTTGTTAGAAATAGATATAATTTAGAGGGAGTGCAAAGTTCTCAAAAACCAAAAGGCAACAAGAAAAAATCCCTGTCTATATTAGAAAATAATTCATCGTCAAATATGACTTTGGATACAAGCGTTAAGGATATAGCAATCATTAGGATAAAACAAATGCTTGATCCTGAATTTATAAAAGAAGATGAAGAAATTCTAAATGAATTTTTGAAAAATAAGCACCTTTACAAGGCTTTAGTAATAGATATTAGAGGAAATAGTGGTGGAAATATGGAATATTGGCAAAAGTTTTTATTGCCAAAACTACTAAAAAGCCAAAAAGAAGTTAGCAATCATTTGTTTTTTAAGCAATCACAAAGAGCAAAATTAATATTAGCCGATGAAAGCTTAAATATAGAAAAAGTTTCAAACGTAGATCTATCAGCAATAAAACTTGAACACGCAGAAGATTTGAAAAAATTTGATTACTATATAAGAAACACCATAGTAGTAAATCCAGATGAATCTGACAGAAACAATGCTTATGAAGGAAAAATTTTTCTACTAGTGGACAAAAATGTATTTTCTGCAGCTGAGGGTTTTGCAAGCTTTATGAAAAACTCTAAATCCGCAACTTTAGTTGGTCAAGATACTGGGGGAGATGGAATTACCCTTGGAGTTATAAATGATGTAATGCCAAATTCTGGCTTTGTTTTCACCTACACCAATACTCTTGGTTACAGCCCTGATGGAAAGATTAATGCAGAAGAAAAGACAGAGCCGGATATAAAATCTTCTTCATACAGAAATTCCATAGATACAATTAAAGAATTAACTGATAAAGATTCATAAAAAAAATACTGTTGCATAGGGGATAAGCCCAGCATTATGCAACAGTATTTTTTTATTTATTTTTATTTTTATCAAGTATATAATAGATTCCAACAGCAACAAGCAAAACTATGGCAAAGATCCAAACGCTTGATATTCCTGTTTTAACAATTTTTGCAGCGGCGATATTTTTGCCTGAATTTTCATTTTTAGATTTTTCATCATCTTTTTCGTTGGTTTTTTCTTTGTCTTTTTCAAGGACTGGTGATTTAGACTTATCAATTGTTACTGTTTGTGGTGGATTATTTACGGTAGGATTACTTTCTGTTTTTTGCTCATTTAGATTATCAGTTGTTGGAGGATCTTCTTTTAATTGTAAGTTTTCTTCGCCAACTTTAGCTAATGCTTTTTCTGTGAAAGGATAGATCCAAGAATTTTCATCTAAGTTTGAGGAATAATTAGTTGAATTATCAAGTTCGCTATCAGAAATCACTCCATTTTTATCTGCATCTAAGAGGTTTAATTCATTTTTTTGTCCATCACTTAGCTTGTTATAAAGATCTTTAGTTTTTTCATTATTGAGGAAAGCAGAATTTTCTGTCTGTATTTCGTTTGATGAAAGTAGCTTATGAGCGCTAATATCAGTGCTTTTATTATCCTTATCATCTTGCAATTCTAAAATTTTAACCCTTTGAGAATTATTAGCTAGAGGTGTTTTCATTTCTTTTTTTAGATTATTAAGAAATCCTTTTTTATCTTCATCTTTGACAAAATCAGCTAAAATCTTGTAATTTTCCTCATTTTCTTTTTCGTCAGTAGATTTATTTAAGCTTAGTTCTTGTATAATTTCCTCATATAAGGCTTTCTCTTTGTCATCTGCCATAAAATATGTTTTTGAATTTAATATAGCTTTGGTAAATAAATCAAAATCATTTTTCTTGACAAAGTCAAATAATAAGCCAAAATTTAGGTAATTTTTGGTTTTTTCTTCAAGATCTTTTATTTCTTCTTCGGATAGATCTTCTAAAATCAACCCTTTTTTATTAGCATAATCTTTGCATAAGCCATGAAGTTTAGAGCTTTGCTCTTTTATTTTATCCAAATCATCGAAGTTTAATATTGATGTTGATTCTTCTAGTACTTTTAGAGAATCATCAGGATCTATTTTTCTTAAAATTTCAATTTCTTTGGCTAACTCTAATCTTTGTAAATATTCTTTTCCAAAGATAAATTCTTCTGCATTACTTTGACTGCTTATCAAGTATTCGAAAATTTCTTTTCCTGATGCTATATCATAATTTTTAAGATTTTCTATAGCATTTTCAGGCGCAAAATCTTCAGTGATTTGCTGTTCAAGCTCATTTGCATAGGCAAAATTATTTGGATTAATAATATTTACAATAAAAGCTAACAATAGAACTTTTATATATTTTTTGCTTTTCATAATTTACTCTTTCTTTTAAATTTAAGTACTATCTACTATTATTATATTAAGAATTAGTATATTTGCAAAGAAATCATAAAAAAACTAGAACTTTCGTTCTAGCCCTTAAGTCCGTGAGCTTGTCTTAGCATATTTTCTACAACTATATCGTGGATTTCTCCAAGTCCTGCAGCATATTCTAAGATTTCCCAAGGTCTATTGGTATGAAAATGTATCTTTATTAACTCCTCATCACCTACAGCAAGAAGAGAGTCGCCCTCGAAATTTTCTGTTATATAATCAAATATTTCATCTTCGTCCAAATCTTCTCCTGCTATTAGCAATTGAGTATCAAATTTAAAATCTCCTATATCTATCATAATTTCTCCTAATTACTTTTTGTTAGATTTCTCTTTAGTTCTTCTTCAAGCCTTGCAATCTCAGCTTGAGCCATAGTTCTATTTTTCTTACCTTCGATTTGAATATTTCTAACTTCTTCTATGGTTGAAATTAGTTGATCGTTGGTGTGTTTGATTGTATCAAGATCAATTATACCACGCTCTGTTGCTTTGGCTGTTTCTATTGTATTTTGTTTTAGAGTATCGGCGTTTTTTCTTAATAATTCGTTGGTAAGATCTGTCACTCTTTGTTGGGTTGCTATGGCTTGATTGGTATGATTCATGCCAAGAGCTAGAACCATCTGATTTTTCCAAAGTGGAATTGTATTTACAATTGTAGTTTGGATTTTTTCTGCCATAATAGAATTTGATGATTGAACCATTCTAATTTGTGGAGCCATTTGAATAGAAACCATACGAGTTAAGTCCAAATCGTGAAGTTTTTTCTCAAATCTATTGGCTTGAGCTTTCAAATCATTTACTTTTTGAGCATCAAGAGGCAAATTAGATTCTCTTGCCTTAGCTTCGAGTGCTGGAATTTCACTTTCGTAAGTGGATTTTAATTTCCTATTTCCAGCTTCTATATACATAGTAATTTCTTTGTAGTATTCTTCATTTAGATCATACATTTGATCGAGCATAGAAATATCTTTCATCAAGGTTATTTGGTGATTTTCCAAAGTTTTTGCAACATGGTCTATGTTTTTTTCTGCTGATTGATAGCGGACTTTCATATCTTCAATCTTATTAAATTGCTTCTTGATAAATCCTAGTGGGCCAGAAGTTTCTTCTCTTTCCATGGATTTGATATCCATAACAACAGAATCCAAAAGCCCGCCAATTTCTCCTAAATCTTTATTTCTAACGGTGTCCAAGGTTTTTTCAGAGAAATTAGAAATCTTTTTTTGAGCTCCAGAACCGTATTGTAGGATGATATTTGTGTTATCAAGGTCGATTTTTTTGGAAAAATCATCAATCATTTTTTCTTCTTCTGGAGAAAATTTTATATTGTTTTCTACTAAATTTGGCTCTTCTCCAGTTATTTCAGCAAGTTTATTATCTTCTTGGTCTTCGCCATCTAGGGTTAATTTAATATCACTCATTTTTGCTCCAATCTTTCTTATAAATAAATTATTACTATTATTTTACTCTTCATATTTCCAATCATCTTCTGCCAAGCCTTCTTGATTTAGCAAAAGATTTATTGTGTCGATATCGGTTTTTATATCCATGGCCCTGTCTGAAAGTAACTCTACCTTTATTTTGTCAAAAGCTTCTGTGATTGTTACTATTGAGCTATCTATTTGGCTCATGGAAGTTTTGATTTTTTTATCATCAGTTGCCATTAGTTCAAAATCATAGTAAGTGTTGATTAATTTTGCTGTTGTAGGCAAATAATAATCAGAAAATTTGTTTAGGGCATAGGATTTGTCGGGATATTTTTCTACTATATTTAAAATATCGCTAGAGTTCTTGATAAGTTTATCAACATTTACCTTAAAATCTTGATTTGTAATTTTATCTTTGGTATTTTTAATTTCTTCTAGGACAATCTTTCCTGAATTTAAAATTTCACTTGCTCGTTGGAAACTTAAATCTTCAACTAAAGCCTCATCTTCTTGGTCGTTTTTTTCAACTTGTGGGATATCTTTCCTTTTTTCTTTATAAAGTCTAAAGGTTGGAATATCAAGGATAAACATGGTATCATTTTCTACAATTCGCGCTTGGTAAAAATATCCGCGTTTCATCATTTTTGTTAAATCACTTACAGTTTTTTCTTCGCTTTGTGCTACAGAACTTGCCAAATCTCTAATAGAAATTACCGTATTATTTCCAAGTTCTCTTAAAAATCTTACGTAATTATTAGTAAGTCTTAGGTATTCTTTGCCTGCTTTCCGTGATAAAACTGGAATAGCAATAGTTAAAAGTCCTGAACATAAGCACATTAGAAAAAGAAAAAAACCTCTTTCTGTGATAAATCGATCAAATAAAACTATATCTAAAGTAACAAGCATAAAAGCTGCAAAGACAGATAAGAATTTCCAACCCCTAGCTTTTGAAAGTTCTGGCGGTTTTTGGGCGCAAACTTCTTCATTTCTCGTTTGAGGCAAATTTTTCTTAGATTTTTTAGTACTGTTAATTTTTTCCAAGGTCGAATTGATAGAGTTTTTTATTGAATTTCCTATTTTATTTATATCTATTTCATTTAGATTTAGATCGTCAAAATCAAAATCGTTAAATTTAAAACCATTTTTTTTGTTAGTCATAAAATCTCCTTAAATCCACTAATATCATACCATAAATATCAATATATTTAAATACAATATTAATAATTTAAACTTAATCATTTAAATCGATTATTTTATCAAAATCGGATTTTACTTTTAATATGCTTTCTCTATTGCCAAAAACACAAATATTATTTTCTTTTATCGATTGGTCAAATAATTTTGCAAAAGATTTTATCTTTTCTATATTAGAAGCTTTTATTTCTTTAAGAATTTCTCTATCTTCTTTTGGATTTTCTTTTTTGTATTTGATGAAATCATCATCGCCCAAATTTTGTGGAGATTTTGGTCTTAAAATCTGCCCCATTGTGGCAATTTGCTGATTTTCAAAATCTCTTTGGCTTAGATTGATATTTTCTGTAAGATTTCCAATGCCTAAAAAAGTTTCCAAAGTTTTTTTGATATTTGGATCTCTATAAGAATAAGCCTGAAGAAGACTTGCTTTGTTAACAATCATTCCTCCGCCATAAGCTCCACCTTTGGCACGTATAAGCTCGTGAAGATATGGATTTGACAAAATAGAACTAGAAAGCATTAAAGATCCATTAAATTTTTGGTCAAAATTTTTGATATCATAAGTATTTGCTAAATAATTTACATTAGCATCTGAAAGAATGGCTTCTTTGATACTTTTCGCCTTAAATTCTATTTCTAGGTCTTTTTCTTTATCTTTAAGCTCGGTAAAAAGTGTATTTATTATATTTTTACTTTTTTCAAAGTCTTCTTTTGATGAAACAATACTTATTTCAAGAGCGTTTGTGAATATCTTAGAATAAATTTTATTTATTTTTGCCAAAAATCCTTGGAAATCATCCTTTGTTTCTTTTATAACTTCTTTTAGAAAAAGATATGAACCAATTCCACTTATCTGATCTTTTAACATAGAAGTTTTATCGATGTGGGAGTTTGCCCTATTCATTGCTATGATATGGCCTTGATCGTACATGGTCAATTCAAAATATGATTTTTTCATTCTCAAAATTTCTAGAATTCTCTTTTGGTTTTCAAATTTTGAATTGAAGATAAATTCATTCATAACTTCAAAGGCTTTATCTATTGTTTCTTTTGTGGAAGTAAAGGAAACTTTTTCTAGCCTTTGGCATTTGCTATCGTTTATATTAATGAAAGTATTTGAGAAATCTGGAGCCGCCAAATTTTGGAAGAGCAAATCGTCAATTTCTGTGTAGGCTAAGTTTTTGGTATCAACTGAGCCTAAAAAGTCATTTATCAAGGATAGATATTTTAATTCTTCTAAACTTAGATGATTCACATCAAAATATAAAGAAACATAAATCAAACCTGCTGTGTCAAGATTGTTGTAGATGTAGGTAAATTTATCTCTTATGACTTCTCTTGGCGTTTTGGAAAGATCTGTTGGCACATCTTCTATATTTAAAACTGGTATGCTTGCCTTTTCTTCTTCGCTATCTTTTTTATTTTGGTAAATATTTAATTTTTCCAAATCATTTTTAATTGTGGCAAGTTTTTCGCTAGTCATATTTTTGTTAAGACTATCGATATATTCGTCTAATTCTTTTTGTTTATCTTCGTTATAAGTACTACTTGGCTTTGCAAGGTAAAGTAATTTTGTTTTATTATCCAAAAAGTTTTCTTTTATGAAATTCTCATAATAATCAGTGTCGATCAAATCCCTTAGTTCTTTTAGATAATCCAAAATCTTGAAATTTTCCATAATTGGTTTATAGAAAGATTGCATTAGGAAATAAAATAGGCCACGATTAACTGAGATTAGCTGATCTCTTTGACCATATTCAAAAATTGAAAAAGCAGCCTTTAAACTTTCCTTGTTAATTTTCTTAGAAGCTTCTTTTAGGCCATTTTCTATGATTTCTACAAATCTATCAAATTTTTTGCCATCGGCTTTTGAAGCTTGGAGAATTACAGAGTTTCTAACTCCATAGCCAGTTCTTGCGTAAAAGTTTTCTGGATTAATCTCATCATTTATTTGTTTTTTGATTAAAGAAGAATCCATATTAAACAAAGCACTTAATAAGACTAATAGAGTTAAGTCGTATTTTAAGTCAGTATTTTCCTTAGTCAAAAATCCGTAGAGCAGATAATCTGAATTTTCTTCAACTTGGCTTGATGGATAAGTTCCACAAATAAGATCTGTATAATAATTTTCTACAACTTCTATAGATGAGTCGATTTTTTTATAATCGTATTTTGATAAATATTCCTTATCAAGATGATCTAAGTAAAAATCAATATCCAAATCTCCATAAAAATAAATGCGAGCATTAGATGGATGATAGTGGTCTTTGTAAAAATTTTTAAATTCCTCATAGGAAATTTTATAAATTTCACTAGGCTTGCCACCTGCTTCAAATTGGTAAGGGCTATTTTTATATAAATTTGCAATAAAATCTGAATAAACAATTTGGTCAGGATCTGTCAAAGCTCCTTGCATCTCGTTATAAACAACGCCAGAAATACCAGTTATTTGATCATTTTCATCAAGTTTGTAATGCCAACCCTCTTGATCTATGACTTCTTTTTTTTCTAAAACTCTTGGATTAAAAACTGCATCCAAATATACGTCTGTTAGATTAAAAAAGTCCTTGTCGTTTTCGCTAGAAAGTGGATAAATAGTTTTATCTGGGAAAGTCATGGCATTTAGGAAAGTTTGCAAAGAGCTACTTGCCATATCCATAAAAGGCTCACGAGTTTTGTATTTTTTTGAGCCATTTAAAACTGAATGTTCCATGATATGAGCCATACCCTTGGAATTTGTCGGTGGAGTTTTAAATCCTATTCCAAAAGTTTTGTTTGTATCATCATTTTTTACAAATTCAACTATAGCTTTGGTCTTATCGTGTTCATAAACAAAGACTTCAAGGTTCATTTTTTCAAAATATTGTTTTTCTATTAATGTGTAAGACATATTTCCTCCGTTTGTTTAACTATACTCTAAGTTAAAATTTACAATAAGATTTTGGGTAAAATTATATTAATAAAAAATACAAAGGAGCAAGATATGAGATTAGGTATTTTAGGGGCAGGTAAAATTGTAAATGAAATCTTGCCTGTTATAAAAGAAATTGACGGTATAAAAGTCCGTGCAATTGCTGCAAGAAATGAAGAAAAACTAAAAAAATTAACCGAAGAATACCAAATAGAAAAATATTATTTATCTATTGACGATTTGATAAATGACGATGAGATTGAGGTTATTTACATAGGCTTGCCAAATAATTTGCACTATGATGCCATGAAAAAAGCCATAGAAAAGGGCAAAGATATAATTTGCGAAAAGCCTTTTACATCAAATTTCAAACAAACAGAAAAAATTATTAATTTGGCAAAAGAAAAAGAAGTTATAATTCTTGAGGCCATAAGCCACAGATTCATAGCAAATGCCATAAAAGCCAAAGAAATGATCAAAGATTTGGGGGATATAAAAATTGTTTCTCTCAACTATTCTCAATATTCATCAAGATATGACGATTTTAAAAAAGATATCATAGCTCCAGCTTTTTCTAAAGAATTTTCTGGTGGAGCTCTAATGGATATAAACTTATACAATATTTCCTTTGTTGTTGATATCTTCGGCCCAGCAAAAGATGTCAAATATTTTGCCAATGTAGAAAAAGGCATAGACACTTCAGGGATTCTTATACTAGATTATGGAAATTTTAAGGCCACTTTGATTGGATCTAAAGATTCTATTGCAAAAACATCCAATACTATTCAAGGAAATAAAAAGACCATGCAAATTCCTGGCTCAGTTAGCACTTTTGAAAAATTTGAGATTATAAACACAGATGGCAGCAAAGAAAGTTTTGATTTTAATTTAAAAAATAAACACAGATTATATTATGAATTTGTAAAATTTAAGGAAATAATAGACAAAAGAGATATAAAAGAAGCCAACCAATTGCTAGAACTAACTAGAAATTATATGGAAGTTTTAACCAAAGCAAGATATTTTGCTAAAATATATTATCTTGATGATAAAATATTAGAATAGTGTATTAAATGATGAAAAAATTTGTTATAATAAAAGCATAAAGAATTTCTATTTGGAATTATTTATAAGTATTTATTAAAAGAAGGGAGAAATTATGGTTGGAATAATACTAGCAAGTCATGGTCACTTTGCAGAAGGTATTAAAGAATCTGCTCAAATGATTTTTGGAGAGCAAGAAAATTTTGAGTCAGCTATTCTTTTACCATCAATGGGACCTGATGACTTAAAAAAAGAGTTAGAAGCTTGTATTAACAAGATGGATACCGATCAAATTTTATTTCTAGTTGATTTATGGGGCGGTACACCTTTTAATCAAACTTCAAACTTGCTAGAAGGTCACGAAGATAAGTGGGCTATAGTAGCTGGAATGAACCTACCTATGGTGATTGAAGCTTTATCAGAACGCTTTAGCAATGAATCTTCTCACGAAATAGCAAAAGCCATTATTGGATCTGCCAAAGAAGGAATAAAAATCAAACCTGAAGATTTAAACCCTAAGGAAGATGAGAAAATTAGCAATAATGAAATCTCTACAAGCCCACAAGCTGTTGGAGCAATTCCTGAGGGAACCGTAATAGGAAATGGCAAAATAGACATAGTTCTAGCAAGGGTTGATACACGTCTTTTACATGGTCAAGTAGCTACAACCTGGACAAAAACAACAAAACCAGATAGGATTATCGTTGTATCAGATGCAGTTAGCAAAGACGAACTTAGAAAGAGCATGGTAATGGAGGCAGAACCACCAGGAGTAAAGGCTCACGTAGTACCAGTTTGGAAGATGAAAGAAATCCTCGAAGACCCAAGATTTGGAAATACACGTGCTATGCTTTTGTTTGAAAAACCACAAGATGTTTTGCAATTATTAGATTTAGGTGGACAACTTGAAAAAGTAAATATCGGTTCTATGGCTTACTCAGAAGGAAAAGTAAATCTTACAAGCGCTGTTTCAGCAAATGAAGATGATGTAAAAACTTTAGAAGAATTGATAAGTCGTGGAATAAAATTTGACGTTAGAAAAGTTCCATCTGATAAATCAGAAAATATAGATAATATGCTTAGCAAAGCAAAAACACAATTGAAAATGAATTAGGGGGAATTTATGAATATTTTAAATATTATTTTGATATTTGTAGTAGCCTTTCTAGCAGGTTGTGAAGGAATACTAGATCAATTCCAATTTCACCAACCACTAGTTGCTTGCACTCTTATCGGTCTTGTAACAGGCCATCTTAAAGAAGGTGTAATGCTTGGTGGATCACTACAATTATTAGCTTTAGGTTGGGCAAACATAGGAGCTGCGGTTGCTCCAGATGCTGCTTTAGCATCAGTTGCCAGTGCTATTATAATGGCTTTAGCACTAAGTGGTGGAAGTACAAATGTAACAGAAGCAATCTCAACAGCTATAGCCTTAGCTATACCACTTTCTGTAGCAGGTTTATTCTTAACAATGCTTGCAAGAACTTTTGCTATTCCAATGGTACATGCAATGGATGTAGCTGCAGAAGATGCAGATTTTGCAAAAATAGAAAGAATACACTGGGCAGGAGTTGCTATGCAAGGACTTAGAATTGCAATACCAGCACTTATCCTTTGCTTTATTCCTGCAGAAGTTGTAACAAATACCCTAAAAGCTATGCCTGAATGGCTAAAAGGCGGAATGCAAGTAGGTGGTGGAATGGTTGCTGCTGTTGGTTATGCCATGGTATTAAATATGATGAGTACCAAAGAAACATGGCCATTCTTTGCTTTAGGTTTTGTAATTGCAGCAATACCACAAATTACTTTAATCGGTCTTGGAATTATAGGAGTTGCCTTTGCCTTAATTTATATGAAGCTTAAAGGTCTTGCTCTAAATTCTGGAAGTCAAAATGCCGCTTCAGGAGATCCTCTAGGGGATATTATAAATGACTATTAAGGAGGATTGGAATGACTGATAAATTAGAAAATAAAAAAATTGATGATACTGAACTTGTAAACAATGGAACAAAATTAGAATTATCAGAAAAAGTTAGAAAAAATATCTGCAATAGACATCAATTCTTGCAAGGTACATGGAACTTTGAAAGAATGCAAAACGGTGGTTGGGCATTTGCTATGATTCCAGCTATTAAGGCTTTATATCCTAACAAAGACGATCAAGTAAAAGCTTTAAAGCGTCACTTGGAATTTTACAACACCCACCCTTATGTATCAGCTCCAGTATTAGGCGTAACCCTTGCTATGGAAGAAGAAAGAGCAAACGGAGTTGAAATCGATGATGCTGCAATAAACGGCGTAAAAGTAGGAATGATGGGACCGCTTGCTGGTGTCGGAGATCCAGTTTTCTGGTTTACAATTAGACCTATTTTAGGAGCTTTGGGTGCATCTTTAGCTCTTTCCGGAAATATTTTAGGACCAATTATTTTCTTTGTATTTTGGAATTTAATTAGATATATCTTCCTTTGGAAAACACAAGAATTTGGCTATAAAGCAGGAAAAGAGATAACAAAAGACTTATCTGGTGGAGTTTTAGGAAAAGTTACCTTGATGGCCTCAATTTTAGGTATGTTTATTATCGGAGCCCTTGTTCAAAGATGGGTAAATGTAAACTTTAGCGTAGTAATTACAAGAGTTCTTCAACAAAAAGAAACATTTATCGATTGGGCAAATCTACCAGCTGGAGCCGATGGAGTAAAACATGCTATGGAAATGTACTCAACTTATGGTGCTAATGCCCTAAGCCCAGAGAAGGTTACAACCCTACAAGATAACTTAAATATTCTTGTACCAGGCTTAGTTCCATTGCTACTAACACTTGGAATTTCTAAGCTTCTTAAAAAAGATGTATCTCCAATTGTAATTATTTTAGCTTTATTTGCAATAGGAATAATCGCTAGATTACTTCACTTAATGTAATTTATGGCACAATCTCAAAATTCAAATATAGATTTGACAATTGAAGCTAAGCATTTACAAGGTCTTACAAGTTCTGGAAATATTATAATAGGCGATAGGGCTTTTGAGTATTATAATCAAAGAAATCCCAATGATTTTATACAAATTCCTTGGAAAGAGATAGATCTTGTAACAGCAGAAGTTATCTTTAAAAACAAAATCCCACGATTTGCAATACACACAAAAAAAAATGGAGATTTTATATTTTCAAGCAAAGATAACAAACTCACACTTAGAAGTATAAATAAGTATATAAGTGATGACAAACTTAGGAAATCTCTTGGCTTTTTAGATTTTATAAAAGCCAAAATAAAAAAGCAAAAGCTCTCTTAGGAGAGCTTTTTAAAATTTAAGGATGAAAACATTTTCTAAATACTAGTCAAATATATGTTTTTGCTATATAATTTATCTATAGAGATTTAGAAGGCATTTTTGAAGTTATTAATATAAATGTTTTCATAAAGGAGGAAAGATGAAAGTTTACAATACATCAAAGATTAGAAATTTAGCCTTGGTAGGCCATTCTGGTAGCGGAAAGACAACTCTTGCAGAAGCTTTGCTATACAGAACTGGCGCAATTGATAAAAAAGGTAGAGTTGAAGATGGAAATACAGTATCAGATTATGACAAACAAGAAAAAAAGAGACATATTTCAATTCAATCTTCTATAATACCAGTAGAGTACGAAGGTTATAAAATTAATTTTATAGATTCTCCAGGATTCTTCGATTTTGAAGGAGAAGTGCTTCAAGCTTTAAGAGCAAGCGAGGCGGCTTTATTTGTAATAGATGGAGAAAATGGCATAGAAGTTGCAACAGAAAAATATTGGAACTATACTCAAGAAATTAATTTGCCATCAATTATTTTTGTAAATAAATTAGATAAAGAAAACGCTAATTTTAACAAATTAGTTTCAGATTTGCATATAGAATTTGGCAACAAAATTATTCCTTTAACACTTATGCTTGGTGAAGGTGATAAGTTTGAAGGTGTTATAGATGTTTTGGACAAAAAAGCTTACACATATCAAAATGGCGAGAAAAAAGAAGTAGAAATCCCGGAAATTAGACTTGCAGAAGTCGAAACTGTTTATGATGAAATTGTTGAAGCTGTTGCTGAAACAGATGACACACTAATGGAAAAATTCTTTGAAGGAGAAAAATTCTCAGAAGAGGAATTTAGAAAAGGTCTTAGCGAAGCAATCTTAAACGGTAGCGTTGTTCCTTTAATTGCGGGATCTAGCGAAAAAGAAATAGGTCTAAGTCAATTATTAGAAGTAATTTGCAAATATATGCCATCAATTGATGATGAATCTGCAAATATTGGATTTAGAGTTAAGGAAGGATATGAAGCTTTCCAAACAAAAGAAGACGCACCATTTTCAGCTGTAGTATTTAAAACTATTGCAGATCCTTTTGTAGGAAAAATTTCTGTTTTCAAAGTTTTATCTGGAGCTGTTAATAAGGACGATAAAATTTTTGATGTTAGCAAAAACGAAGAAGTTAAGGCAAGTAACATATTTTTCCTAAGAGGAAAAGAACAAATCAAAACTGATAAGGTAATTGCTGGAGATATTGGAGCTTTCACAAAATTAGATGTTCTTTCAACAGGAGATAGCCTTGCAAGCAAGGATAAGCCAATAGAATATAAACCAATAAAATATCCAAAACCAGTTTTATTCTATGCAATAAAAGCAGTAAGCAAGAATGATGAGGATAAGATATCAGAAGCTTTACAAAAACTTATAGAAGAAGATCCGACATTTAAAGATGAAAGAAATATGGAAACAAGCCAACAAATTTTATCTGGACTTGGAAATGTTCAACTAGAAGTTATAATGGATAAATTACGCGACAATTATGGCGTAAATACAGAAGTTGTAGAATACAAAATTCCTTACAGAGAAACCATCAAAGGCAAATCAGATGTTCAAGGAAAGCATAAGAAACAATCTGGTGGAGCTGGACAATATGGAGATGTATTTATAAGATTTGCACCAACAGATGAAGAATTTATCTTTGATGAAGAAGTCTTCGGTGGCGCAGTTCCTAAAAACTACTTCCCAGCCGTAGAAAAAGGTCTTGAAGAATCCTTAGCAGAAGGACCACTAGCTGGATACAAGGTAACAGGAATACACGCAACCTTATACGATGGATCTTACCATCCAGTAGATAGTAATGAGCAAGCCTTTAAAACAGCTGCAAGAATTGCCTTCAAAAAAGGAATTGAAGCAGCAAATCCTATCTTACTAGAACCAGTTATGAAACTTGAAATAAGAGTTCCAGAAGCTTACATGGGCGATGTAATGGGAGATATGAACAAAAGACGTGGAAGAATCCTTGGAATGGATCCACAAGCTGACGGTAGTCAAATAATTGTAGCAGAAGCACCACTTGCAGAAGTTTTAAATTATGCAATTGACCTAAGAAGCCAAACATCAGCTAGAGGATCATTCTCAATGGAATTTGTAAGATACGACGAAGTTCCAAAAGAAATTACCGAAAAAGTTATAAAAGATAGAGCTGAATAATTACAAAAAGGAGCGAGCAATGGCAAAGTGGAAAATACTAGAGATTGACCCTTGGTTAAAAGATTATGAAAATGACATTAATCTTAGGATGGATGAATTTAATAAAGAAAAAAATAGAATTTTAAATAACGGGCAGACTCTCAAAGACTTTGCCAATGCTCATCAATATTATGGCTTTCATAAGGTGAAAAATGGCTGGATATACAGAGAGTGGGCGCCAAATGCCCAAAGTCTATACTTAATTGGAGATTTCAACAATTGGAATAGACATTCCCATCCCTTAAAAAAAATAAATGATGGTGATTGGGAAATTTTCATAAAAGGAATAAGAACACTTGCTCATAAATCCAGAATCAAAGTACTAGTTGAAGCAAATGGAAAAATAAAAGATAGGATTCCTTTGTATGCAAAAAGAGTTGAAAGAGATGAAAATCTTGACTTTGCAGCGATAATAGAAAATCCGAGAAAGAATTTTTCCTGGACCGATGAAAAATTCAAAATCAAAAAAGAAAATATCCTCATTTACGAAGCTCACATTGGAATGGCCTCTGAAGAAGGGAAAGTTGCAACTTATAAAGAATTTGAAAAGCAAATGCTACCTAGGATAAAAAAAGATGGTTATAACACAATCCAACTAATGGCAATAGCTGAGCATCCATATTATGGTTCATTTGGTTATCAAGTTAGCAATTTCTATGCACCAAGCTCTTGGTATGGTGAAAATAACGACTTAAAATCTTTAATCAACAAGGCTCACGAAATGGGCCTAAATGTAATAATGGATTTGGTTCATTCCCATTCAGTAAAAAATACAGCTGAAGGAATAAACGAATTTGATGGCACAGACTATCAATTTTTCCATAGCGGAGATGAGGGAAATCACCCGGATTGGGACAGCAAACTTTTTGATTATGGAAAGCCAGAAGTAATTCACTATCTTTTATCAAATATAAAATATTGGCTAGAAGAATATCATTTTGATGGTTTTAGGTTTGATGGTGTCACCTCAATGATTTATAAAAATCATGGACGTGGTGAAAATTTTGATAATTACAGCAAATATTTTTCCATGAATACAGATATTGAGGCCATTAATTATTTGCAGCTAGCCAATGAATTAATTAGAGAAATTAAGCCAAAGGCTATTACAATTGCAGAAGATATGTCCGCAATGCCAGGAATGTGCTTGCCAGTAAAATTTGGCGGAGTAGGTTTTGATTATAGACTTGCTATGGGTATGCCAGATTTTTGGGAAAAAACACTTAAAAAACGCGACGAAGATTGGGATTTGGGTAATATGTGGTATGAATTATCAACACATAGACCAGAAGAAAAACGCATTGCTTACGTAGAAAGCCACGATCAAGCTTTGGTAGGTTCAAAAACAACTATATTTCAATTAGCAGATAAAGAAATGTATTGGCATATGGACAAAAATAGCGAAAATATAATCATCGATAGAGCCATAGCTCTACACAAAATGATCAGATGGATAACAATATCAATGGGTTCTGATGGATATTTAAACTTCATGGGAAATGAAGCGGGTCATCCAGAATGGATAGATTTTCCGAGAGAAGGTAATGGCTATTCTTACGATTATGCTAAGAGAAAATGGTCCATCCTTGATGCTGCCTACCTAAAATATTCTTATTTGGGAGAATTTGATAAAGCTATGCTGAAATTTGCCCAAAAACATAAGCAATTAGGCTCAACGATATTTAGACTTTGGTTAGATAACGATAGAAAAGTTATTGCTTTTAGAAATAAGGAAATAATTTATATATTTAATTTCCATCCAACAAATTCTTACGAATCATTTGCCATACCAATTCACGATACAGGGAAATTTAGAACAGTTCTAGACACAGATGAAAGTAGATTTGGCGGACTTGATAGAATAAGTAAAGACTATATTTACACAGCAGAAAAACTAGAATGTACAGACTATGACGGAATCAAAATTTATATACCATCTAGAACTGCGATAGCCTTGGAAAAGTGTGACCAATGAAAATAGTGTGCTTGGGAGATTCTTTTACTGAAGGTTTTTTGGTAAAAAAAACCTATGTGGACTATTTGAAAGATCGGGGCTATGAAATAGTAAACTTAGGCGTAAATGGAGATACCACATCTTTAATCAAGCAAAGATTTAGAGGCGAAAAATCAGATGTTCTTATAATTTTTGCAGGAACTAATGATTTTTATCAAAATATTCCAGCAGAAGAAGCTTTTGAAAATATAAAAGAAATTTTAAATAAATCGAAGGCTAAGATAAACATTTTAGTAATCCCTCCCTTAATCGAAGAAGAAGACGCCTATCCAGTATACAAACTTATAAACAATTCCATAAATTATTATGGACAAATCTTAAAAACTTTAAACATGCCAGTTGTTGATGGGAGAGAAATCGAACCATTTTACATAGACGGCATTCACATGAGAGAAGAATTTCATCAAAAATTGGCAGAAAAAATAAGAGAACTTTTATAAAATAGCAGCTAAGGCTGCTTTTTTATTTGGCAAAATAGTATACAATGAAATAAGAATGAATTTAAAAAGGAGAAGTTTGTGGGCGAAATAAATATAGAACAAATATTAAAATCTGAAATACTTAAACATATAATTACAATTATTATAGTAATGATTTTGGGGAAAATTGTACTAAGATTATTAAATCGTTTAATAGATAAGATATTTTCTGGGAAAATGGATGCTGATGGTTATAGGAAAGTAAGAATAGAAACTCTTAGCAAAAGTTTTTACACCGTTATTAAATTTTTGGTTGGCTTTGTAATTGCAATAATAATCTTAGATATGCTTGGAATAAACACAAGATCTTTAATTGCAACAGCTGGGATTGGTGGTATAGCCATAGCATTTGGAACACAAACCCTAATAAAAGATTTGATAACTGGAATAATTATAATAGTAGATGACACCTTTAGAGTTGGAGATTGGGTAAAAGCTGGAGGAGTCGAAGGCACAGTAGAAACCTTAGGAATGCGCCATACTAAAATTAGAGATTATAAGGGATCGCTTTACACAATCCCAAACTCACAAATAACAGTAGTAGAAAATATGAACAGTGGTCCTATGAAATTTGAATGCGATATCCAGTTCTCTTATGAAGTCTCAATAGATAAAGCAAAAGAAATAATAAAAGAAGTATCTAAGAAATTAAAAGCAGAAGAAGACCTAAACAAATATATAATAGAAGATGTGGATTTATTTGGAATAGTAGAAATAAAAGAAAATTCCTATTGCATAAGAACAACAGCAACAGCAGTTCCAGGCTATCAATGGGCTCTTGCAAGAAGAGAAAAAAAATTAATAGTTGAAGAAATAATAAAAAATAATTTAAAAACCAGTGTAAACAAAATAGAAATAATTGAAAAGGAATAATAAATGAAAAAATACAAAGTGGGAGATATCATAAGCTTAAAAAAAGGCCACCCATGTGGAGAAAATAAATGGCAAATAGAAAGGCTAGGCGCAGACATAAAGATAAAATGTTTAGGCTGCCAGAAAAATATTTGGCTTAAAAGAATAGAATTTGACAAAAAAATAAGGAAGATACAGGATAAAAACGGGAAAATGGTCTCAATAGTAAACTATAATCCCGAAGAAGAATAAAAAAACCCCGAAGAAAAATAAAAAATTAAAAAACTATTGACAAGATTAAAAAAAGATGGTAGACTAAACTAGTCAACACATTAAAATTTTGTAAGCTAAGTAAAACTTTTGTAAAAAAATGCAAAAAAGATTTGACAAGCGAACAAAATAGTAGTAGACTATAAAAGTCGGTTCCCAAAGAACCGCAAAGAACCGGATATTAGAATATATCCAAAAACATAATATCAATGATTATAAAAAAATATAATCAACCTTAAATAAACAAATTTAAACCAAGTTGATTTCTAAAACAAAATCACGCATTGATTAAATCAGTGTAAATGAAAGAGCTTGAATCAAAAGCTCTCATATAAATTTTCATGAGAGTTTGATCCTGGCTCAGGATAAACGCTGGCGGCGTGCATAACACATGCAAGTCGAACGATGAAACTCATTTGAATTCTTCGGAATGAAAATAAGTGGATTAGTGGCGAACGGGTGAGTAACACGTGAGTAACCTGCCTTAGAGATGGGGATAGCCTTAGGAAACTGAGAATAATACCCAATAACATAAAGCGATCGCATGATAGCCTTATCAAAGAATCTCGCTCTAAGATGGACTTGCGTCTGATTAGCTAGTTGGTAAGATAAAAGCCTACCAAGGCAACGATCAGTAGCCGGCTTGAGAGAGTGTACGGCCACATTGGGACTGAGACACGGCCCAGACTCCTACGGGAGGCAGCAGTGGGGAATTTTGCACAATGGGGGAAACCCTGATGCAGCGACGCCGCGTGATTTAGAAGGCCTTCGGGTTGTAAAAATCTTTTGTATAGGAAGAAAATGACAGTACTATACGAATAAGGTCCGGCTAAATACGTGCCAGCAGCCGCGGTAATACGTATGGACCAAGCGTTGTCCGGAATCATTGGGCGTAAAGGGTACGTAGGCGGTTAAATAAGTTAGAAGTGAAATCCCATAGCTCAACTATAGTAAGCTTCTAAAACTGTATAACTTGAGAAATGAAAGGGAAAGTGGAATTCCTAGTGTAGCGGTGAAATGCGCAGATATTAGGAGGAATACCGGTGGCGAAGGCGACTTTCTGGTCATATTCTGACGCTGAGGTACGAAAGCGTGGGTAGCAAACAGGATTAGATACCCTGGTAGTCCACGCCGTAAACGATGAGTGTTAGGTGTCTGGAGTAAATCTGGGTGCCGCAGCTAACGCAATAAACACTCCGCCTGGGGAGTACGCACGCAAGTGTGAAACTCAAAGGAATTGACGGGGACCCGCACAAGCAGCGGAGCATGTGGTTTAATTCGAAGCAACGCGAAAAACCTTACCAAGTCTTGACATAATACGGAGGGTAATAGAGATATTATCTTATGGCTTCGGCCAACTGTATTACAGGTGGTGCATGGTTGTCGTCAGCTCGTGTCGTGAGATGTTGGGTTAAGTCCCATAACGAGCGCAACCCTTATGGCTAGTTACCATCATTAAGTTGGGGACTCTAGCAATACTGCCGGTGACAAACCGGAGGAAGGTGGGGATGACGTCAAATCATCATGCCCTATATGACTTGGGCTACACACGTGCTACAATGGCAGGAACAGAGAGCAGCGAAATTGCAAAATCAAGCGAACCTCAAAAAGCCTGTCCCAGTTCGGATTGATCTCTGCAACTCGAGATCATGAAGTTGGAGTTGCTAGTAATCGCGAATCAGCATGTCGCGGTGAATGCGTTCCCGGGTCTTGTACACACCGCCCGTCACACCATGGGAGTTGGCAATACCCGAAGCCTGTGAGCAAACCGTTAAGGATGCAGCAGTCGAAGGTAGGGTCAGTAACTGGGGTGAAGTCGTAACAAGGTAGCCGTATCGGAAGGTGCGGCTGGATCACCTCCTTTCTAAGGAAGAGCTAGCGGCAAGCCGCTAGCTTTCGAGAATGACAGGTTATTCTCAAAAATTAGAAAAGAAAAATAATCATTGATATTACATGGGGGTATAGCTCAGCTGGGAGAGCACCTGCCTTGCACGCAGGGGGTCAAGAGTTCGAATCTCTTTACCTCCACCAACTAGTTAAAAAGGAAACTAATTAACTAGAAAACCGAACCACTCAGAAATGAGAAAAAACTAAATAGCAAACAATATTTCCAGTCAAGAAACAAAGGGCTCAAGGTGGATGCCTTGGCACATGAAGGCGAAGAAGGACGTAAGTGAACGAAAACTAGGGAAAGCTCACAAAAAGCCATAACCCCTAGGTCTCCGAATGGGGAAACCCGTCTAATGAAGAATTAGACATCATAAGATAAACACATAGTCTTATGAAGCAAGACCCTGCGAACTGAAACATCTAAGTAGCAGGAGGAAAAGAAAGAAAACTCGATTTTCCAAGTAGCGGCGAGCGAAAAGAAAACAGCCCAACCCAATAAGAAATAAGTTTTTTAGTCAAATCATTTGGGAAAATGAACCAAAGAAAGTGAAAGTCTTGTAGACGAAAGAAAGCATATTTTTGGGAGCAAGTAGCAGTGAACACGAGGAATTTGCTGTGAAGATAGGGGGCCCATCCCCTAAGGCTAAATACTAACATGTGACCGATAGCGAACAAGTACCGTGAGGGAAAGGTGAAAAGAACCCCGCAAGGGGAGTGAAATAGAACCTGAAACCTTAAGCCTACAATCAGACAGAGATCAAAAGATTGATGTCGTACCTTTTGTAGAATGGGCCAGCGAGTTATCATATCAAGCAAGATTAAGCATTTAAGATGTGAAGTCAAAGCGAAAGCGAGTCTTAACAGGGCGAAAGTTTAATATGATAGACCCGAAACCGGGTGATCTAGCCATGGTCAGAGTGAAGGTGAAGTAAAATTCACTGGAGGCTCGAACCGGGTGCGGTTTAAAACGCATCGGATGAACTGTGGCTAGGGGCGAAAAACCAAACGAACCCGGAGATAGCTGGTTCTCCTCGAAATAGCTTTAGGGCTAGCCTATGATCAAAGATTTAAGGAGGTAGAGCACTGAATGGCCTAGGGCGGTTACCGTACCAAAGCCTATCAAACTCCGAATGCCAAAAAATCAAATCATGGAGTCAGACTTAGAGGGATAAGCTCCTAAGTCGAAAGGGAAACAGCCCAGACCGACAGCTAAGGTCCCAAAATCTGGATTAAGTGGAAAAGGATGTGAACCTACTAAGACAACCAGGACGTTGGCTTAGAAGCAGCCATACATTTAAAGAATGCGTAATAGCTCACTGGTCAAGTGGGTTTGCGCCGAAAATAAACGGGGCTAAAATCCAGTACCGAAGCTTCGGATTGATAGAGAATTTAAATCTATCTCATAAAAAGGAAACCATAAAAAAAGGCAAAAGAAAACTTAACTAGGAAATATAAAAAAACAATCAAGATAAACGAGTTATAAAAAAATACGCAAATATCAAACACAAAGATAAAGGTAAGTTGTAAACTCAATTATCACCGAAAAACAGACATACAAAAGTATGAACCTGGTAAAAGAATTCCAAAACCGAAAACATGGTTACTTATGAATAGATTTAAACTCTCTATCAGTGGTAGAGGAGCATTGTATAAGCGAAGAAGCCAAAGTGAAAACAAAAGTGGAGCCTATACAAGAGAGAATGCTGGCATGAGTAGCGAGAAGGAGAGTGAGAATCTCTCCCGTCGAAACCCTAAGGACTCCTGAGCAAGGCTCGTCCCCTCAGGGAAAGTCGGGACCTAAGGCAAGGCCGAAAGGCGTAGCCGATGGACAACAGGTTTAAAATCCTGTACCGCTTAAAGTCGTAAAAGAGATGTGATGACGCAAGAGGACACACTAGCTGCCTGATGGATGGCAGTCTAAACACAAAGGCTTTTCAGTAGGCAAATCCGCTGATCAGCAGCCAATGTGCGATAGGCATCGAAAACACAAGTAGAGAAATAGTTAAATTCAAATTGCCAAGAAAAGTCACTATCAAGACCAAAGCGCCCGTACCAAAACCGACACAGGTAGGGAGGTAGAGAATACCAAGACGCGCGGAAGAACCTTTGTTAAGGAACTCGGCAAAATATCCCCGTAAGTTCGCAAGAAGGGGAGCCAGAGCGATCTGGCCACAGAAACCAGGCCCAAGCGACTGTTTACCAAAAACACAAGTTTCTGCAAAATCGCAAGATGAAGTATAGGAGCTGACACCTGCCCGGTGCTGGAAGGTTAAGGGGAAGAGTTAGTCGTAAGACGAAGCTTAGAACTTAAGCCCCAGTAAACGGCGGCCGTAACTATAACGGTCCTAAGGTAGCGAAATTCCTTGTCGGGTAAGTTCCGACCCGCACGAAAGGTGTAACGATTTGGGCACTGTCTCAACAAAGGATCCGGTGAAATTGTAGTAGTCGTGAAGATGCGACTTACCCACGCTAGGACGGAAAGACCCCGTGGAGCTTTACTGTAGGCTGATATTGGATTTTGAGATTAGACGTACAGGATAGTTGGGAGACAATGAAACCTGCACGCCAGTGTAGGCGAAGTCACCCTTGGGATACCAACCCTCTAATATCAAAATTCTAACAATAACCCATGAAGCTGGGCATTGGACATTGTCAGTTGGGCAGTTTGACTGGGGCGGTCGCCTCCCAAAAAGTAACGGAGGCGTTCAAAGGTTCGCTCAGAATGGACGGAAACCATTCGCAGAGTACAAAGGCACAAGCGAGCTTAACTGCGAGATAAACAAATCAAGCAGAGTAGAAATACGGACTTAGTGATCCGGTGGTTCCGAATGGAAGGGCCATCGCTCAACGGATAAAAGCTACCCCGGGGATAACAGGCTTATCTCCCCCAAGAGTCCACATCGACGGGGAGGTTTGGCACCTCGATGTCGGCTCGTCTCATCCTGGGGCTGAAGTAGGTCCCAAGGGTTGGGCTGTTCGCCCATTAAAGAGGCACGCGAGCTGGGTTCAGAACGTCGTGAGACAGTTCGGTCCCTATCCAGCGTGGGCGTAAGAAATTTGCGAGGAGCTGTCCCTAGTACGAGAGGACCGGGATGGACATACCACTGGTGCACCAGTTGTTTCGCCAGAAGCATAGCTGGGTAGCTAAGTATGGAATTGATAAGTACTGAAAGCATCTAAGTACGAAGCAACCCTCAAGATAAGATTTCTCAAAGAAGGTAAAGAAAATACCTTAGATAGGTCCAAGGTGTAAGTACAGTAATGTATTAAGCTAAAGGATACTAACCATTAAAACTTGACTGGAAATATTGCTTGCTATCTAGAAGGTTCAAAAAACAAACCGAAACTAAAAGTTGACAGGTCGGAGCTTTGACAAATCAAAGATTTGAAACAGCTCGACATCTGACCTACCAGCAATTTACTTCGTAAATTGGGTTAGGGTCATGAATATAGT
Source organism: Anaerococcus sp. Marseille-P9784 (assembly GCF_902500265.1). NCBI lineage: Bacteria > Bacillati > Bacillota > Tissierellia > Tissierellales > Peptoniphilaceae > Anaerococcus > Anaerococcus sp. Marseille-P9784. The sequence goes on along the minus strand of NZ_CABVOZ010000001.1, from coordinate 295,107 downwards.
GGCGATAGCGCTGGGGATACACCTGTAACCATACCGAACACAGAAGTTAAGCCCAACAACGCCGATGGTACTCGGAGGGAAGCCTCCCGGTAGAGTAGGAAGCTGCTAAACATTTAAAAACTACTAGCCAATAGGCTAGTAGAAAATTAAATGAACACAAAAAAAATATGCTTAGGTAGCTCAATGGTGGAGCACCCGGCTGTTAACCGGTAGGTTGTGGGTTCGAGTCCCACCCTGAGCGCCAATTATTTAATGTTATACGTGCCGGGGTGGCGGAACTGGCAGACGCACAGGACTTAAAATCCTGCGATGGTCAAACATCGTACCGGTTCGATTCCGGTCCTCGGCACCAAATTTTCTGTTAAATTATCGCGGGATAGAGCAGTTTGGTAGCTCGTCGGGCTCATAACCCGGAGGTCGTTGGTTCAAATCCAGCTCCCGCAACCATTATTTAAAAAAAACTTGCAATATGATTTTAAATATGTTATAATTATTTTTGTCATTTGACACGGCCCTATGGTCAAGCGGTTAAGACACCACCCTTTCACGGTGGTATCCCGGGTTCAAATCCCGGTAGGGTCACCATTATGGAAGTATAGCTCAGTTGGGAGAGCATCTGCCTTACAAGCAGGGGGTCACAGGTTCGAGCCCTGTTACTTCCACCAATTAAACATTTAATGTCTATTTAATAAGCATTTTCTAGTTTAAAACAGTTTTATGGCTCGGTAGTTCAGCTGGTTAGAATGCCGCCCTGTCACGGCGGAGGTCGTGGGTTCGATCCCCATCCGAGTCGCCATTTGGATTGCAATAGTGATCCAATATGCTGATGTAGCTCAATTGGCAGAGCAATTGATTTGTAATCAATAGGTTGTAGGTTCAAGTCCTATCATCAGCTCCAATAATTTAATATTTGGGGATGTTCCAGAGTTGGCCAAATGGGACGGACTGTAAATCCGTTAGCTTTGCTTTCAGTGGTTCGAATCCGCTCATCCCCACCAAATAAAGTTATTTATTGCATGTTTTCTATTTTGAGTATGCGGGTGTAGCTCAGTGGTAGAGCCCCAGCCTTCCAAGCTGGTTGCGAGGGTTCGATTCCCTTCACCCGCTCCATAAAATATGCGCCTGTAGCTCAGCTGGATAGAGCAACGGACTTCTAATCCGTGTGCCGGGGGTTCGATTCCTCCCAGGCGCGCCAATAATAATTGTTAATAGGATTTGCAAGATGACCTATATCTTGTATAATATCTTTGTATGTTTTATATTGGGATATAGCCAAGTCGGTAAGGCACCAGACTTTGACTCTGGTATGCGTAGGTTCGAGTCCTGCTATCCCAGCCATATGATCCATTAGCTCAGTCGGTAGAGCACCTGACTTTTAATCAGGGTGTCCGGAGTTCGAATCTCCGATGGGTCACCATTTAAGATAAGCCTATTTCATATGAGATAGGCTCATCTATTATCAAAAAGCATTTATCTTTTTGCCATTTGAATACTTTTATAAATATTTGGAGAGGTACCGAAGCGGTCATAACGGGGCGGTCTTGAAAACCGTTAGAGTCATTGGCTCACAAGGGTTCGAATCCCTTCCTCTCCGCCAGATAGAACTTATTATTTTTAATGCTTAATAATAAATTGTTAATTGATTTTGGAGAAGTACTCAAGTGGCTGAAGAGGCTCCCCTGCTAAGGGAGTAGATCCTTTCAAAAGGGATGCGAGGGTTCAAATCCCTCCTTCTCCGCCATAATTTTGCCCAGATAGCTCAGTCGGTAGAGCAGAGGACTGAAAATCCTCGTGTCGGTGGTTCGATTCCGCCTCTGGGCACCAGTAAAAAAGATTGGGTTAATTATAATCCGTGGAGTTAGGTTATTATGTTGATAATCTTAGGGGAGTAGTTCAGCTGGCAGAACGTCGGTCTCCAAAACCGGATGTCGCGGGTTCAAATCCTGTCTCCCCTGCCAATTTTATATTTTTTATGGACCTGTAGCTCAGGTGGTTAGAGCGCACGCCTGATAAGCGTGAGGTCGGTAGTTCGAGTCTACTCAGGTCCACCATATTTTTTTAAAGTTTTTATAGCATCCATTTCAATTTGTGGGCCTCTAGCTCAGTCGGTTAGAGCGCCCGGCTCATAACCGGTAGGTCCAGGGTTCGAGTCCCTGGAGGCCCACCAGATTCGCACCATCTTTGATGGTGCTTTTCTTTTTATATAATGAACGGTACATATTTACGAACCGGTTATGAGCCTTTCGGCTCTTAACAGTTCTCTGGGTTCACTTCGTTCACCTCAGAGATTTCAGATGCAAGCATCTTAAACCGCACAGCGGACTAGGTCCAGGGTTCGGGTTTCTAAAGGCCCACCAGATTCGCACCATCTTTGATGGTGCTTTTTTATATAATGAACGGTACATATTTACGAACCGGTTATGAGCCTTTCGGCTCTTAACAGTTCTCTGGGTTCACTTCGTTCACCTCAGAGATTTCAGATGCAAGCATCTGAAACCGCACAGCGGACTAGGTCCAGGGTTCGAGTCCCTGGAGGTCACAATGAATTTTGCGGGAGTGTTGATATTTCAATATTTCTATTTTTGTCTGTGGGCAACGTGTGGGTAATTTTGAATTATAATTCTATTTTTAGTAATTCTTTATAGATGTAGTCGTCTAGGTCTTAGATCTATGAATTTATGGATTTCGAGAAGTTCATGTTTATATAAATTTTTAATATATTGTTCTTCTCAGAAATTTTAAATGCAATATTTCAAAGTTCTAAGGGTTCTTGCAGAGTTTAAGTTAATAAACTTCTGCCACATTTGTGCCATTTTTATTGGGATTTTTCTTTGTCCTATTTTTATTCAAATTTTCAATATTATGATTTCCTTATTTCAATAGTCTATTATCATATTTTTTCTAAAGATTTATTTTTTAGCATTACCTTTTATTTACATATTGTGTTATTATATTAAGGTAATTATTTTTTGTGGAGGATATTTTGAAAAATCATGATCAAAGATCTATAAGGCTTGGAATCTTAGCTGCTATTTCTTGTGAAGCTATTTTTGGTTTATCTTATATTTTTACTAAGCAAGCCACCCAATCTACTAGCGAGTTTTCTCTTTTAGCTTTTAGGTTTTTTGTTGCCTTTGTTGTTATGAGTATCTTAGTGGTTATTAAAGTTGTGAAAATAAATTTTAAGGGCAAGAGCATTTTACCACTTATAATTTTGGGAATTATTGATCCTTGTTGTTATTTTATTGGTGAAACTATCGGAATAGCTAATTCTACTGCTTCTGAAAGTGGTATTTTTCTAGCTTGTATTCCTGTTGCTTCTTTGACTGCCTCTACTATCTTTTTAAAGGAAAAACCAAGTAAAACTCAAATTTCTGGCATTCTTGTAACCTTAGTTGGTGTTATGATAACAGTTTTTGCAGTAAGCACTGATTCTAGTTTTTCATTAAAAGGTTATTTATTTTTGCTTATTGCAGTAGCTGCTTATTCTATGTATAGCGTTACTGTTTCTAAGCTTAGTGATTTTACAAGTGTTGAAATCACATATGCAATGATAACTTGCGGTTGCATTTTCTTTATTATACTTGCCCTAGCTGAGGCAATTCATAATGGAAATCTTTCTTCTACTTTAGCTTTGGCTGTAAGTGATAAAAATTTGATAAAAGCTATTTTGTTTCAAGGAATAGGCTGCTCAGTTTTTGCGTTTTTCTTATCAAATTTTGCGATAGCAAATATCGGTGTAAATAAGACTTCTTCTTTTATTGGGATATCTACCGTTGTTTCAGTTCTAGCAGGAGTATCCTTGTTAGGGGAAAAGCTTACAATTTCTCAACTTATAGGTGGAATAATTATTGTAGCTGGTGTTTACTTAGCAAATGCTAGCTTTAAAGAATCTTAAAAAAATCAATCTTAACAATAAATTGGGTATATTTATAGAAAGCTATAGAAAAGAGGCAAAAAAATGCGTGAACTTACTCAATTAATTATAGATTATTTCAATGATAAAAATTACGATATTACAGACGTACTAAAGGAAACTGAAAATTTGCAAATGGATGTGGTTTCAGAATTTTTATCTAGTATTTACGATAAAAATATGTATGTAATAAAAAGATCTGGAAATTTGGAAGAATTTTCTGAAGATAAGATCCTTAGATCTATTAAAGATGCAGCAAAGTCTAAAGACCAATACTTAAACACTTCCGACTTAAACAATATTATGGAAGATGTAAGAAAAAGTATGAAATCTTACCAAAGAAAGGTTTTTAAAACTTCTGAAATAAAAGAAATGGTAAAAAAAGCCTTGATCAATGAAGGCTTTAGCAAGATTTACGATTCTTATGTTTCATATATTCAGTTAATTGGATAACATTAGTTAAGTTAAAAATGAAAATAAAAATTATTGGAGTAGGCAAAATAAAGGAAAAATTTTTTAGAGCATCCATAGATGAATATCTAAAAAGAATGAGTCCTTATAATGATATTGAAATTATAGAAGTAGCTGATGAGCCTGCAGCTGAAAATTTAAGCCAAAAAGAAATTGAAAAAGTTAAAGAAATAGAAGGGGATAGGATTTTAGCAAAAATAAGCGATGATGATTATCTTGTAAGTCTAGAAATTTTGGGCAAACAAATGGCAAGCGAAGAATTTGCCAAATTTATACAAAATGAAATGCTTGAAGGCTTTGGCAGAAATTTAGTTTTTGTCATAGGCGGCTCAAATGGCCTAAGCAAAGATGTTAGTCAAAGAGCAAATTACAAATTGTCATTTTCAAAAATGACTTTTCCTCACCAGCTGATGAGAGTTATTTTGCTTGAGCAAATTTATAGAGCCTTTAGGATAATCAACAATCACCCCTACCATAAATAAAATTTAAAATTAGTAAAATATCTTTCTAATTATATAATAATTAGGAGGATTTTTTAATTTTACGATTAACTTTTTAATAAGAAGAGGTGAATATGAAAGAATTTCGTATTTTTATTATAGAAGATGATGAAGTTATTTTTAAGGCTATAAAAAAATATTTAGAAAGTTGGAATTTTATTGTATCGGGAGTCAAAGATTTTGAAAATGTTTTTGACGAATTTATAAATTTCAAGGCGGACTTACTTTTGATAGATATTTCATTGCCGTTTTTTAATGGTTATCATTGGTGTGAGAAAATAAGGTCGATTTCTAAAATTCCCATTATATTTATTTCCTCAGCAAGCATAAATCTTAACAAGATTATGGCGATGAATATGGGAGCTGACGATTATATAACCAAACCTTTTGATTTGGATTTGCTAGTTGCAAAAATAAAGGCACTATTACGAAGAACTTACGAGTATGTTGAAGTTTATGATAATTTGATATATCAAGATTTATCCCTTGATAGGGAAAAAATGACCTTAAAATATAATGAATATGAAATAGCACTTAGCAAAAATGAGTTTATGATATTGGAAATGATGTTTAAAAGTCCTAGAAAAGTTTTTAAGAGGGAAGAATTTATGGATAAGATATGGCAAACTGACGAATTTATAGATGATAATACTCTAACGGTTAACATTATGAGGCTAAGAAAAAAACTTGAAGAAATTGGCTTAAGAAACTTAATCAAAACAAAAAAGAAAGTGGGCTATTATCTTGAAAGATCTGAGTAGATTTATAAGACTAAAAAAGCTAGAACTAATTGTCTTTGGGATTTTTGTTCTTTTGCTTATATTTTCCAAAAATTTGGGTATAGATTACAAATATCTTTTATATATTTGTCTAATTTCTTGTTTTATTTTTTTAACCTATATGGTTTTATCTTACAATAATTATAAAAATACCAAAGAAAAGCTACTTGATTGGATAAATGACCCTAGCAAAAATCCACCAGAGTTTATTAAAAATTCTGAAGTATATGATTTATTAAACAAGGAGTTTTCTGAAAAAGTGGAACTTTCCAATGATTATTCAAAAAAAATTGAAGATTTCAAAGATTATATGACAATGTGGACCCATCAGATAAAAACCCCCTTGTTTTCTTTAAATCTGATATTAGATGATTATCCAATCGATATTCATCAAGCTAAGGCTGAAATTTTTGAAATTGAGGAGTATATGCAAACACTTTTATCATATTTTAGGTTGGAATCTAAAACAACTGATTATGTCTTTGAAAATCTGAGCTTAGATGAAATAATTAGAACATCTATCAAGAAATATTCCAAAGTTTTTATTTTAAGAAAGAACAAAATAAATTTCAAAGAAACTAATGTGAAAATAACTACAGATAAAAAATGGTTTGGTTTTCTTCTTGATCAAATATTTTCAAATGCCAATAAATATACAAAAAATGGAGAAATTTCTATTTTTCTTAAAGAAAGTGAACTTGTTATAAAAGATACTGGCATAGGTATTAGAAAAGAAGATCTAAATAGAGTTTTTGAAAAATCATATACAGGTTATAATGGCAGGATTTACCAGAAATCCACAGGATTGGGTCTTAATATGGTAAAGACTATCTGTGAAAAATTAACTATTGATGTTTATATAAAATCAGAAGTCAATATTGGAACTGAAGTAATATTGGATCTAAAAAGAGCACTAAACTAACAAATTGTCACATTAATTGTGAAATTGTTATTTTAATGCAAGGATTTTTATTTCTTTCTTTTTTATAATAAAGGAGAGAATAAGAAAGGAAGATTTTATGTTACTAGAAGTTTCAAATTTAGAAAAAATTTACAAAAGTAGGTTTTCGGCTAATAATGTCCACGCCTTAAATGGAATAAGCTTTAAAGTTGAAGAGGGCGAATTTATTGCAATTATGGGAGAGTCGGGTTCTGGGAAAACTACACTTTTAAACCTTTTAGCCTTACTTGACAAGCCTACAAATGGAACTATAAAACTTGAAGGCAAAGAATTATCAACAATTAAAGATTCTGAGATCTCAAAATTTAGACGAGAACACTTGGGCTTTGTTTTTCAAGATTTTAACCTCTTAGATACTCTTACATTAAAAGAAAATATTCTTTTACCGCTGATACTTGCAGAAGATGATCCAAAAAGTTTTGATGAGAAGCTTCTGTCCGTAGCCAAGCCCCTAAGGATAGATGAGCTTTTAAACAAATATCCTTATGAAGTTTCTGGTGGTCAAAAGCAAAGATGTGCCGTTGCAAGAGCCCTTATAATCAACCCAAAATTGCTACTTACTGATGAACCAACAGGTGCTCTGGACTCTAATTCTTCTAGAGAATTGATGGAAGTTTTCAAAGAGCTTAACCAAAATGGACAAACTGTAATAATGGTAACCCATTCCATCCAAGCAGCTTCAGGAGCAAGGAGGGTTCTATTCATAAAAGACGGCAAGATCTTCCACGAACTTTATAACTCTGGTTTTTCTGACTATGAGATGAGCCAGAAGATAGCCGACACCATGCAAATGCTCCAAAGAGGTGATATAAGATGAATTCCCTCTACCATAGACTAGCCATTGATGGGATAAGAAGACACAAGAGACTTTACTATCCCTTTGTTGGAACTACAGTGTTTTTTATAGTTCTAATAAATATATGTATATCCATAAGTGGCGATCCATTGATGACAAACTTTTTTGGATCAACTACAATTACAATGCTTATGAATTTGGGATCCATCATTTTACTGATCTTTGCCCTTATTACTTTGCTTACTAATTACAAATTTATCCAAAAAAACAAGGCTGAAGAATCTGCCCTTTATTTAACCTTGGGTATGGAAAAAAAGCATTTAATTAAGATTTACATTTATGAACTAGTAAATTTATACTTAAGATCAATCCTTATAGGAACGCTTATTTCAGCTGTCATATACAAATTGGTATTTGCTGGATTTATAAGATTAATGAATTTGAAATTGAATGTTTTGGATAGTGGAATCCTACCTGTATTAGAACCACTAATTCTCACAGCATTAATTTTTCTGGGGATTTTCATCCTATTACTAGCAGATCAAACTCTTAAAATGAGAAACTTTACCCCTATGTCTTTTAGATATGAATCAAAGGCTGGACAAAAGGCTCCAAAATATCCCCTAGCTATGGGAATATTTGGTATTTTGTGTATAGGTGCAGGATATTATATAAGCCTAACAACCGAAAATCCTCTCCAGGCCTTAAAGACATTTTTCTTAGCAGTTCTTCTTGTAATAATAGGAACTTATGCGGCCTTTACGGTAATTGTTTCTGGGATTTTGAAACTTTTACAAAAGAGAAAAAGCTTCTATTACAAAAAGGAAAACTTTACAGCAGTTTCTGGCCTCATCTATAGAGTTAGAAACAGTGCCAAGACTCTAGCAAGCATAGCAATCCTATCAACCATGGTAATTATTGTCCTTACTTCTGGATTTTCCCTATATTTTGGCATAAGTGAAGTCCAAGATAATCTATTCCCAACAGACTACAGCATTGCCTTTCCGGCAAGAGATAATGATGTTTCCCACTTTGAAAAATTGATAGATGATACATTAAAAGAAAACAATAAATATGGGAAGATGTACGCTTATATGAGCAATTTCTTACCTGTAAGTAGAGATGGAAGCAAGATTAATCATCTAGACAATGACCCTAGCTTTGCTTGGGATGAAGAAGTTGATGGGATCCATACATTTTTGGATGAAAAATCTACTTACGACTTTGGGGACTATGATGCAATATTATTTGCCAAAGATGACCATACCGATATCAGCAAAATTGGCGATATGGACCTAAAGGTAAAGAAGGAAAAAAGAGAAAATTATCCAATTACTTTTGCCGTAGCTGATATTACAATGACCAATAAAGATATGCTAGTATTCAAGGATTCAGACAAATTTGACAAGGTTAAAGAGACTCTTGCCTTGGATGATAATGGGGGCTTTGAACCTAATTGGCATATTAACTTTGATGTAGATGGTCCATACGATCCCGAATTAGTCGATACCCTCCGTGAAAAACTGATGAATGAATTTAGTGACCAATGGTTTAATATAAGTGATGATGTAAGAAGCAGAAATGATTTTATGGCAGTCTATGCAGGAATATTTTTTGTAGGGATTATCCTTGGCTTAGGATTTATTGTATCGACGGTACTTGCCATTTACTACAAGCAGCTTTCAGAAGGCATAGAAGATAAAAATAGATTTAAGACCATGCGCCAACTTGGCATGACTGACAAGGAAGCCAAAAAATCTATATCAAAGCAAATGGGCCTGGTATTTTTCCTACCACTAATATTTGCCTTTGTCCACTCCATATTTGCAATACCAATAATTACCAAATTCTTGGCATTATTAAGTCTGTCAAACACAAGTCTATACATGATATGCCTAGTTTCAGTATGTGCCTTTTATATAATATTTTATTTAATTACTTTTAAGCTAACAGAAAAAACTTACAATAAGTTAGTTTTAGAATAATATTTAGTTATATTGAGGAAAGAAAATAAAAAAAATAATAAGTTAAATAATTGACAAACAATATATTTTTGCGTACAATAGTATTAGCAAAATAAAAATAAGGAGGCTTATATGAAAGGTTTTGCAATGTTAGGAATTGGTAAGACAGGTTGGATTGAAAAGCCGGAACCAGAAATGGGACCATTAGATGCTCTTGTTAAACCAATAGCTTTAGCTCCATGTAGCTCTGACATCCATACAGTTTGGGAAGGAGCGATAGGAGATAGACACGACATGATTTTAGGTCATGAAGCTGCCGGAGAAATTGTAAAAGTAGGAGAATTAGTTAAAGATTTTAAGCCAGGAGATAGAGTTTTAGTTCCAGCAATAACTCCAGATTGGTCCTCTCTTGAAAGCCAAGCAGGATTTCCTATGCACTCAGGTGGAATGCTTGCAGGTTGGAAATTTTCAAATTTCAAAGACGGTGTATTTGCTGAATTATTCCATGTAAATGATGCTGATGCTAACCTTGCCTTAATTCCTGAAGGAGTCGATCCAGTTTTAGCTCCAATGTTATCAGATATGGTTACAACAGGTTTTCACGGAGTTGAACAAGCTGATGTTCAATTCGGTGATGAAGTATTGGTAATTGGAATAGGCCCTGTTGGATTAATGTCAGTTGCAGGAGCTAACCTTAGAGGAGCAAGTAGAATTTATGCAGTAGGAACTCGCCCAAATTGCGTAGAAGCCGCTAAATTTTATGGAGCAACAGATATAATCTCTTACAAAGACGGATCAATTTCTGAACAAGTTTTAAAACTTACAAATGGTAAGGGTGTTGATAGAGTTATAATTGCAGGTGGAACAGTAGATACATTTGAAGAAGCAATCAAAGCTATGAAACCAGGTGCAAAAATTGGTAACGTAAACTATCTTGACGGTGGTGATTATATTAAAATTCCAAGAGTTGAGTGGGGAGTTGGAATGGGTCATAAGGCAATAAACGGAGGCCTAACTCCTGGTGGAAGACTAAGAATGGAAAAACTTGCTAAACTTGTTTCTTGTGGCAAATTAGATCTTTCAAAACTTGTTACTCATAAACTTTATGGATTTGAAAAAGTTGAAGAAGCTTTATATCTAATGAAGGATAAGCCAGCTGATTTAATAAAACCAGTCGTAATCGTAGCAGAAGATTTGATGGAAAATTAGATGAAAATAATAATAGTATCAGGATTTTTGGGAAGTGGAAAAACAACCTTTATAAAGAAATTATCAAAAAAATTGGACAATCTAGTAATTCTAGAAAATGACTATGCTAAGGCAAATGTGGATAAAGAATTATTAAAAAATACTGGCAAAGAGATTGTATCTTTAGAAGAAGGTTGCATTTGTTGTTCAAAACAAAAAGACTTTGCAACAACGGTTATGAGCATAGAAAATACAATAAATCCAGAATACTTGATAATAGAACCGACAGGCTTAGGTTATCTTTCAAAAATAATTGATAATATCAGCCCAATTGAATATGAAAAAATTGAACTTTTAAAGCCTATATCTATAGTTGACTATTATAGCATTGACAAGATAATGGAAGAATATAGAGAACTTTTCCTTGATCAAATCCAAAATTCATCCTATATACTATTATCAAAAACTGAAAATATAAGTACAGAAAAAATAGAAAAAGAAGCAAAAAAACTTGAAGAGTTAACAAAAGCAAAAGTTTTTACCATCCACTACAATGATTTTGATAAAAAAGAATGGGACTCTCTTATTGGAGAATATGATAAAGAATCTCTAATAAGAGGGGACTATAAACATTTACACCTTGATAATTTGGCGTATGAAAATGTAGTTTTCAAAGATTTTAATGAACTTGGAACAAACCTAAACGCAGTTTGTCAAAATAGGTTTGGAAAATTAATCAGAGCTAAGGGTCTTGTAAATGTAGGTGAGAAAATGATCAAAGTTGATGTAGTAAATGGGAAATTCAATGTAGAAAAATATGAAGGGAAATTATCAGAACCTACATTAGTGTTTATAGGAAAAGATTTGGACGAAAGCGCCTATAACATATTGTTTAAAAAAGATTAAAAAATTTAATTAAAAGAGCCTTTAATGGCTCTTTTTTTATATATCTTCATTTTTTTAAAAAAATATATATAAAATAAAAAAAAGCACTTGAAAAGCAAGCTCCTTTGTTGTATTATATATAGGTGCTTTGAAGCAAAATGTTGCTTGAATCCTAGGCCGAGGGTCAAGGGAACTTTTGCCTAGCAAGCTTAGAGATCATTCTAAGTGATTTCCAAATTATATCAAACGCCCGGATGGGTGGTAAAGAAAGAGAGAGGAAAATGGCTAACAAACAAAAAATCAGAATTAGACTAAGAGCTTACGATCACGAAGTTATCGATAGCTCAGCAGAGAAAATCGTAGAAGCGGTTAAAAGAAGCGGAGCAGAAGTATCTGGACCAATTCCACTTCCAACAGAAGTAGAAAAGATTACAATCTTAAGAGCAGTCCACAAATACAAAGACTCTAGAGAACAGTTTGAACAAAGAACTCATAAAAGATTAATCGATATCATTAGCCCAAATGCAAAAACACTTGATGCACTTAAGAAATTAAACTTACCTGCAGGTGTTGATATCGAAATTAAGTTATAATAACTGTAATTAGAATGATTGATAGTTCAATCCGCTGTAATTAAGGAGGTACTCAAGTGAAGAGTATATTTACAACAAAAGTAGGCATGACTCAAGTCATCGATGAAGACGGAGTTATAACTCCTGTCACTGTTCTAAAAGCTGATGAAAATGTGGTTGTACAAGTAAAAACTGATGAAGTTGATGGTTACAACGCAGCTCAAATTGGCTATATGGACAAGAAAGAAAAGAATGTTAAAAAACCTCAAAGAGGACATTTTGACAAAGCAGGCGCACCTTATAAGAGATATTTAAGAGAAGTAAACTTTGGAAATGACCAAGTTGACCTAGCAGTTGGCGATAAAGTTAACGTTGATATCTTTGAAGAAGGCGAAATCGTAGATGTTGTTGCAATAAGCAAGGGCAAGGGAACTCAAGGCGCTATCAAAAGATGGAACTATGGTAGAGGTCCACAAGCTCACGGTTCAAAATCTCACAGAGTAGCCGGTGCTCGTGCAGCAGGATCAGATCCAGCTAGAGTATTCAAAGGTAGAAAAGGCTCAGGAAAAATGGGAAATGAAAGAGTAACTATTCAAAACTTAAAAGTAGTTAAAGTAAATAGTGAAGATTCTTACATCCTAGTTAAAGGTGCGGTTCCAGGACCTAAAGGTGGCCTTGTTGAAGTAAAACAAGCCGTAAAGGGTCAAAACTAAGGAGGAAGCAATGCCTAAAGTTAACGTATTAAATATAAAAGGAGAAAATGTTGGTGAATTAGAGCTAAATGAAACTCTATTTGCTACTAAAATAAGTGAACACACAGTTTACGAAGTTGTAAAAAACCAACTAGCTAATAAAAGACAAGGTACACAATCTGCTAAAACACGTGCTGAAGTTCGTGGTGGTGGACGTAAACCATTTAGACAAAAAGGAACAGGTAGAGCTCGTCAAGGTTCTATAAGAGCTCCTCACTACACAGGTGGTGGTGTTGTATTTGCACCAAAACCACGTGATTATAGCTACAGTGTTCCAAAGAAACTTAGACGTAAGGCACTTTATTCAGTTCTTACATCAAAAGTTAATGATAATGAATTAGTAGTTTTAGACGAATTAAAATTAGATACATTTAAAACAAAAGCTGCAGCAGAAATCTTAAACAACATTGATGCTGGTAAAAAAGCTTACATCGTTACAGCTGAAAATGATCAAGTAATTTATAGATCATTTAGAAACATTGAAGGCGTTGATGTAAGTGCTGCAAACCTTATAAATGTATATGATCTATTAAGACATAACAAGTTAGTAATTACAAAAGATGCAATTGCTAAGCTTGAGGAGGTATTTATCTAATGAAATCACCTTATGAAATAATAAAAAGACCAATAATAACAGAAAAATCCATGGGATTGCTAGATGAAAATAAATACACTTTTGAAGTAGACAAAAATGCCAACAAACCAGAAATCAAAGCAGCAATCGAAGCTATTTTTGACGGAGTTAAAGTTAAAAAAGTTAGAACAATGAACTACAGAGGCAAAAAAGTAAGAACACGTTTTGGTTATGGTAAAAGAGCAGATTGGAAAAAGGCTATCGTAACATTAACAAGTGATAGTGCTGAAATCGAATACTTCGAAGGTCTATAAGGAGGATTTAAATGCCTATAAGAAAATTAAAACCAACCTCAAACGGCCATAGAAATATGTCTGTTTCAACATTCGAAGAAATAACAACAAACAAACCAGAAAAATCTCTTACAGTTGATCTAAAAAGCAAAGGTGGACGTAACAACACTGGAAGAACCACTGTAAGATTTAGAGGTGGCGGAGTAAAAAGAAAATATAGAATAATTGACTTCAAAAGAGATAAAGATGGTATCCCTGCAAGAGTTAAAACTATAGAATACGATCCAAACAGATCTGCAAACATTGCTCTACTTGCTTACAAAGATGGAGAAAAAAGATATATCTTAGCTCCAAAAGGACTAAATGTTGGAGATGAGATTTTATCAGGAGAACATGCTGATATCAAACCAGGAAATGCTCTAGAACTAAAAGACATACCAGTTGGTACAACAGTTCACAACATTGAGCTTAGAGCAGGCCAAGGCGCACTACTAGTAAGAAGTGCAGGAGTTGGAGCTCAACTAATGGCTAAAGAAGGTAAGTTTGCAACACTTAGACTTCCATCTGGTGAAACAAGATTAATCCACCTAAATTGCAAAGCAACAATAGGAACAGTTGGAAATCAAGAACACGAACTTATAAGATTAGGAAAAGCTGGAAAATCTAGATATCTAGGCAAAAGACCTCATGTAAGAGGATCAGCAATGAACCCAGTAGACCATCCACATGGTGGTGGTGAAGGTAGAACACCAGTAGGTCGTCCTGCACCAATGACACCTTGGGGTCAAAAAGCAATCGGTCTTAAAACACGTAATAACAAAAAAGCTTCTACTCAATATATAGTAAGAAGAAGAAACGAGAAATAGGGGGATATAATGGCTAGATCAATTAAAAAAGGACCATTTGTCGATGATCATTTAATGAAAAAAATTGAAGAATTAAATGAAAAAAATGAGAAAAAAGTTATAAGAACATGGTCAAGACGTTCTACAATATTCCCTGAATTTGTAGAACACACAATAGCAGTTCATGATGGTAGAAAACACGTTCCAATATATATCACAGAAGATATGGTAGGACATAAACTTGGTGAATTCGTACCAACAAGAACCTTCAGGGGCCACGCTAAAAAGGCAACTGAAATGAAAAGCAAAATGCGTTAGGAGATAAAAATGGAAGTAAAAGCAGAAGCTAAATATCAAAGAATATCTCCTCTAAAAGTTAACTATATAGCAAAAGAAATCAGAGGTAAGCAAGTAGATGAAGCACTAAACATCCTAAAGTTTACAAACAAAAAAGGTGCAAAACTACTATTTGATGTATTACAAAGCGCTATTGCAAATGCTGAAAACAATAACAATCTAAACAGAGAAAGCTTATATGTAAAAAAAGCATATGCAAATGATGCTCCAACAATGAAAAGATGGAGACCAAAAGCTAAAGGCGCAGCTTATCCAATACTTAAGAGAAGTAGCCACATCGGTGTACTAATCGAAAATATAGAAGACTAGGAGGAAATAATGGGCCAAAAGGTAAACCCAAAAGGATATAGAGTTGGAGTTATCAAAGACTGGGATAGCAAGTGGTTTGCTGACAAAAAAGACTTCTCAGATCTTTTGGTAGAGGATTACAATATCAGAAAATTAATAAAAAAAGAACTTTATGATGCGGGTATTGCTGATGTAGAAATCGAAAGAGCAGTAAACAATCTAAAGATCACAATCTTTGCTGGAAAACCAGGAATGGTAATAGGCAAAGGTGGAGCAGGAATCGAAGAATTAAAGAAAAAAATCGAAAAAGTTGCTCCAGGTAAAAGAACAATCATAAATGTTGAAGAAATAAAATACCAAGACCTCAACGCTCAACTAGTTGCAGAAAATATTGCATCTGCGTTAGAAAACAGGGTAGCATTTAGACGTGCTATGAAACAACCTATTCAACGTACAATGAGAGCAGGAGCAAAAGGTATAAAAACAATGGTAAGTGGCCGTCTAGGTGGAGCTGATATGGCAAGAAGCGAAGGATATTCCGAAGGAACAATTCCACTTCAAACACTAAGAGCTGACATCGATTATGGATTTGCAGAAGCTGATACAGAATATGGAAAAATCGGCTGCAAAGTATGGATTTACAAAGGTGAAATTCTTCCAGGAGAAAAAGCTGTACGTGAACCAAAAATGAAAACACCTGCAAATAACAAAAATAGAAAAAGAAGAAATAATAATAGACGTCCTAGCAGAAAATCAAACGAAAATACTAGCAAATAGTATTTATATAAGGAGAGATAACTTATGTTAATGCCTAAAAGA
This sequence comes from Anaerococcus sp. Marseille-P9784, assembly GCF_902500265.1. Taxonomy (NCBI): domain Bacteria; kingdom Bacillati; phylum Bacillota; class Tissierellia; order Tissierellales; family Peptoniphilaceae; genus Anaerococcus; species Anaerococcus sp. Marseille-P9784. The sequence continues at coordinate 279,147 of NZ_CABVOZ010000001.1, read as the reverse complement.
GTTAAATATCGTAGACAACATAGAGGCAGAATGAAAGGTAAAGCTCAAAAGGGAAACCAATTAGCTTATGGCGAATACGGTTTACAAGCCCTTGAAGCTTGCTGGATGACAGCAAACCAAATAGAAGCTGCCCGTCGTGCGATGACAAGATATATAAAAAGAGGTGGTAACATCTGGATTAAAGTATTCCCAGATAAACCAGTATCTAAAAAACCTGCAGAAGTTAGAATGGGTTCTGGTAAAGGTGCCCCAGAATATTGGGTAGCAGTAGTAAAACCAGGCCGTGTACTATTTGAGATGAGTGGAGTAAGCGAAGAAATAGCAAGAGAAGCAATGAGACTTGCAGCACAAAAACTTCCAGTAAAAACAAAATTCATCAAAAGACTTGAAGTGACAGGTACGGAGGAATAAAAATGAAAGCAAAAGAAATCAGAAGTTTATCAGATCAAGATTTAGATAAAAAATTATTTGATTTACAAGGTGAGCTTTTCAATCTTCGTTTCAGACTTGCAACTGGCCAATTAGAAAATCCATCTGAAATTGGAAATGTCAAAAAAGACATCGCAAGAGTTAAGACAATTCAAACTGAAAGAAAGCTTAATATAAATAGGGAGGCTTAAATTTCATGGAAAGAAACAGTAGAAGAGTAGAACGTGGTGTCGTAGTAAGTGATGCGATGGATAAAACTATAACAGTTTTAGTAGAAGAAAAAATTTCACACCCAGTTTACAAAAAAAGAATCAATAGAAGTAAGAAATACAAGGCTCATGATGAAAATAATGAGGCTAAAGTTGGCGATACAGTAGTAATAATGGAAACTCGTCCTCTATCAAAAACAAAAAGATGGAGACTAGTAAGAATTGCCGAAACTGCTGAAATTGTTTAATATTTAAGGAGATTATAATGATACAACAAGAAACTCGCATGAGAGTAGCAGATAACTCCGGAGCACGTGAATTATTAGTAATCAAAGTTCTTGGCGGAACAGGCATAAGATACGCAAACATTGGTGATGTAGTTGTTTGCTCTGTAAAAAGTGCAACACCCGGCGGAGCGGTAAAAAAAGGCGATATAGTAAAAGCTGTAATAGTAAGAAGCAAAAGAGGCTTAAAAAGAGTTGATGGATCAAAAATCAACTTTGACGAAAATGCAGCAGTAATCGTAAAAGATGACAAAACTCCTGTAGGAACACGTATATTTGGACCAGTTACAAGAGAACTAAGAAGAGAAGGATTTATGAGAATAATATCCCTTGCTCCAGAAGTTTTATAGGAGGAATCCATGCACGTAAAAAAAGGCGACAAAGTTCAAATAATATCAGGCAAAGATAAAGGCCACGTTGGAGAAGTATTACAAGCTTTTCCAAAAGAAAATAGAGTAATAGTTGAAGGAGCTAACATAAATATCAAACACCAAAAACCAACACAAATGGGTGGTGAATCTGGAAGATTAGAAAAAGAAGGAGCTATAAATGCTTCAAAAGTTCTATTATATTCAGAAGAACTAAAAAAAGGTGTAAGAGTTAGCAAAGTTTTTGAAGATGGCAAAAAAATTAGAGTCTGCCATAAAACAAACGAGAAATTCGACTAGTTTTAAGGAGATATTATGGCAAACAGACTAAAAGAAAAATATGAAAATGAAGTAGTTAAAGAATTGATGGAAAAATTTGGTTATAAAAACGTAATGCAAGTACCAAAACTTGAAAAAATCGTAATAAACGTTGGACTTGGCGAAGCTAAAGATAACCAAAACCTTCTAAATTCAGTAAAAAAAGAACTTGCTTTAATCACAGGCCAACAACCAATCGAATCTAAAGCAAAAAAATCAGTAGCTAACTTCAAACTAAGAGAAGGACAAGCTATTGGAACAAAAGTTACAATTAGACGTGAAAAAATGTATGATTTCTTAGATAAATTAATCAGCATTTCACTACCACGTGTAAGAGACTTTAGAGGAATCAATCCAAATTCATTTGACGGACGTGGAAATTATTCTTTGGGAATCAAAGAACAATTAATTTTCCCTGAAATCAAATATGATGATGTAGACTTCCTACACGGAATGGACATCACAATAGTAACTACAGCTAAAACAGATGAAGAAGCTAAAGCATTCTTAGAATTAATGGGAATGCCATTTACAAAGTAAAAGGAGCGCTTAATGGCTAAAAAGTCAATGATAGCTAAGCAAAAAAGACCACAAAAATTCTCAACTCAAGAATACAATAGATGTAAAATTTGTGGTAGACCACATGCTTATTTAAGAAAATATGGAATATGCCGTATTTGCTTTAGAGAATTAGCAAATGAGGGCAAAATTCCAGGAGTAAGAAAATCAAGCTGGTAATTAGGGAGGATAAATATTATGATGACAGATCCAATTGCGGATATGCTAACTAGAATAAGAAATGGTATAAAAGCTGATCACAAAAAAGTTAGCTTACCATCTTCTAACGAGAAAAAAGCTATTGCTCAAATTCTTCTTGATGAAGGCTTCATAAACGGTTTTGACGTAGAAGAAGACAACAAACAAGGAATTCTTACAATAGACTTAAAATACACAGAAAACGGTGAAAAAGTAATATCAGGACTAAGAAGAATCAGTAAACCAGGTCTTCGTGTTTATGTAAAAGCAAATGAAGTACCAAAGGTACTAAACGGTCTTGGAACAGCAATTATTTCAACATCAAAAGGACTTTTAACTGACAAAGCTGCTAGAAGTGAAAACGTAGGTGGCGAAGTTATTTGTTACGTATGGTAAGGAGAAATATATGTCAAGAATAGGTAAACAACCAATCGATATACCTTCTGGAGTAACAGTTGCTATCGAAGGAAACACTATAAAAGTTGAAGGACCAAAAGGAAAATTAACTCAAGATTTCCCAAAAACAATAGAAGTAACTGAAGAAGAAAATCAAATTCTTATAAAAATTCCAGAAGATTACACAAAACAACAAAATATAGACCACGGTTTATTTAGATCACTAATTGCAAATATGGTAGTTGGCGTAACTGAAGGATTTACTAAAACTCTTCAAATCGAAGGAACAGGATATAGAGCACAAAAACAAGCAAACAACCTAGTAATGAACCTAGGATTTTCACACCAAGTAACAATGCCAGATCCTGAAGGAATAGAAACAGAAGTGCCAAACGATAGAACAATAATTGTAAAAGGTATAGATAAACAATTAGTTGGTTCACACGCTGCAAATATCAGAAAATGGAGAAAACCAGAGCCATACAAAGGCAAAGGAATCAGATATGAAGGCGAGTATGTAAGACGTAAAGTTGGTAAGACAGGTAAGTAGGAGATAAAAATGGCTAAAGATAACAAAAAACAAAGACTACTAACTCGTAAAAGAAGAGTTAGAGCTAAAGTAAGCGGTACTCCTGAAAGACCAAGACTATCAGTATATAAATCAAATACAAATATCTATGCACAAATTATAGACGATGTAAATGGTATAACACTAGTAAGTGCTAACACTTTACAAAAAGACGTAGCAGAAGGACTAGCATCAAAATCTAATCTTGAAGCTGCAAGTAAAGTTGGAGAAGCTATTGGCAAAAAAGCTATAGACGCTGGAATAACAGAAGTTGCTTTTGACAGAAATGGTAACCTATACCATGGAAAAATCAAAGCTATAGCAGAAGGCGCTCGTAGTGCTGGTCTTAAATTTTAGTAGGAGGTATTAGATGAATTATTTATTAAGAAGTGAAGTAGAAAAGCTAAACCTCGAAGATAGAGTAGTAGCAATCAATAGAGTTGCAAAAACCGTAAAAGGTGGACGTAACATGAGATTTGCAGCACTAGTAGTAGTTGGAAATTCCAATGGAGTAGTTGGAATCGGAACTGGAAAAGCTACAGAAGTACCAGAAGCAATAAGAAAAGCTGGAGAAGATGCAAAAAAACATATGATTAGAGTACCTTTAGTAGGCACAACAATTCCTCACAGAATCGAAGGTCACAAAGGTAGTGGTCATGTACTATTAATGCCAGCAAGCGAAGGTACTGGAGTTATAGCAGGCGGTCCAGTTCGTGCTATTTGCGAATTAGCAGGTTATAAAGATATTCGTGCAAAAAATCTAGGTTCGAACAACCCTAGAAATATCATAAATGCCTGTGTTGAAGCATTCTCAAACATGAAAACAGTTGAAGATGTTGCTAAACTTCGTGGAAAATCGGTAGAAGAATTCGATTATTAAGGAGAAAACTATGGCACAATTAGAAATCAAACTTAAAAGATCTTTTATCGGTAGAAAAGATGATCAAATTGCAACAGCAAAAGCTTTAGGTCTTAGAAAGATCGGCCAAAGCGTTGTAAAAGACGATAATCCAGCAATAAGAGGAATGATAAACAAAATTCCATTTATGCTTGAAGTAAAAGAAATAAACTAGGAGTGTAAGATGAAATTACATGAATTACAACCTAATGAAAAATTACAAAAGAAAAAAAGAAAAGGTAGAGGTCCAGGATCTGGCAACGGTACACGTGCTGGTCGTGGACAAGACGGACAAAAATCAAGAAGTGGTGGCGGAGTAAGACCAGGATTTGAAGGTGGTCAAATGCCACTATATAGACTTCTACCAAAAAGAGGTTTCAAGAATTTCAACAAAAAAATCTATGAAACAATAAATGTAGAAACACTAAACGTTTTTGAAGATGGAACAGAAATAACACCTGAACTATTATTTGAAAACAAACTTCTAAAGAAAAACAAAGCTAAAGATGGAGTTAAAATCCTAGGCGATGGAGAGCTTAATGTAAAACTAAATGTAAAAGCTCACAAATTCACACAAAGTGCAAAAGAAAAAATTGAAAAAGCAGGCGGATCATACGAGGAAATTGAAGTAAAAAAATGGGTAAAACCATCAAAAAGTAAAGAAATTACTGAATAATCTAAGAGGTAAGCAATGCTAGAAACAATAAAAAAGGCATCAAAAGAAGTAGAAATTAGAAAAAAATTCTATTTTACTCTACTAATGTTGCTAATCTATAGATTAGGAAATAATATTCCAATACCTTTTATAGATCCAGAAGCACTCAAAAATGCTTATTCAAATGTCCAAGGCACATTAGTAGATTATCTTAATATGCTAACAGGTGGAGGCCTATCAACACTTTCAGTTTTCGCCCTAGGAGTACAACCTTACATCACAGCTTCAATCGTAATGCAACTACTAACTGTAGTAATTCCACGACTTGAAGAATTAACTCGTGAAGGTGAACAAGGACGAAAACAAATTCAAAAATATACTAGATATGTAACAATATTTTTAGCAATATTTCAATCTATAGCAGTTACAAATGGTTTATATGGAGCTGCTTTATCAAGCGCAACGACATTCCAAAAATTAGTAATGAATGTAGTTCTAATCGGCGGAACAATGTTTGTAACATGGATGGGTGAAACCATAACAGAAAAAGGACTTGGAAATGGTACAAGTTTAATAATCTTTATGGGTATCATAGCATCCTTCCCAAAAACATTAGGTCGTTGGAAATCACAACTTCACTATGGACTAGTAAATTATCTTCCGATAATAATAATGGCAATATTAGTAGTACTAATAGTAATCGCAGTCGTATTAATATCTGAAGGAGAGAGAAGAATCCCTATTCAATATGCAAAAAGAATAGTTGGACGTAAAATGTATGGTGGTCAATCAACTCATATACCAGTAAAAGTAAATATGGGTGGAGTAATGCCAATAATCTTTGCATCAGCAGTATTAGCTATACCATCAACAGTATCACTATTTTTTGGCAAAGGTGGACAATCTGGAATAACAAACTTTTTCCAAAACACTACAATTGGATTTGTTGTTTACTTGATAATTCAATCAGCCTTAATTTTAATATTTGCTTATTTTTATAATCAAATACAATTTAATACTGTAGAATACGCTAAGCAACTACAACAAAATGGTGGATTTATTCCTGGAATAAGACCTGGAAAACCAACCAGTGATTATTTAGCAAAAGTTGCTACAAGAATAACATTTATAGGATCAATTGCACTTGCCCTACTAACAATAATTCCAGCAATATCTTCAAAGCTTTTGGGATTAACAATATCATTTGGTGGTTCATCAGTAATCATCGTAGTAGGAGTAATAATTGAAACCGTAAAACAAATAGAAGCAATGATGACAATGAAGCAATACAAAGGGTTTTTAAATAGGTAAGAGATGAATATTATATTGTTAGGCCCTCCAGGAGCTGGCAAGGGCACACTTTCAAACAAAATTTTAGAAAACAAAAATGCAGTTCAAATATCAACAGGAGATTTATTTAGATACAACCTATCTAATAAAACTCCACTAGGATTAAAAGCAAAAGAATACATGGACAAAGGTGAATTAGTTCCAGATCAAGTAACAATTGACTTGTTGTGGGATAAATTCGATTCACTTAAAACAAAAGCAAATGACGATAAAATCATCCTATTTGATGGATTTCCAAGAACATTAAGCCAAGGAGAAGCCTTAGATAATGGAATGAAAGAAAGAAATCAAAAAATAGACATGGTAATTTACTTTGACGTAAGTGATGATATTCTAATCCAAAGACTAACAGGAAGAAGAACTTGTCCAGAATGTGGAGCAACCTACCACCTAGAAAACAATCCTCCAAAAAAAGAAGGAATTTGTGATAAATGTGGAAGTAAGCTTATCCAAAGAGTAGATGACAGCATAGAAACCGTAAAAAATAGAATTGAAGTATATAACAATCAAACATCTGTACTCATTGATTATTACAGCAAAAAAGGTATATTAAAGAGTATTGACGGCACCAAAAAACCAGATGAAGTTTATAAAGAATTTGAAAATAAATTAGAGGAACTAAACTAATTTATGAAAGAAAACGAACACAGAAATGAATCTCTAAGTAGTTTCTAAAATATGTCTTATTAATAAAATAAGGCAAAAGTAAATTTTATAAGACATGTTTCAGAACCAAAGGAGGTTTAATATATGTCAAAAAAAGATGCTATAGAAGTCACAGGAGTTGTAAAAGAAGCTCTACCAAATGCAATATTTAAAGTAGAGCTAGACAACGGTCACGAAATACAAGCCCATATCTCAGGCAAACTTCGTATGAATAGTATAAGAATTTTAGAAGGAGATACCGTAACAGTAGAACTATCTCCATATGACCTAACACAAGGAAGAATAACTTGGAGAAGGAAGTAGTCCCAGCATCTTGGGTGAAAAACACGAAGTGTTTTTCATCTCTGAGATGAGCGAAGTTGCGAAAGCAACAAGCGAATCCAGAGAACTAAGCGAGCTAGGCACAAAAGTGCCAAGCGAGAGGAAGAAACGCTTATAAGAAGAGAAAAAACTTCAAAAAGAAGAATTTTTCATCTTTGAGATGAGCGAAGTTGCGAAAGCAACAAGCGAATCCAGAGAACTAAGCGAGCTAGGCACGAAGTGGCTAGCGAGAGGAAGAAACGCTTATAAGTAGAGAAAAAAACTTCAAAAAGAAATTCAATAATTGAGTAAGTCAACTAGAAAATCAAGGAGAAATAAATGAAAGTTAGAGCATCAGTAAAAAAAATGTGTGACAAATGCAAAATTATCAAAAGAAATGGCAAAGTCATGGTAATTTGCAGCAATCCAAAACACAAACAAAGACAAGGTTAGGAGGGTTAAATGCCAAGAATAGCTGGTATAGATTTACCTAGAGAAAAAAGAGCAGAAATTGGCCTTACCTATATTTACGGTATAGGTCGTGCAACTGCAAACGAAATACTTAAAAACACAGGAATCAACCCTGACACAAAAATGAAAGACCTTACTGAAGAAGAATTAGGAAAAATTCGTGAACAACTAAACAAATACACCATAGAAGGTGATTTACGTCGTGAAACTTCTATGAATATTAGAGCACTTCGCGAAATCAACTGCTACAGAGGTCTAAGACACAAAGCAGGTCTTCCAGTAAGAGGACAAAATACAAAAAACAACGCTAGAACAAGAAAAGGAAGAAAGGGTTAAGGAGAATAAATGGCTCAAAAAAGCAAAACTTCTAGAAAAAGAAGAGTTAAGAAAAATGTTGAACGTGGCCAAGCTCACATTAACTCAACATTCAACAATACAATGGTTACCCTTACAGATATGCAAGGTAATGCCTTATCTTGGGCATCTGCTGGACAATTAGGATTCAGAGGAAGTAGAAAATCTACACCATTTGCTGCACAAGAAGCTGCAGAAGTAGCTGCAAAAAAAGCAATGGACTTTGGACTTAAAACAGTAGAAGTATATGTAAAAGGACCAGGTTCAGGACGTGAGTCTGCAATCAGAAGCTTACAAGCAGCAGGACTTGAAGTTACAATGATCAAAGATGTAACACCAATTCCACACAATGGATGTAGACCACCAAAAAGAAGAAGAGTGTAGTAAGGAGAAATCATGGCAGTATCAAAAGATCCAGTATATAAAAGAGCAAGAGCTTTAGGAATTTCTCCAGCATACCTAGGATATACAGGTGAAAGCAAAAGAACATTACCACAAAGACGTGGCAAAATGAGTGACTATGGTATGCAACAAAGAGAAAAACAAAAAGCTAAATTTATCTATGGAGTATCTGAAAAGCAATTTAGAGGATACTATGAAAAAGCTACAAAGATCAAAGGACAAACAGGTGAACAACTTATAATCCTTTGTGAAAGAAGACTTGATAATATAGCATATAGATCAGGCCTTGCAAGAACACGTCGTGAAGCAAGACAAATAGTAACACATGGTCATTTACTAGTAAATGGCAAAAGAGTGGACATTCCTTCATACTTAGTAAAAGAAGGAGATGTAATCGAAGTTCGCGAAAAATCAAGAAGCAAAAGCTTATTTAAAACAATCAGAGAAGTAAACGCTACATTTGGAGTTGTTGATTGGATGAGTTCTGATTTAGAAAACTTAAAAGTTACAATCAATAGATATCCTACAAGAGAAGAAATAGATATTCCAGTAGAAGAACGTATGATCGTAGAGTTCTACTCTAAATAATAATAATTAAAGTTGAGACTTTAGGAGTTACCATGATCGGAAAATTAGATACTAAAATAGAAATATTGGATATAGACGAAAAAGACAATTATGGTAAATTTGCCTTATATCCACTTGAGCGAGGCTATGGTACAACCATCGGAAACAGCATGAGAAGGGTTTTATTATCATCTTTACCTGGTTCTAGCGTCTCTAAAATTCTAATAGAAGGCGTACTTCATGAATTTTCAGTTATTGATGGAGTAGTAGAAGACGTTCCTGAAATCATACTAAATCTAAAAGGCCTAGATATAAAAAACCATAGTGATGAAGATGTTACTTTGTTTTTAGAAATCGAAGGACCTAAGATTGTAACTGCAAAAGATATTAGCAAAGATTCATCAATTGAAATTGCAAATCCAGAGCATTACATTGCAACAGTAAATGATAAAGCTAAGTTATTTATTTCTATGGAAGTTACAAATGGTAAGGGATATAGAGTAGCAGAATTTAACAAATCTGAATCTGATCCTATAGGAACAATCGCAATAGATTCATCATTTACTCCAGTAGAAAAAGTAAACTACTTAGTTGAAAATACTAGAGTAGGGGAGATTACTGATTATGACAAACTTATAATAGAAGTTTGGACTAATGGAACAATAACTCCTCAAGAAGCTCTTAGCCAAGGAGCTGAGATATTAATAGATGACTTCAATTATTTCAGAGATTTACCAAATGTTTCATTTGAGGAAGAAGAAGAAACAGTTGAAGAAATCGAAGAAGAAGTTATTGAGCAAGTAAATGATTCAGCATTGAACAAAACTATAGAAGAGTTGGACTTATCTCTACGTTCATTTAACTGTCTAAAAAGAGCAGGATTTGACACAGTTAGCGATATAGTTGACAAATCAGAAGCTGAACTAAAAACTATCAAAAACTTTGGCAAAAAATCATTAGAAGAAGTAAAAGATAAAGTCCATGAAATGGGACTAAAACTAAGAGATGAATAGGAGGTAAGAATGGCTAATAAAAGAAAACTTGGCAGAAGAACTGACCATAGACAAGCATTAATTCGCAACCAAGTGACATCTTTATTCGATAATGGTAGAATACAAACTACTTTTACTCGTGCTAAAGAGACACAAAAAGTAGCTGAAAAAATGATTACTCTTGGTAAAGCTAACACACTTCATACAAGAAGACAAGCAGCAGCCTATATTTACAAACCATCTACACTAAAAAAACTATTTGAAGAAATAGCACCTGAATACGAAACAAGAAATGGTGGATACACCAGAGTACTTAAGTTAGGGCCAAGAAGAGGCGATGGTTCAGAAATGGCAATTATAGAGCTAGTATAATAAGCTATAAAAATTTTAATAATATCTGATATGGCATCTTTGAAAATCAAAGGTGCTTTTTTGATTGTAAATTTTTATTAATAAGATTTATTATTTTCATAGTTAAATAAAAAACGTTGATATTACAATGTTTTACACCTATTAAAGTATTTGCAATAAATAAAATAAAATGATATAGTATTAGCAAGAATATATAGAAATATGGGGTAAATATTATGGATAAAGCACTGATAGAAAATCTTAATAGTACTAATTTTGCAGTGCTTAATTCTATGGAAGATTGGGTTAGAATAATTGATCCATTTGGCAATACAATTTTTAAAAACGATTCTTTAGAAAAATCCATAGAGAAATCTACAAATTTACAAATTTATTTAAAGGAAAATATTCCTTTGAATTTAGCTAGAGAAAATGAATCCATAAGAAATACAACTGTTATAGAAGAGAAGCTGATTGATAATAGATATTATTCTATCAAAGCTTCTCCTATATTTTACCAAGATAAATATGAGGGGACGGTTGAAGTTTTTAGGGATATTACTAGCGAAACTAGTATGAAAATTGAACTTTTCGAAGCCAATAGAAGTATGCTTGACGATGTTAGATTTGTAAGGAAAATTCAATCCTCAATCTTACCAAAAGATAAAAAATACGCAAATCTCAATCTAAAAAGCATATATCTACCGACTACAAATGTATCTGGAGATCTTTACGATATTATAAAAATTGACGATGATAAATATGCTTTTTATATAGCAGATGTTATGGGTCATGGGGTAAAAGCTTCAATACTTACTATGTTTGTAAAAGTTTCCGTAAGTTCAATTTTTGAAAAAAATCCTAATTATTCTCCATCTGAAGCCCTACTAAAACTTAGAAAAAAATTTACCGATTTAGATATATACACATCTCAATATTTTACTGCTTGGTTGGGCATTTTTGATCTAAAAAATCATTATCTTACATTTTCCAATGCAGGTCACAATTGTCCACCAATGATGGTTGATAAATTTGGCAAATTTCAATATCTTCATGCCAATGGTAGGATGATTTCAAATATTATAGAACCAGACAAATATAACGAGATAAGCATACCATTAACTAAGGATGCTAAAATTTTGTTTTTTACTGATGGAGCTGTTGAAACTGAAAATGTAGAAAAAAAAGAATTTGGTCTTGAAAGACTAAAAAATTCATTTTGTAAGCATAAAGATTTGGACAAAATTTATGGAGAAATAAAAGAATTCTCCTACGGCGAACAAAAAGATGATATAACCTTAGCAATTATTAGCTATGACAAGGAGTAAAAATGAAATTAAATAAATTAATAGATCACACAAATCTAAAGCCAGAAGCTACAAAAGAGGATATAAAAAATCTTGTAGATGAGGCTATAGCCAATGATTTTTACAGCGTTTGTGTAAATTCGTCTTTTGTAAAATTTATAAAAGATTATAACAAAAATATTAAAATTGCAGCCGTTGTAGGCTTCCCACTTGGAGCTGTGTCAACCAAAGCCAAAGCCTTCGAGGCAAAAACAGCCATAGAAGATGGAGCAAGCGAAATTGATATGGTAATAGAAATAGGTCGCCTAAAAGAAAAAGATTACGATTATGTTCTTAACGATATAAAAGCTTGTAAGGAAGCTTGTGGGGAGAATGTTTTAAAAGTAATAATTGAAACTTGTCTTTTGACAGATGAAGAAAAAATCAAGGCTTGCGAGCTTGCAGTCAAAGCTGGTGCAGATTTTGTAAAAACTTCAACTGGATTTTCAACGGGAGGAGCAAAAGCAAGTGATATTTCATTGATGAGAAAAACTGTTGGTGAAAATATCGGCGTTAAGGCAAGTGGAGGTATCCACAACAAAAAGGAAGCCATGGAAATGGTTGAAGCTGGCGCAAATAGAATTGGCGCTAGCAAATCTATAGAAATATGTAAGTAGGAAAATATGGCAAATGAAATAATGATGCAGTCCTTTGAGTGGGACACAGATGGCTCTGGTAATTTTTATAACAAATTAGCAAAAGATGCCAAAAAACTAAAAGAAAATGGAATTGATGGTCTTTGGTTACCACCTATGACCAAGGGCGGATCCGATATGGACGTAGGTTATGGAATCTACGACCTATGGGATCTGGGAGAATTTGATCAAAAAGGCACTATAAGAACTAAATATGGAACAAAAGAAGAACTATTAAAAGCTTTAAAAGTCCTACAAGAAGCAGGAATAAAATGCTATGCAGATGTTGTTCTAAACCACAAGGGCAACGCCGATTTCAAAGAAGAATTTAAAGCTATCATGGTTGATCAAAATAACAGAGAAAAAGATGTTTCTGAGCCAATGGATATAGAAGCTTGGACGGGTTTTGATTTTAAGGGAAGAAATAAAAAATATTCCGATATGATTTGGCATTATTACCATTTCACAGGAGTGGATTATGATGTAAAAACTGACACTTCTGCAATATTTAGGATACTTGGCGATGGCAAATATTGGGATGAAGATGTTTCAAATGAAAAGGGAAATTTTGACTATTTAATGAATTGCGATATAGACCACGAACATCCAGAAGTAAGAGAAGAAATTTTCAAATGGGTAGATTGGTTTATAGATGAAACTAATGTCGATGGTTTTCGCTACGATGCCCTAAAACACATTTCAGCAAATTTTATTTCTGACCTATCAAATCATATAATCAAGGAAAATGGTAGAGAAAATTTCTATTTGTTTGGAGAATTTTGGCAATATGACAAAGAAGAAATAGGCAAATATCTTGAAACTACCGATTACAATGTAGATTTATTTGACGTGCCTTTACATTTTCACATGCAAGAAGCCAGCAAATCCATGGGCAATTACGATATGAGAAAAATTTTCGACAACACAATTGTTGCTGATTTTCCTGCCTGTGCTGTAACTTTTGTCGACAATCACGACAGCCAACCAGGTCAATCGCTTGATTCTTGGGTTGAAGACTGGTTTAAAGAAATCGCCTACGCTATGATTTTATTTAGAAAAGATGGTTATCCATGTATTTTTGCTGGAGATTACTACGGACTAATTGGCGAAGTAAAAACCGAGCCAAAATATGATCTACTAAATAATATGATGAAAGTTAGAAAAAAATATAATTACGGAGAAGAAGACAATTACTTTGACGATCCAGCAGTAATTGGTTGGGTAAGACGAGGCGATGAGGACCATAAGCCTTTGGCAGTTTTAATTTCCATCAAAGACATGGCAGAAAAGCAAATGCACGTTGGAGAAAGCGAAAAAGGTGCAACTTATGTCGATCTTTCTGGCAAGAACGAAGATGTAATAATAGATGATGAGGGCAACGGCGTATTTACAGTCGGCCCTGGTCAAGTAACCTATTGGGCAAATAAAGCTAGCCTATGAAATATTATGCAGTAAAAAAAGGCAGAAATCCTGGGATCTACGAGTCCTGGGATTTGTGTTTAAAAGAAGTAAAAGGATATAGTGGTGCAATTTACAAATCATTTAAGACTTTAGATGAAGCAAAAAATTTCATGGATGATTTAGAAAAAGAATTAGAAATAAGCGAAAATTCTGCCGTAGCCTATGTTGACGGATCTTACAATCCAAAGAGCAAAGTTTATGGAGCCGGAGTTGTATACCTTGTAGAAGGTAAGGAGATTGAACTAAACAAAGTTTTTGATGACTCCTTTAGCATTCATAGAAATGTGGCTGGAGAAGTAAAGGCAAGTGAGCTTGCAATTTCAAAGGCAATTGAGGATAAAAAAGAGCAAATCATTATCTACCACGACTACCAAGGCATAGCAAGCTGGGCAGATGGATCGTGGAAAACAAACAACGACCTTACCAAATCTTACAAAAAATTTATAGACCAAGCAAGAGGAAAAATTAAAATAAATTTCATAAAAGTCAAAGGCCATTCCAACGATAAATACAACGACCAAGCCGATAAATTAGCCAAGCTTGCTTGTGGGATAGAAAATTTTAAAAAACCCTAGATTCTTTTTAGAAATCTAGGGCTTAGAGTAAGAAGAAAATTATATCATTTATAAATCATTTTATATTTTAGATTAGTATATTTTCATTAATTACTATCAAATATTTTAGAGATTTAATTTTGCCTATTTTACAACGTCGTAGTTATAATCCCAATTTTGGAAAACTTTAACGTAGGAAGTTTTAGTAGCGTTAGTTTTTATCGTTTTTCCATCCAACATGGTATAAGCTCTCTCAACAACCTTGTATTTTTTGTAAAATGGTCTATATTTGAGTCTATATACTTTTCCCTTTGGAACACTTATTTCATAACTGACATTTCTCGTCTGAGAAACTCCAATTGTAATACCTAAAGATATACTTATATTTGCTATACTTGAGTATTCTCCAGATATTGTGTTAGTATATGTATCTGTTCTACTTGAACCCATGCTAAGTTTACAAGGACCTCGTCCAGAAGGACCATACTTATAAGAGCCATAAACAATTCCTACATTTGATTTAGATTCTACTTTCCAATAAATATAACCATCTGTTACTGCATTTATTGTTTCTGAATTGTTGTTATTATTACCAGCAGCATATTAAGTATTAGATAGGCTGATAATGATTATTGTAGTTAAGGCAATAATCTTATTTAATATTTTTTTCATTTTTTCTTCTTTTAATATTAATTCGTATACTTGAATTATCTAATCGCCATCAATTATCATCCAAATGCTCAAGCATAAAGTTACTAAACATAGGATGTGGACAATTAAAGGGACTGAAACTATTATACTAGCTGTCAAATTGCCTGTGAAAATACTACTTTCAGGGAAATTTATACTTTCAGCCATAAAAATAATAGCGTAAGTCAATAAAGTCAAACATAAGATTTTATAACCTGTATCCTTTTTCATAAATTCCTCGTTCTCATTAATTGAAAAATATTCTAATCAAATGATTATACAATAAAAAATATTTGTCTTTCTAAATAGATTATAGCACCAAATATTTTCAAAGTAAATATAAAATTTAATATTTATATCAAAATCATAAAAAATATGTGAGCTGAGATTCCTGCAATTAGTCCTCCTATTGTGTGGGAGAATATTGCTTGGGCGGTTAGTTCTTTTGCTCCAATGGCATCCATCATTGCCACATGAGTTGACAAATATCCTGACCAGCACATACAAATTGATGTAAAAACTGCCAAATCATTTGCAGTTAAAAGATTATTTGTTGCAAGATTTCTAACAAGTCCCATAGCAGCGCCAGCAGATCCTAGGGCAGTTATTGGAACTGCGATGGATTCGTTATTGGTAAAACCAAATAGAGGTTTGAGGATAAAGGATAATTTGTCTCCAATCCATGGCAAAATAGGCACGCCTTCATTATAAGCCCCAGTATAAAGACCCTTTGGACCGGGAGTATTTGTTATGAGCATTATCACCGTACAAATTCCTATTACACCCGGGATAATAGATGCTCCCATATTTAGACCAGATTTTCCACCATCAAGTAGGGCTTCAATAAATCTTTCTCCGATAGAACCATTTCTAATTATTCTACAATCTTTTGGTAAATCTTTTATTGAATCAATCATTACCATTTCAGAAGTTCCGTAGTATTTTTTGGTAAAAGTTTGCATAATCCTTACGCTAAAAATAGATCCAACGCAAGCTCCTAAATTGCCAATAAGAGCTGCCTTGCCTGAATTTTCAATAGGTAAAGCTCCTAAAGTTGTAGTTACAATTAATCCCATGCCAAAAGATGTACCAAGATTTGTAAGTGAAGGTAACTGGTATTTTTTAAATAATACTTTAAAATTATCCTCATGAGCAAGGGTTAAGATTGAAGGATTATCAGATAAATAGCAATTTAAAATTCCAAGAGAGGCAGCTCCTGGCAAATTGTAAAGTGGTTTCATAATTTTTGACAAAATCAAGTCAATTAGAGCTATAAAGCCAAATTCAGAAAAAATTGCAGCTAAAGATCCAGTTAATACAGAAATTGCCATTATATATAAACAAGTATTTATTAACAAATCATAAGAACTATTCATCAAAGTTTGTAGCATATTGGCAAAGCCCATGACTTTTCCAATTGGTATAAAAAATCCGAAAAATAAAATAACAAAGATAAAATTTTCCAGACCTATTGATTTTTTGTATTTTTTATTCATAAATTTCTCCTAGTATAGAATAAATTATAAAGCATTGTTATAAACTTGTCTAGAAAATTGTGGATTTTTTCTCTCTAATTTTGCCATTATAAAAATTATTTTATAAAAATTTTTTATTAAAAAAAGCTAGAATATCTAGCTCTTACTTTGTTTCTTCTTCTATTCTTAAAATCTCATCGAGTAATTTCAAATAATACTTTTTTGCCACTTCAAAGTCAAATAAGGATTGGTCGTTAAAATAAGCATTTATCTCATTAACCAAATTTTTAAGCTTAGGATCTTCTCCGTGAATTTCTTTTAGACTTTTTGCTCTTTCCAAAAGCTTGTTGATGTTATTGATAAGTCCCATCATCTTGCCTTCCTTATCATTTTCTATAAGAAGCTCTCTTAAAGTCCAATGCACATTGTTGGCAGTTTCGCTTGCCTTATGTTGGATAGCAAGATTATTTTCACGCATAGTATCTAAGAGATCAAAAAGTCCGTTTTTATCAAAGTCTGCAAACAAAATAAAAGGAAAATCCAAATTTTCATCAAAAGCAAGACAATTATCTTTTTTTTCGAAATTTTCCATTGCAAGAAGAAAGCCTACAAGCTGGTCAATATCGGATTTTCCAACCCTAATTATCTCAATATCTCTATCATATGCAATTTTTTCAAATTTATTTATATCATAATCATCTTTAATATTATAAAGTAAAACTTTTGCCATAATTCCTCCTCGTACTAGAAAGACTATACTTTACAATTAATTTATAAACAAACTAAAATTTGGGTATATATACAAATGTAAAGTTAGATTTAGGAGATGGACTATGGCAAATTTAGACGATAAAAACAATTACAAATTAAGACTTAAGGAAATAGAATCTCTAATTTTAAAGGCAAAAAATGTTTTTAGAGATCTTGAAGTTTCAGAGAAAAAAATAGGAAAAAAATATAATTTCACTACAAATTCAATGCTAAGAGGCAATTTTTTTGGAAATTTAATTAGATCAAACAAGGTTAATTTAGTAAATTCTAATATTGATCGTTGCCAACAAGCCTTGTTGGATTTTCATAGTGACTTATTATTGTTTGACGAATTTTTGGCAGACAAATTGATTTTGCCAAGCAAAATGAGCGAATTTTCTCAAGCAAATGACAAATTTAGCGATATAGCAATTAGGACAAATATGAGATTGAAAGAATTTGACCTAAGAAAAGCAAAGAGATCTTTAGAAATAATAATTAGAAGACTTGAAGGCGAAAAGAAAAAAGTTCTTTACGAAATTTCAAAATTAGAAGAGCTTAATTCTTACGAAAAAAACAAAGAAAAAGGGAAAATTACCAAATAAAAAATTTTTATGCAAATAAAAATCGTCCATAATAATCAAAGAGAAAAATTCTCGGAAAATCCTTTGATTTGTGGACGATTTTTTAAATTATTAAAGTATTTTTATTGAAATTTCTCCAAATTATTGTCAATGAGCCTATTGATGGCATATCCTACGCCAGATCTCAAATTTGATTTTGTAATAAAATCCGCATGTTTTTTTAGTTCATCAACAGAATTCTCCATAGCAACGGCAAAGCCTGCTTGCTCTAGCATGGGAATATCATTTTTTTCATTACCTATACTCATTATTTCATCTTGAGAAATATTTAATTTTTTTGCCATGGCACTAACTGCAAAACCCTTGTTGGTCTTAGGATTCATCACCTCAATTAACCATGGGGCAGTGCGAACAGAATAATAATCTGTCAATAATTTTTCTGGCATATTGGCATTTAATTTATCAATGGCAGATTTACTGCCCATAATTAAAATTCTACCAAAAGTTTTATCTTCTGGAAAATCATCATAAGATTTAACTTCTAGAGCTAGTTGAGCTATTATTGCATCGACTTTTGTGTAGATGTTTGCTCTTTTGTGTCTGGTATAAAAACTATCGTGATTCATAGCAGAAATTTGCACATCAAAATCTTTGACCAAATCATCTACAATCTTTAAATCTTTTGGATTTTGATAAGTTCCAGCTATAACTTCGTGAGTTTTATTATCAAAAACATAAGATCCATTTTGACAAACTGAAAAATTTCCTTCTTCAACAAGGCCCAATTTTTTTACTAATGATTTTACACCAGAATAAGGTCTGCCTGAAGCAATTGCAATGTGGACTCCCAAGTCACGAGCAGCATCGATTGCTCTAATATTTTCTTTTGTTAATCTTTTAAGTGGAGTTACCAAAGTACCATCCACATCAATACTTATAAGTTTGATCATATAATATATTATAACCCTTCTGGAAAATTTTTAAACTTTGGAATATAATACAAAAAAGATTATATTTATAAGGAGAAAAACATGATAATTGGAATACCAAAAGAAATAAAAGATAACGAGTACAGAGTTGCTGTTGTGCCTGGTTCTGTAAAAGAATTGGCAAAACATAATACTATTTATATAGAAAAAGGTGCAGGTTTAGGTTCTGGAATAACAGATCAAGAATATATCGATGCTGGAGCAAAAGTTTTAGATTCTGCCAAGGAAGTTTGGGAAAAATCAGAATTTATCTACAAGGTAAAAGAGCCACTAGAAGAAGAATATCAATATCTTAGAGAAGGTCTTATAGTTTATACATATTTTCATTTAGCTGGCAACAAAGCTTTAGCAGAAGAATTAGTAAAAAGAAAAGTAATAAGCGTTGCTTATGAAACTTTGCAACTAGACAACAAATTGCCATTATTACGCCCTATGAGTGAAATTGCAGGACGTATGGCAGTTCAAGAAGGAGCAAGATTTTTAACAATTCCAGAAGGTGGAAGAGGAATCTTACTTCAAGGAGTACCTGGAGTTAGACCTGCAAATGTTGTAATAGTAGGAGCAGGAACAGTAGGAACGGCTGCAACAAGAATAGCAATAGGTATGGGAGCAAGAGTAACAGTTCTTGATGTAAACATAGACGCACTTACAGCTATAACAAACATATTCCCAGACAAAGTAGAAACACTTTACTCAAATCCACTAAACATAGAAGAAGCAGTAGAACATGCTGATTTAGTAATATCAACAGTATTAATCCCAGGACGTAGAACTCCACAATTAATAAAAGAAGATTACGTCAAAAAAATGAAAAAAGGTTCAGTAATAGTCGATGTTGCAATAGACCAAGGTGGATCAACAGATCTAACTAAAGATCATCCAACAACTCACAGCGATCCAACTTTTGTTGCTCACGATGTAATCCATTATGCAGTAGCAAACATCCCAGGAGCAGTAGCAACAACAAGTACCTACGCCCTAAGCAATGCTACAACCAAATACGCAAGAGCAATTGGAGATATGGGACTAAAACAAGCTTGCGAAAAATTCCCAGAAATTATATCAGCAATCAATACCTACGATGGTTATATAAGCTTTGAACCAGTATCAGAAGATTTGGATATGGAATATAAGGAAGCAAATATAAAGTAGTTTTTTAGCATAAGAAAAGTCTAATGAACTTTGCAAATGGGAGTATTCATTGAAAAAATCAATTTCTAAAATATGCTTATTGCTAGTTTTTGTATTTATTATCCTAATCTTAGCCAACAAAATAAACTTTTTGTTTAGTGAATTAAGAGCACTTGAAATTCGATGGCAAGTAGATTTACCAAAGGAAACAAAATTGGAGCAAATTCAAAGCTCTGAACCAAGTTTTCATGGAGATGGACACAGAGCCATGGTAATTACTTGTAAGAATAAATTTGTAGCTGATACTATATTAGATACAAAAAAATACAATGTTTTCCAACCATCAGAATGCCTGGATGTAATAACAAATACCTATAAGTCGATTACCGATAAAAGAATAAGAAAATTAAATTTAAAACATAATTTAAAATCATTATTAATAAAAAAGGGATTAAATACATTATTAATTATTTATGATATCCAAATTAATAAGTATTTTGTATTTGAAGAAATTATATAAGAAAAATTTTAATGAATAAAATCAATGTGAACAATTATGCAAATAAATAACAAACGCTACAATGACCTTGATAGCTATTATAAAAGAAAATTTAATAAAAAAATTATAAAGCTTCCAATTGATGGAGGCTTTACTTGTCCTAATCGTGATGGAACTTTGTCTAGTTTGGGTTGTATTTATTGTTCTGATTCGGGTTCTGGTGAATGGACCAAGGGGGATTTGGTGGATATAAAGGCTCAAATTGCCTATCAGAAGAAAAAATTATCCAAAAAATCAAGAGATGAGGCTTATATTGCCTATTTTCAAAATTTTACCAATACTTATGGCGATGTTAGGAAAATGCGAGAAATTTTCTTTAAAGCAATTAATGATGAAGATATTGTGGGCCTATCCATAGCAACTCGCGCTGATTGTTTAGATGATGATGTGATTTCCTTGCTTGTAGAATTAAATGAGCTGACAGATCTTACAATTGAGCTTGGTATGCAAAGTGTAAATGATAAAACTTTGAAATTCATAAACAGGGGATATGACCATCAAAGTTTCGATAATGGTGTTCAAAAGTTAAATCAATGGGGTATAGATATTATAGCCCATGTTATTGTCGGCTTGCCAAATGAAAATATCAAAGATTACCTAAATGATATTGAATACATCAACTATAGGGGATTTTGGGGAATAAAAATCCACAATCTTTATATAGAAAAAAACACCTATCTTAAAAAATATTACGAAGATAATAATATTTCTTATGACATGACCAAAGATGAATATGCCAATATAGTTGTAAAAATGCTTAGAAATCTTAATCCAGAAATTGTAATTAATAGACTTACTGGAGATGGGATAAGGGAAAATATTGCCTATCCTACTTGGTCAAAAAATAAGGGGGCTGTTTTGTCAACCATTGATAAGATTATGAAAGAAGGAAATTTTAGCCAGGGGGATTTATGGAAAGAAAATTAAAAAGCAAATATTATATAAATTCATTTGATAAAGAAGGTAAAATTTACGATAAAAAAAATAGGACACTTTTATTGGTAATAGATGAGCAACCAAAGCTTATGAATGTTATGGAAAATGGAGAGCTTACAGTATTAAACACCTTAGTCTTGATAGAAGCTTTCAAAGCATACCAAATGCCAATTCTTGCAACAGAGCAATATCCAAAAGGTCTTGGTAGATCTGATCAAAGATTGGTAGATGTCTTAGATGATGATAAAATTTATCCAAAAACTCTTTTTGATGCAGCAACTTGTGAAGTATTGGAATTTATTGAAAAAAATAAAATCAAAAGTGTAGTAATTGCAGGAGCTGAGGGTCATGTTTGTGTTTACCAAAGCGTAAGAACTTTGCTTGATTTGGGTCTAAATGTATTTTTAGTAGAAGATGCGGTAGCTTCATTTAAAGAAGAGCAAAAAAATCTAGCAATAAAAACTTTAAGTAAAATGGGAGCTGTGATTTATAATACAGAAATGGCACTATTTGACCTAGCAAGAGATTCTAAAGATCCTCATTTTAAGGTAATTTCAAATTTGATCAAGGAAATGAGAGCTAGAGAATAAAAAATAACTATAATTAAAAAAATACTTGAGTCTGAGCAAAGAAAACTCGGACTCTTTTTGATTTTAGTAATTCCTAGTATTTTACTTGTGATTAAATTTTAAAAAGTGGTAAAATGTTAATATTAGTTAAAAATTAAGAAATTATTTTATAGTTAGAAAGGCTTACTATGAATTTACATATGGGACTTGATGTAGGGTCTACAACTGTTAAAATTGTAATAACCGATGAGAATTTCAATACCCTCTATCAAGTATATAGAAGACATAAATCAGATGTTAAAGAAACTGTGAAAGTTGTTCTTACAGAAGCTTACGAGAAATTTAAAGATGATTTTATAACGATAAATGTAACAGGTTCTGGAGGAATGTTTCTTGAAAAATATATGGGCATAAATTTTGTCCAAGAAGTTATAGCAGAAACTGCAGCCATTAGGAAGTTTATCCCTCAAACTGACGTGGTTATAGAGCTAGGTGGAGAAGATTCCAAAATAACCTATTTATCTGGCTCAGTTGAGCAAAGGATGAACTCTATTTGTGCTGGTGGAACTGGTGCTTTTATCGATCAAATGGCAGCTTTATTAGATACTGATGCATCTGGATTAAATCAATTATCACAAAACTACAAAAAAATATATCCAATAGCTTCCCGTTGCGGAGTTTTTGCCAAAACTGATATTCAAGCTCTAATGAACCAGGGAGCAAGTCGTGAAGATATAGCAATTTCAGTTTTCCAATCAGTTGTAAACCAAACTATATCAAATCTTGCTTGCGGTAGACCAATTCGTGGCAATGTGACATTTTTGGGTGGACCTTTGCACTTTTTGCCGGCTCTACGTGAGCGTTTTATTGAAACTTTAGGCACTGATGGCAACACTTTTACAACACCGGAAGATGCACAATTGTATGTTGCAAAAGGTGCAGCAATCCTTTCGGCAGAAAATGATGATTACGTTTTATATGCTGATTTGATAAAAGAATTGGAAAAAGATCCTCCAGAAGATTTGGAGATGACCAAAAAACTTGAGCCTTTATTTGAAAAGGAAGAAGATTACAAAAAATTTGTAGAAGATCACAAAACCAAACAAGTTATTCGTGAAGATATCCACAATTACCAAGGACCGATTTATATAGGAATTGATGCAGGATCAACAACTTCAAAAATGGTATGGCTAACAGAAGATAAGCATATTATCTATGAAGATTACAGGATGAATCTTGGTAGGCCGCTTGAAGTAGTTATAAATATGCTAAAAGATGCCTATATAAAGAAAAACCCTAAGGCTTATATAGCATCATCTGGAATTTGTGGTTATGGGGAAGATTTTATAAAAAACGCCCTACATGTTGATAATGGAGAAGTTGAAACCATAGCCCATTACACTGCTGCCAAATTTTTCAATCCTCAAGTTGATTTTATCCTTGATATTGGTGGTCAAGATATGAAAGCCATGCACATTAGAGATGGAATTATTGACTCAATCCAGCTAAATGAAGCTTGTTCTTCTGGCTGTGGGTCATTTCTTTCAACCTTTGCAGCAAGTGTTGGCATGAGCGCTAAAGAATTTCAAGAAAAAGCTTTATTTTCCAAAGAACCAGCAGATCTTGGCAGTCGCTGTACAGTTTTTATGAACTCAAAAGTTAAACAAGCTCAAAAAGAAGGCTCAGAAGTTTCAGATATAGCTGCAGGTCTTTGCTATTCGGTAATAAAAAATGCCATCCAAAAGGTAATAAAAGTTCGCGATCCAAAATCTTTGGGCGAAAATATAGTAGTTCAAGGTGGAACTTTCTACGGAGATGCAATATTAAGAGCCTTTGAAAAAATAACAGGCAGATCTACAACAAGGCCAGAAATTGCAGGTCTTATGGGTGCTATGGGCATGGCACTTATAGCCTTTGAAAAATCTTCTGGTCAATCAAGCCTTGCAGATATTAATGAACTTGAGAAATTCACCTACCAACAAAAAAATGCACGTTGCGGACTTTGTACCAACAACTGCTCTTTGATAATAAATATTTTCCCAGATGGAAGTCGCTACATCACTGGTAACCGTTGTGAAAGAGGAGCAGGTGTCAAAAAAGAAGAGACCATGGCAGATCTAAATATGTACAAGTACAAATACGATTTGCTCTTTAATAGGAAAAGCCTGGGAGATGCTGCTCGCATGGGTAAAGTTGGAATGCCGAGAGTTTTAAACATATATGAAGATTATCCTTTCTGGCATAAATTCTTCACATCTTTGGGTTTTGACCTTGTTTTATCAGGTAAATCCGATAGGAAAATGTATGAAAAAGGAATCTCATCAATTTCATCAGAAACAGCTTGCTATCCAGCAAAACTTGCCCACGGCCACATAGAAGATTTGGCAAGTCGTGATGATTTGGATTTGATATTTTATCCAGCAATTTTCTACGAATATAAACAATTTGACAAGGCACAAAACCACATGAATTGCCCAGTTGTTTCAGGTTATCCGGATGTAATAAATAATAACGTGGAAAGTTTACACGGAAAAAAATATATGAATCCCTACCTATCTCTTGAAAGCGAAAAAATCATAAGAGATAGGTTGATAGAAGAATTTGATGGCTTTTCAAACAATGGCTTTGTTTTAAGTAAAAAAGAAATAAAAAATGCAGTAGCTGCTGCTTGGCAAGAATTGCAAGATTACCACGACAAAATTAGAATTCGTGGCAAGGCTATAATAGATTATGTAAACAAAAACAAGCTCAATGCCATAGTTTTAGCAGGTAGACCATATCATATTGATCCAGAAATCCACCACGGCATACCAGATCTAATAGAATCTATGAAAATTCCAGTAATTTCAGAAGATGCCATAGCCTATAACATATCAGATATAGATGCAAATGTGAGAGTGTTAGACCAGTGGTCTTACCATGCAAGATTATATCGTGCGGCAGAATATGTTGCTAATAATGAAAATTTACAGCTTATACAATTAAATTCCTTTGGTTGCGGCCTAGATGCAGTTACAACTGATCAAGTCCAAGACATATTAGAGGCCCACGGCAAAATTTATACCTTGCTAAAAATAGACGAGGTTTCAAATCTTGGAGCGATAAAAATCAGGATAAGATCCTTACTTCAAGCCCTAAATCAAAAGAAAATAGAAAAAATTGAATTTAAAGAAGACTTATCAAGATTAGATTACAAAACTCCAGAATTTACCAAAGAAATGGCAGAATCAGGCTACACAATACTTGCTCCACAAATGGCAAGAGAACACTTTAGAATTTTGGAAAAAGTTTTTCACCAATATGGAATAAACGTTGAATTTTTAACTGAAGTTAATGAAAAAGTTTTAGACCAAGGTTTAAAATATGTAAATAACGACTCTTGTTATCCTTCAATAACTGTAGTTGGACAATTTATGGAAGCTGTAAATTCTGGCAGATACGACACAGACAAACTCGCCCTAGTAATGACCCAAACAGGAGGAGCTTGCAGGGCAAGTAACTATGTTGGTTATATTAGAAAAGGCTTAAGAGATGCAGGCTATCCAAACATTCCAGTAATAGCTTTATCAGCTCAAGGAATTGAAACCAATGCAGGATTTGACATAAGAAAGCCATCAACCCTACCGATGCTAAGTAAGGCTTTACGTGCAATTTTATTGGGAGATTTGATAAATAGAGTAACCAATGCCACAAGACCTTACGAAGAGGTAAAGGGCATGACCAATGAAATAAAAGAAAAATGGTTATGTAAGCTTGAAAAAGAAGTTCCGACTATGTCAGATAAGGCTTACAAAAATGTAGTAAAAGAAATTGTCGATGAATTTGACAATATTCCTGTAAAAGATATAAGTCTTCCAAAAGCAGGAATAGTCGGAGAAATTTTGGTAAAATTCTTGCCAGAAGCCAACAACAACCTACAAGATGTTCTCGAAGCTGAGGGAGCAGAGGTAATCTTGCCAGATTTGACAGATTTCTTTATGTATTGCATGAAAAACTCTGAGCTAAAGGCAAAATTATATGGCAAAAGTAAGATTTCAGCTTCTATAGGAAAGATTGGAATTTCAATAATAGAAAAATATAGAAAACCAATTAGAGCTGCTCTTAGAGATTCAAAAAGATTTGACGAGCCAGTTTATATCGATCAGATTACTAAATATGCAGATGAGATTACAAGTCTCGGCAACCAAGCTGGTGAAGGCTGGCTACTTGCTGGAGAGATGATTGAGTTAATCCACGCAGATGCAGCAAATATTGTTTGTATTCAGCCTTTTGGTTGTTTGCCAAATCACATAACGGGCAAGGGTGTTATGAAAAAAATCAGAGAAAAATACCCGCAAGCAAATATAGTTGCAATCGACTACGATCCAGGAGCAAGTGAAGTGAACCAAATAAATAGAGTCAAACTTATGATGAGTCAAGCTAGAGAAAATATGAAAGAAATTGCAAAATAAAAGGAAAAAAGCTAATGATTTGAAATTCGAAATCTAAGAATTTTAAAAGTCATTAGCTTTTATTTTATTTTAAAAATACATATTGATGGTATAATCTTTCTATATAAGAAAGAGAGAATTATGGGAAAGAAAAGATTTTTAGTGAGTCTATTGGTAATATTTCTATCATTTTTTGGATCGAAATTTGTACTTGATAGACTTTATGCATCTCAAAGAGATTTAAACTTTGGAAATGACAAAAATTATAATGATAACGCAATCAGCAAGGAAGAAGGAGAATATTTAATCCTTCTAGTTGGAGTTGACAAAAACTCCGATGATCAGGTAAATACAGATTTTACTAGAACTGATACGATAATGTTAATTTCTGCTAACAGCAAAACCGGCGATATGCACCTACTTTCTATCCCTCGTGATAGCAGGGTAAAAATAAGAGAGAAGTTTGATAAGGTAAATCATGCTCACGCCTTTGGAGGTATTGAGCTAACTATGCAAACACTAAGGACATTTTTGGGTCTAGATATAGATTATTATGTACAAATTAACTACCAAGCACTGATTAATATAGTAGATGCCCTAGGTGGTGTGGATTATGAAGTTCCAGAAGGAATTGAAATTAACAAGGGAAAAGTTAAGATTAAACCAGGTTTAAACCATTTAGACGGCAACGAAGTTATGTGGTATCTAAGAACTAGAAATATCTATAACAATGGCGATATAGGTAGGGTTAATACCCAACAAGCCTTTGTAAAAGCCATGGTGGATGAAATGGTTAAAAAATCTAAAGATATAAATATAATGACTTTTATTAGTAATTACCTAAAATATGTGAAAACAAATTTACCAATGAATGCAATGATGGATTTGGCTGGACATATTAATAAATTTTCATCAGATAAAATGCAAACTCATACAGTTACTGGCATGGAAAAAAATATCGGTGGAGTTAGCTATTGGATACCAGATTATGAGAAAACTTGGTCAATAGTCGATGAAAATTATAAAAATTTCAAACTTAAAAATTGGCAAAAAGAAGATTCTGGTTTTTATGAAGAATATGGTAGTTTTGGCGAAATAAAAGATCAGTCAAAAAGCGGTGGAATAATCAACAATCCAAATCCAGCAAACACAAATTACGTCCTACCAAAAACTCAAAGTCTACCAACTTATCAATATGAGTACAACAATAACGAAAGCAATAATAACTACTATTACGAAGAAAATACTCAAACTGAAGAAGTTCCAACGGAAAATAGCTCAACTAGTGAAAGCACTGGTCAAGAAGAAAACAATGACAATACTGGAAGCGAAAACACTATAGATCCCAACGAAAATGTAGACACTGGTCAAGAGGAAGGAAGCGATGAATAGCATAAATAGTCAAAGAAAAGATGAACATATAGAAAATTACCTAAGAACAAGTTCTTTCACCAGCACTTTGCTAGAAGATGTTTATATAGAACACAATGCAATTTCTGATATTTGCCTAGATGAGGTAGATACTTCTATAAACTTTCTTGGCAGAAAAATTTCTATGCCATTAATGATTGATGCCATAACTGGTGGTGGATCATCATCTGCTGCAATAAATGAAGACCTTTCTTCAATTTGCCAAGAACTATCGATACCAATGGCTTGTGGCAGTGAATCAATCGCTCTTACAGAAAAAGAGTCAAGAGAATCATTTGAGTTAATCAAAGATAAAAAAGATTTACTAAGGATTGGAAATTTAGGCTTTGAAAGAAACTATAAAGATTTTGTATTTGCCAAAGAACTTATAGATGCTCATGCTATGCAAATACACCTAAACTTAGCTCAAGAAATGGTAATGAAAGAAGGGGACAATAGTTACCATGATCCTCTTTCCATAATCGAAGAATTAGTAGAAAAATTTGACTGCCCAATAATTGTCAAAGAAACAGGTTGTGGAATTTCAAAAAATGTAGCAAAAAAATTAATTGAGAAAAATGTAAAATATATTGATATAGCAGGAAAGGGCGGAACAAATTTCATAGAAATTGAAGATTTGAGAAATTTTGATATGGATTTTTCAGACTTTTACACTTGGGGAATTCCCACTGCAAAATCAATAATAGATATAAGAAAACTTTCAGATGATATTTTCATCATAGCATCAGGTGGCATAAAAACAGCAATGGACATTGTAAAATCAATAATTATTGGAGCTGATATGACTGCGATGACAGGAGAAGTTTTAAATTATTTGCTTCGTGGTGGCTATGATGCTTGCGAGAATTTCCTTAAAGAAATCAATCATAAAATGAAAATTATAATGGTTTTACTTGGAGTAAAAAATATCGAACAACTAAAAAAAGTTGATTATAAATTGACTGGTCAATTAAAAGAATTGACAGAAAACTAATAAAGAATTTCTTATATGATATAAGATGACTGATAATATTGCATTTTGAAAACTAAATATTATAAATTGAAAACGAGACAAAAGCTTATAAATCATAATAAGTATATAATTGACATATTGTTTTGATTGATTTATGATAAGCATATAGGAAATCATAATAGAAGACTTTATTTAAATAAAAATAGTTTTCTGTATGATCAATGTATCTATATTAAAATAGGATTAGATAATATTTTAAATAGGCTGGTATAAGATTAAAAAACAAATTAAAATTTATTTTATATTGACTTAAAGATTTTACCATTTCTTATTTTTGAAATTTTAAGCTAAAAAGCTATTGTTTAGTTGCAAGATAGAAATATGAATGTTTACTTATGAATATTTCGTCAGTCTAATATAATCATTATAGGAGGTAATTTATGAATTTAAGCGAAAGACTTAAAACTTATGGTTTCGAACAAACTTTAAAATATATACATAAAGATCCAGAGGAAAACCTACAAAAAATCTTAAATTTAAGTAGAAAAATTTCACCGGATGCTTTTGAAAGTCAAATGGATTTTATTGAAAATATTATCAAAGATAAAGACAATGTATACCACAAGTATATGATGGATATGCTTAACAGATTAAATCCAGATGTATTCGATAAGTTTATAACTAACTTTTTCCTAAATGCAGGTGTTTTTAGTGAAAATTTAAAGCAAGAATGTAGAGAAAAATATGGCTGTAATATACCATGGGCAATTTTGCTAGATCCAACTACAGCTTGCAATCTTAGATGCAAGGGTTGCTGGGCGGCAGAATATGGTAACAGTCTAAATCTATCTTTTGATGAAATAGATGATATTATCACACAAGGAAAAGAAATAGGTGTGTATTTCTATATTTTCACTGGTGGAGAACCATTATGCAGAAAAGAAGATGTCTTAAAAATTTGTGAAAAACATAATGACTGTGCTTTTCTAATATTTACTAATTCAACTTTAATCGATGATAAATTCATAGAAGATATGCTAAGAGTTAAAAACATTATACCAGCTATCTCAGTTGAAGGGCCAGAGTTTACAACAGATGCTAGAAGAGGCGATGGAGTCTATAACAAAGTTATAGAAGCTATGGGAAAACTTAAGGAAAATGGCTTGCCATTTGGTATTTCTTGTTGCTATACATCAATGAACTATAAATCAATAATAAGCGAAGAATTTGTCGATGATATGATTGATAGAGGAGCACTATTTGCTTGGTATTTCCACTTTATGCCAGTTGGTAAAGCTACTGGCAAAGAACTTCTTCCGAAACCAGATCAAAGAGCTTATGTATATGAAAATCTAAGAGATATGAGATCGAGAAAACCACTATTTTTCCTAGATTTCCAAAATGATGCTGAATATATAGGAGGCTGTATAGCTGGAGGTAAAAACTATCTTCATATCAATGCTAATGGAGACTTAGAACCTTGTGTATTTATTCACTATTCAGACTCCAATATTAGAGAAAAAACCTTAATTGAAAGCTTACAATCACCACTTTTTATGGCATACCATGATGGACAACCATTCAATGAAAATATGCTAAGACCATGTCCTATGCTTGAAAATCCAAATATGTTAAGAGATATGGTAAAAGAATCAAAGGCAAAATCAACAGATATCTTAGATAAAGAACAAGTTGATGAATTGTGCGATAAATGCGAAGATTACGCCAAAGCTTGGGAACCTGTTGCAGAAGATTTGTGGGAGAATAGCCCTAGAAGTACACACAATAAAAATAAATAATTTCATATAGGATTTAAAATATAATCATATATATAAAGAGTCGGCGAAAGCCGGCTTTTTTATTTAGAAAGATCTTTTATTTAATGGGTTTAAAGCAATTAAATTCTTGTAGTCACATTTATCCATTATTTATACATTTAATTGCAAATTTAGACTTTTTATAAGATAATTAAAGTAAAATAAAGAAAGGTGGTAAAGATGCTTACAAATGATATAACAATTGCAGTAAGTTTTATACTTGCAGTTATTTCCTTGATTTCAGTTTTGTTTACTAACAAAAAAATTCTTTTTGGAATCTTGACAGTAATCCTATTTGGATTTTTCTACTATCAAAATTCAAAGGTAAATATGGCTGATAATATGACTATCTTAACCTTTATTATGGGAATAAGTTTGCTTTCACTTGAGATTTTCATACCAAGTTTTGGAGTTATAGGAATAATTGGAACAATTCTTACGATTTATTCAGTTTTAGATTCTTATGAAAATTCTGAAACTGGAATTGTAGTTTTGATACTAGCTGCTCTTGCCATAGTTTTAACTGTTACCATTTATGTAAAATTAGGATTTTCTAATAATCTTTTTGATAATTTCATTTTGAAAAACGAAAATTCTAGCAAGCGTGGATATAATAGCAAGAAAGATCATACTGACCTTATTGGCAAATTTGGTCTAAGCAAATCCATACTTAGACCAACAGGTCGAGTTTTGATAGATGATGTCACTTATGATGCAAAAAGTGATAGCGATTTTATAGAAAAAGAAAAAGAAGTAGAAGTTGTAGCCGTAAAAGACGGACATATTATAGTAAAGGAGAAGATATAATGTTTGATCATTTTATAACACCAGCAGTAGTTGTAATTGTACTAATTGTTTTTTTTACCATGGTTCCAGTAGGACTTTGGATTACAGCAAGATTTTCTGGAGTAAATATTTCCATGGCAAGTCTTGTTGCTATGCGTTTTAGAAGACTTAATCCAAATCTAATAGTAAATGCACTTATCAAAAGTCACCAAGCAGGCATTCCAATTAGAACAGAAGATTTGGAAAGTCACTATCTAGCAGGTGGTAATATTAACCAAGTTGTAGATGCACTTATTGCAGCAGAAAGAGCCAATATTGAGCTTTCTTTTGAGCAAGCAGCGGCAATAGATCTTGCTGGACGTAATGTATTTGAGGCAGTTCAAGTTTCAGTAACACCAAAAGTAATCAATACTCCTGTGATAGCAGCAGTTGCAAAAAATGGTATTGAAGTAAAGGTAATCGCCAAAGTTACAGTTAGAGCTAATATCGATAGACTTGTCGGTGGAGCTGGAGAAGAAACAATAATAGCTCGTGTTGGTGAAGGAATCGTAACAACTGTCGGTTCATCAGCAAGCCATGCCGAAGTTTTAGAAAATCCAGACAATATTTCTCAAACAGTTTTATTAAAAGGATTGGATTCTGGAACAGCTTTTGAAATTTTATCAATCGATATAGCAGATGTGGACGTTGGAAGAAACGTCGGAGCAGAATTACAAAGAGATCAAGCAGAAGCTGACAAAAACATAGCTCAAGCTAAGGCAGAAGAGCGTCGTGCTCAAGCTATAGCCCTTGAACAAGAAAACAGAGCCAAAGTAGTAGAAGCTGAAGCAAAAATCCCTGAAGCTATTGCCAAAGCTTTTCAAGATGGCAACCTTGGTATCATGGATTATTACAACATGAAAAACATAAATGCAGATACAAAAATGCGCCAATCCCTATCTAATTTAGATACTGGTGATTTAGATGTTTAATAGTGGCAACGGTTTTGAAAAGTGGTTAGAGGATGTTAGCAAGTATTTAGAAGATGAGCTTAATGGCCTTGATGATGATAAAAAAACTTATAAGAAACCATCAAAAAATAAAGTTTATAGGAAATTTGGTCCAAATACAAAATTAAAGGAAATTTTTCCTAGAAACAAAAATTTTGCCCTAAAAGATTTTGCAAACAAAAATCAAAAGCCAAGCAATAATTATAGTCAAATTGATATCTCAAGAGAAAGTCACGAGGGAAAGCAAAGCAGCAGGGGAAGTATTCATGGCAAAACGCTAATAGATAGCGAAGACCATGTTAATCCTGATCTAAGAAGAAGACTTAAAGAGAAAAAAGCTAGGGAGAAACTTCAAAAAGAAGAAGAAAGAAAACAAAGAGAAAAAGAAGAAAGAATTAAAAATAAGAAAGAAAAAATAATTGAAAATAAAAAAGAATTAAAAAAAGCAATCATTTTTTCTGAAATTTTACAAGCTCCCTTGGCAAAAAGAAAAAATCGCTAAAAAAGGTATAATAAAGGCACAAAGACAATCGGAGGGATAGTTATTAATAAAATTATAGAAATAAATAATCCAAATGATATTGTGACCTTGTTTGGAAATTTTGATAAAAATAAAAAATATATAGAAGAAAGATTTAACACGAAAATCAAACTAGAAGACAACCAGCTAAAAATCATCGGTGAAGGACTTAATATAGAATTTACCAAAGAATTAATTATTGAACTAATTAATGAGATTAAAGCTAATAAGGATCTCGATTTTCAAAAGATAAAATACT
The DNA here is from genome assembly GCF_902500265.1 of Anaerococcus sp. Marseille-P9784. Lineage (NCBI taxonomy): Bacteria > Bacillati > Bacillota > Tissierellia > Tissierellales > Peptoniphilaceae > Anaerococcus > Anaerococcus sp. Marseille-P9784. Next base: position 245,950 of record NZ_CABVOZ010000001.1, on the reverse strand, counting down.
TCGCAGATATGCTAGAACGTGATAATAAAGAACTCATAAAAGAATCTTTAAACAATTCTATAATCACAACTGCTTCTGGCAAGCCAATAAAAGCAAAAACATTGGGTCAGCAAAACTATATAGAAAAAATTAAAAACAATGACGTAGTTTTTGCAATTGGTCCTGCGGGAACTGGAAAAACTTATTTGGCAGTTGCAATGGCTGTAAGAAGTTTTAAGCAAGGAGAAGTTAATAGGATAATTTTAACTCGACCTGCAGTTGAAGCTGGAGAAAGTCTGGGATTTCTGCCGGGAGATTTGCAAGATAAGGTAGATCCATATCTAAGGCCACTTTACGATGGACTTTTTGAGATATTGGGCTTTGAAGCCTATCAAAATTTGGTAGAAAAAGGGCTAATTGAAATAGCTCCCCTTGCCTATATGAGAGGAAGAACCTTAGATAATGCTTTTGTAATTTTGGATGAAGCGCAAAACACTACCAACGAGCAAATGAAAATGTTCCTAACTCGTCTAGGTTATGGGTCAAAGGCAATTATCACTGGAGATAAAACTCAAATAGACTTGCCAAAAGGAAGAATCAGTGGCTTAAAAATAGCCGAAAAAATTCTAAAGAATATTAAGGGCATAGAATTTCAAAATTTCACGTCCATAGATGTGGTAAGACATCCTTTAGTCCAAAAAATTATCGATGCTTATGACAGTGAAGATGAAAGAAAGGCAAAAGAGAGAAAGGCAAAAGAAGATCTTAAAGATTTAGAAAAATAAAGGGAAAAGCAATGAATCTTTTAATTACCAATAATACAAATGAAAATATAGATATGAATGACAAACTTTATGATGTAGTAAAGGCAGTTCTTGATAACGAGGGACTTTCTATGGATTATGAAGTATCTATTACTTTTGTGGATAAGGATGAGATTCATAAATTAAATAGAGAATATAGGAAAGTAGATAGGCCGACTGATGTCCTATCTTTTCCTATGAACGAAGAATTTTTGATAGAAGGCGTGGATTCTATGCTTGGTGATATTGTAATTTGCATGGATATAGCAAAAGATCAAGCCAAAGAATACGGCCACAGTCTTGATAGAGAAATTATGTATTTAACTTGCCATTCTATGTTACACCTTCTTGGCTATGACCATATAGAAGAAGATGATAAGAAAATAATGCGTGGCAAGGAAAAAGAAGTTATGAAAAAATTAGGAGTCTTTAAATGAATGATAAATCTGACAGAGATATCCTAAAAGAAGAAATAAAAGATGAAGTTTTAGAAGAAATAAGAAAAGAAAATCTAGATAAAGAAAAGAAAGACGAAATTTTAAGCAAGAGAAATTTTGAAAAAGAAGAACTAAGCCATGGACAAAAATTCCTCAAGGGTTTTGATTATGCCTATGAGGGCTTGGTTTGGGCAATAAATCACGAAAAGAATATGAAATTTCATCTTTTGGCTTTGGCAATTCTTCTTGTTGCATCTTTATTTTTCAACCTATCAAGAATAGAAATGATAAGCTTAGTATTTGCAGTTTGTTTTGTTTTAGCTTTTGAGCTACTTAATACATCAATAGAGCAGGCTGTAAATTTAGCCAGTGGCGGGAAATATTCATCCTTTGCCAAAGCTTCCAAAGATTTGGCGGCAGCAGCAACTTTTATAGCAGCCTTAAATGCACTTTTCGTAGCTTATTTGATATTTTTTGATAAATTTATAGACTTTTACAATTCGGTTTTACTTAGAATTACAAGAAGACCATCGCATTTGGCTTTGATTACCCTTTCACTTGTAATAGTTGTAACAATTTTCCTCAAAGGAGTTTTTTACAAAGGTCATGGAACAGCCTTTAAGGGAGGATTTGTAAGTGGCCACACTTCTCTTGCTTTTGGCATTGGGACAATTGGAATTTTCCTTACAGATAATCCTTTGCTTAGACTTTTATTTACCTTTCTTGCTTTAATAGTTGCAGAAAGTAGATATGAAGCAAACATTCATTCAATGCCAGAAATACTTAGAGGAGCCATCCTTGGTACGTCAATGGCAATGGCCATATTTGGGATATTTTCATGAAAGAAATAGAAAAATTGATAGAAGAAACTATCAAAAATAAAAAAAATTCATATTCACCTTATTCAAATTTTAGAGTATCTGCTCTTGTAAAAACTAAAAGTGGGAAAATTTTTAAGGGCGTAAATATCGAAAATGCAGCCTATTCGCCTACAATTTGTGCGGAAAGATCTGCTTTAGCTTCGGCAATTAGCAACGGCGAAAGAGAATTTTCTTACATAATAATTAATGGAGATAGCAAAGATACTTTTCCTTGTGGAGTTTGTAGGCAATTTATTAGAGAATTTGCCGATTCCGACACAAAAATTGTAATAGCAAATTCCGCAGATGATTATAAAATTTACACAATAGAAGATTTGTTGCCACATAGTTTTTCAAAAAAGGATTTAGAAAATTAATGAAGTCAGGATTTATAGCAGTAGTTGGCAGAGCAAATGTCGGGAAATCAACTTTGATGGAGAAAATTCTAAGGGAAAAAATTTCGATAATTTCCAATAAAGCTCAAACAACAAGAGATAAAATACAAATAATATATAACGACAGTGAAAGTCAGATTATATTTATAGATACACCAGGGATTCAAAATCCCAAAAATAAGCTACAAGAAAGACTGTTTCAATTTAGCGAAGAAAGCATCAAAGAAGCTGATATCATAACTTTTGTAATCGATAATTCTTTAGAAATTGGAAAATTAGATAGTCAAATTATTGAAATGCTAGAAAAAATCAATCTTCCAAAAATTTTGCTAATTAATAAAATTGATCTATTGAAAGATGAAGAAATTGAGCAAATCAAAAACAATTATGAAAATCTTGCTATCTTTGATAAAATTATAGGAATTTCTGCCCTAAACGATTCTAATGTGGATTTTTATATAGAAACGATAAAAGAAATGCTTGATGAAGGGCCAGCTTATTATGACACAGATATGATAACCGACAAATCCGAACGCTTTATAGTTTCTGAGATAATAAGAGAAAAAGCCTTAAACAATTTATCCGAAGAAGTTCCTCATGGAATTGCAGTTCGCATAGATGATTTCAAAAAAAGAGAAAATAAAAATCTAATCGACATTAATGCAACCATTATAGTAGAAAGAAATTCTCACAAAGAAATAGTAATTGGAAAAGCAGGATCCATGGTCAAAAAAATTGGTACTGAGGCGAGAAAAGAAATTGAAACTTTTTTATCCTCTAAAGTAAATCTCAAACTATGGGTGAAAGTTGAAAAAGATTGGCGAAAAAAAGAAAAATTGGTGGATAGATTTGGCTACAAATGATTTGTCAGATCTAACTGGCTTTATTCTAAGAGAATTTGATTATAAGGAAACTAGTAAAATCTTAGAAGTTTTCACCAAAGAAGAAGGCAGAATTTCTGTAATAGTAAAAGGAGCTTTTAAGAAAAAAACCAAGTCAACAACCATAAGCCAAAGATTTGCCAAAGTAAATCTTAATCTTTACAAATCGGGCAAAGAGTTTTATGGAGCTAAGGAGATTTCTTTAGTAAAAGCTTATAGCAAATCAAACAAAAATTTTGACCTAATACTTTACAAATCAGCCATATGTGACTTGTTACTTAGAACAATTGACCATAGTCAAGTAGATCTTGTCTATAAACTTTTGGATAATACATTTCAAGCCTTTGAAGAAGCTAATGAAAATCAAATCAATATATTTTTAGCGTTTTTACTAAAATATATATCTTTTTCAGGTTTCAAACCTAATTTATCAACTTGTGGACTTTGTGGCAAAAGAATCAAGGATGCTGACATTTATTTTTCACAAAGTCAATCATCACTAATATGTACTGATGACAAATACGACATATATGATATAATTTTTCTTAGTAAGGAAGAATTTATCTACCTAAAAAAACTTTTATATACGGCTTCATCCGACCTATATAAAATTAATAAACCAACAAACTATAATAAAATTGCTATCATAATTATAGATTATATACTCGATAAGCTTGAAATTTCTCGATTTCCATCAATAGATTGGGTGTATAAAAATTCTAGCGAAAGGAATTAATATGATGTACTTAGAAGATCTAATACAAAAACTCGAACAATTCTGGAAAGAGGCAGGTTGTTCAATAATGTACCCTTATGATGTTGAAAAGGGTGCAGGAACTATGAATCCTCGAACATTTCTTAGAGCTCTTGGTCCTGAGCCTTGGAAAGTTGTTTATGTAGAACCTTCAAGACGACCTGCAGATGGTCGTTATGGAGAAAACCCAAACAGACTTTACCAACATCACCAACTACAAGTTTTGCTAAAGCCATCTCCAGATAATATCCAAGATTTATACCTGGATTGTTTGGAAACCATTGGAATCAACCCAAAAGAACACGATATTCGTTTTGTCGAAGACAACTGGGAATCTCCAACTTTAGGTGCTTGGGGACTTGGCTGGGAAGTTTGGCTTGATGGTATGGAAATTACACAATTTACATATTTCCAACAAGTTGGTGGTATAAATTGTGATATTGAAAGTGGAGAAATAACCATTGGTCTTGAAAGAATTTGTATGTATCTTCAAGATGTAGATAATGTTTACGATATCAAATGGTCCAAAGATCTAACCTACGGCGATGTATTTAAGTTAGCAGAATATGAAAATTCTAAATATTCTTTTGAAGATGCAGATAATGATGTTTTGATGCATTTATTTGAAATTTACGAAAAAGAAGCTAATAGGCTTATAGATTTGGATTTGATCTATCCAGCCTACGACAACGTCTTAAAAACAAGCCACACCTTTAACACACTTGATGCTAAAGGAGCAATTTCAGTTTCTGAAAGAAGCCACTATATCAAAAGAGTTAGAGATGTTTCAAGCAGAGTGGCTCAAAAATATATAGAAAAAAGAGAAGAGTTGGGATTTCCACTTCTAAGAAAGGATAAAAATGAGTAGATATTTATTAGAAATAGGCGTAGAAGAAATTCCTTCATCCTATGTTTATAATACAAAAGTCCAGTTAAAAGAAAAATTTGAGAAACTTTTGAATGACAATAAACTTACTTATGATAGTGTTAATGTAGAATCAACACCTCGTAGATTTGCTATATTTATCGAAAATATCAATTCATCAACAAATGATGAAATTATTAGCGTTAAAGGTCCAAGCAAGGCCATAGCTTTTGATGAAGATGGAAATCCAAGTAGAGCCTTGCAAGGATTTTTAAAGGGTCAAAATAAAACAGTATCAGATGTAATCATAAAAGATTTCAACGGCTCAGACTATGTTTTCGTAGAAAGCAAAGAAGAAAGCAAATCAGTTGCTGATGTTTTAAGAAACAATGTTTACGAACTTGTAAAATCCATATCCTTCCCAAGATCCATGCGTTGGGGTGGAAAATCCATCAGATGGGCAAGACCAATAAGATATTTCCTATCCTTATTAGACGATGAAATTCTAAAATTTGATGCCGAAGGCATTAGAGTTTCAAACATCACAAAAGGTCACAGGTCTTTAGGAAGCGATCATATAGTAGTCGATAAAATTGAAAATTATGAAAAACTTTTAAGAGAAAATTATGTAATTTTATCTTACAAAGAAAGACGAGACATAATTCTCCGTGGCCTAAACAAACACGATATGGAAAAAGGCGGAGAATATATGAAAGATGAAGAGCTTTTGGATGAGATTATTAATATAGTTGAATATCCAACAGTTCTAATTGGTGACATCGACCAAAAATACTTATCTTTGCCAAAAGAAGTAATAACAACTCCTATGAAAGATCACCAAAGATATTTTCCGATTTTGGATGAAAATGGCAAACTTATGCCATATTTCATAGTGGTTAGAAATGGCGATGACAACCATAGCGAAAATGTAGTTGACGGCAACAAAAAAGTTTTGGTAGCAAGATTAGAAGATGCAAAATTTTTCTATGAACAAGATAACAAGAAACCTTTAGAAGCTTATGTAGAAGATCTTAAAACTCTAACATTCTTTGAAGGTCTTGGAACCATGTATCAAAAAACTCAAAGATTAGTCGATCTTTGCGATAAATTTATATCAGAACTTAATCTTGGTGAAGATATAAAAGATTCCCTAAAAAGAGCAGCTTATCTATCAAAGACAGATTTAGTTTCCAAAATGGTAATAGAATTTACAGAACTTCAAGGAACAATGGGCAAAATCTATGCTAAAAATTCCAAAGAAGAAGATAGGGTAGCAACTGCAATAAAAGAGCAATATATGCCAACATCATCAAATGGAGCTTTGCCAAAATCTATTATTGGAATAGTTTTATCAATGGCTGATAAGATTGATACAATAGTTGGTCTTTATATAATAGAAAAATACGTAACAGGTAGCCAAGATCCATTTGGCCTAAGACGTCAAGCCTTGGGACTTATAAATATAATTTTAGCAAATAATATAGATGTCGATCTAAAAGATTTGATAAATGATTCTTTAATTGTCTACACCGAAGAAAATGCTTTGCCATTTGATTATGATGCTACAATGAACAAAATCATAGACTTTATCAAAGAAAGACTTAAAAATATGCTAATTGATAATGGATATAGATATGATATTGTAAATTCTGTTATAAATGGCGATGAAACAAACATTTTGAACATTTATCAAAAAGTTACCGCTCTTGATCAATTCATAAAAGAAGATGAAGAAAGCTTGTCATACTTTACTAGAATAATTAATTTGACTAAAGATTCTTCAGATGAACAAATAAATGAAGATTTATTAGAAACCGATCTAGAAAGAGAATTTTACCAAGAAGTGATAAATTTACCAGAAAATCCTCTAAATTATATGGAAGATTACAAAAATGAACTAAAACTTATTGACAAGACTTCTGAAATTGGCAACAAATATTTGGACAATACAATGATAAATGTTGAAAATCAAGAACTAAAATCAACAAGACTCGCTCTATTAAATACTTTGGCAAAGAGAATAAAAAGAGTATTTGATATTAAAGAAATAGTTAGATAGGAGAGATGGCATGCAAGATTGTCTTTCAATAGTAATAATTAGCGATTCAACAGGGGAAACTGCAAATACTTACTTAAAGTCAATTACAACACAATTTCCAAAACTTTTATATAAGGTCATTAGAAGACCTGATATCATTAACAAGGAAGAAATTGACGAAATTTTCAAGCAAATCCCCAAATATTCAATAATAGTCCAAACAATTGCAGATTTAAATCTTGCAAACTATCTAATAGAAAAGGCGAAGAAAGCTAGCATAGAAGTTATTGACATCTTAGAATATGGAATAGATACTTTTGAAAAAGTCACAGGTCAAAAAGCCATTAGACAAGTAGGACTTACAAGAGCCTTGTCAAAAGACTATTTCAATATGATAGAAGCCATAGAATTTGCCATCCAATACGATGACGGCAAAGATCCTAGGGGATTTTTAAAAAGTGATATAGTCTTACTTGGAGTAAGCAGAACTAGCAAAACTCCAACAACAATGATCTTAGCAACCAAAAATTTCAAAGTAAGTAATCTTCCCCTAGTCCCAGAATCCAGACTTCCTCAAGAACTATTTGAAGTAGATCCAAGAAGGATTATCGGATTAATAATAGATCCAGAAAAACTTGCAGGAATTAGGGAAGTTAGAACCAAAGAGCTTGGTTTGATTGGAAATTCAGTATATTATAAAGATTCCAGAATCAAAGCTGAACTTTCCTATGCTAGAGAAGTCTACAGAGATTTAGATTGTATGGTAATAGATGTAAGTAACAATACAATTGAGCAAACGGCAACAGAAATAGAAGCCTACTACAAATCCCAATTTGGGGAAGAATAAAAAATGGAGAACAAATGAGCTTAAATAAAATTATCGTTCTAAACTTTGGTGGCCAATATGACCAGCTTATAGTAAGAAGAGTTCGCGAGCTTGGAGTATATGCAGAGCTTCACCCTTGCGATGTAGAAATTAATAGTCTAAATTTAGAAGGGCTAGCAGGAATAATTTTAACAGGTGGACCTCAATCAGTAAATGATAAAAATAGCCTAAAAGCAGATAAGAAATTATTTGATCTAAATGTGCCAATACTTGGAATTTGCTATGGTCTACAATATATAAACCATGAATTTAAGGGTCAAATAGAAACTCCAACAAATGCAGAATATGGCAAAACTCCTTTGTTAGTTGACAACAAATCTGCCCTATTTAAAGATGTGCCACAAGAATCAACAATCTGGATGAACCACAAAGATAGAATCAGTAAAATTGCAGACGGATTTAAAAAAACCGCCTGGACATTAAATTGTCCAGTTGCAGGCATGGAAAATACAGAAAAATCCATATATGCGGTGCAATTTCACCCAGAAGTAGTCCATTCAGAATACGGCAAAACCATGCTAAAAAATTTCGTAATAGACATTTGTAAAGCAGAGCAAAGCTGGAAAATGGAAGACTTTGCAACACAAATCATAGAAGAAATAAAAGAAAAATACAAAAATGAAAAAATGATATGTGGTTTATCTGGTGGAGTAGATTCAACAGTTGCAGCAACCATAGTATCAAAAGCCATAGGGGACAATCTCCAATGCATATTTGTAGACCATGGACTTTTACGCAAAAACGAAGCAGACGAAGTAATGGAAACCTACAAAAACCTTGGCCTAAACGTCAAAAAAGTCGACGCAAGTAAAGAATTTTTGGACCTACTAAAAGGTGTAGAAGATCCAGAAACAAAAAGAAAAATCATAGGCAATCACTTTGTAGAAGTCTTTGAAAGAGAAGCCAAAGAATTTGGCAAGGCAAAATATCTTGTCCAAGGAACAATTTACCCAGACGTAATAGAATCTGGTAAAGATAAGGCAAGCGTAATAAAAAGCCACCACAATGTTGGGGGACTTCCAGAAAATATGCTATTTGAAGGACTAGTAGAACCACTAAGAAGTCTTTTCAAAGATGAAGTAAGAGCCCTAGGCGAAGCAATCGGAGTGCCACATGATATGGTATGGCGCCAACCATTCCCAGGACCAGGCTTAGCCATAAGAGTAATGGGCGACATCACAGAAGAAAAACTAAAAATTGTAAGAGAAACAGATAAAATATTAAGAGATGAAATCAAAAACGCAGGCCTAAACGAAGACATCTGGCAATATTTCACAGTATGGACCCCAATCAAAACAGTTGGAGTAAAAGGAGATGCAAGAAGCTACGACAACGTCATAGCCATAAGAGCAGTAGAATCCACAGACGCAATGACAGTAGAAGCAGCAAACCTCCCATACGAACTCCTACAAACCCTATCAAGCAGAATGATAAACGAAGTAGCGGGAGTAGGCAGAGTAGTTTACGACATAACAAGCAAACCACCTGGAACTATTGAATGGGAGTAAAACTCCCCTGTGTGGGAGTTTTACCCGAAAAATAGCGCAGAGCGCGGAGAGCAGTGAAACTGCGATTTTCGTTAGTCCCATCATATTGTGTGACCGATGCTTTCGCATCGGTAATTTTCGAGACCACTCCGTGGAGGGGCTTACCAAAACCAGACGGGCTAGCACAAAACTAAGCGAAGAAACTGAAAGTTTCTGAGAGGATTATCCCCTGTGTGGGAGTTTTACTCGGAAAATAGCACAAAGAAACGAAAAAAATTCCTTAACACAATACACAATAAATAAAAAAATCGTAAGCTAAAAACTTGCGATTTTTTTATGCAAAATTCATATGTTAATTAAATTTCAAATATTCTTAAGGTTACATGAAGATGTTAATACGTGATATAATGTAATAAATGATTTACAATTAAAATTTTATGAAAAACTTAGGTAAGATTATTTTAAAATAAACCAAGTTATAGAAACAAAAGGAATTGCTGATTTTATATTTCCTGTAAGAAAATAATTATAAGAAGGAGAAAATATGTTTTCTAAAATTAAATTATGGTTTTTCAATCAAAAGAATCTTTTAAAGATGTCAAAATTTTTATTACTAACCATATCATTACTTTTAATTACATGGATTTTTGATCTAAAATACCCTACTATGAAATCCTATATACCCAAACAATTTTTGTTGTCTGTTGAAGTTTCTGTTAATTTTCTTTCGAATATATCTGGAATATATCTAACAATAAGTATTTTTTGTTTTACAACAATTGTCACTGTGCTTAATAAATACAGTAGCAGTATATCACCAAGGATGCTTCAAAATTTTATAGATAGAACTGGGGTTCTTGGTTTGTATGGTATATTTGTAAGTGGATTCTTTTATTCAGTAATTAGTATTTTGCTTTTACAAGATCTAAGTCCAGATCAACATGTGGCTGCTGGAAGTATCGGAATTGCTTATTCAATTATTGCTATGCTTAGTTTTATAGCTTTTTCTAGAGAGGTTATTGATAACATCAAAGTTTCAAATATTATAGAGTCTGTGTATGATGACTGTGAGAAATTAATTGATAAAGAAGTAGAGCTTAGAAAAAAAGCTAATCAATACAAAGAGAATAAAAAATCTATAGAAATACCTATAATAGCTGAAAGTTCGGGTTATCTATTTGAAATAAAAGCTGATGAAATTTTAAATGTCCTTAAAGGTATAAAAGCAGAATTAATCATAAATAAGAAAATTGGTGAATATATTACCAAGGGAGAAGCTTTGGGGAATCTAAAAATATTTCAGCATGATATAAAAGATGATGAAAACAAAGAACTAGGAGAAAAGATAAGTCCATTATTTTTAATAAATATTTATAATGATAGGCAAGAAGATTATCATGGTGGAATTGTAAATCTAACAGAAATTGCTAATATGGCTCTAAGCCCTGGAACAAATGACCCAAATACTGCAATTGTGTGTATAAATAAAATGTCATCTCTTCTTGGCAAACTTTTGTCTGAAGGCAATCATTTTATAATCTTAAAAGAAAATGAAGATGTAAAAGTGATATACCAAAGCTATTCTGTGGAGGATGAATTATATCTTGGCTTCAGCCAAATTATTTCATATTCGGCTGGAGATCCTTTGGTTACTAAAGCAATTTTGCAGGGGATTTATATAATATATACGATGGCTGACATTAGTGCCAAAAAAAGTGTAAAAAATTTTTTTGATGCCTCCTATGACATTTTAATTAAAAATTTTAACCATGAAATCCATTTGAATATTTACAGAAAGATAAAAAATAATATGGAGGAAGGCGTAAGATTAGAAGATAATACTTCACAATAGATTAATAACATATGCTAATATAGCCTATCTTTAATAAGAGTTCAATTAATGCCAAAAGTTTCTAAATTTTTACTTGTAATTAGTATATTGCAAATAAGGAATTAATATTATAATGAATAATTAAGAAAAGGGGAAAATATTTATTAAGACAATTATATTAAACGCAAGTCCAAGAAAAAACTGGAATACTGCTAAACTTTTAAAATCAGCAAAAGAAGGTGCACAAGCAACTGGTGCTAAAGTAGAATATATTGATTTATACGACTTAAATTTTACAGGTTGCAGAAGCTGTATGCAATGCAAAAGAAAAGATGTTGAAAGATGTCGTTGCTATTGGAAAGATGATCTTTCTGAGATTATCGATAAGGTTTTTTCCGCTAATGCCTTGCTTATAGGTACGCCTATTTACTTAGCTAGACCAACAAGCAAATATTTTGCATTTATGGAAAGATTGCATTTTTCTGCATTGTCATATGACGACTATAGTAATTACTTTAAGGGCAGAGTAAATGTTGGGTTATTTGTTACTATGAACTCCACAAAAGAATTCTATGACAAGATGTATAGGGAAAAGTTTGAAAATTATGCTAGGGAATTTAAGATTCTAAATGGAGAAATATCTATTTATTCATCTTATAATACATTGCAGGTGAAAGACTACTCAAAATTTGATATGAAAAGTTTTGATGAGTCAAAAAAGATAGCCTTTCATGATAAATACTTTTCTAAAGATTTAGAAAATGCTTATAATTTAGGAGAAAGTTTGAGTAAGTGAATTTATAATTAATTATTCTTGAATAAATCGTCACTTTTTTTGGCACTTTTCCTCACTAATTGACAATCTAGATAAATTGTTATATAATCGTAAAAATATTTTTATTGGATTATTTTAAATTTATAAGATATTTTAGTTTTTTGATCAAGATAAATTTGATGATTGTTTATTTTATAAAGGAGAAAAAAATGAAAGTTGCAAAATTTGGTGGTAGTTCACTTGCCGATTCTATTCAACTTAAGAAAGTTAAGGATATTATACTAAAAGATGAGGCTAGAAAGTACATCGTAGTTTCTGCGCCCGGAAAAGGCGCTCAAAACAAGCACAAGGTTACTGACCTTTTGGCTATGTGTCACGAACTAAGTGACCATGATTTAAATTTTAACGAAGTTTACAAGATCATCGAGAATGTTTATAAAAATATTGTTGATGATCTTGTTTTGGATATTGATATTGATAGTATTCTTGCTGGGATTAAAAAAGAGATTGAAAATGGTGCAAGCTATGATTTTGTTATAAGTCGTGGCGAGTTTATGAGCGCAAAAGTCCTTGCTTGTTTTTTGGGATATGATTTTGTTGACGCAAAGGATTTGATAGTTTTTGCTGATGGATCTTTAGATATTGCCAAATCGCAGGAAAATATTAGAAATATTTTATCCAAACACGAAAGAGCAGTTGTACCTGGTTTTTATGGGGCTTGTGAAGACGGAAAGATAAAAACTTTTTCACGTGGCGGTTCTGATATTACAGGTTCTGTTATTGCTTCTGCTGTCGATGCTGAAATGTATGAGAACTTTACCGATGTGTCTGGCTTTTTGGTTGCAGATCCAAAGATAGTAAAAAATCCTGCTCCAATGGGAACTATTACCTACAACGAACTGCGTGAGCTTTCTTATATGGGAGCTAAGGTTCTTCACGAGGAGGCGATATTTCCTTTAAGGGAGAAAAATATTCCAATTAATATTAAAAACACCAATGCACCTAATGAAGAAGGAACTTTGATTTTATCTAAGTGTGATAGTAAAAATAAAAATATTCTTACTGGAATTTCTGGCAAAAAAGGTTTTACAGTTATAAATATTGAAAAAATAAATATGAATGCCGAAAAGGACTTTTTTAGAAAACTAACCACAGTTTTTGAGTCTAACGATATTTCAATCGAACATATGCCATCAAGCATTGATTCTGTTTCTGTTATCGTTTCTGATTCGTATATCACGCCAAAGTTAAACAAGGTGCTTGAAGAGCTTAAAATTTACTTAAATGTTGACAATATTTCTTGGCAAAGAGATATTTCCCTCATCGCTGTTGTTGGTCGTGGCATGATAAATGAAAAGGGTGTTTCTTCAAGAACTTTTACCGCTCTTGCGAGAGAAGGTGTAAATATCAAGATGATAAGCCAAGGATCTAGCGAGATTAATATTATTATCGGTGTTGAAACTAAAGATTTTGAAAAGGCAATACGTTCTATTTACCAAGAATTTTACAAGGAGGATTAAGGATGAAAGTTAATGTTGCAGTAGTTGGTGCTACTGGTCTTGTTGGTAGTATGATGTTAAAGGTTTTAAGTGAAGAAAATTTCCCGGTTGATAATTTATTTTTATTTAGCTCAAAAAAATCTGACGGACAAAAAATAAATTATTGCGGTAAAGAATACATTGTTGAAGAATTAAAAGAAGATTCTTTTTTTGGGAAAAATATAAAAATCGCCCTATTTGCTGCAGGTGGTTCTGTAAGTGAGAAATTTGCGCCTCTTGCTGTAAAGGCTGGGGCAACAGTTATCGACAACAGCTCTTTTTTTAGGATGGATAAAGACGTTCCCTTAGTTGTACCTGAAATAAATCCGGAAGATATAAAAAATAACAAGGGAATAATCGCAAATCCAAATTGTTCAACAATCCAATCTGTCTTACCACTTAAAGCAATTCACGACAAATACAAAATAAAAAGAGTAATTTTTTCAACCTATCAATCTGTGTCAGGATCTGGCCTAAAGGGAATTTCCGACTTGGAAAATGGAACTTTACTTGCCTATAAATATCCAATTATCAACAATTGCATCCCACAAATAGATGTATTTTTGGAAAATGGCTACACAAAAGAAGAAATGAAGATGATCAACGAAACAAAGAAAATTCTTCATGACGATTCAATTCTAGTAACAGCAACAACAGTTCGTGTTCCAGTAAAATATTCTCACTCAATCTCAATTAATGTTGAAGTAGAAAAGCCTTTTGAAATTTCAGATGTAAAAAAAGCCATTTCAGAATATCCTGGCATGGTTCTTCAAGATGATATAGAAAATGAAATCTATCCAATGGCCATTAATGCAGCTGGCAAAAATGAAGTTTTCGTTGGAAGAATTAGACGTGATTTTACAGTTGAAAATGGCATAAATCTTTGGTGCTGTGCCGATAATATAAGAAAGGGAGCTGCAACTAACGCAGTGCAGATTGCTAAGAAAGTCTTGGAGGATTAATTTGAAAATTGCAATAATGGGCTTTGGCACTGTAGGAAGCGGTGTAGAAGAAATCCTTTATAAAAAAAGAAAATCCCTCTTAAAAAACAATTTTGACATAGAAATCGATAGAATTTTAATAAAAGATAAATCCAAAAAGAGATCTCCACTTAATAAAAATTTGATTTTTACAGATAATTTCAAGGAAATTTTAAATTCAGAAGTGGACACAGTAATTGATGTTACATCAAGCCTTGAAGAAACTTATGAGAGAATCCTTTCTCTGATGAAAGCTGGCAAAAATATAATTAGTGCAAATAAGGCTGTTGTTTCAAAATATTTTGAAGAATTAAACGAACTTGCTAGAGCAAACAATGTTTATTTTTCTTATGAAGCTTCAGTTGCAGCTGCAATTCCAATAATTCACCCAATGATGGAAGAAGTTTTCTTTAATGATATAAATAAAATTTGTGGCATATTAAATGGAACTAGCAATTATATTCTATCAATGATGGAAAAAGAAGGCTTATCCTACGATGTGGTTTTAAAAAAAGCCCAAGATCTGGGCTATGCAGAAGCAGATCCTACAGCTGATGTTGGTGGATTTGATGCCATGAGAAAGATTAGAATTCTATCTTCTTTATTATATAATGCAAAAATCAAGGAAGAAGACATTTTGACATTTGGAATTTCAACTATACAAAAATCTGATTTGGATTATGCAAAGAAAATGGGTTATTCAATTAGACTACTTGCAAAGTCAAAGTTGGATGGTGGAAAGATAGATATTTCAGTAATTCCAACTTTTTTAAAGGATAATTTCTTTGCAAAGACTTTCAAAGGATCAAATGCTATAAAAGTTTGGGGAGAAAATTTTTCTTCCTATGAATTAAAAGGACCTGGAGCAGGGAAATTAGAAACTGCCGATGCAATTATCCGTGACCTTTTAAGAATTCTTTCAGCTAGAGAAATAAAAACATTTTATGATGGTACCAATTCCTATGATCTGGAAAATAATTGTCTTGGAAAATATTATCTGAGAACTTCTAAAATTTCTTCAAAATTAGAAGATTTAATCGATCAAGATGAAATTTTAGCTGGTGACCACCATATAATTACAAAAAAAACTAGTCTTGATAAGCTAGAGGCTGCTATTTTAGATCTTAACGAGGTATTTATTGCGAAAATAGAGGAGGAAATATGAAATTTTCATCGACAAGAAATTCAAATTTAAAAATTTCCTCAAAAGAAGCCATTATTAAAGGAATTTCTGATGATGGAGGACTATTTGTACCTGAGTTTTTCCCGGAATTTGACATAATGAAGCACTTGGATTTATCTTACACCGACCTTGCTCTTGAGATTTTATCGCTTTATCTTACAGATTTTGACAAGGATGAGCTTTTAGAGCTTATAGAAAAATCATACAGAAGTTTTGAGGATGAGATCGTAAAAGTTTCCTATCACAAAGATTACTATCTTGAACTTTTCCATGGAAAAACCTCTGCCTTTAAAGATTTTGCCCTTTGCCTTTTACCAAATTTATTGTCATATGCCAAAAGAACTCTAGGAATTAAGGAAAAGACTATAATTTTGACAGCTACATCCGGCGATACTGGAAAGGCTGCTCTTGAAGGATTTCATAATACTGAGGGAATAGACATCTTGGTTATTTATCCAACAGAAGGTGTAAGTGCAATTCAAAAAATGCAGATGGATACAACAGCTTCGCTAAATTCCAAAGTTATTTCTATTGATGGAAATTTTGACGATGCTCAAAGAGCTGTAAAAAAAATATTTAATGATAAAAAAATCAATGAAGAATTAAAAAAAGAAAATATCTATCTTTCTTCTGCAAATTCAATTAATATCGGAAGATTGCTGCCACAAATAGTTTATTATTTTTATTCATATGCCGATTTACTCAAAAATAACAAAATATCTAGTGGAGAAAAGATAAGTTATTGTGTGCCAACGGGTAATTTTGGCGATATTTTGGCTGGCTATTACGCAAAAAAGATGGGCCTGCCAATAAAAAAACTTGTAATTGCATCAAATGCAAATAATGTTCTAACAGACTTTTTTACAAGCGGAACTTACGATGCCAATAGAGCGCTTAAAAAGACAATTTCTCCATCAATGGATATCCTAGTTTCTTCAAACCTCGAAAGATTAATTTATCATAAATCTTCCGATGATCTTGTTAAAGAAAAGATGAAAGAGCTAAAAAATTCGAATATCTTTTCCTTTGATGGTGATTTTGACGAATTTTTTTGTGGCTATGCCAATGATGAAGAAACAAAAAAAACCATAGGAAAAGTTTATAAAGAAGAAGGCTATTTGATCGATCCCCACACGGCAGTCGCAAAAAATATCGTAGATAAATTAGGTCTAGAAAAAACTGTAATTTTATCAACAGCAAGTCCATACAAGTTTTCATCTTCAGTACTAAAAGCCCTTGGTGAAGAGATTTCAGCTGACGAATTTGAAAATATAAACATACTCTACGAAAAGACTAAAGTAAAAATTCCAAGTGAAATAAAAAAATTAAAAGATAAAAAAATTATTCATAATAATAAAATTTCAAAAAATGAAATAGAAACAGAAGTCTTAAAATTTGCAAAACGTGGCAAGCGAATTTCTGTGCCAGCAAGTTCAGCAAATCTTGGGCCAGGCTTTGATACACTTGGTCTTGGTATAGGATTATATAATACCTGTGAAATTAACTTAACAACTGACAAAGAAAGATTTAAAGACAATCTAAAAGAAAATTTAATCTATAAGGCTTACAAATACGCCTTTGATTACTACAAAGAAAAGATAATTCCAATAGAAATTGACCTTGATACCAATATCCCCCAATCACGAGGACTTGGGTCTTCTGCAGCTTGCATAGTAATGGGAATAATTGCTGCCTTTTCTCTAATGCAAAGAGATTTGAACAAAAAAGAAATCCTAAAACTCGCCAGCAAAATAGAAGGCCACCCAGATAATGTATCTCCAGCAATATTTGGAGGAGCAAATGCTTCAATACTTGCAGATGATAAAGTTTATGTGGAAAAATTTGAAATTTCAAATAATTTTAAATTTTTGGCAATAATTCCAGAATTTAAACTTCAAACAAAAGATGCAAGAAGCGCACTTCCTACAAATTACTGCAAGGAAGATGCGGTTTTCAACATCTCAAGAGTTTCAATGTTGATCTTGTCATTAATTTCTGGCGATGAAGAAAATTTAAAAATCGCCCTAGAAGATAAGATCCACCAGCCTTACAGATACAAACTCATTCCAGAAATAGAAAAAATCGAAAAAATTATCGAAGAATCAAAAGCTTTAGGCCACTATCTAAGCGGCGCTGGATCGACAATTATGGTAATTTTAAAATCAAAAGATCAGTCTTCTGAAAAAGAAATAAGAGAAAAATTAAAAAATCTATCAAATTCTTACAAGGTCCGAGCACTTGAAATCGATAAAAAAGGAGCATTTATAATTTAAAATAAAAAAGGTCTATTCGATGACCTTTTTTTCTATTGCAAAAACCCAAAATCGTTGATAATACTAGAAACCAATATTTGATTTTCTATAAAAAATATTGATTAATATGTCAAAGAATACTATAATATTTATATAAAGTGGATACTTGTATATTTTTTTGAAATTATAATGAATTAATAAGAAATTGTAAATGTAATAAGGAAGTAAGTTTAAAAATTTAAGAAAAAATTTTTGATTTTAAAGCTTAAGGGAGATTCTGACTTGATATTCGACCTTTTTAGTCGGATTTTCATAGCTTATAAATCTTTTCGTACAATAAAATCCATAAGAGAAAAAATTAGAAATTATATAAGAAATGATCAAATCTAATAAAAAAGAAAGGAGAGAAAAGCAAACTGTACTTAAAGTATAATTTTTGATCAATTCTTGTAATTGCAAAGTTTTCTTGATAATAACATAAATATATTTATAAAAAATTACTTATGTATATGCTTTGTTAAGAAAATATAATTTGAAATTTTATAGGATAATACAAATTTTAACAACATATATAAGTGTTTTTAGTTAGCATGATATAAGTAATTTTTTTCAATTAAAATCTCAGAAAAGCTAAAATTAAAACTTCTACTAAAGATATTTCATATGGTACTAGTTGACATTTCAAAACTTTACTAATTATAAATATAAAAAACTAAATTATGGAGGGCAAAATGAAGAACTTTTTTAAAAAACTGTTAGTATGGAATCTAGTCCTAATGATGGTTTTTTCTACTCCAATTGAGATTTTTGCACAGGTTAATTATAACGACCTTACTAAAGATAAGTCAGAAATCATAAACAAATTGGATCCTGTAAAACCTGCAAAGCCTAAAGAAGGTCAAAGCGCAGCAGATTTAATCAAAAATCCTGAACAGCCAAATATTTACACCTTACGTAAAGATTATAAGGTACAAAATGGAGAAAAATATAGAATAAACTACCAACCTTATATTGCAAGCGTAGGAGAGGCTGCTACAAAAGCAGAAAAAGATAAGGTAAACAAGGAAATTACACTTCCAGAGCTTGCAGGCTACGATAAATCACATCTTGATGATACTTACACAATAGATTACGATACTGTAAAAAATGCAGCAAAAGGTAAGAATGAATCTGGCAATGATGCCAATGGAAAAAGATACCAAGCAGAAGAATACTACAAATACAAAGCTAAGGCAAATAAAATCAAAGTAAAGCATGTATTTCAAGATCTTGAAGATTTTTCTAAGTACACAAATCCTGATGGAACCATTACACATTCTGATGGTACTAAGGGAACTTTGATTAAAAAAGGTGAAGATACACCAGAAGAAGCAACCGATGAAGAAATAAAAAAGCATGAGTTTATTACTTCCCAAAACGGTAATACTGGTTCAACAATGGAAGTAACAGCTTTGGAAGAAAAAGATAGAAAGGGTTTTGTTCCAGAAGCTGATTCTATTATTATGCAAGTTCCAGAAAATGCTGAGAACTTTGTACTAGAGTACCGCTACAATCGTGCCCACTACGATGTTAACTTTGACACAAAAGGCGGCACAGCTCTTCCAAATCGTACACTTTATTATGAACAAACAATTCCAAAAATTGATCAAAAGAGTATCCCTAAAAAAACAGGATGCGACTTCCTTGGTTGGATGCCGTCTGTGACACTAACAACAACAGATGGAAAAACATTTAATGCAAATGAAATAATTAAAGATGGAAGTGGCGATCTTATTGAAAACTTAGACGTAAATATCAAAATGCCTGCAGAAAAGATTACTTTTACAGCAGTATGGAAGGACAAGGAAAAGGCAGACTATGCTATCCAATTCTGGGCAGAAAAATCAGACCATGCAGATGGTGCAAGTCTAATGGATAAATATGACTTCATGGGTACTCGTGTTTATAAAGACCAAGACACAGGTATGAGGCCAGACCTTGATAACGTGTCTGTAAAAGACATAGTCTTTCCAGACCTAAACCAAGCCCGTCTAAATAAGATATGGGCTGGCGATAGATTTAATCGTGGCAAAGATCTTTATCTAAACAAGTTCTTTGTCTACAACCAAGATTTAACTCATGACCAAAACAAGGACCCTGAAAATGTAAACTTAGTTAAGTCTGTTGATGCAACAGGCAAGACTGTCTACAACATCTACTACGACAGACAAGTCTACGACCTATACTTTACTAAGTCCAATGCACAACCTGAAAAAAACACCATCTATCCTGAAATTTGGGGATACGATACGAAAAAAGGAGAATCTGTCATGTTAGGCGGTCCTGGTAAGCCATACCACTACAAGGCAAGATTCAATGAGATGATGTATAAGTGGCCAAATGATGCTAAGCAAACCAAGGGCTTCACACCTGGCTACCAAAGCTTTGGTTGGGGTCCAAACTATGATGATGCAAATTGGCCTCTTCATTTAGACACACCTCCTTATAGATTAAATGCCGATGAATTCTTGGACATGACTAACTACACCAAATGGGGCGGCTATACTAAGCACATAGATAAGGGCGATGGCACAACAATCGATTTAAATTGGTTCGATTATAAAATTCTTTCCTTTGGTATAAAACAGGATCATCCTTCTATCCCTCACCACATGGACTTTTGGATGGACGGCTTTAAGCCAGGAGAAACTATCATACGTTACGATCTTGTTAGAACTAAGGCGGATACTGCTGGCTTGCAATATGGCCACAGGTACCCTAAAGTTACAGGCTTTACCCCTCATGATTACGACCCTAAAAAAGCTTGGCCAGTAATAGAAGAGGGTAGTGAGGAAAATGGCCGTGTGAATGAAGAAGAAATTAATGACCTAAACGACGAGCGTGATGAAATCACACCTAACAATTGTGGGTCATACTACAACAACCAAGGGATCAAATTACCTATAGGTCAGTTGGACTTTATCCCCGCTTTCTATAGCGATCAAGACGATTTTGGAGATGTAAAAGAAGGTGGTCAAGAATTTACAGAAAATGGCTACCTACAATTCCATTACAAACGTAACAAGTATCCACTAAGGTTTAACTACGACCCAACTAAGATTAAGGACGATAGTGAATTTAATTCTACAAATCAATTAGACACTTTCTATGAATTTCCTTTAAAGGTTCTAAGCCCTAATTTAATAGATAATGACACAGAAAGAGAAGATAGGGAGTATTTCAAAGAAGACCCGAAAAACCTATTGGATAATCCGGAAAATTTACAAAAATTAGGCCTTACTGACCTTGTTTTCACAGATCCTAAAGATGGCAAGTTAAAAGTTAAAAGACCAGAAGGTCTTTCAGACCAAATGGTATTCAAGGGCTGGGCACTAGACCCTGCTGGCACAAAACTTATCTGGGAAAATCCTAAGGAAACAATGCCTACTCACCCACTTAACCTTTATGCTAAGTGGGGCGAGCCAGACTACCAATGGAAGGTAACCTTCGATCCAAACGGTGGAAACCTAAGATCTATTAAAGAAGAAAATTTAACCACAAGCCGCAAGACCATTCAAGTAGGCGACATAGTACAAGACGAAACTAAAACATTCCCTATAAAAGAAACAAACGATGGCGACAAGCAAGTATTTACAGTTGTTCAAAGACAAAAACTTGTAGAACCAAAATTTAAACCTACTAAAAAAGGTTACGACTTTATGGGTTGGGAAGTAATCCAATACAAAAAAGATGATAAGGGCGACTATACAGATGAAATCGACAACTCTTATAGAGAAACCTATAAGGTTCCAGAACTTTACTCTTTCGGCAACGATGTTGTAAGCCCAATTTATCTAAAAGCAATTTGGGTTCCAAACCAAAGAGTAGATGTAAAAATCGAACATTATTTCTTAGACGATGATTACAAATTAGATGAAAATGAAAAGCCTAATCCAAAGAAAGATACCCTTGAGGATAAGCGTTCTGGATATCTAGTAGCAGCAACTGGAGATAGACAAGACGATAAATACTTACTTGCTCCACATGATGAACTAGAGAAAAAATTAACAGGCGATTTGAAGACAGAATACGAAGATTATAATAAGCGAGTTGGCTTAAATAACTCTTTCTTCCAAACATTCAAAGTAGAGCCTGAAAAGATTTTAAATACAGAAACTAACAAATTGGAAGATAATCCAAAACTTAAAAACAACGTCTTTAAATTCTTCTACAGACCATTTAGACATAGAGAATACAAGGTCAACTATATAGATGAAAGATTTAAAGGAAACGCAAACGAAAAAGATGGTAAAATAATCGACCAAGAAATAGTTAAAAATGGTAACCGTCATTATGATGCAAGAAACTACAGACCTATACCAGGTTGGGTGCTAACAAGTGCCCCACAACAACAACTATTCTTTGATGTTAACGAAGACACAAACGAATTTTTAGGCATCAATGGAACAGGCAAAGATGAAATTACCTTCTATTATAAAGACGTTAGAGTAATCGACGTACCGAATAAAGATGACCCAGTACCAGATGGATATGTAAGAGTAACCTTTAAGGCAGACAAGGGTGGAGCATTTACCGACAAAGATGGAAAGAAAGTTACAGAACTTAACTACGATGTAATTAAGGGACTAAAATCAGACCTACTTCCAGTTCCTAATGAACTAAAAGAAGGCGAAAGCAAAGAAGCTGACAAATATTACATCAGGCCAGAAAATGGTAAGAAATTTACTAAATGGGACAATAGAGCTTTATTAAATGATAATACAATTATCAACGAAGCTTACACATTCACAGCTTACTTTGATTGGTCAGGACTAAGCGCAAGTGGACTAGTAAGAACAGAAGCCTACAAAGATCCTAATGGTAAATGGACAAACGACTTTGCTCCAAAGATTGAGGACTTAAAGAAACAACTTGTTTGGAAAGAAAAAGACCAAGAAAAACCACTACCAGCTGGAACTGAAATAAAATTCTTTGACGAAGATGGAAAAGAATTAAAAACAGATGAAGATGTATTTAAACTAGTAAATGAACAAAACAAAGCTGACAAAGACGAACTTGTTCGTACAGTAAATATCAAGGTAAAAGCTACATTCAAAGATGGAACAGAAGCTCAAGAACTTGAAATACCAGTAAAAATTTACAAGAATGTTTACGAAGCCCTTACAGGAACAGCAAAACCACTATTCCTAAAAGATGCAGAATCAAGCGATCTAAAAGATATTACTGGAGAATATGTAAAAGTAACAGTAGCTCCTACTGGAGATATGAACTCCAAGGACAACAAGGTTTACTATGTAAATCCAAAAGCTTGGGTAAGTATTCCAGAAGTTAAAGCTGATGGCTCATCAAGTTTTATAAATTGGACAGCTGATATAGTAAAACAAAATGATGACGGTAAGGAAAATGGCAACTATGACTTTGGAAAACGTCATAAATTTACAGAAGAAACAGTCATTAAACCAGTTGACGCTAAAGATGTTGTAGAGCAAACAGATCCAAATAAGAAACCACCTGTACCAAATTCATATGTAAAGGTAATAGTAAAGACAACAGATAAGGCAACAGATATAACAGTCTTCGAAAAGACATTCTGGGTTAACCCAAATAGACAAGTAGCTATAGACGTTAAAAACCCAACTGGTAAAACAATAACAACTGATACTACAAAATACACTATGAATTTCTCTAAGTGGGAAAGTGAAGAAAAAGATAGAACTTGGGAAGATAAGATAGTAGGAAAATTTGTAAAAGATACAACAATCATTGCAAAATATTCTATAAAAGCTGAAACAATCAAAGAATTACTACCAACTACTGACAAAGTTCACACCCCACAAGGAAAAACTCCAACAGTAGATGAAATCAAAGAAAAGATCACTCCTCCAGAAGGAAAAACTATTGCAAAAATTACAATTGTTAAAAATCCAGATGTAAATAATCCGGGAGAGAGTAAGGCAAAAGTAATCATTGAATACACTGACGGTTCAAAAGTTGGAACAAATGAAAAACCAGTAGAAGTACCAGTAGAAGTTCACAAGAACATAATTCCAGAAGAAAAACCTGGTAAGAGACCAGATGGTGCTCTTGAAAATTATGTAAAAGTAATCTTCAAAGCAGGTGAAGGCGGAAGCCTATCAGGCAACCTAGTTTACTATGTATCCCCAGAAGTTGAAGTAGATATGAAAGAATCTGCTGATAGTATTACAAAAACTCCAAATATTGGATTTATCAACGGAGATTGGGATACAAGCGAAAGTAAAAAATTAAAAGCAAAATTCACTGCTAAAGAAACTGAATTTACATTTAACTTTAAAAAATCTGCTGACATAGTAGAAAAAACCGATGACCCTAACCAAGAAATACCAAAAGGTTATGTTAAGGTTACATTCAAAACAGAAGATGCAAATAAGGGCAAGCTTGAAGGAGATAAAGAAGTAATAATTTACTATGTAAATCCAAAAGCTGGCATTAAGCTAAAAGTGTTAGGTAAAAATGAAACGCCTGTCGAAAAAGAACTAAAAGTTCCAGAAACACTTCCTGCAGAAAACTATGTATTTGATAAATGGCAAGAAAGCATCGATGAAGAAAATCCAATCACAGATGAAAAAATCCATGTAGCTATGTTCCAAGCTGGTCAAGTAACATTGACTTATAACAAAGGCGGAGCAGATGTAACTGGAGATTTACCAGCAAATGTAACAGCAAAATATGGAGCAACAGTCAGACTAGCAGGAGCTGGAAATCTTAAAAAACCAAACGCGAGTTTTGCAGGCTGGAAGTTAGATGAAGATGAGAAAATTTACCAACCAGGCGATCAAGTTACACTTGAAAAAGCAAGAACAGCAACAGCTCAATGGACAACATCTAAACATAAAGTAATCTTCAACTCAATGGGCGGAAGCGATGTTGATAGCCAAGAAGTTGCTCACCAAGGTACATTAGCAGAATTTACACCACCAACAAAGGATGGAAAAGTCTTTATGGGTTGGAAAGAAAAGGGCAAAGAAAGTCAAGAAGCTTACTTTGACCTAACAAGTCCAATAACAGAAGATAAAACACTAATTGCATTCTGGCAAGACCCAGTTCAAGAGATAAACGAGGGCGACCCTGTTGAAGAACAATTTATCAAAGTAACATTCAGCAAAGGTGAGCATGGAGACCTTAACGGTCAAAGAACTTACAAAGTTGCAAAAGATCTAAGCTTTGAAGATGCAGTTAAGAAAGGATTAAATGTTCCAACAATAACTCCAGATAAATATTACAAAGCAAAAGATGCAAACTCTGGATGGGATAAAGAACTTAAACTTCAAGGAAAAGACATTGAATTTATAGCACAATACGAGCCAGAAGCAGATGTTATACCGGTAGATCCTGATGTGACAGATGATAATCAAATAGAAAAAGAAAAACCTGAGGGAATGGTTCTAGTAACCTTCAAAGTATCTGATGATGACAAGTTATACATTCCAAACAATGATAAATACTATGTCAAAAAGAATACAGAAGTAAGGATACCAACACCAGTTGTATTGGAAAAGACCATTGATGCAATATTTAATGGCTGGCAAAAAGTAACACTAGTAGAAGAAACTCTTGATCCAGATGATACAGATCCAAAAGCAGAAAAATTCATATGGGTAAAACAATCATTTGATAAAGATACAATTATTAGTGATGAAAATGCAGAAGAAATTAAACTTTTGATTAAAAAACCTTTTGCAGGTGATAAGAGGATTTACATCCAACAAATGTCAGCTGATTCAATAGGCAAATTAGAGCTTATAAGAGATGGTGAAGTTATCGAAACAGTAACCAATTCTAAGTTTAGACGAAAATATGAAGTATTTAATCTAAGTGAGCCTTTACAATCTGGAGATGTAATCAGATATTGGCAAGAAAGTTCATCTAGAATATCAGACTCAACGGAAGACCTCATTGATTAACAGAAAGGAGTAGGTTAACAATAATGAAGAAAAAACTATTGTCAGGGATTTTAGCACTTATCTTTGTCATACAGATTTTTGTATTTGGCACAGCATACGCTAAAGGCAATGATCCTAATAACCCCAATCTAATAAAGATTGGAGAGTTAACGGCAAAGGATTATCCAAAAATAGACCCTGCAGACCTAGCAAAGCTAGGGAAAGAAAAAAAACAAAAGACATTTGGGAAAAGAGGAGGAGGGGCAACCCTCTTCTCCACTAAGTCCCCATACATCCAAGGTCAACAACCAGCTGACCCAGACAAGCCAAAGTATTGGGCAAATGTACAGGGAACACTTACAACAAGAGGAATAGATGGTAGTCCCTTTGATTGGGATAAGGTCCTAGGCAAAGGACAAAAGGTTAAGCTTTTATTTACCCAAACAAATGGCTATGTAATGACAGGTGTAACATATACTCTATTAGTAGATAAAGATGGAACCTATACTTGGAAAGGTAGTGATGGCAAGCCAACCTACCTACCTTTGTATGATGTAGATGGAAATCCCTACACCTATAATGTCCAAATACAAAGAAATTATAGCAAAGATATACAACTTATTGTCCAAGAATCTAATGGTACACCAAAAGCTAAATTCAGACCAGAAGGGGACAAACAAGTTGCAACCATATCTTTCCTAGATATTGAGATACGACAACTTGCTTCTACAAAATTTGTTTCAGAATGGAACACTGCCTTAGCAGAAGCAGACAGACCTCAAATTGAAGGATATTTTAAGGTAGATGATGAGACATACAATACTTTTAATTTTCCTAAAAATGATACGACAAGAACAATATTAAGAGAGAGTTTTTTGGAAAACTTTGTTGAAGATGAAGAAAATGAGACATGGCCTTTCATATCTGCTGAACTTGAAATTACTCCGCAAACTGTAGAGGTTAAAACTACTACAGCAGGCTTAACTTTTGAAGAAGCAGACGGAGTTAAAACTGTTACATCAGGTGACCATAAGTTCAAATACGACTTTACCTACGATGTTATAAACGGCGGAAAACTTACTATGACGGAAGTCATTCCGATAAATTTTGATGCCAATGGTGGTAAGTTTGAAAACTTCACAGCTCCTGATACAGAAACAACAATTGTAAAAGATGTTGACTACAAGGAAGATCTAACCGAAAAAGCAGAAGACCCAACAAGAGAGGGAAAAACATTCAAGGGTTGGTCAACAACAGTAGATGGAAAAATTCCAGCAACTGATGATGACTTTAAAAATATCACAGAAAAAAAGACCTTCTACGCTATTTGGGAAAATAACGATATAAAAGCAGAAGAACTAACTGTATCCGAATCGTTTAACAATGGAACAGAATATGTAAACGACTTTATTCCAAGCCTTGAGACTTTAAAAGGACAAGTAAAGATTAAGGATGCTAATGGAGTTTATCAAAAATTAAAAGATAGCGACAGCCTTCAAATATTAGATGATAGTGGAAATCCAATTGCTGATGATAATCTAAAAGATAATTTATACCAAAAATTAAAAGAAGATTCATCAACAGAAATTTCACGAAATATTACTTTAAAAGCAAAAGTGAATTTTGCCGATGGCACAAGCCAAGAAATAGAAATCCCTATCAAGGTTATAAAAAACATTTATGAAGGAACTTCTACAGGTGGAAAACCTAGCTATGTTCCAGATGATTATGTAAAAGTAACTGTCGACCCAACAGATAAGGCGACAAATTCACAAAAAGCTTACTACTACGTAAATCCAGCTGCCAAAGTCCCAGTACCTGGAGAAAATCCAGTAGGAAAAGACGACAATATATTTACTAAGTGGTTAATTGATGGAACAGAAACTGAATATAAATTTGCCGATAGACATCAATTTAGTGACGCAACTACAATTAAAGCCCAATATGAAAAAGAACAACAAGGCATAATCAACATTAAATATGTTGATGGGAATGGTAAAGAAATTAGTAGTGACTATCATATAGATGGAGTAGACTACCCTGAGACAAAAGAAGGGAAACTAGGCGATTATGCGAAAGAGGAAGATTTTCCTAAAAAAGGACCTGACTTTAAGGGATATTACTTTGTAAGCAGAGATTCTATTAAGGGTAAACATTATTATGATCCAGCTACTGATACAGTAACTTATACTTACGATAAAATAGTAACAACAGATGATAAGTCAAAATCATGGGTTTACTATGCTGTTATTTTTGATGCTAATGGCGGAAAGCTAGGAGATAAGGATAAAGTAACTGTATATGTTCGCTTTGATGGTAATAGTAATAATGTTGCGAATGTAACTTTTGCTGATGTTAGGAAAGAAGCAGAAAAAGCTGGACTTGCAACTAAAGAAGGCGCTGAATTTATAGAATGGCAAGACAAAAAAGTAGCTGGTGCAAAAGTTGCTGATGATTATGAAATTAAGGTTCCAGATTGGGATTGGGATACTTATCCTGAAAATGGTTATGCACCAGAAGTGTTCTATGCATCTTGGAATGAAAAAATAGAATATTCTATAGCAAAGGTCTGGGAAAATTCTACAAATCTTACACTTGCTGATTCTGATTATCCTACAATGAAATTTGCTCTTTATAGACAAGTTGAAGGTGGAAAAGAAGAAAAAGTAGCAGATGTAGAAGAAAAAGAAATTACAAAAGATACACTTAATGCTAAGTGGGAAGGACTTCCAAAGTCAGATCCAGAAGGCAAAGAATACAAGTACTTTGTAAAAGAAACTTTCAAAGAAAATGACATCAAGAATTACAACTGGATTCTTGGAGATGTAAAAACTTCTACCAATGAAAGTGGAGAAACTGTAAATACAATTACCAACAAATTAAGAACTGTCCCTGGAGATGGTGAAACTACAGATCCTAAGGAAAATTTTGTTGGGAAATTAACCATCAAAAAAGTTCTTGAAAATGAACCAGTAGAAGCGAAAGCATCAATGTCAATGATGCGTGCACCTAAAGCATCTGAACCATTGAAATTCAAATTTAAAGTAACTGGACCTTATGGTTATGTAAGTGAAGAATTTGAACTAGGAGCAAATGAAACAAAAACTCTAGAAAATTTACCTTTTGGTCAATATAAAGTTGAAGAAATAGATTCTAAGGGTTATACTCCTGACTATTCAAAAGAATTTGAAACCCTTACAAAGGATAGTCCAAAAGGACAAATCACAGTTACCAACAAGAATGAAAAATCAGATACAAATGAAAATATCATAAAAGTAACCGTCAATAAAGTTTGGTTTGGTGGAGGAGAAAAACCTGCCACTACAATTGAGCTTTGGAGAAAGGGTTATGGCTTAAATGGCAAAGAATTTGAAGAATATGTAGATAAATTTGAAACCACAGGTGGTGGCGAAAATTCTCAAAGCAAAGAATTTAAAGAACTTGCCAAACATGACCCAAGTGGAAAAGAATTTGATTACTATGCTAAAGAAGCAAATGTACCAAATGGCTACACAGCAACATATAGCGAAGATGGCCTAACAGTTACCAATAGTCTTGACATAATCAAAGACGATACACCAGATGATCAAACTGATAAACCAGATGGTTATGTAACAGTTACCTTTAAACCAGGAACTAATGGTAAGATTGATGGTGATACAAAAGATATTGTTTATTATGTAAATCCAAAAGCAGATCCTGTAAAAACCATGGCAGAGATTGCAGAGCCAAGTATCACTGCAAATACTGGATACAAGGTTGCAGAACCAAAATGGAAAGATGCTAGTGGAAATGCTTTAGATAAGGCAACTGAAATCACAAAAGATTTAACCTACACTGCTCAATACGAAAAATCTGATGATATCATTAAAGATCCAACTCCAGAAGATGATTCTGACAAACCAGAAGGTTATGTAACAGTAACATTTAAAGCTGGAACAAATGGTAAGATTGATGGTAATACAAAGGATATTGTTTACTATGTAAATCCAAATGCTGATCCTGTAAAAGTCATGGAAAACATTACTCCACCAACTATTACAGCCAACCAAGGATACAAAGTGGCAGATCCAAGCTGGAAAGATGCTAACGGAGATGCTTTAGATAAGGCAACACAAATCACAAAAGATTTAACCTACACAGCCCAATACGAAAAATATGCTGATGTAATTCCTGGCAAAGATCCAGATACAAACAAAGATAACGAAAAACCAGATGGCTTTGTAACAGTCAGATTCTTAACTAATAAAAATGGAACATTAACTGGTGAAACTATCTACTATGTAAATCCAAAAGCTGGAAAGAAGATGACCGATAAGGACATCAAAGCACCTAGCATAACAGCAAATGACGGATATGAGGTAGGAAGTCCAAAATGGAAACCTGATTTCACTAATGATGACTCAGAAATAAAAGAAGATAGAAACTATGTTGCAAACTATGATTCTTTAGGCAAAGCTGAAATTAATTACATTTCTATGGATACAAATATGGGAACTGTAAGTCCTGCTTTTGAAGAATTAAAAGATGGCGTAGATGTTGTTGGTTCAACAGCAACAGCCAAAGATGGCTACAAATTTGTTAAATGGACAGACACAAAAGGTACTACAGTTTCAACCGATGCAAAATTCCTACCAAGCAAGAAAGAAAGTGCAACCTATATAGCAATTTTCGAGAAAGAAGATACTACAGCTGATAAGGTTAAAAAATTATTTGACCTAGAAGGAGTAGATCTTGCAGCATTCGTAGGTGATGAACTTACTAATGACTTCTGGAAAGATGGAGTTAAGTCAACAGAAAAAACTACATCTACATTTACAGAAGAAGAAAAAACAGCAATTAGAGACGCTTTGAATAAGGCGACAGTTTCTGACAAGTCAGAAAGAAATACAGACCATGAAGTTTTATCTCCATCAAAGGGAACTTTGGAGATTAAATTTGCTGACGGTTCAGTACTAACAGTTTTACAAAAACTTTATGTTTACAATAACGGTTCAGACAAACCAAAAGATCCAAATCAACCAACTCCAAAAGATAGCCTTGAAGTAACTTATAAGGCAGGAGAAGGCGTAAAAGAATTTGCTGACAAAACTGTCTTGGTTAAAAAAGGA
Organism: Anaerococcus sp. Marseille-P9784; assembly: GCF_902500265.1. Lineage (NCBI taxonomy): Bacteria > Bacillati > Bacillota > Tissierellia > Tissierellales > Peptoniphilaceae > Anaerococcus > Anaerococcus sp. Marseille-P9784. The sequence goes on along the minus strand of NZ_CABVOZ010000001.1, from coordinate 214,973 downwards.
ACTAAGGAAAAAGATCTTCCTGGCAAACCAGAAACAAAAGCAAAAGAAGGATACAAAGACCTTAAATGGACAGCAGATCCAGCAATTGATGAAACAAATGGCATCCAAGTAAATACAACTGTTTCAGCAAGTGCAGTAGTTGATAATGACTATGCGAAGATAGACTTCACAGTTAATAAATCTTGGCAAGATGAAGTAAATGACATGCCAACAATGAACTTCACCCTTTATAGAAAAATTGCTGGTGGAGAAGAAGAAAAAGTTGATGGCGTAGAAGTAAAAGAAATTACTCAAGAAACTACAAGTGCAACTTGGAAAGAACTTCCAAAGACAGATTCAAATGGCCATGAATATATTTATTCTGTAAAAGAAACATTTAAAGATACTAGTGATGTTAGAAATGACAACTGGATTCTTGGAGAAATGGAAGCTGATGAATCTGAAAATTCTATCACTAATAGACTAAAAACAATTCCAGGTGAAGTTGAAACTCCAAGCGAAGAAAATAATAGACTTGGAAAACTTACAATTACTAAGAAGATTGAAAGCAAACCTTTAACAAGCGCAATGTCAATGGCAAAAGCTCCAGCAGCTCCATTAGAATTTACCTTTAAACTAATAGATCCTTATGGAGATGTTGTAAAAGTAGATGGAAAAGATACCTTCACATTAAAAGCAGGTGAAACAAAAGAATTTGAGAACCTATTCTATGGAGACTACACAGTTGAAGAAATAGATGCCAAAGGCTTGACACCATTTGTTAAAGTTGGCGAAAGTGCAGAAAAGAAGAGTTCTACAGCAAAAGTTACTCTAACAATGACTAACAAAGAAGGCACAGTATTATTTACCAACAAGAATGTAATTCCAGATCCAAATCCAAATATTATTGAAGTTAAGGCTACAAAAATTTGGGTAAATGGACCAAGAACAGACCATAAAGCAATCGACCTAAAACTTTACAGACAAGTTGACGGTGGATCTAAAGAAGAAGTTACAGATGCGAAGTTAGATAAATCAGCAGATGTAAATGATACATCTAAGTTCAACTATGTATGGAAGAATCTTCCAAAAATCAACGATGATGGCAAGGAATACACCTACACAGTAGAAGAAGCAAATGTTACAGATGGTAAAGTAAAAGTTAATGGCAACACTTACCTAGTAAGCCAAGAAGGCAACACCATCACCAACACTTTCGTAGTTGCAAAAGATGATGTAAAAGCTACAAAAGTTTGGGAAGGTGATTTAAAAGCAGGTGAAGAAAGACCAACAACCTACTTCAAACTTTACAGAAAAATTGATGATTGCAAAGAATGCCAACCAGTAGAAAGTGCTGAAGTAAAAGAACTTAAAGCTGGAACTACAGAAGCAACTTGGGAAGACCAAGACCTAACTGATGAAAATGGCAACAAGTATATCTATTCAGTAAAAGAAGTAGATAAAGATGGAAAAGAAGCTACTCCTGAAGGTTATGTAAAAGTTGAAAATGGACTAACAGTTACAAATACCAAGATAGCTAAAGATGGTAAGCTTACTATCACTAAAAAGCTTGAAAATGAGCCAAAAAGAATGATGATGAGAGCTCCAAGTAATAATGATCCTATTAAATTCAAGTTTACAATTACTAAGCCAGATGGAAATAGCGAAGAATTTGAACTTAAAGCTGGCGAATCTAAGAGCTTTGAAGACTTAACTTACGGTAAGTACATTGTTAAAGAAACACAAACACAAGGTTATACTCCATACTTTGCTATCGGAGAAGGCGAACAAACACAAACTGAAAAGTTTGAAGTAACTGTAAATAGCAAGGAAGAAGTAAACTTAATTGTAACAAACAAAAACGTCATCAATCCAAATGATCTTACAGTTAGAGCAACAAAGATTTGGGTTGGCGGACCAAAATCTGATCACACAGCTGTAACACTTCAACTTCTAAGAACAAGTGCAAAAGCTGGCAGTGAGGAAGAAGATGTAAGCAAAGACTACAAAGTTGAAGCAAACAAAGATGAAACTTCAGATACCATAACCTATGTATGGAAAAACCTTCCTAACCATGACGGCGAAGGTTACAAATACACTTACAAAGTTAAGGAATTAGGAGTTGGCGAAGATAAGATATATAGAGTTGGAGATAACAATTATGTATCCAAGGTAGAGGATGATACAGAAAATACTTCTAACGAAACTACATCCTTTAAGATTACCAACACCTACCAAGTTCCACAAACTGATGATATAATCGCTAAGAAAATGTGGAAAGGCCTTCCAGAAGGAACAACAAAACCAATTGTTAAGTTCCAACTATATAGAAAGGCACAAGGTTCTTCTCTTGAAGAAAAAGTTGGAGAAGCTAGAGATCTTCAAAACGACCAAGTAAACTTTGGCAAAGAAGATAAGACAAACCAAAATGGTGTTGAATATATTTACTTTGTAAAAGAATTGGATGAAAATGGAGCTGAGTTTAAGAAAGAAAATTACAAAACAAGCTATGATGGCTTGACAGTTACTAACACTTACCAACAAAAACCAACTCCAGATCCAGGCACACCAGGCGGTGAAGACCCAGGAAAACCAGGCGGTGAAGACCCAGGAAAACCAGGTGGCGAAGAGCCAGGAAAACCAGGTGGCGAAGACCCAGGCACACCAGGCGGTGAAGACCCAGGAAAACCAGGTGGCGAAGAGCCAGGAAAACCAGGTGGCGAAGACCCAGGCACACCAGGCGGTGAAGACCCAGGCACACCAGGTGGCGAAGAGCCAGGAAAACCAGGTGGCGAAGACCCAGGCACACCAGGCGGTGAAGACCCAGGCACACCAGGCGGTGAAGACCCAGGAAAACCAGGTGGCGAAGACCCAGGCACACCAGGCGGTGAAGACCCAGGAAAACCAGGTGGCGAAGACCCAGGCACACCAGGCGGTGAAGACCCAGGAAAACCAGGTGGCGAAGACCCAGGCACACCAGGTGGCGAAGACCCAGGAAAACCAGGTGGCGAAGACCCAGGAAAACCAGGTGGCGAAGAACCAGGAGATAAACCAGGAAATGAACCAGAAAATGGAAACAAAGTGGTAATTCCTGATAAAACTGGTGTTAAGGACAAAAATCATCTAACTGATGAAGAAAAGAAAAAGATTATTGATAAGATTAAAAAGGTAAATCCAGATGTAGTAGATGTTGTAGTTGACAAAAAAGGAAATGCAACTCTAATCTATGAAAATGGTAAAAAACACACAATACCTTCTGATAAGCTTATCTATCAAATAAAGAAAGATAACAAGAAAGTAAGTTCTTCAAAAACAAAGAAGATGAAAGGAAATCCAAGAACATCCGTTTCATCTATCAGTGGAGTAGTAGCAACCCTACTAGCAGCAACTACTGGTTTGTTTGTTAGCAAGAAAAAAGATGAAGAAAAATAATCTACAATAATCCAAAATCAAAAGACTCAAGCCATGACTTGGGTCTTTTTGCTTGACGATTTTTAGGGGAATATAAACAATCTAAAGAATATAGGTTAAAAGAAATTTAAGAAAAATTACTTTTTATAAATAAGCAAAAATTCAAGGCCTTTAAGATTCAAAATACTAATAATTGGCTTCACATTATTATGCTTGATTAATTTTTTAATAAATATTATAATATTTATATAAAGTAATATTTGTATATTTTTTTATTCATAAGTAAATATAAGGCTCGAAATAACCATAGGGAGCCAATAAGTTAGAAACTTCTGGAAAAAATTTCACTTTAAAAGTCGAAGACTTTATAAAATCTAGCTTGATTTTTGAATTGTTGGGTCTGTCCTTGTGGGCTGGTCCATTTTTTTATAAAAAGACTATAAAATCACATAATTAAAAAAACTTTTGTTAATCACAGAGGCAAATATATAATTTTATAATAGTATTTATTAGCTTAATAGATATATATGAGAAAGGGGAAAAAATGAAAGAAAATAGCATGTTTAAACGATTTATGGCAATATTTGTATCATTAGCTATGATTTTGGGAATGATTCCAGCAAATGTTTTTGCTGATAATGACTTTGAAATGAGCCCACTTGATGTCCCAATCTCTACAAGAGATGCAGAAGGGGATATTGAAAGTGGTAACATAGCTAACAATGCTAGAAATGCTGTTCACGCTTTTGTTGGAGTCCAAACAGGAGGCGATTTAAACTGGGTGCTTTCAGATGTAACAGGTGAACAATTTCAACCCTTAGCTGGAATAAAAGGCTATTTTCAATGGTTTGAAAGAGGAGGATATGTATCTCCAGTTTATTCAGCTATTTCTGATGCCAACGGTAGGCTAAATATAGATTGTAAGCCATACGTTGCATCAGATGGAAAATTAATTAAATTTGATGCTGATCCTACTGTATCAGCTGGTTTTGAAAGATATAAATTTTGGGTAGAAAAAGATACAATTCCTGAAGGATATCAACTTCAATATGTAACAGGAAACCAAGTTATATTTCCCAATTCCGATCTTACCATCACTCAAGGTGGATCTGGTTCTAATGTAGCTAAAAATACTCATGAAAATTGGAAGATACTATTGATGGAAAAACCAAAGTCTTTTATGCATAAAACACCTAGTGAAAATTCTCCACAACAAAGTGGTGGCTATCAGGAAGGAAAGGTATCATGGGATTTTCAATCACCTGTTGGTGGTGTTCACTTTTCTAACGTTGCTAACCATACAGTTGGAGCAGAAGGTGTAACTGTTCGTGCTTCTTATCTATCCGACTATGCTATGAAACAAATTTATAGTGGCGAAACAGCGGCCAAGTTAAGCGTATCAAGAGAAGGTATTCGTGGTAAAGGTTGGACTGCAGCCCTAGAACGTCAACTTCAGGAGTGGATAAAAGAGCAAGTTCAAGCTGATCCTGAAAACTGGATTGCAGAAACTGTTACCGCTCAAACTGATGCCAATGGTGAGTATGTAATTCAATTTAAAGGCATTTGGGGAGATTTGATTAATAGAGATGCTGGACTTAAAGATTACACTTACAAGGTAGGTGATAAAGCAGGTGGAATTGCTATTGGAAATAAGTGGACTCAGGAACAAATTGATCGATTAGGTAAGCTAGCAGATAGTGCATCTGATGGTGTTTTTGCCCTAGGCGAACCTAAAAAGAACCAGATTAAGCATATTAACTACGATTGGATGTTCGTATCAATTGATAACGCCGAAAACCTACGTGTAATGACCCCTTACAACAACAACACATACGCAGCAATGAATAGTGATTGGGGTATTAACGCAGGTTGGTCAGTAGGTGCTGTAAGAACAGGTGTAACTAATGCTTTAACTGCGAAATTAAGATCAGATTTTGCTATCGCTTCACCAGAAATAGATTTTCACATAACTAACTACGATAGCAAGGCGAACACTGCGATTCCTGGCGATATAGCACAGACATCTACCGATGGACTTCCTTATAGCTATAATGGAAATCTTAAATATAGAATTTCTTGGTATGATGATAATGACAAATTAGTAAAAACAGGAACACCACAAATACCAACAGATTTAGGTGAGATTGACTCAGAACCATTTGATACCACGGGTGTAGAAAGAACGACGGAATTTACAGCGAAACTTTACAGATTGGATGAAAATGGTAAAGACGCAGAACTTATTGCTGTGGACTCTTTTACAGTAGAGGTAAGTCATCTGTTTATTTCACGTTACGATGAGGTTAATATTCCAAATCCAAAAGCTGGTGATAAAGAAATGAAAAATGCAAGATATTATGCAACAGACTTACCTAAAGATCTTAATATTACTTTAACAGATGGTACAATTACCGGTAAGGCAAAAACTTCTGGTGTATTTAAAGTAAACTTTAGAACGGTTTTACCAGATGAGTCAGGAGATATTGAAGGAACTAGAAATCGTTATATTGCAGTAACAGACTCACCACTTGCAAAAGGTGAAGTGGGTGTAGCTTATAGCCAAAAAGTTATACCAGAACCAACAAAAGATCCAAAAGAAAAAGACTACGTTTATCATATTAAAAGCGTAAATTTTCTTGATGGTAAAGAAATTGCTGGATTAGCTATAAATGGAGATACTGAAAATGGTTTTACCATTTCTGGAACTCCAACAGAAATAGCAAATGCAACAGAAGATGTTTTAAATGGTGATCCAGGTCCAAATGTTGAAGTTATCTATGATATTTACAAAATAAATGATCAGAATGAGCAAGTTTTGATGGTAAAAAACCACAAAGACCTTGTACCATTACTTATTGAGCCAGAAAGACTAAGATCTGACCCGGTTCAAAAGTATGATGAAGATACCGATAAGCAATATATCGAAGGGACTTTGCCAGAAGGAAAAACTCTACCAAATGGATCAACTGTTGAACTTGTCAAAAAAGTTGGCGATGATTATGTAAAAGTTGACGTGCCAGTTTCAACAGACAATAACAAACTAACAGTTGATGTTAAAAACAACAACATTGTTGATGGAGAAGTATATTATTTTGCAATAACACAACCAGGAAGAGATCCAGCTTATTCAAATAATCCAGTAAAAATCGACAAAAAAATTCCGACTTTAGGAGAATCTGGGAATGAAATTACTTTAGTTCAAGATATATATACTTACAAGGTAAAAATTTCTGCAAGTGCTAGTGACGATTCAGGCATACTAAGACTTTATGCCGAGGAAGATAAAGATTCTGGCTACTATGATAGTCAATCAAAAGAAAAAAGTGCAAATCTTACAGAAAAAATAGAAGATCAGCTAGCAAAAGAAAAGGAGTATAAAGTAACGGCAGTAGATAAGTTTGGCAACAAAAACATAGTCACACAAAATCTCCAGCCAAAAACGCAAAGTCTTGTAATAAATGCAGATAGACCAATTAGCGGTAAGAATTACATCTATGTTAAAGCTAATCCGGGGACAAAACTTAAAATAGAAGTTATAAACTTCGATAAGAGCAAAGCATTAACCATGACTTACACTCAACAATATCAAAGAGATAAAATACAACTTAATTCACTTACTCTAGCTAAGGGACAAAAGGTAAAAATAAGTGCATCTAATGCTACTAATAAAACAACCTTGACAGTTAGAGTAAGATAGTGGGTAAAAATGATATGGTCTTGAAAAATCTTAAGACCTTGGACTTTTTCAAATATTGAAAATTATATGAACCTTCATATCTGGCATTAGTAGCTGGACTTGGAGGTTCATTTTTTAAAAAAAAATTAGGTATAAAAATATCATAGTGGAAAAACCAAGGTCCTATAAAAACGTTTCCATAAGTTTTTATTTTATTATATAATGGTAGGAGAAAGGATTTTTGATTATGGAAAAATATTTGTGGGCTAAGAAAAATAGAGTTAACAATGCTCCTATGTGGTTGCCTTTAACGATGCATTTACAAGATTGTAGTTTAGTATGTGGACTTTTGTATGATCATTGGCTTTCTGATGGAGTTAAGGATTTTTTGATGGAATCTGTCGTTAGCGATATAGAGGATAAGGATGAACTTGTCAAAAATCTATGCAAGTTTTTGGGTGCAAGTCATGATATTGGAAAGGCAACGCCAATTTTTCAGGTTAAAAAATCATTTGATGGCGATTTTGAACTTGATAATTTAATTTTAGATAATCTTAAAAATGCTGGTTTTAAAGATCTTGATACTTATGCCATAGATCAGAAGGAAAATATAGGCCACAATATTAGTGGGCAATATTTTTTGTCAAATTTTGGTGTGAATTTTTGCCTAGCAAACATAGTTGGTGCCCACCATGGTAAACCTATCTCTGATAGTGAGTCTAAAGAATCTTCTTATTTTTCATCTAGTCTTTATCAAGTAGATAATACTAATTCTGATATAGCCATATTTTGGCAAAATTTACAAAAAAATATTTTTGATTGGGCAATTTCAGTCTCTAATTTTTCTAAAGCAGAAGATTTGCCCTTAGTTTCTCAGCCTGGCCAAGTTATTTTGTCTGGGCTTTTAATTATGGCAGACTGGATTGTTAGTAACGAAAGTTATTTTCCTTTAATTCCCATAGATCAACTTGAAACAGATTCCAGTCGAGTTGAAGAAGGTTTTAAAAAATGGCTTTATCAAAGGACAAGAACTTGGCAAGCAGATCCTTATTTTGACGATATTTACCAAAAAAGGTTTGATTTTATAAAAAAACCAAGAGATGCACAAAAAAAGATTTCCGAAGAGATTTCAAAAATTAATGAACCAGGGATTATTATAGAAGCGCCTATGGGCATGGGAAAAACAGAGACGGCTCTTGTTGCAGTTGAAGAACTTGCTCAAAAGACCAATCGCACTGGTATGTTTTTTGCCTTGCCTACTCAAGCTAGCTCAAATGGAATTTTCTCCCGTGTTAAAGGTTGGCTTAATCATATAGAAGGCGAAAAATCGCTTAGATTAATTCACGGCAAAGCTCAGCTTAACGAAGAGTTTTTAGATTTGCCAATTAGTAGAAATATCCACGGAGAAGATGAAGTTTCCGTAAATGAGTGGTTTTCTGGAAGAAAAGTAGCTATACTTGATGATTTTACTGTGGGAACTGTCGATCAAATTTTACTTGCAGCCTTAAAGCAAAAACACCTTATGCTAAGACATTTGGGTTTAGCAAATAAGGTGGTAGTTATAGATGAAGCACATGCGTACGATTCTTACATGAACGTTTATTTAAGCCAAGCCATAAGATGGTTGGGTGCTTACAAGGTACCGGTTGTAATCCTTTCTGCAACCCTTCCAATTTCAAAAAGAAATGCACTTTTAGAAGCCTATATGATTGGCGCAGACCTAGGTTATAGGAGATTAGTAAAGCCAGAAGGCTTTGAAACCAATGAGTCTTACCCACTTCTAACCTACAATGATGGAAAGACTATCAAACAATTTGCTGATTTTAAGAAAGAAGAAGGCACGAATTATCAAATTATTAAGAAAGCAAAAGATCAAAGCCAAGATATAGTTGGCCTAATAAAAGAACTTGCTCCAAATGGAGGAATTGTAGGAGTTATAGTAAATACAGTTAGAAAGGCTCAAGATTTTGCCAAAAAATGTATAGAAGAATTTAAAGCGGAAAATGTAGAAATCTTGCACTCGTCTTTTATAGCAACTGACAGATATCAAAAAGAAAAAGATCTTATAAATTCTATTGGCAAAGATGGCAAGAGACCAAGTTTTAAAATTGTAATTGGTACCCAAGTTATTGAGCAATCTCTTGATATAGATTTCGATATCTTAATTACAGATCTTGCTCCAATGGACTTAATTCTTCAAAGAATGGGAAGGCTTCACAGACATGAGAAAGCCAAAAGGCCAGAAAATCTTAAAAATCCAATAGTTTATGTCTTAAATTGCGGAGGCTATGATTTTGATAAGGGAAGTAGTTTTGTCTATTCGGAATATATTTTATTTAGGAGCGAATATTATCTGCCAGATAAAATTAATTTGCCAAATGACATTTCCCACTTAGTCCAGCTTGTTTATTCCGATGAGGATTTGGATTTAGAAGGAGATTTAAGAGCAAAATATGAGGATTATAAAAATAAAAATTTTATAGAAATTTTAAGAAAAGAATCTGAGGCTGAAGTTTATAGACTTACAAAACCTTTAAAAAAGATAGATGAAAGCAAAAATCTTTCGGATTTTCTAAAAAACTCTAACAAAATTGCCGAATCGTCAGATGTTAGAGCCTCCGCTTATGTGCGTGATAGTAATGATTCTATTGAAGTTATTGCTCTAAAGGCTTGTCAAGGAGGCTATGAATTTTTTGATAGACCAGGACTTTTAGATCCAAGTGACAATAAAACTGCCATGGAAATTGCAAAAAGAACTATAAAACTACCAAATTCAGTATATTACAGTAATGGTGGGTATATAATTGATAAGATAATAGAAGAGCTTGAGGATTATTATCTAGCAAATTTGTCCAGTTGGGATGAGCAAAGCTGGCTAAAAAATTCTCTTGGTATAATTTTTGATGAAAACAATGAATTTAGAATTTTGGATAAAATATTAAGCTACGATAAAAAATTTGGATTAATAGTAAAAAAGGAGGGAGAAAATGAGCGAATTTAATCTAATAGATGAGCCTTGGATATCGGTTGTAACTGACTATAAAGGAAATACTAAGCTTGTTGGACTAAAAGAATTTTTTAAAAATGCCCACACTTACATAGACCTTGCTGGAGAGATGCCGACTCAAGATTTTGCAGTAATGAGGTTTTTACTTGCAATTCTTCACACGGTTTTTTCGAGATATGATTCAAGTGGCAATCCATATGAAATGGTCAAATTAAATGATAAAATGCAGCAGATAGAAAAAATTTACGATGAAGATGAGGAAGATTATGAAGATTTGCTTATGGATACTTGGAAAAATCTATGGCAAGTAGGCGAATTTCCAGAAATAGTAGAAAAATATTTAGAAACTTGGCACGATAGATTTTATCTTTTTGATGGTAAATATCCTTTTTATCAGGTGACGAAAGATGAAATTAATGTTTCAAAGATTAGTAAAGCTAATCCTAGCATGACTTCTGGAAGAAATATAAATAGACTTATATCTGAAAGTGGAAACAAAGTTGCGATTTTTTCACCAAAATATGACAAAGATAATAATAAAGATATTCTAGATTATGATGAGCTTGCAAGATGGCTTATAACTTTCCAATCTTACACAAGTCTATCAGATAAGGTTATATTTGGCAAGGGAAAATATAGAGCTTCTAAGGGTTGGCTTTTTGACTTAGGGGGAGTTTATCTCTCATCAGATAATTTATATAAAACTTTGCTTTTAAATTTACTGCTGGTTAATAGTGTAGATACACAATACAATACAAATATTCAAAAACCTTGCTGGGAATATAGTCCTTTGGAAATAATAGATAAATATTTCAAATCGCCAATTATTGATAATATATCAGAGCTTTATACAAATTGGAGCAGAGCTATTTATATAAATGACCATAATCCTAATAATCCATTTGCTATGGGAATTGTAAAATTACCAGATATTTCGCACGAAGATAATTTTTTGGAGCCAATGACAGTGTGGAGATACAACAATTCAGGTCCAAATAAAGAAAAATTCACCCCAAAAAAGCACCAGCTACAAAAGTCTTTATGGAGATCGTTTGGTTTGATAACAAAAACTGAAGATGCTAATGAAGGAAACTTAAATACAGGAAAAAGAAAGCCTGGCATAATTGAGTGGCTCAATCACATTGAAGATTATATAGGAGATGAGCTTATTAACATAAATGCAGTAAGCATGGAAGATGATGGTAATGCAACCTCATGGCTTCCTACAAATGAAGTAGTTGATAGCTTATCTATTGAAGCAGATATTATCAATGATTTAAAGGATTATGGATGGGTTGTAAGAATTAATCAAACAATAGATAAAACAAAAGAAGTAGTTGACAAAATTTTTAGGTCATTTGTAATTGACATAAAAAAAATTAGAAATATAGAATCTTCTGACTATGTATCAAATTATATAGAATCAATGTATTTTGAATTGGATAAAGCTTTTAGAGACTGGCTTGTAAGCATTGATTATGAGGATAATAAAGATGAAAAGATAGAAATGTGGGAGATAGAATTAAAAAAACTTGTAATTAATGAAGCTTATAAAATCGTAGAAAACGCTGGTCTTAGAGATTTTATGGGAATTATTGAAAATGATTCTATAAAAAATATAGCTACGGCATTTAATGGTTTTATGGTACGAATTAATAAAAATTTAAAAGGAGATATCGATGGAAAATTCCAAATTAAAGCTTTACAGTGAAACGTCGAGGATTTTAAGAATTCTTGATAATTCAAGGGATAAGCCAAGTACAAGAGCAATCTTAGCCAACATTAGAAATTCGATTAACCAAGATTCATTAGCAAATATTGAAGCATTAAGCTTTGTTTTTCAGAATATTTCTGAGGATTTTTTGGGAGATAAGAAACGGTTAAATGATTATGAAAGAGCGATTGTTACAGCTGTTCAGATGTATGCTCTTCATCAACAAGGAAAAATTGATTCGGTATTAAAACTTGATTACAAGGATGGAGAAATTAGAGAAAATCTAAGTCATGCTTTAAGATCATTGAGGGGTGAAGATAGTAAAGCTATCGATAGAAGATTTAATGCCATGATTACATCTAGCAATTTTAGTGAACTTACCAACCACCTTAGACAAATGATAAAGCTTTTGAAAGCAAAATCAGATGCCAAGGTCGATTATGCAAGTCTTGCTGACGACTTGTATTGGTTTTTAAAAAATCAAAAAGACGGAGTAAAGATTAAATGGTCAAGATCATATTACAAATATAGAAAAAATGAAGGAGAAAATCAAAATGCAAAAAACAATTAATCAAAGACTATTTCTAGACATTCACGCTATCCAAACTATGCCACCAGCAAATATCAATAGAGACGACACAGGAAGTCCAAAGACTGCTCAATATGGTGGAGTTACAAGAGCAAGAGTTAGCTCTCAAAGCTTTAAAAGAGCTATGAGAAAATATTTTAACGATAATGGAGATATAGGGAATGTTGGAATTCGTTCTCTTGAAATTGTAAAGTACATAGCAAATAAAATAATTGATAAAGATGAATCAATATCTTTAGAAAATGCTATGGATATGGCTGAAAAAACCTTAAATGCTGCTAAAATTTCAACCAAAGACCAAAAAGCAAAGGCACTGTTTTTTATAAGCGATAAGCAAGCAGACAAACTTGCAAAGGCAACCATTGACCAAATTAGTGATAGAAAAATTCTGCAAGGTATTTTAAATGAAGATTGCTCTATTGATATAGCTTTGTTTGGTCGAATGGTTGCAGATGATCCCTCACTTAATGAAGATGCTTCATCTCAAGTGGCTCATGCAATCTCTACTCATGCTATCCAAAGTGAATTTGATTTCTTTACTGCTGTTGATGACCTAGCACCAGAAGATAATCAAGGCGCAGGTATGCTTGGCACAGTTGAATATAATTCGTCAACTCTCTACCGTTATGCCAATATTGCAATCCATGATTTTTATAGACAACTAGCTGATAAAGAAAACACCGTAAATGCAACAAAACTTTTCCTAGAAGCTTTTGTAAAATCAATGCCTACTGGGAAAATTAACACTTTTGCCAACCAAACCCTACCTCAAGCTGTAGTTGTAAGTTTAAGAACTGATAGACCTTTAAATATGGTAAGTGCTTTTGAAGAGCCAATCAAATCAGAAAATGGTTATGTAGAAAAATCTATTGAAAGACTTTTTTCTGAATATACAAAATACGATAAAATTCTTGATAAACCAATATTTACAGGCTATTTACTAGTAAATGACCAAAGAGTAAATGAAATCGGAAAGGCAGAAGAAAATTTAAAGGAATTAATAGCTGACTTAGAAACAGAACTTAATAAAAATTTAGAAGATTAGGTGATAGTTTTGAAAACTATATTATTAAGACTTAAAGGTCCCATGCAATCATGGGGCACTTCATCGCGTTTTGAAACTAGAACTAGCGATTATTATCCGTCAAAATCTGCAGTAATAGGGATAATAGCGGCAAGCCTTGGATATAGGCGAGATGAAGATGAAAAAATTCAAAAGTTAAATGATTTGGACTTTGCAGTTCGCATAGACCAAGAAGGAATTTTGCAAAAAGATTATCATATTGCAAGAAGTTATAAGGCTAATGGCAATATTGATAGAACTTATGTAACTAAGCGTTATTACATGGAAGATGCTGTTTTTGTTGTAGCAATTTCTAATGAAGATGATATTTGGATTGATGAAATCCTTAATGGTCTAAAATATCCGTATTTTCAAGTTTTCATGGGTAGACGTTCTTGTCCAATTCCAGCTGATTTTATAATCAAAACAAGTGATGAAGATCCAATCAAAGCTTTAGAAAACTTAGAATGGCAGGCAGCAGCTTGGTATAAAAATAAACACAAAAATTACCGAGCAGATATTTATGCAGATAAAGATTTAATCGTTGATAAAGAAGCTTGCAAAAGAAATGACAGAGTGATTTCTTTCTCTCAAAAAGAACGTAAATTTGCGCCGAGATTTGAAGTAAGAAAAAGCATAGAAATGGCAAGTGGTGAAGAAAAATCACTGGACTTTTTTGAAAGTATATAGGGGCGAAAAATGTATTTATCAAAAGTAGAAATAGATATAAATAATCGCAAAAAAATGAGAGATTTAAAACACCTTGGCTGCTATCATGGTTGGATTGAAGATTCTTTTCTAGAAGAGAGAGAAAAATCAACAGATAAACGCTCTAGAAAATTATGGAGAATAGATAAAGTTGATCAAAAATATTTTCTTTTGATTCTTAGTGAAAAAAAACCTGACTATGAAAAGCTTGAAAAATATGGATTTAAAAATTCTGCTACCAGCAAAGATTATGACCAATTTCTAGACTCTTTAGAAGAAGGCTTGAGAGCAAGATTTAGAATAAAACTTAATACAGTAAAATCTCATTCGGATAGAAATAAATACAAAAAACGTGGCAGAATCTTACCAGTTGCCTTAGATGAACTCGATTCATTTTTCCTTGAAAAAGCTTTAAAAAATGGCTTTGCTGTAAAAGATGATGAATTTGCCATAACAAATAGAGATGAAGAATTTTTTATGCATGGCGATGAAAAAGATAAGAAAAAATCCAAGCAAACCATTGTAAGTGCAACTTACGAGGGAATTTTGACAATCACCGATTTAGAAAAATTTAAGCAAGGGCTTGTAAATGGAATCGGCAAGAAAAAAGCTTATGGTTGTGGATTTTTGACCATAATTCCAATAAAATGAAAAAAATATCGGGTGCAAAAAAGACCCAATTAAACGAACTTCCAAGAATTTCCGATAGGGTAAGTTTTATATATGTAGAACATTCAAAAATCAACAGAATTGATAGTGCAATAACTGTTAGCGACTATCGAGGAATGGTAAATATTCCTTGCTCGATAATAGGACTTCTAATGCTAGGACCAGGCACAGAAATAAGTCATAGAGCTATGGAAATTTTGGGAGATGTTGGTACATCGGTTATTTGGGTAGGAGAAAGAGGAGTAAGATATTATGCTCATGGCAGAAGTCTTGCCCATTCAACAAAATTACTTGAAAAACAAGCAAAACTAGTTTCAAATACTAGAAATAGGCTTGATGTTGCAAGAAAAATGTACGCCATGCGATTTAAAAATGAAGATGTAAGCAAACTAACCATGCAACAACTTCGTGGCAGAGAAGGATCAAGGATTAGAAAAATTTATCGAGACCTATCCAAAAAATACCAAGTCCAATGGGATGGTAGAGATTATAAAATTGATGATTTCGATGCATCAAATGATGTCAACAAAGCACTTTCCTCAGCAAATGTTTGCTTATATGGACTTTGTCATAGCATAATAGTTGCCCTAGGAATGTGTCCTGGACTTGGCTTTGTCCATACCGGTCATGACAAATCTTTCGTTTATGATATAGCAGATTTGTATAAGGCAGATTTAACCATACCACTAGCATTTGAATTAGCTGCAAAAGAAGAAAAAGAAGATGAAATTTCAAAGCTTGCAAGATTAAAATTGCGAGATAAATTGGTCGATGGGAAAATAATGCAACAAATTGTCAAAGACTTACAATATCTAATGGATATTTCCGAAGATGAGGAAATTTCTTTGGATATAATAGAACTTTGGGATGATAAAAATGAAAATGCAAAATATGGAATAAGTTATAGAGAGTAAAAAATGCCACTTACAGTAATCACTTTGAAAAATTGCCCTCTCTCCCTAAGAGGAGATTTGACAAAATGGATGCAAGAAATATCAACTGGTGTATACATTGGAAATTTCAACAGCAAAGTCAGAGAGAAACTTCGGGAGCGTGTCGTTGATAGTGTTGGAATAGGCGAAGCAACCATGAGCTATGCATATAGAAATGAGATAGGATACAATTTCCAAACTCACAATTGCTCAAAAATACCAATAAATTTTGACGGGATACCACTAGTATTAAGCCCCCAAAAAATTTCTAGTGATAAATTAGAAACTAAGCACGGATTTTCCAAAGCTTCCAAAATGAGAAAAGCAAAGAAATATAATACTAAGGAAAAAACATCTAAAGAAAACAAAGAGCCCTATGTAATAATTGACCTAGAAACAAGCGGTCTTGACTCAATTAATGATCGAATAATAGAAATAGCTGCAATCAAAGTTTCCAAAGAAACTAAGCAATATAGCTGTTTTGTGAAACAAGATATAAAATTATCACAAACAATAAAAAATTTGACAGGAATAGATGAAGATCAACTAAAAAATGGCAAAGAAGAATCAAAAGCCATAAATGAGCTAGTAGAATTTGTCGGAAATTACCCAATAATTGGCTATAATATAAACTTTGACCTTAAATTTATTAACGAAGCATTAAAACGCCAATCAAAAAATAAAATACCAAACAAAACTTATGATCTAATGAAATATGTAAAAAATGAAAAAATCTTTCTAAATAATTATAAATTAGAAACGGTCTTAAAAGAATATGGGATAGAAGAAAAAGTACCACATAGAGCCTTGGCAGATGCAAAAATAATACAAAAGCTTTTAGACAAAGTAGATGAGTTGGCAAGTAAATTAAATTCATAAAGTGAATAAAAATTAGAACAAGCAGATCGTAAAATAAGCTAATAAGAGGGATTTTTTACTGTAATACCCGCACACGCGGGGATGATCCTAATTAATTCTAGTTTTTGGCAATATGGTTTTGGTAATACCCGCACACGCGGGGATGATCCTAACTCAAGTTGATGTAAGGCGACTTGATCAAAGTAATACCCGCACACGCGGGGATGATCCTGCAAGTTGGAATGAAAACACTTGTAAACCGTAGTAATACCCGCACACGCGGGGATGATCCTGCCAACAATCACTATTTGGGCGGGTAAAATTGGTAATACCCGCACACGCGGGGATGATCCTTTCGGACAAAGAATTAAATCTGTAATGATTCCGTAATACCCGCACACGCGGGGATGATCCTGGGATTTTATACTTTCACAATCCGGAACAAATGTAATACCCGCACACGCGGGGATGATCCTTTGCCTATCAATTTGCCCATCATTTTGAGAAAGTAATACCCGCACACGCGGGGATGATCCTAAATCGGTGAATACCCCCTAATTTTGAATATTGTAATACCCGCACACGCGGGGATGATCCTCCATATTCTTTTTTCTTTATTCTCGCTAATTCGTAATACCCGCACACGCGGGGATGATCCTCAAAACTAATGTCTAAAGAATTAAAAGGTGAAGTAATACCCGCACACGCGGGGATGATCCTCCATCTTGCTTTTTAGTTGCAAAACAATACTGGTAATACCCGCACACGCGGGGATGATCCTACAATCCAGATACCGAGGGCAGGACAAGGCTTGTAATACCCGCACACGCGGGGATGATCCTGAGGCTTCACTTGCTAATGAACAAGTTTTTGAGTAATACCCGCACACGCGGGGATGATCCTAATTGATGAATAATTTTTGTAAAAAAGATGATGTAATACCCGCACACGCGGGGATGATCCCTTCGCTTGAATCAAGGTCTATTACTGCGTGTGGTAATACCCGCACACGCGGGGATGATCCTATGACTGAAAAAACAAAAGATCGTATTAAAGAGTAATACCCGCACACGCGGGGATGATCCTAAAAAAGTTGATGAGATTTATACAAAATTAAAGTAATACCCGCACACGCGGGGATGATCCCATTTCTTCCATCGCTTTTTTATAAAAACCCTTGTAATACCCGCACACGCGGGGATGATCCTGATCCATACGGTGGGATTAATAGGAACTGTTTGTAATACCCGCACACGCGGGGATGATCCTGCGGATAAGCAGTTTATGAAGTTTATTGAGGAGTAATACCCGCACACGCGGGGATGATCCTAAAGATTTGATCAAAGATTTGGAAGATAGGAAGTAATACCCGCACACGCGGGGATGATCCTAAGCCACCCTGTCGCAGCAAAAAACAATGTCAGTAATACCCGCACACATAGGGGAGTGAATCCTTAAACGAAAGCTACTATGATGATGCAATTAATCTTTATTCTTTAGAATTCTTTGATGGCACTTTAGTAGATGTAGATGCAAGGGTTTTTGATGGAAAAGAAATTGATGAGTACTTTTTCGATGATGAAGAAAATTTCAACCTTGCTATAGAAGAAGGGGAGATTAGAGAATAATAAAAGGAGATATAAGATGACAGAAAAAAAGACAAGCGAAGCACAAAGGAGAGCTACTAAAAAATGGGAGGAAAACAATCCTGAAAGAAAAAGATATTTAAGATATAGATCTAATGCAAGAACTTTTGTAAGGCATTGGGCAACGCAAGAAGATTTTGAAGAATTAGAAGAAATATTCAAAGATAATATTAAAAAAAGATAAAGGAGAGTTTTATGTCCTTCTAATTTTGTATGTTGGCAACTAAAGCTGTTTACAGCTATTTAGAGAGGCACAAAGCAGGTAAATTACAAGCCTTGTTGGGATTACAACATGTGGTAAGCATTTATGCCCGCACACGCGGGCTTTATTTTACTTTAACTAGTTTAATTTTGATAGTTAAAAATCACATATAATTGAATTATACAAATGTTTACTATAGAAAGTTTAAAATCAATTTAATTAATCTTTTGTATAATTATTTTAATATATTGCAAACCCATTTTAATATTGTATAATTATATATTAATAAATATATAAATAGGTGGATTCAATATGAAAAAAGTTAAAAATAAAGGAAAAGTTATTTTTATTATAGGACTTATTGTTTTAGTTTTTTTGCTTGCTATATTAGGTCCATATAAGAATAGAATTTTACGATCTAGAACTTTTAGAAAATTTTATGATAGAATCGATTTTGCACTTGACACAAAGGAGCTAAAAATCCCTGAGGATGCTCTTTCATTTTCGGTTTATGACATAAATAATGACAAATATTTATTTTATGAAGGTGCTGGACAATTGCCTACTGTTGCAAGTTTGTCTAAACTTTTTGCCATTGATTATGCTATGACTAAGGTAAAACTGGATGATACTATTGAAGTTAATCAAGATATCTTAGACCTTGTTCCTAGTGACTCATCTTTAGCTGATTTAAAAGTTGGCAAATACACAACTAAGCAAATAATGCAAGCTATGCTTGTCCCATCTGGCAATGATGCTGCTTATGCTTTGGCATATAATATTGGCAAAAATGACCTGGGAGATGGTTATAGTGCAAAAGAATATGTGGATTATTTTGTAAAAAATCTCAGCCAATATTTAGCAAATGAGGGTTATAGTAAAACTCATTTGTTTGATCCGAGTGGATTTTCAACCCAGGCTGATACCAATTTAGATGATATTAATAGAGTGACTCTTAAACTTATTGATTATGATTTTGTCAAAGAATGTATGGGAGAAAGTTCCTTTACCATAAAAACTGACCAAGGAGATATTACTTGGAAAAATACTAATGAATTTTTGGATAAAAAATCAGCATTTTACAATGAAGATATCAAGGGTGTCAAAACTGGAAC
Organism: Anaerococcus sp. Marseille-P9784; assembly: GCF_902500265.1. NCBI lineage: Bacteria > Bacillati > Bacillota > Tissierellia > Tissierellales > Peptoniphilaceae > Anaerococcus > Anaerococcus sp. Marseille-P9784. The sequence continues at coordinate 195,404 of NZ_CABVOZ010000001.1, read as the reverse complement.
TATGGCTTCATCCTATAATCTAATTGCCTTGTATGAGAAAAATGGCGAGAAATATTTAATAACTTGTTTGGCATCTCATACAAATGAGGATAGATATAAGGCTGTCCAAGCTGCTATTAATTCGATAATAAATAAATGATTTCCTAGCTTTAATGCTAGGATTTTTTATAATTTAATTTCTGAAGAGTCTTTTTTTACCAAGTTTATCTTTAATTTTTGACTGGAAAGATAAATAATTATAAATTATTTTGTAAATAAATTTGACATTTAATTTTTTTGTGGTTATAATACTATTATCAATTAAAAGCGATGAAGTGGAAGAGTAATTGAGTATTATTTTTATAGAGAGGTATCAGTTGGTGAAAGATACTAAAATAAATTCAATGAATATCCCCACCAAGCCAAACGTCGATATGTAGACGCTTTCGGGTACTCCCGTTACAGAGTTAATCATTAACTTGATCTAAGTGCATCAAACGATGAAAAAGAGTGGTACCGCGGATGGTATATTATTATTAAATTTACCCTTCGTCTCTTTAGCCAAAAGGCAGAAGAGACGGAGGTTTTTTTTCTGCCAATATTAATACATTTAGGAGGAAATAAAAATGTTAAAAAGAAAGTTATTGGCTCTAGCCTTTGCGACAATGTTTACTTTTACAGCTTGTGGTAATGATACAAATGATAAGGCAAAAGAAGAATCAGATGTAATAAAATTAGGAAATTCTGGTCCACTAACAGGTCCTTTGTCAATTTATGGTATAACTACAGAAAATGGAATAAAACTTGCCATCGATGAAATCAACGAAGCAGGCGGAATTGACGGCAAAAAAATCGAATGGACAGGTCTTGACGATAAGGGAGAGATAACAGAAGCTGTTACAAATTATAACAAACTTATGGAAGATGGAGCTAATGCAATTTTAGGTGGCGTTCCATCAAAGCCTGCTCTAGCTATGGCGGAATCCGCAGCAAAAGATGAAATTGTTTATATAACCCCTACTGGAACTCAAGCAAATATAACAGAGGGTAAAGATAATGTATTTAGAACTTGCTTTACAGATCCTTTCCAAGGGGAAGTTTTAGCAAATCTTGCAAAAAACAATTTGAAGGCAACTAAAGTTGCTATCCTAAAAAATCAATCTTCAGATTATTCTATGGGAATTGCCGATGTATTTAAGCAAAAAGCAGAAGAAGATGGCATGGAAATTGTAGCTGATGAAGCTTATGGAGATAACGACACAGATTTCAAGGCTCAACTTACAAAAATAAAATCTTCTAACCCAGATGTTTTATTAATCCCTGATTATTATGAAAAAGTAGCTCTAATAGCCTCACAAGTTAGAGATGCAGGTATTGAATCAACTCTTATAGGTGCTGATGGTTGGGATGGAGTGCTTTCTGTAATGGATAAGTCATCTTATAAAGACATAGAGGGATCATATTTTTCTAATCAATTTTCATTAGATGATCCATCTGAGAAAAACCAAAATTTCATCAAAGCTTACAAGGAAAAATACAAAGATGGCCCTACAACTTTTGCAGCTGAAGGTTATGACACTGTTTACTTGTATAAACAAGCCGTAGAAGAAGCCAAAACTAGCAAATGGGATGAGGTTGTAAAAACATTAAAAGCTATCAAGTTTGAAGGAATCACTGGATCTTTTACTTTTGATGAAAACAACAACCCAATTAAGACAGCCAAAATTATAAAGATAGATGAAGGAAAATATAAATTCGACTCAGAAGTAGAAAGTGATAAGTAAGCAAATTTTGCCGATTATAATAATAAAAATACAAATTTAGGTATTATTATAAAAAAATCATTGACAAAGCCTATTTATGATACTATAATACAAACAAAGCAATGAAGTGGAGTAAGTATAAGAAATTTATTTTACAGAGAGGTATCGTAAGCTGGAAGATACTAAATAGACTCTTAGAAACTAGCCATCAAGCCAATCGTTGAAATAGTAGTAGGCGTTTTCGGGAACTCCCGTTACAGAGTTATTCATTAAATTGATTAGAGAGCATCAAATGATGAAGAAGAGTGGTACCGCGGAGATGGTTTTAAATATGTATAATAATACCCTTCGTCTCTTCTACCTATGGTAGGAAAGACGGAGGGTTTTTTCTACCAAATTTGGAGGAAAAAAATGAAAAACAAAATGAAACTTTTATCAATCGTACTTGCAGCATTTACAATTTTTACAGCTTGTGCCAATGGAGAGAATCAAAAATCAGAAGACGATTCGACAATTAAAATCGGCTCAACATTTCCACTTACAGGCCAATACTCAAATTATGGGACTTCGACCCTTAATGGAATACAAATGGCAATTGATGAAATTAATAAAAATGGTGGAATTAAGGGCAAAGAAATTAGCCTTGAATCTATGGATGACAAGGGCGAAATTACCGATTCTGTAACAAGTTATAACAAATTAGTTGAAGATGGAGTTAGTGCTATTATTGGAACTAATACTTCAACTCCGTCAAATGCAATAGCAGAAGCTTCTCAAAAAGATGTAATTCCAGTTATAACTCCTACTGGTACAGAAGAAAGTATTACAGCTGGAAAAGCAAATGTCTTTAGAGCTTGCTTTACCAATCCTTATCAAGGAAATCTATTGGCGATTTTTGCTAAAGATACCCTAAAAGCAAAAACTGCAGCAATTTTAGTTAATACTTCATCAGATTATTCAACAGGAATTGCCCAAGCTTTTGAAGATAAGGCCAAAGAACTTGGAATAGAAGTTTTGGCTAAGGAAAATTATGGAGATAATGATACAGATTTTAAAGCTCAATTGACATCAATTGCCAAAGTCAAGGCTGATGTTTTGCTTTTGCCAGAATATTATGAGAAATTAGCACTTATTACCCCTCAAGCAAGAGATGCAGGAATTACTTCTTACTTTTTGGGAGGCGATGGTTGGGATGGAATTATCAAAACAATGGATAAATCAAGTATGGATGTGATAGAAAAATCATATTTTACCAACCATTTCTCAATAGAAGATAAAGATAAAAAAGTAGCTGAATTTGTCAAAAATTATAAGGAATTTTACAAAGAAGATCCTACAGCTTTTTCTGCACTTGGCTATGACACAGTTTATATGATAAAAGAAGCTTTTGAAAAAGCATCTAGTGATTCTAATGAAGATAGGATAAAAGCACTAAAAGAACTAAATTTTGACGGTATAACTGGCAAATTTAGCTTTGATGAAAATAACAACCCTCAAAAAGCTGCCTCAATAATGAGAATAGAAAATGGAGAATATAGATTTGATTCTATTGTAAATCCAAGATAGGAGAAAATATGGATTTTATAAGTCAATTGTTTAATGGCTTGCAGCTAGGTAGTATTTACGCCCTAGTTGCTCTAGGCTATACTATGGTTTATGGTATAGCCAAATTAGTTAATTTTGCACACGGAGATATTATTATGGTTGGCTCCTATGTAATATCAATTTTTATACAAGCTATGGCTATAAGCCTTGGCCTACCTTTGTGGCTTAGCTTTATACCAGCTGTAATAGTTTGTACTCTGCTTGGAGTTACTATAGAAAGAGTTGCTTACAGACCTTTGAGAAATTCTTCTCCAGTTTCCTTGCTAATAACGACAATAGGGGTGAGTTTGTTTTTGCAAAATCTATTTGTAAAAATTTTCACATCTTCTGCAAGACCAATTCCAGCAATTTTTGATAATAAATCATTGGATTTTGGATCAGTTCACTTATCATTTGCAACTATAATTACTATAGTTTCAACGATTGTTTTAACTTACATTTTGCATTTGTTTATAAATAATACCAAAGAAGGCAAGTCAATGATTGCTGTTAGTGAAGATTATGGAGCAAGCGAGCTTGTTGGAATTAATGTAAACAAAGTTATGTCCATGACCTTTGCTATTGGTTCAGCTCTTGCAGGAATTGCATCACTTCTTTATGTATCAAGCTATCCTCAAATTCAACCTTTTATGGGTTCTATGCTTGGAATTAAAGCCTTTACGGCAGCAGTTCTCGGTGGAATAGGTTCAATTCCTGGAGCGGTTATTGGTGGACTTATTCTTGGGATGATAGAAGTTTTGACAAGAGCTTATTTATCAAGTGCTTATGCTGATGCGATTGTATTTATGGTTTTAATTTTGGTTTTATTGATCCAACCTAATGGCCTACTTGGTAAGATGGATAAGGAGAAAGTTTGATATGTCAAGAGAAAAAAGACTTTCATATATAATCTCAACTCTTCTAGTCTTAGCCTTATTTTTGATATTAGAAGTTTTGATAAGAGGAAAAATAATAAGCAGATATTGGGAAAGTATCCTTATTTTAATTTGTATCAATATAATAATGGCAACAAGCCTTAACCTTACCGTTGGTGTTTTAGGGCAAGTAAACTTAGGCCATGCTGGTTTTATGGCAATTGGAGCTTACACAGCTGGAATTTTTTTGAAAAGCACAAATATGAGTGGATTTTTAGGATTTTTAATTAGCTTAGTTCTAGCAGCTCTTGCATCTGGAATTTTTGGGGTTTTGATTGGACTTCCAATTTTAAGGTTAAGAGGAGATTATCTAGCAATTGTAACTTTGGCCTTTGGAGAAATTATTAGAGTTGTAATTGAAAATGTCGATATAACTGGTGGAGCTCAGGGTATGGCAGGAATACCAACAATAAAAAGCTTTGCTATATTTTTCTTTGTAACAGTTTTAACAATTGCAATGATTTTTACCTACGCTGACAGTAGACATGGTAGAGCTGTTTTGTCGATTAGAGATAATGAATTGGCAGCTGAAGCTTGCGGAATAAACATAACAAAATACAAGACTTTTGCCTTTACCCTATCTGCAGTTTTTGCAGGCATTGCTGGAGCCTTGTATGCACAAAGTATAGGAGTAATAGCAGCAAATATTTTTAACTATAACAAAAGCTTTGACTACTTGGTAATGGTAGTTCTTGGTGGAATTGGTTCAATAACAGGGGCTATGATCTCATCAGTTGGACTTACGATTTTGCCAGAAATTTTAAGACCTTTGGCTGAATGGAGAATGGTAATATATGCTGTAATCCTTATACTTGTAATGATTTTTAGGCCGCAAGGTTTGCTTGGTAGAAAAGAATTTTCTATAAGAAAATTTTTAAAGATGGATAAGTACGAAAAAGGAGATGTAGAAAATGACTGAAAATTTATTAACAGTAAAAAATGTTGGCATTTCCTTTGGAGGACTAAAGGCTGTAAATGATATAAATTTTACCATGAAAAAAGGAGAGCTTCTTGGCTTAATTGGACCAAATGGAGCAGGAAAAACCACCTTATTTAATATGCTTTCAGGAGTTTATACCCCAACTGAAGGAGAGATATTTCTTGAAGATAAAAAAATCAACGGACTAAGACCTGATAAGCTTTCTAAGGAAGGAATTGCGAGAACTTTTCAAAATATCAGACTTTTTGACAATCTTACAGTTCTTGATAATGTAAAACTTGCCATGAACCAATATATGGATTATGGAGTTTTAACTGGAATGTTTAGACTTCCTAAATATTGGAGCGAGGAAAAATCAGCCAGTAAAAAAGCGAGAGAAATCCTTGAGATTTTTGATCTAGAAAAATATTTCAGGGCCTTTGCAGGATCTCTTCCTTATGGAGCACAAAGAAAACTTGAAATAGCAAGAGCTATGGCAACTCGTCCTAAACTTTTGCTTTTAGATGAGCCAGCTGCAGGTATGAATGATACAGAAACAAAAGATTTGATGGAATCAATAAAGATGATAAGAGATAAAACGAATATTGGAATCTTGTTGATAGAGCATGATATGAATTTAGTTCTTGGCATATCCGAAGAATTGATAGTCCTTAACCATGGAGAAATTTTAGCAAAGGGCAAACCTAGCGATGTCATAAATAAACAAGAAGTTATAAGAGCATATCTAGGTAGTGAAAGGAATTAGCCTATGAGTTTATTAAAAGTAGAAGATTTAAACGTTTATTATGGAAATATTCACGCTCTAAAGGGAATTTCTTTGGAAGTTGAAAAAGGCGAAGTGGTTTCTCTTATTGGAGCAAATGGAGCTGGAAAAACCACAACTTTGCAAGCAATTTCTGGACTATTGCCAGTAAAAGCAGGCGATATCATTTTTAAAAACAATTCTATATTAAAACAAAAAGCTTTCAAAAGAACGAGAATGGGCATAGCTCAAGTCCCAGAAGGCAGGAGAATTTTTCAAGGGATTTCAGTAGAAGACAATCTAAAAATAGGGGCGATATCAGTAGATGCTAGTAGCGAAGATGACAAAATTGAAATGGATAAAATTTTCGAACTTTTTCCAGTATTAAAAGAAAGAAAAAAGCAAAAAGCTGGTACTCTTTCTGGTGGAGAACAGCAAATGCTAGCCATGGGCAGAGCCTTGATGCTAAGGCCTGAAGTATTGCTATTAGATGAACCTTCAATGGGACTTTCGCCTATATTTGTTGATAAAATATTTAAAACTATTGAAATATTAAAAGAGCAAAAAAGAACCATACTTTTGGTAGAACAAAATGCCAACCTTGCTCTAGAAATAGCAGATAGGGGCTATGTTTTGGAAACAGGAAAAATCGTAAAAGAAGGATCTGCAAAAGATCTTAGAACTGATCCTGACGTAAAAGCTGCATATCTTGGAATATAAGAAAAGCTAATCCTTAAATTGGATTAGCTTTTTATGTTTTATTGGTAATATTTTGCTTGAGCTTGATACAATCTTCGGTAGATATTATCATATTTCATAAGATTTTCATGGCTATCAAAGGCCATTATTTTTGCGTCGTCAACTACCAAAACTTTGTCGGTAAATCTTGAAGAACTCATTCTGTGAGATATAAATATGGCGGTTTTTCCCTTTGTCATTTGGTTAAAATGCTCATAAATTTTAGCTTCTGAAAGTGGGTCTAGGCTTGCAGTTGGTTCATCAAGTATTATCAAATCTGGATTTTGGTAAAGACATCTGCCGATGGCAAGTTTTTGCTTTTGACCTAGAGAAAAATCTGTCGCATCTTCGAAAATATCCTTGTCCAAATAAGTGTCAATTCCAGAATCTAAGCTTTGAATTCTTTCTTTTAAATCAAGATCTTCTAAAATCTTATCCATTTTTTCTTTTTGGTAAGCTTTATTGGCGATTATATTTTCTTTTATGGTAAAAGGCATGATTGAAAAATCTTGAAGAACTGCTGAAATTTTATCATATAGAGAAGATTTTTTGTATTCTTTGATATTAATTCCATTGTAGAGGATTTCTCCGTTATCAATTTCAAAAAATCTTAGTATTAATTTTACCATTGTTGTTTTTCCAGCATTATTCACACCGACAATTGAAATTTTTTCTCCCTTATTTATCTTAAAAGAAATATCATCTAATATTAGTCTATCGTTTCCCGGATAGGCAAAGGAAACATTTTTAAATTCCAAAGATTGGAAATCTTCTGCTAATTTTAGGCTTTTTTCATCTTCAATATCTAAGATCATAAATTCATATAGGGGTTCTAGATTTTTAAGACTTATTAGAAAACCAGCTGTTTCAGAAAATATTTCCTGGAAAGATTTCATGAAATTTTCGTTAGCAGAAATTATCACTGAAAATTCTCCAAAAGTTATTTGACTTCCGTAATTAGCTGATAGAGTTCTCATTGCCACATAAGCGTAGGAAACTAATCTTATTATGGATTCTAGGAAAATTTTTATGGCGTTCATATTAGTTTCATAGGAAAATTTCTCATGATATCTTGCCATCATTTTGTCAAGATAAGATTGGGTTTTATCGTAAATTAAGCCTCCTAAGTCAAAAACTCTTATATCTTTTTGCTGTGGCTTACCTGCCATTAGCGAGAAATAATATGAAAATCTCCTGTTAACAGCAACATTTCCTTGGTCAAATTCTTGAGTATATGATGACATTTTTTTGTCGACTAGGATTATTAGTATCGATATTATCATGGAAAAAGCTACCAAATAAGGAGAAAAGTTTATTATAATTATGGCTGTTGCAAGAATTGTAGTAAAGCCTTTGATTATTTCTGATAGGCAAGCTAATAATTGGTGCAAGGATCCAAAATTCAAGGCAGCATTGGCTCTTTCTTTTAGGTCAAGAACATTAGGATTTTCAATATTTTGATAGGTTAAATCCATGGCTTTTTTGCCAATTTCAAAGGAAATTGAATTATTGATTGCCATGCGTCTTACAAATTCTTTCATAGAAAATATTCTACTAAGAGTTGTAAGGATAAATTTTGCCAAAACTATTATAATAATTAATTTTACAAAATAAGGAAATTCCCTTGGATTGGTTAGTTGGTTAATAAATATCATAGGAACAAATACATTAACTATAGTGTTTATTGCTGGTATTATCGCATTTAATATGATAAGAACAATATATAAGGGATCGTTTTTTGCTATGAGCTTTAGTAAAAGCATCATGGATTTGTATTTATTTTTCATCTTTTTCCTCCTTATAATATTTTTTCTGACTATCAAACATTTCTTTATATAGGCCATTTTTAGCTAGAAGTTCCTCGTGGCTGCCAAATTCTTTGATTTTTCCACCATCTAAAAGCAAAATTTGATCGCAAAATCTTGTTGATGCGAGTCTATGGGAGATAAAAACCAAAGTCTTATCAGTAGATATTTCTTCTATTTGCTTATAAATTTTCTCTTCTGCTAGAGCATCAAGGCTTGCTGTTGGCTCATCCATAATAAGAGCGCTGGAATTTTCCTTGTATAAGGCACGAGCTATGGCAAGTTTTTGATTTTCTCCGCCAGAAAAAAGCGTTCCAGAATCATCTATATTTTTTGTCATCGGCGTATCAATTCCTTTTGGAAGTTGGTCAAGTTTATAAGAAAGTCCTGCATCATCCAAGGCTTTGATTACCCTATCTCTGTCGATATTTGTAGAACTTGCTGCCACATTTTCTGCAATTGTTACAGCTAAAGGCTCAACATTTTGCAAAACTGTCGCAAAAGCAGCAAATCTTTCTTTAAGATCAATCTCTTCGCTATCGATTCCATTTATATAAATTTTTCCAAAGCTAGGCTTATAAAGACCAAGAATTAGTGAAACTATGGTGGATTTGCCAGCTCCATTTACTCCAACTATGGCAATTTTTTCGCCTGGTTTAATCTTAAAAGATAAATTTTGCAAAACTTTTTTATCTGATAGAGGATAGGAAAATGAAACATCATCAAATTCTATTGAAACTGGTCCAGATATTTTTTTATCACCAGTGGTACTTTTTAGGTCAGCTCTAATCATGTCAAAGCCATCAGCCACATATAAGAGATTTGATTTAGTTTTGGCTATATTTACGACCAAGGAATTTAATACTCCAGCATAAACAGTAAGTGAAGTTATCATTAAAGTTAAGTTTTTAAGGCTTATAGTCTGATTAAATATTCTTTGTCCTAGAAAATAGAAAGTCAAAGCTTCAATTCCTACAAGCAAAATTGCAAGAACTGGAGAAAAATAAATTTCTGGCCTTACATATTTCCCGCAAATCTCATAAATATCCCTAATTAAAGGCTTAAAACCTTCTATAAAAGTATCTTTAAAAGAAAAAAGTCTTATATCTTTAGCAAAAGAAAAATCAGAAGCTTTGGAATAATATGAATCAATTTTTCTAGAAACTTTGTTACGCTCGCCCTCACGGTCGTGTCTATAAGAAGTCGTGTAATTTCTAATTATTAGTTGTAAAACTATTGAAACTAGGGCAAAGGCTAAGATCAATGGAGAAAGCTTTGCCATAATCACAGAAATGATTATAAATGACAAAAGACTTGATAAGAGTGGATACATATCGTGATATATGCCTTCAAGACCTGTGACATTATTAGAAAAAGATTCAAAGCCTTTGGTAAATTCAGCCATAAAAATCGAATTTTCTCCAAGAGAATAATCCATATCCATAATCTTAGAAGCTGCTTTTTCAAGAAATTCAAGCCTAACTCCCATATATTTGGCGTAAGTTTTGTATTCTATTTGATTTGAAATCATAGATGAGATAAAAACTATAAGTCCATAGGCTAAAATCGTTAAAAGCATGGATTTAAGGCTGGTATTATTTTCTATCAAATCTACCAAATAATACATAATAAAAGCTTGCAAAACTGGGACAATTCCATTAAAAATTGGATAAATTATTAGAGATAGTTTTATTTTAAGGTCCTTTTTAAATGGAGCGTAAGCGTATTTTAAAAGCTCTATAATTGATAATTTGTCCTTACGAAGATAATTTTTTATTGTATCTTCATTTGTCAAATATTCTCCCAAATTATACTTATTGGTCGTATTCATGGTCATCCTCCTTAATGTTTTTGGAAAATTCTCTTAAATTTTCTATTATTTTATCAAAACCTGATTTTTTAAGCTGGTAATAATACCTGCGACCTTTTTTATAAACTCTCAAAAGTCCTGCCGCGTGTAGTTGGTTTATATGGTAGGACAAAGTTGCAGGGGTTATATAAAGTTTATCTGAAAGTTCTTTGGCATAATAATCTGATTTATTAAGCAAATCTAAAATATCTATCCTCGTTTGATCTGAGATTATTTTTAGCTCATTACTAATATTAGTAAGTTTATTTTTCTCATCTTGGTTTTCATACATTTTCATTAAAATTCCAAATTTCATAAATGGTGGCATATCATCTGAATCCCAAAAAGTGAATGTAGATGAAAATGGCAATAAAAGTAGAATTGAAATCTCAATTTCCTGTGAGATATTCAAACAATCTTCAAAACCAACTTGCCTTGCAAATTCAAAAGCTCTTTTATAAGAAGTCTCCTCAAAATCTTTTAAATTTTGATCAAAAACTTCCTTGATTAGATAAAATTTGCTCTCAATAATTTTTCCTAATTTATTTACAAGAGGCAAAAGTCTTTGGTAAAGGTCAAAAGTATCTTTATAAGCTCTTATTAGCGTCATCATGTCCCTATCGGAATATTTTGCCTTTGCTATATAGGCCATAATATCTAAATCTTTTACCTGATTTTTGATCTTTTCATAAGAATTTACTTCCTTTTCGTTTAGGTCGAAAAAATCAATGTCTATGAGTTTATAAAAAAATAAGTCATAGGCTTTCTTAAAAGAATCATAAGAAAAATCATCGTCTTTTTCATCATCTAAATTCATAAAAACAATTGTGAGTAAAGGTAAGCAAGATTTATCATTTTTTTCATAAATTGAAAAAAGATCCACAATATCTTTGTTTTTATCGTCAAAAAATTCCTTGATTATTCCGACTGACTCGGTCCTAACTTCTCTTAGAAAATTCATATATTGAGGAAAGTCTGATAATCTTTCCTCGATTCTTACAATAATATTTTCGCTACCAGAAGTTTTAATCCAAGAATCTTGCCAGCTTATTGAAGAATTTTTGCTAGCGCCTAGAAATTTTATATAATCATAAATAAGAAAACCAGCTTCGCTAATGAAATTTGCTTTATAATTCAAATAAAAAATATTTTTTTCCATAAATCAATCCTTTCTTAGATAATCATCTAACTCTTCGAAATATTATTAGATATATATCTTAGTAATCTCATTATATAATGATTTCTGTCTAAATGCAACAATCAACACTTAGATTTATATCTAACTAATTATAATATCCTAAAGCAAGTGCCTTAAAGCTCTTGTAAATCTAATAATAAAAGATTTATAATAAGAAAAAAGGAGAATTTGCCATGTTTCTTAGTAAAAATTTATCGAATAAAATAGGAAAAGTATCAAAATTATTTTTTGTTTTAGTTTTTATCTTTTCCTTATCATCTTGTGATGACCAAGCTGTGAAATTTACAAAAATTGAAGAAAAAGAAGATTCTTTAGAAGATAACAACATCTGTAAGTTAAGAATGGGCGATGAAAATTTAGAAGATGAAGAAGTTGTTTTTTCCCAGACTCCAGTTACCTACAAGATCAATAATCTACAAAAAGACAGCATATTAGAATTAAGTTTAAATGCTTTTAAGGATGGAAAAGTCGAAAATTTATTTATTATTAATCTAGATATTTCAAATTCTGACATATTGAATTTTGATTTTACAAACAAAAAGCTGGATATTTATAAGATAAAAACTGGAAGAGATATCAAAATTTGTGATTGCCTTTATACAAGCTCTGTAAATCCTAAAACATTATCCACAATTAATTGGGCTGAAGATTTTTCTTTAGATTATGATAAGGAACAACTTTTATTTACTTATCTTACAACTGATAAAAATGAGCTTGCTGGTGCAAATCTTAAAGATGGGTCTATGGAAGAATATTTAAAAGAAAATCATGGTGTAGATGGAATTTATTTAAAAATTGCACTTAGAGAAGCAAATAAAAACTAATTTTAATCTCTTTTGTAAAATTATTTTAAATATCAAAAAGATTAGTAAATTCGGGTGAAATATTTGAATTTACTGTTATAATATACTTATGACTAAATTTATTATTACAACAAGTTTTGGCCTGGAATCTTTGGTAAAATGGCAACTAAAGGATATGGGCTATTATGATTTTATTGTTGAAGATGGAAAGATAATTCTTAATGCAGCTTTGAAGGATGTTTGCAAACTTAATTTATATCTTAGAGAAGCTGATAGAGTTTTTTTGCAAATAAAATCTTTTAAGGCTTTAGATTTTGATGAGCTTTTTGAAAATGTAAAGGCAATAGATTTTGCCGATTTCTTAGATAAGGATGATAATTTTATAGTAAATGCTAGAAGCTATAAATCCAAGCTTTTTTCCATAAGAACCATTCAATCTGTAACAGAAAAAGCCATTGTTGAATCCTTAAAAAGAAAATATAAGATTAATCATTTCAAGAAAAGTGGACCTAGAGTTTTATTTGAAATTATGATAGATAAGGATATGGTAAGCCTTGCAATTGATACTTCTGGAGATGGCCTTCACAAAAGAGGCTACAGAGAAGGCACAGTAAAAGCTCCTCTTCGTGAGAACTTAGCGGCAGGGCTTGTTGATTTGTCTTTTTACAAGGCTGATAGATTTTTATTTGATGGATTTTGTGGATCAGGAACTATACTTATTGAAGCTGCAAGAAAGGCTAGAAATATAGCAAGTGGCTTGGATAGGTCATTTGATTTTGAAAATTTCAAATTTATCGATCCGAAATTTATGAAAGAAGCCAAAAAAGAAGCCTTAGAAGCTATTGATTATAAGGCAAAATTAAATATCTTAGGTTCTGATATTTCTGGAAAAGCCATAAGCCTAGCTAAGCAAAATGCAATTAATGCAGGTGTTGGTGAGGATATTTCTTTTATAACAAGAGACATAAAAAATGTAGCCCTAAAAGATGATTATGGGATTATGATTTCAAATCCTCCTTATGGTGAAAGATTATCTTTGATGGATACAAAGGAAATTTATCAAAAAATCAACGATAAGTTTAGTAATTTAAAGACTTGGTCTTTATATTTTATAACTAGCGATGAAAAATTCGACAAAACATTTAAAAGAAAATTATCAAAAAAACGTAAATTGTATAATGGTGGACAAAAGGTTGATTTTTACCAATATTTTGGTGAAAAACCTAAAGTAAAATAATTTGGAGGGAAATTTGACTTCTGCTAATGACAGTAAGAATAAAAACACAATAAGAATAGTTACACTGATAATAGTTTTATTATTAGCTATATATTTAATAGGAGCAGCTATATTTACCAACATAGCTTTACCAAATACCTTTTTAAATGGTAGAGACATTTCCTATGCATCTAAAGCTAGTGCCTTGGAAAATGTACCTAACGACTTTCACTTAAATATCAAAGGTAGAGATGATAGGTCTTTACAAATAAAACCTGAAGATATAGATTATAAGATCGAATTACCAAAAAATGCAAAATTAGATCAAAATCCATTTTATTGGCCAATGTCTTATATAATTGGCAGAAAAGAAGTTTTTGATTTTGAAATTAAAAGCTTCTACAATAGTGAAAAACTTGATAAAATCATCAAAGATTCTTCTTTAATGAATGGAATTACAGAGCCAGAAGATGCCAAGCTTGAAATCAAAGATAAGACCTATGAAATAAAAAAAGAGGTAGAGGGTAATAAAATCTATAAAGATAAATTAGAAAAGGTCATTATTGACGGGATTAATACTGGAAAAAAAGAAATTGACCTAGATGATAGTTTTTACTATGCTCCAAAGATTAGATCTAATTCCAAAGAAATTAAAGATATTTTAGCTGACATAGAAAAATTAGTAAATATGACTATAAAATTTAATTTTAATGGTTTTGATTTAAAATTGGCAGGCGATTCACTAATTGATTTGATGGATTTTACCGATAATGGTTATGAACTTAACTACGATAAAGTCTTAGAATATGTAAATTATTTGGCAGATCAAACTAATACCTACGGCAAAAATAGAACTTTTAATGCTACAGGAATTGGTCAAATTACTGTAGGACCTGGAGTTTATGGTTTTAAATTAAATATTGAGGCTATGATTGATAAAATTTACCAACAAGTAAACCAAAGAAAAAGTGGAGAAATTGAGCCTGTTTATAGTAAGGCTGGCTTAACCCGTACATCTACCGGTGGAGATATTGGAGATACCTATATAGAAGTAGACTTATCTCGCCAATATTTGTGGTTTTACAAAAATGGTCAAGTTATTTTAGAATCTAATATAGTTTCAGGAATCCCTAGGGGAAATTGGGCTACAAACAAAGGCGTTGGCGCAATTTTGGAGAAAAATTACAAGGTTACCCTAAAGGGAGTAAATTTTGATAGAGAAAGTAAATACGAAACACCAGTAAGCTATTGGATGCCAATTGGTTGGGATGGAGAAGGCTTCCACGATGCACCTTGGAGAGGAGCTTTTGGAGGAAATATTTATACCTACAGTGGTTCTCACGGATGTTTGAATCTTCCACCTAGTGTTGCGAAATTTATTTTTCAAAATGCAGATTTTATGACACCAGTTGTGGTATATGAATCATCAACAAATTATTCTCCAGCTATGCTTTATTAAGGGAAAAAATGATTAAGATAGAAAATTTAACTTATGCATATCCATCAAGTGATGAAGAAAATAAAAAATTTGCCCTTGATGGATTAAATATAGATATAAATAAGGGTGAATTTGTGGCAATCTTAGGCCACAATGGATCAGGAAAATCAACTTTGGGAAAATTAATCAACGCTCAAATTGTACCAACATCTGGAGATATTTACGTTGATGGGATTAATGCCAAAGATCACGACAAGATATGGGATGTAAGAAAAAAATGTTCCATGGTTTTTCAAAATCCTGATAACCAGATGGTTGCGACAACTGTTGAAGAAGAAGTTGCTTTTGGAGTTGAAAATCTAAAAATTCCTAATCCAGAGCTTAGAAATCGTGTAGACAGTGCACTTAAACAAGTTGGAATGATAGATTATAAAAAAAGAAGTCCAGCCACACTTTCCGGCGGACAAAAACAAAGAGTTTCAATAGCTGGAGTAATAGCCATGCTATCTGACTATATAGTTTTTGACGAACCGACGGCAATGCTTGACCCACAAGGTCGAAAAGATGTTATAAAATTAGTAGAAGATCTAAATAAGAATTATGGCAAAACAATAATTTATATAACTCATTATATGGAAGAAGCGATAATCGCAGATAAGATAATAGTTTTAGATAAGGGCAAAAAAGCCTTAGAGGGAAGTGCCAAAGAAGTATTTAGTCAAGTAAAACGCATGAAAGATTTGGGTTTGTCAGTTCCTCAAGTTACAGAAGTTGCTTATGAATTAAGACTAAGAGGGGTAGATTTTAAACATCTACCTCTTAATATTGAGGAGTTTTTGCAAAGCATATGAATATAGAAATTAAAAATGTAGATTATATTTATAATCAAGGCTCTCCTGGAGAAGTTTACGCTCTAAAAAATATCAATCTAAATATAAAAAGCCATGAAATCATAGGTTTGATAGGTCAAACAGGATCTGGAAAATCAACCCTAGTCCAACTACTAAATGGACTATTAATTCCAACAAATGGCGAGGTTATTGTTGATGGCATATCCACCAAGGATAAGGATAAAAGAAGAGACATAAGATTTAAGGTAGGCCTTGTATTTCAATATCCAGAACATCAACTATTTGAGGAAACAATAGAAAAAGACATAGGCTTTGGTCCTAAAAATATGAAACTTTCGGAAGATGAAATTCAAAAAAGAGTTGAACTTGCTATGAATAAAGTTGGTCTTAACTATGAGAAATACAAGGATATTTCTCCATTTGAAATTTCTGGAGGCCAACAAAGAAGAGTAGCTCTTGCAGGAATTATTTCCATGAATCCAAAAGTTCTTGTTCTTGATGAACTAACAGCAGGCCTTGATCCAGTTGGACGTAAGGAAATATTTGCTGAAATTATGAATATTTACAACAATGACCCAGAGCTTACCATAGTTTTGGTTAGCCATTCTATGGAAGATGTTGCAAATTACGTAGACAGGGTAATTGTTTTAAATAAAGGTGAACTTTATAGCGATAATTCTACCTACGATACTTTTAACAAAGTAGATCTTGAAAGAATTGGTCTAGACATACCGCAAATTACAAAATTTATGAGAGCTTACAAAAAAAAGGGTCATGAAATAGCAGATGATATTTACACAATCGACGGTGCAGTAGAAGAATTGTCCAGATATTTGGGAGTTGAAAATGAATAAAATAAGTATTGGTCAATATTTACCCTATGATACTTTTATTCATAGATTAGATCCCAGGGTAAAAATTATAGGCATATTCGCCTTTATTATAACAATATTTTTTGTAGATAATTTAATAAACTTCATTCCATTCGTAATACTTGTAGGCCTGATGGTTCACATTGGAAAAATTCCTATAAAAAGTGTGGTAAAATCCTTAAAACCCTTAATTTTTATTATAGTTATTACAGCTGTAATAAATTTATTTACAACACCAGGAAATGTTTTATTAAAAGTTGGGCCATTAAATATCACAGATGAGGGGATATATAGAACGGCTTTTACTATGCTAAGACTTATTCTAATTATAATTTCCACATCAATTTTAACCTATACGACAAGTCCAATGGAGTTAACTTATGGTTTGGAAAAATTATTTTCGCCTTTGAAACGCTTTGGTTTTCCAGCAGGAGAGCTAGCTATGATGATTTCTATATCTTTAAGATTTATACCAACTCTTTTTGATGAAGCTAACAAAATCAAAATGGCGCAAATGGCAAGAGGTGCTGATTTTGAATCTGGAAATATCATAAATAGGGCGGTATCAATGGTTCCTCTTTTAGTTCCTTTGTTTCTAAATTCTTTTAACAGATCTGATGAATTGGCAACTGCCATGGAAGCAAGACTTTATAGGATTGGTGAAGAAAGAACTAAGCTTAATGAAATATTTATGGACAAAACTGATTATTTGACATTATTCTTGTTTTTGGGATTTTGTCTTGTAATTATTGTTTTAAGATATATATGATAAAAAATATTTTGCTAGAAATAGCCTATGATGGGAGCAATTTTCACGGCTATCAATCACAAAATGACCACAGAAACGTTGAAGATGAACTAAAAAAAGCAATCCATAAGATAACAGGTGAAAATAATAGGATAATTGCAGCTGGAAGAACTGACAAAGGAGTTCACGCTTTTTGCCAATATGTAAATTTTCTAACTGCAAGTAAGATAAATCCATCTTCTTTTAATTTTCATTTAGATCCCTATCTTCCAGATGATATTCTTGCAATTTCTGCTAAAGAAGTCGATTTAAATTTTCACGCAAGATTTTCTGCAAAAGATAAGACTTACAAGTATGTTATATGTAGGGATAAGATAATGCATCCAATATATAGAAAT
This sequence comes from Anaerococcus sp. Marseille-P9784, assembly GCF_902500265.1. Classification (NCBI taxonomy): domain Bacteria; kingdom Bacillati; phylum Bacillota; class Tissierellia; order Tissierellales; family Peptoniphilaceae; genus Anaerococcus; species Anaerococcus sp. Marseille-P9784. The sequence continues at coordinate 177,545 of NZ_CABVOZ010000001.1, read as the reverse complement.
TATATGGAGCATATAACCTACAAACTTGATTTAGAAAAAATCAAAGAAGGTCTTGAAATTATAAAAGGAGAACACGATTTTAAGGCTTTTATGAGATCTGATAAGGATTTAGAAATAAATACAATTAGAAGTGTCGATGATTGCTATTTAGAAGAAGAAGGGTCAAAATTAATATTTTATTTTATGGCCAATAGTTTTTTGCACAATCAAGTGAGAATAATGGCAGGAAGTCTGATAGAACTTGGAAGATCAAGGATTAGCCTTGATGAATTTAAGGAATATTTCCTGCCGACAAACAAAAAAAGAGCAAATCCTACTTTAAGTCCAAATGGACTTTATCTTTGGAGAATAAATTATGAGTGAGACTAGTGAAAATAAGGTCAATCTATTAAGTGAAATTAAGGCAATTTTGCTAATGTTTTCGACAATTTCCTTATATTTTTTCTCAAAGGGGTCAAAAATTCTTATTTTGACTGGCTTTGTAAGTCTTGTAATATTTCTTTTATCGATTTATATTAGAAAAGAAAATCTGAAGTTTGCAAAAACTATATTTTATCTAGGACTTGCATTTAATAATATCACTTCAATAGGATTTTTGTTAGAAAAATACATATTTAAGAGGAAAACAAGTCAAGTTTATACTTATATTTACAAGGTTTTTACCACAAATGATAAAATTAATGAAAGATATATAATTTGGATTTTTGCCCTAACAAGTTTTTTAATGATTATGGAATATCATGCCAGAAAAGCCCAGAGGTAAGTTATGGAAGATAATAAAAATAAAGAAATAATAGATGAAAATTTAGACAATAATGACGAAGAAAAAATAAGAATTCAAGCAAAAAATTATAAAAAATTTTTTAGTATAAGAAAAAAGAAAAATATTGCAATACTTGTGATTGTCGCAATTATCGCAATAGTTGGACTATTTTATTTTAATAAGCATGAAGCAGCAAAGAATAATAATCCTGCAACAAGCAAAATAATAGATGAAAATTCTTATAATGGTTCAAATATTATGAGAGTTGATTTAAGTCAGATTAAAAAAATTAATATCGATCTAAAAACTGCCGATTTAAGAATACAAAAATCAACAACAAATCCTTATGTGGAATACACTCACCTTTACAGAGGAGATGAAAACCAATATACTCTTGATGTTTCTTATGAAAAGGGAGAATTAAAGCTTAAAAGCAATATAGTTGGCAAAGAGCTTAATATGAAAAACAAAACTCAAATAGTTCGTATTTTCCTACCATCTGATAAGGCAATTGATGAAATCAAAGCAAATATTGGAGCTGGAGATGTGAAGATAACCGATCTTGAAGTTAGAGATTTGGATTTGAATGTAAAAAGTGGCAATATTAGTTTTGAAAATTCGTTTTTTGGCGGCAATGTTTCTAACCAAGCAGGCGATATTAGCCTTGTCAAAACAGAATTATTAAATACAAAACTTGCCACAAATGTTGGAGATATAATTATAGAAGATGGAAAACTTGGGCCAAGATCTGATTTTTCTACTCAAACTGGCAATATTATAATAAAATCAACTGATAGCCTTGATAATTACAATGTAAGAGCAAGCTTAGATATAGGTAATTTTATCTTTGGTAATGTTTCTTATAGAAATATAAAAGATGGTTTTACTAAGGATAATAAAGTTGAAAAAGATATTTCTCTAAAGACCAAGGTAGGAAACATAGTCTTTAACAAAGGCGAGGGAGCTATCTTGGAAAAAGAAGAATATATTACCAACAAACCAAAGAAAAAAGAAGAATCAAAATACGATTATATAAATGTCGAAGACGATGAAGAAAATCAAGATTCTAATGACTCTTTGACACCTTCAAATAATCAAGGCACAAATTAAAATGGAGAAGAAATAATTAGCTTCTAAGGAAGTTAATTATTTTTTTTAGCACTATGGAAAAAAACTTATTAAAAGAAAATTTAAAAAAATACTTTGGCTTTGACTCTTTTAGGTCTGGTCAAGAGGAAATAATAGAAAATATTTTGGCAAAAAAAGATGTATTGGGAGTTTTGCCAACTGGAGGAGGCAAATCTATTTGCTATCAATTGCCGGCACTTATGATGGAAGGGACTGCTCTTGTAATTTCCCCCTTAATTTCACTAATGAAAGATCAGGTTGATTCCCTTTGTCAAGATGGGATTAGGGCAAGCTTTATAAATTCCAGCCAATCTTTTGACCAATATGTAAATAGCCTAAAAGAATTGGAAAATGGACAAATTAAAATTTTATATATTTCACCAGAAAGATTAGAAAATGAATTTTTCAGAGAATTTATCAAAAAAATAAAAATTTCCTTTTTGGCAGTAGACGAAGCTCATTGCATAAGCCAATGGGGTCATGACTTTAGGCCTTCTTATAAATTAATACCAGAAATTTACGAATTTTTGCCAAATATTCCCAAAGCTGCTTTTACTGCAACTGCGACCAAAGAAGTTAGAGATGACATTATAAACAATCTAAAATTAGCAGATCCTTTTGTAAAAGTTACAGGCTTTGATAGGGAAAATCTTAGATTTATGGTAAAAAAACCCAAGGATAAATTAAGCTTTATCAAAGATTATTTAGAAAATCACGAAGATGATTCTGGGATAATTTATGCAGCAACAAGGAAAAAAGTAGATAGTATTTATAAATTTATAAAAAATTTGGGCTTTGATGTAAGCAAATACCATGCAGGTCTAAGTGAAAAAACTAGGAACAAAAGCCAAGATGATTTTATTTTTGAAAGAAAAAAGATAATTGTTGCAACCAACGCCTTTGGCATGGGCATTGATAAGAGCAATGTTAGATACGTAATCCATTTTAATATGCCAAAAGATATTGAATCCTACTACCAAGAAGCTGGTAGAGCAGGTAGGGATGGGGAAGCTAGCGATTGTATTTTGCTCTATAATTCTCAAGATATAATTTTAAACAAATTTCTCATAAATCAAACTAATAATCCGAAATTTAAAAAATACCAGCTGGAAAAATTGCAAATTATTATAAATTATGTCAATACAACTTCTTGTCTAAGGTCTTTTATTTTGGAATATTTTGGCGAGAAAGCCCCTAAAACTTGCAATAATTGTTCAAATTGCTTGGGAGATGTTGAAAAAGTCGATGCAAGTATCGATAGCCAAAAGATATTATCCACTATATATAGACTTGACCAAAGATATGGACAAAATACTATTATCGACTGTCTAAGAGGAAAAAACAACAAAAATTCAAGAGAAAAAAATTTGAAAGATATTTCAACTTTTGGCCTTATGAAGGAAAGTTCTGATAAGTATATCAAAGATCTGATAGGAGTATTGGTAGCTGATGGCTTTATAAAAGTTTCAGGAATGACTTATCCAATACTAAAACTTACAGAAAAATCCAAGGATATTTTATTTGACGGGGCGAAAATTTATATTAATAATGTAAAAGAAGATAGGCAAAAAGAAGAATTAGCTAATAGTAATAACTTGGAGAAAATTTACGACGATAAACTCTTTATTCATTTAAAAAAAGTGAGACTAGATCTTTCAAGAAAAAGAAATATCCCGCCTTTTATAATTTTTTCCGATGCTTCACTAAAAGAAATGGCTACAATAAAGCCAAAAAACAAGGAAGAATTTTTAAGAGTAAAAGGAGTTGGGGATAAAAAATTAATCCAGTACGGGGATATATTTATAAAAGAGATAAAAGAATTTTGAGTAAATAAAATTTACGTTAAAAATGGCCAAGCACCAACAAAGTGCTTAGCCATTTTATTTTACAACAAATATATACCTTTATTTGATAGTAATTTCCTATCCTCATCTGGCCAATAGGAAACTTGAACTTCGCCTATATGAGCTTTTTGTAAGAAAAACATACAAATTCTTGATTGGCCAATTCCTCCGCCGATTGTAAGTGGAAGCTCGCCATCCAAAAGCATTCTGTGATAATCGTATTTTAATCTTTCCAAATTTCCGGAAAGTTTTAGCTGTTCATTTAGCCTACTAGGATTTACTCTAATGCCCATGGAGGATAATTCTAATTGGTCATCTAAAACTTCATCATAGACGATAATATCTCCATTTAAAAGCCAATCGTCATAATCTGGAGCTCTATTATCGTGTTTTTCTCCGTTGCTTAAAGTTGTTCCAATTTGCATAAGGAAAATTGCTCCAAATTCCTTAACGGCAAGCCTTTCTCTTTCTTCTGGAGTTTTGTCTGGATATCTTTGCAGAAGTTCTTCGCTTGTAATAAAAGTAATTTGATCTTTTAATAGTTTTCTTCTAGTAGGAACTAGGGTCGATAAATACTCATCTAAAGATTTTAGCGTCCTATAAATAATATTAACTATTTTTTTTAGAAACTCCTCGTTTCTATCACTTTCGTCAATAATCAATTCCCAATCCCATTGGTCAACATAAAATGAGTGTGTATTATCGGGAATTTCACATCTTCTGATGGCGTTCATATCTGTATATAAACCTTCGTGCATCTTAAAATTATAATTTTTAAGGGCATAGCGTTTCCATTTTGCAAGAGAATGGACTATTTCTAACTCTTGGTTATTGGCGTTTGGAAGATCAAAAATAACCGGACCCTCATAGCCATTTAAATTATCATTTAGTCCAGAATTGTGGGAAACAAACAAGGGAGCAGAAACTCTCTTTAAGTTTAAATTGTTTGCCAAATTTATTTGAAAATAATCTTTTATTTCTTTTATCAATAATTGTGTAGTATACAAATCCTTATCAGATTTATATCCATTTGGAATTTTAATTCTTGTCATATAACCTCTTTAACTTTTATTTTACTAATAAATTATAATTTTATAATAGCTTATGTCAAGAATTAAGGACAAAAACAGCAAAAGTTACAATATATTTTTAAAATAGTCAATATATATAAAAAATATTTATCTCATTTGTATTAAAATGGAATTATGATTTCATTAAGAAATTAATATTTTATTTTAGGAGAAAAAATGGATAAATCTTATTCGAATTTATTTACTTATGATAAAGATGTTAGCTTAAAACAATCTTTACCACTTGCTTTTGAGCATTTGATAGCTATGATTGCAGGTTGTATTGCTCCAACCCTTATTTTTGCAGGAGCTGCAGGTCTTGATAATAGCGATTCAATTTTGTTAGTTCAAATGTCTTTGATAGGATCAGCACTTACAACCCTACTTATTTTGTATGGGCCAATTAAGCTTGTCGGTAGCAAACTTCCTATGATTTATGGAGTTAGTTTTTCTTATGTTTCGACAATGATAGCCTTATCAGGACAATTTCAAACTTTAGGACCTAGAAATATTGTTGCGATTGTTCTTGGAGCTCAGCTTATAGCTTCAATAGTTTCTTTAGTTTTTGGTTACGCTCTAAAATATGTTTTGCCATATTTTCCACCACTTGTAGCTGGAACGGTAGTTTTATCAATAGGACTCTCACTTTATCCAGTGGCTCTAAATTACATGGGCGGTGGAGGAGATCTAAGCATGGCTGGTTGGGGATCTTGGCAGTATTGGTTTATAGCTGCCGTTACACTATTGACCAATATTATTTTTACTCATTTTGGCAAAGGAATGATTTCTTTAGCATCTGTGCTATTGTCAATGGTAGTTGGCTATGTTTTAGCATTTTTTATGGGATATGTAGATTTATCTCCTGTAGCAAATGCGGGATGGTTTTCGATTGCAACACCACTACATTTTGGTATAAGGTTTGAAGGATCTGCCATAGCTGCTTTTATTATTATTTTTATAGTTACTTGTATAGAGGGAATTGGGGATATGAACTCAACAACTGTAGGTGGAATGAATAGACCTGCAACAAGCGATGAAATTCGTGGCGGAATAATTGGATTTTCTGTTGCAAATATTATTGGATCTTTCATAGGAACTTTGCCAACTGCAACTTTTTCACAAAATGCAGGAATTGTATCAATAAATAAAGTTATTAACAAAAAAGTCTTTATATCAGCATCAATAATGATTTTAATAGCAGGTCTTGTACCAAAATTTTCATCACTTTTACTTACAATTCCTTTCCCAGTTATAGGTGGAGCTACAATTTCTGTATTTGCAGCTATAACAATGAATGGAATTAGAATGATAACAAGCCAACCACTTTCTATGAGAAATACTTATATAGTAGGAGTTTCTGTTGCCATAGGCTTTGGTTTTACACAAGTAGTTACAGCAGCTCACAATGCTGGAGTAACTTTTATGCCACAATCCTTAGAAGTAGCAATAGGCTCATCACCAGTAGTTTTGACAACTATATTTGCATTTTTCATGAATCTATTAATTCCAGAAAAGGAAGAAGATAAGTAATTTTTACATGCCTAAGTCTAGAATAAAAAAAGATTAGATAATTTATGTAAATGTAAAATTTTACATAAACTTTACAAAAGCTTTAATCAATTTATATATATGAATTGTAAACTACAATAAGAAAGAAAAAAATAAATCAAACTATAAGGAGATTTTATGAAAATCAAAAATTCAAAAATTATTGTAGCAGCACTTTCATTAGGATTGATTCTTAGTGCTTGTGGAAACAACGATGCTAAAACAGAAAATAAAGAAGAAAAACCAGCAACAGAATCAACAGATACAACAACTGAAGATACAAAAGCTGACGATACTAAAACTGAAGATGCAAAAACTGAAGATGCAAAAACTGAAGATACAGCTAACGCAGAAGATTATGATTTTGCAGTAGTATCAAGAGAAGAAGGCTCAGGAACAAGAGGAGCTTTCATCGAATTAGTTGGTCTTGAAGAAAAGAAAGATGATGGAAGCAAAGAAGATCATACAACAGTTGATGCTATAGTACAAAATTCAACAAATGGTGTTATGACAGCAGTAGCTCAAGATTCAAAAGCAATAGGTTATATTTCTTTAGGTTCACTAAATGATACAATTAAAGCTGTTAAAGTTGAAGGCGTTGAAGCAACAGAAGAAAACATTGTAAAAGGTGATTACAAAATTTCTAGACCATTTAACCTTGCTTACAAAGAAGATAAGATTGATGATTTGGCAAAAGATTTCTTAGTATATTGCATGTCTACTGAAGCTCAAAAAATCGTAACAGATGAAGGATATATAGCAATTAAGGATGCTAAAGAATATAGCAAAACTGAAGGACTAAAAGGAACACTAACAGTAGCAGGTTCAACATCAGTAACTCCTCTAATGGAAAAATTCAAAGAAGCTTATGAAGCACTAAATCCAGATGTAACAATAGAAATTCAATCTAACGGTTCTTCTGCAGGTATTGAAGCTTGTATAGATGATGTAGCTCATATTGCTATGGCAAGTAGAGAATTAAAAGATGAAGAAAAAGAACAACTTAAAGCAGAAGTAATTGCTACAGATGGTATAGCAGTAGTAGTTAACAAAGAAAGCAAAGTTGAAGATCTAACAATGGATCAATTAAAACAAATCTTTGCTGGAGAAATTAAAAATACTGGAGAATTAAAATAAAAAAATGAAAAGTTTTAAGGAAAGATTTGGAGAAATCTTATTCCTTATATCAGCAGCAATGTCCGTAGTACTTATTGCCTTAATCATATTCTTCATCTTTAGAGCTGGATTTGATTTTATAAGTAAATACGGACTTGTTCCGTTTATAACAGGAGATAAATGGGCTCCCATAGCAAAGCCGGCAAGTTTCGGAATTTTGCCAATGATTGTAGGATCAATTATTGTAACAGTAGTATCAACCATCATAGCACTGCCTTTTGGTTTGGCTGTTTCAATATTTATGGCCTATTATGCTGATAAAAGTTATAAGTTTCTCAAAGCATTAGTAAATTTATTAGCAGCAATACCATCAGTAGTTTATGGATTTTTTGCTATGGTAGTATTAGCACCAATCGTTAGTAATGGTTTGCATATTAAAGATCAATACAATATGTTTACAGCTTCATTATTACTTAGCATAATGATCTTACCTACTATGGTAAATATATCAGAAAACTCTCTTCGTCAAGTACCAAAATCTTTTTATCATGGATCATTGGCCTTGGGAGCAACAAAAGAAGAAACCATCCATCACGTTATGGTACCTTATGCAAAAAGTGGAATTTTCTCATCAATAATTCTTGCCATAGGACGAGCTATTGGTGAAACAATGGCAGTATATTTAGTAGTTGGTAACCAACCAAGAATGCCTCTTTCAATCTTTCAAGGAGCTAGAACACTTACAACAAATATAGTCCTTGAAATGGGCTACGCATCAGGAATGCACAGACAATCCCTAATAGCAACTGGTATGGTTCTATTCTTCTTTATATTATTGATCAATATTATCTTTAATATCATAAGAGATAGAAGTAAGAAAAAATTATAATTAAACTAGGAGCATATTATGACAAAAGCTTATAAATTTTTTGTGTGGATTTTCACAATATTGGCATATACTTTTGCTGGGATAATTATAATTTATATCTTATTTGAAGGTATACCGAATATTTCACCGTCACTTTTTGAATGGAAATACACATCTACCAATGTTTCGGTAATGCCAGCATTAATATCAACCTTGTTTACAATTATATTAACTTTGCTAATAACTTTGCCTATAGGTATTTTTACAGCAATTTATCTATCTAACTATGCAAAAAATAAAATTTTTATAAAGGCAATTAGATTTGCAACCGAGATCTTATCTTCTATACCATCTATTGTATATGGACTATTTGGTTATTTATTCTTTGTGAAAACTCTTAGTTTAAATTACTCACTAATAGCTGGTTGTTTAACTTTGGCGATAATGATTTTGCCTACTATTATTAGAACGACAGAAGAAGCAATATTAACAGTTAATCCTTTACAAGCCCACGCTTCCTTAGCTTTAGGGGCAACCAAGATACAAACCATATTTAAAGTTGTAATACCAGAAGCAATGGATGGAATTTTAGGCGGTATATTTCTATCTACCGGTAGAATAGTTGGAGAATCCGCAGCCCTAATTTATACTATGGGCAGCCAACCTTCCATACCAAAGACAATAGGAAACTCTGCAAGAACACTAGCTGTACACATGTTTATGCTTTCTTCAGAAGGATTTCATGTAAATGAAGCTTATGCTACAGCGGTATTACTATTGGTATTTGTTATTCTAATTAACTGGATATCTAGTAAAATAACCAAGTCTTTAGTAAAATAGAAAATGATATAGGAGATAAAATGGAAAATAAAACTTTGAATACATCGACAGCAAACGTTGTTGATAAAACAAGTGAAAATAATAAAAAATCAGTCCATACTTTAGATAGGAAAAATGAGTTTTCAGATCTTGAAACTTCAATATTAGTAAAAGATTTAGATTTATTCTATGGAGATTTCCAAGCTCTAAAAAAAGTAAATATGGATATAAAAAAAGGTCAAGTAACAGCCTTTATAGGACCCTCAGGATGTGGTAAATCAACAACTTTAAAATGTTTTAATAGGATGAATGATCTTGTTGATGATTGCAAAATTGAAGGCCTTATAGAAATCAACGGCAATGATATATACAAAAAAGATGTAAATGTAGTTAAACTTCGTAGAAATGTGGGAATGGTTTTTCAATCTCCAAACCCTTTTTCAAAATCAGTCTATGATAACTTAACTTATGGACCAAAGCTTGACGGGATAAAGGATAAAGATACTTTAGATGAAATTGTTGAAACTTCCCTAAAGCAAGCATCTATTTGGGATGAAGTTAAAGATAAGTTAGATCAAAATGCCCTATCTTTTTCGGGAGGACAACAACAAAGAATTTGCATAGCAAGAACTCTTTCTGTAAAGCCACAAATCATACTAATGGATGAGCCAACTTCTGCCCTAGATCCTATATCTACAGCTGCAATTGAAGATTTGATGGATAGTTTAAAAAGCAAGTATACCATAGTTATAGTAACCCATAATATGCAACAAGCAGCTCGTATTTCTGATCAAACTGCATTTTTCTTAACTGGAGAAGTTATTGAAATGGATGCAACAAAAAAGATTTTTGAAGATCCAAGAGATAAAAGAACTGAAGATTATATTACAGGAAGGTTTGGTTGATACTATGAGAAATAGATACAATAACGATTTAAATTCACTAAAAGAGATGGATAAGGAGCTTATGGAGCTAATTATCCTATGCTATGACAAAATTGATCTATATTTGGAAAATAATAATAATAGAAATCTTAAAGAAGTCATCGATCTAGATAATGACATAACAATGAATGCTTCTGAAATAGAAAGATTTTGCTTTGAATTACTAGCCTTACAACAACCAGTTGCGAGCGATTTAAGATTTTTACAAATGAGTATAAAACTTGCCAGCACCTACAAAAGAATGGCAAGTCATCTTTCCCAAGCTTCTAATATAATGCTTGAGTACAAACTTGATGACAAAGAAGAAGATTTTATTAAAAGATTCTTAGCCAATCAAAAGAAAATGGCAAAAGATTCAATAACAAGTTTTGTTACTATAGACAATGATTTGGCCTTAAAATCCATAGAAGATGATGAAGTTAACAATCATTTGTTTGTTGAAGCTATAAATTATATAGCAGAATTAAATAAGCAAAACTCAATCGATGCGATTGAATTATCTGAGAAAGTCTTATTGTATAAATATTTTGAAAGACTAGGAGATCGCTTGGCAAGAGTTGGAGATTTGGCAACGAGGTTATAAATGATATATGTAGTAGAGGATGATAAGTCAATTAGAAATCTAATAGAATACGCATTAAGCGAAAAATCCTACCAGGTAAAAACTTTTGCTGATGGCCTAGATATAGTTGATGTTGTAAGAGAAAATGCTCCTGAGCTTATTATTCTTGATATAATGCTTCCTGGTAAAGATGGAATTGAAATTCTAAATGAAATTAGAGAATTTTCTGACATTCCAATAATTCTATTAACTGCAAGAACTGATGAATTTGATAAGGTAATGGGCCTAGAATCTGGTGCTGATGATTATATAACCAAGCCATTTTCGGTTCTTGAACTCTTATCAAGGGTAAAGGCGATTTTAAGACGTTCAGCAAAAAAAGACACTGATCATATTAACTACAACAACATAAGTTTAAACACCAAAAAAAGAACCGTAAAAGTTGACGGTAAGTTGATAGATTTAACATATAAAGAATTTGAAATGCTCTTGTTTTTGATGAATAATATAGGTAATGTAATAACACGAGAAGATTTTTTATTAAAAATCTGGGGCTATGATTACGAAGGTGAAACAAGAACAGTTGATGTTCATATAGCATCTTTAAGAAGCAAATTATTAGATGCTGGAAAATTAATCAAGACTGTTAGAAATTTAGGCTACAAATTTGGAGAAATATGAAAAATCTAGTAAGTAAAAAAATGAAAACTCTTTTAGTAATAGGGCTAATCTTTTCATTTTTGATCAGCAGTTTTTTTCAAGTAAAAAATAAAAAAGATGCTCAAAGTAATTTTTGTGAAAATACTTTGAGTTTTCTTTTACCTAGAGAAACTAGTGCTGATTTTATATCAACTTTAGAACAATTTAATAAAACTTCAAAGATCTATAAATTAGTTTATGTAAACGAAAACAAAAATATTTACTATAATCCTGAGAAATTAAATATGGGTAGGATAGTAAATAATTTTGAGGCAAAAAAAGAAGAATCTCCATACCAAAAACTAAAAACAAATCAAGGTTTTTTGACATATAGGCTTACTTATATAGGTAAAAACGAGGGCATATTAGCAATTACAAGAATTTATAATTTAAGCTTTTACTTTTCTTTGCCAATGTTTTTATGTTTTTTATTTCTTGGATTTGTAATGTTTATTTATATAGACGATAAGATTGATAGTGATATAGATAATTATTTTGAAGCTCTTAAAATCTATAATATTAGAAATAATATAAGTGATAAAAGATATACGGATCTTGTAGATATATTTAATCCCTACATTCAAAGAATTGATGATTTGAAAGAAGAAAAATCAAGTCTTTACGAAAGACTTAGTGGTTTTATAAATATTACTAGCAATATGAAAGAGGGCTTTATTCTCTTTGATGATTTGGGCAATATTGAACTTATCAATGATTCTGCAAAAAGATATTTATCTGTTGATAAAAATACTAAGCTTTATGACCTTATAGGAGATAGAGAATATGTCTTAGCCTTAAAAGAGTCACTAATACTAAAAAGAAGTAAGCATCTTGATATAAAAATAAATGGATATTATTTGCGTATTTATATAGATCCATTAATAAGTGCTAGAAAAAAATCTATATCTATGATAATTGTTGACAACAGTAAAGACAAGATGGCAGAACAAATGCGTAGAGAATTTTCAGCAAATGTTAGTCATGAGCTAAAAAGTCCTTTGGCATCTATAAATGGTTATGCAGAGCTTATAGGCAGTGGCTTGGCAAAAGATGAAGATATAAAAAAATTTGCCAATATCATTTATGAAGAGGGAAACAGGCTTTTACAAATAATAGATGATATACTTAAAATTTCAAAGCTTGATGAAGAAGATTTTGATAAAGATTATAAAGAAGTTGATATTTCAGAAGTTGTAACAGCAACAATAGAAAAATTTAAGAGCATAAGCAACAAAAAAAATATAGAAATAACAAATAAAATAAGTTCTTTTAGGATATTAACATCAAAATATTTATTCTATGACCTAGTATCAAATATATATGAAAATGCCATAAAATATAACAAATTTTCAGGAAAAATAATAGTATATTACAAACTAGAAGAAAATCACTATGATCTCATAATAGAAGATACGGGAATTGGAATTGAAGAAGCAGATAAAGAAAGAATTTTCGAAAGATTCTTTGTTGTGGATAAATCAAGAAAAAGAAATCAAAAATCAACCGGCCTTGGCCTATCTATTGTAAAGCACATTTGCTTACATTTAGGATATGAAATAAAAATTGTCTCTAAAATTGGCCAAGGGAGTAAGTTCATAATCCAAATTCCACTAAAAGAAAATGATTAATGTTTAGTCTATTAGCAAAAAATTATTTAATTGCTAGTAGGCTTTTTTTTTGATACAATTTAAAGAGAGTAGGAGGCGAAAATGAAAGTTACAATTTGTTCGTGTGCCAGATGCACTGCAGCAGGGAATGAATTTTTATACGATTCAGTTAATTTGGTAAAAGAAGATCTAAAAATTGCTTTTGAAATGGAAAATTTGGGGAATCCACCAGAAATTGACATAGAATATAAAAACATAATGAATGAGTGTGAGAATCCAGAAAGATCTGCACCTTTCGCAAAAATTGATGATACATATTACAAAAAAGCAAAACCTGAAGTTTTGATGGAACATATTTTTAATGAATGTAATCCTAAAAATAAGAAATAATTAATGAGGTTACTTTATGAAAGAATCCTATATAGACATACTAAATATTAGAAGAATGGCTTTTGAGCATATAGCAAAAATTGCTTATGAAAATAAGCCTATAACAGATATTGCCCTAGAAGTTTATAATATCTTGCCAGGAGAATCTGCAACATATAGGGAAAATATTTTTAGAGAAAGAGCAGTAATGGGCGAAAGACTTAGAATGGGAATAGGTCTTGATGCAAGAACTGCTGATAAAACAGACGCTGTTACAGAAGGACTTGATCAAATGGATGTAAATGAAAGAATTTATAATCCGCCTTTGGTAAGCGTAATAAAAATAGCTTGCGAGGCTTGTCCAGAAAACAAGGTAACAGTTACTGACCAATGCAAGGCCTGTATAGGACATCCTTGCGTAAATGTTTGTCCAAAAAACGCTGTAACTTTCACCGCTAAAGGCTCAATAATAGATCAAGAAAAATGTATCAAGTGTGGCAAATGCGTAGATGCTTGTCCATATAATGCTATAAATCATCAAAAAAGACCTTGTGCTGAAAGTTGTGGAGTAAAAGCTATAAAATCTGATGCTCTTGGCAGAGCAGATATAGATGAAGAAAAATGTGTTGCTTGTGGTAGATGCATAAGCACTTGTCCTTTTGGTGCAATTTCAGATAAATCAGAAATATATCAACTAATAAAGGCAATTCAAGCAGATAAACATATTTATGCGATTTTGGCACCTTCTTTTGTAGGCCAATTTGGTGTAAATGTTAGTCCTGAACAAATCAAAGAAGCTATAAAACTTTTAGGTTTTAGGGATGTTATAGAAGTCGGTCTTGGAGCTGATTTAACTACTATGAATGAAGCTCATGAATATCTTGAAAAAGTTCCAAGTGGAGAATTTCCTTTTATGGGAACTAGCTGTTGTTTTTCATGGAAAATGATGGTTAGAAATCAATTTCCAGAAATAAATGAATATATATCAGAATCATCAACTCCAATGATTTATACAGGTCTACAGCTAAAAAAACGAGATCCTGAATCAAAAGTTGTATTCATAGGTCCTTGTATTTCTAAAAAACTTGAAGCTTTAGAAAAAGAAGTAGCTGAAGTAATTGATTTTGTAATAACTTATGAAGAACTTTTAGGAATGTTTTTGGCAAAAGGCATAGAACCATCAGAAATAGAAATTTCTGATAAGATGATGGATGCATCAGAAACAGGAAGAGCTTATGCAGTAAGCGGTGGAGTTGCCGATGCTGTAGAAAAAAGAGCCAAAGAAATAAATCCAGATATCAAATTGGATATAGAAAAAGCTGAAGGCCTACATGAGTGTTTTAAGCTTGCACAAATGGCAAAATTTGGCAAAATGAACGGAAAATTAATAGAAGGAATGGCTTGTAGTGGTGGTTGTGTTGGAGGACCTGGAGTTGTTAGGTCAGAAACAAAAACTGCCAAAGAAGTAAGAGCCTTTGCTAAAAAATCTGATTTCAAATCTCCTGCTGATAATATAAATATTCCAGAAGCTGACAGACCAGATGATAAAAAACTTCAAAAAAATTAGATAAATAATAAGATAAATAAAGAAGGTGCCAAAAATGAAATTAAAAAATAAATCATTAATAATATTCCTATCTCTCGCTTTGATAGGATGCGCTAATCAAAATTCAAATAAAGCTGACCAAAGCAATAATGAAGTTAAACAAGAAGAAAGTAAAGAAGAAGAAAAAGTAGAGCAAAAAGAAACTGCTGATACTACAGAAGATCAAAAAGAGGAAACTACTGATCAAGAAGCTAAGCACTATGATGTAAACCTTGCCATGCTTGCTGGTCCAACAAGTGCTGGTGCCATAAATATGGTAGAAGAATCCAAAAATGGTGAAGGGACTTTTAGCTTTAACGAATCAGTAGATGGAGCACCAGATGCAGTAATTCCAAAAATAGTTTCTGGAGAAGTTGACAGTGCAATAATTCCTCCAAATTTAGCAGCAGCTCTTTATAACAAAACCCAAGGCAAAATCAAAGTTTTAGCTATCAATAATCTAGGTGTTTTGTATATTGTAGAAAGTCCTGATATGAACATAAATAGCCTTGATGATTTAGTAAAAAGTGGCGAAACTTTATATGCATCAGCAAAAGGTGCAACTCCAGATATAGCAATACAGGAAGTTTTAAAAGCAAATGGCTATGGTGAAGATGATCTTAAGATAGAATTTTTATCTGAAGCTAGTGAAGTTGCCCAAAAAATGATAGCAAAAGAAGCTAAAGTGGCTTTGCTTCCAGAACCAATGGTTACAAAGGTATTGATGAAATTAGAAGGTTCAAAAGTTGCAATTGATATAAATGATTTATATGAAAAAGCAACCGGTTCACCACTTATTTCTGCTGTATTAGTAGCAAGAAGCGAATATTTAGAAACTATAGATGCAGATAAATTGTTAGAAACTTATAAGGCATCAATTGAAAAAGCAAATTCCGATGTAGAAGCTACAGCAAAATTACTAGGCAAATATGACATAATGCCAGAAGAAGTTGCAAAAAATGCCTTACCAAAGCTTGCTTTAAAATATATAGCAGGCGAAGAAATGAAAACTATGATGGAAAAACACTTAAAAGATTTATATGATTTTAATCCTAAATTAGTGGGTGGATCTTTACCAGAAGATGACTTCTATTACACAAAATAAGTTAAAAAAAATTATAATAGCCATAATTTGGATAATAATTTGGCAAATACTTGCAAGTTTGATCAATGAGGAGATACTTTTACCATCTCCTCTTGTTGTATTTAATAGATTTTTGCAATTAATAAGAGAAAAAGAATTTTATATAAGTCTATTTAATTCGACAAGTAAAATCTTATTTGGATTTGTAATTTCAATAATAGGAGGAATTTTGCTAGCTTATTTTTCCTACAAAGTTAATTTTTTTTACGATTTTATAAATCCAATAATTAGAATTCTTAGGTCAACGCCGATAGCAAGTATAGTTTTGTTTCTACTTTTTTGGATAAATAAAAAATACTTATCAATTTATATAGGCTTTATAATGGCTATGCCAATTATTTTTCAAAATGTTTATACTGGATTAAATACTATAGACAAAAAACTTTTACAAATGGCTGATATCTATCAAATAGGAGAGCTTAAAAGAATTAAATATATCTATAAAGTAAAGATAAAACCATTTTTATCATCAAGTCTAATAACCATATCGGGCTTAATATTTAAGGCTGGAGTTTCAGCTGAACTAATAGCCCTAACCGATAACTCCATAGGTAAAAATCTTTACAATTCAAAAATTTATTTGGATATGCCATCTTTATTTGCTTGGACAATTTCAATTATTCTTATAGCAATTTTTGTAGAAAAATTATTAAGACACTTTTTGGAGGCAAAAGATGATTGAATTTGTAAATGTTAGCAAAAGTTACGATAAAAAAATCATCGAAAATCTTTCTTTTAAAATAAAGCAGGGCGAAAATTTTGGATTTTTTGGAAAATCTGGCATAGGAAAAACTACCATAATAAATATGATATTAGGAATTGCAAAGCCGGATTTTGGGGAAATTTATAACGATTATAAAAAAATGTCCGTAGTTTTTCAGGAAAATAGATTAGTAGATGAAATTTCTGCAATTGATAATCTAAAAATGCTTACAAATGATAAAAATTTGGCTATTGATGTTTTAGAAAAATTTGCTATAAAAGATTATAGACAAGTTGTCAAAAAATTAAGCGGAGGAACCCAAAGAAGGCTTAGCTTAGCAAGAGCCTTTCTTTACAAAGGAGAGATTTTGATCTTAGATGAGCCTTTTACAGGGATTGATGATACTAATAAAGCTAAAATCATTAAACTTTTTAAAGAAGAATTTAAGGGAAAATCTATAATTTTAGTTTCCCACAATAATGATGATTTTAAAACCTTTGAAATTTTTGATAAAAATATAATTTTTTTGTAAAATGTTGTAAATGAGAAATTAATAGATATAATAAAAAGACAAAACAAAAAGTGAGGTTTTTATGGGTCAAACGACGTTTATGTTGATGCTTATAACAATTATTTCCAAAATATTTGGTTTTGTTAGAGAAGCTGTTATGGCATCATATATTGGGGCAGGAGATCTAAAATCAATATATACAACAGCCAATACCCTACCAGTAGTTGTGGCAAATTTCATAGCTGTCGGCATAATTTCAGGATTTATTCCCATTTACAATAGAGCAAAAAACGAAGCTGGTATAAAAGAAGCTGAGGAATTTACTTCAAATATTTTTAATATTTTGATGTTATTTGGCACGATTGCTGTGATAATTGGTATTATTTTCGCCAGACCTTTTGCAAAAATTCTTTCTCTTGATCTTAGCGGTCAATGGCTAGATCTTGCAACAGATTATACTAGAATAATGATGCTTGCAGTTTATGCTTATCTTTATTCCGCAGTTTTTAGGGGATACTTAAACATTAAGGGTGATTTCTTTAATCCAGCCATAACCGGTATTATAATGAACATTATAATAATTATTTTTACAGTTCTAACGGGGATAACTGGCAATTATTATTTGTTAATTATCGGTGGTTTATTGGGAAATGTTCTTCAATATATTTTCTTTCCAAGAGCAGCAAGAAAGAGTGGTTACAAGCACAAAAAGATAATCGATTTTTCAAATAAATATGTAAGATATTTGATGATTATTGCAATTCCTGTAATAATTTCATCAGCTGCTGGAGAAATATCTATTATTGTAGATAATTCTATGGCGTCAGCTTTTTTTGGCAAAGCTTCTATAGCAAAAATATTTTATGCCAAAACCATGCTAACATTAATTACTGGAGTTATTACAGTTTCAATAACAACAGCTCTATTTCCAAAAATTGCCGAACTTGGTCAAGCTGGAAAAATTGAATCGATGAAAAAAACAATTTCATCAGCTGTTGTAACAACTATGCTTTTGGTAATTCCTGCAACTATTGGCATGATGGTTTTAGCAAATCCTATAATAGAATTGGTTTATCAAAGAAAAGCTTTTAGCGCAGAAGATACAATAGCAGTTGCAAGCCTAATGTTTTCTTATGCACCATTTGTTATTTTCCAATCACTAACGGATGTTGTGGATAGAGGATTTTACTCAGTAGGAGATTCCAAAACTCCAGTTATTATAGTAGTAATTCAACAAGTTATAAATATAGCCTTAAATATAATTTTGATACAATTTTTCGCTATTAACGGCCTAGCTTACGCAACAGTTATTTCAACAATAATTGGTTCGGCTCTTATGATCTATAAATTTAGGGATAATTTTGGAAGCTTTAAATTCAAAACTACAGTGATTTCTATTTTTAAGATTAGCCTTGCAACTTTTGTCATGGCTCTTGTTGCAAATAAAATGTATAACTTGCTTTCACCAATTATGGTCCATGTTCTTGCAATCCTAATATCTATAGCTCTTGCAGCCTTAGTTTATGCAATAATAATTGTGCTTGCAAGAATTAGCGAAGTTATGGATTTGATAAATGTAATTTACCATAAATATTTTAGAAAAAGAAAAGCGAGAAAACATTTATATTCAAACAATAAATCTGCAAAATCTCGAAAAAATAATAAAGAAAAATAAAAAGATGCTAGAAAATGAATTGACTTTTTTGATAAGAGGTCAGTTCATTTTTTTGCATCTTTAATTATTAAGAATCTCATTTTTTATAAAAATTGAAACTATTTTTGAAAAGTTTTCTAATTTTGTTATTCTCACAAAATCTTTGTTGTATATAAGCTTTGCATTTTTGACATCTTCATCTTCGCCTGTAAAGACTGCAAGTATTGAAATTCCATCATTTTTTAGATTTCTTATTTCAAAAGCCGTATCATCTACGGCGATTTTTCCCTGATATTGGTCTTTTTCCTTTAGTTTTTTGGTATTGATATTAGATCTCTTGTCGTTGGGTTTGCCATCTGAAAGAATTATTAGAATATTTTTTGTATCGCTTTCTTTTTTGATCAATTCATGGATAGTTTTAAAAGCAAATCCATCTCTGTTGGATCCTGCTGCATAGAAATTATAAATTTCTAAATTTTTATTTTTTTCCTTATAATCTCTATACAAATTAAAAACAGTATGATCTCTAAGACTTGAAAAGCCCATAATTCTAATTGGTATTCCAACTTTGTCCATTGATTTTCCTATTATGTAGGCTTGATTTGCAAGAATTTCCTGTCTTTGTATTTGACTGGCTGATGAGTCTATTAATAAATCGATTTTAAATTTATTTACCTTATCTAATTCTTGGTTCTTAAATACATCGTAGTCGTTAAGAATTGGGGCTTTCCAAACTTTGCTAGAATCAATTGCTCCATAATTTTTCCTAACATCAACAAAATCTTCATAAGTCATAAGAGAATTTTTGATGGCAAGGCTAAGTTCGTTGATATTTCTATTGTTGATGGCAAAATTATCTTCTATATAGCTTTTGTTTTTGTCAAATTGCTTCTTTCGATTTTTTTTGTAAAATTTTGCATTAGCTTTGTCGGAATATTCTCCCTTAGTAAAATATAATTTTTTGCCAGAATGTATGCCTTTTGCAACAGTTTTTTCAATGGCGTTAAGCTTTTCTTTGGCTAAAATTGATTTGCCAAAAAAATCTTCTATAAATTGATCTGAGGAATGGTAATTATCATCAGAAGAATTTAAAAACAAGAGATTTTTATCCAGATCTTTTTTCTTTTCTGCAAGATAAATATTTCCGGTAAATTCTGCTGAACCAATGGCAAATTGCTCTCTTATCAAATCTTCAGAAAATTCCTTGGATTTTTCGCTATCCTTAAAATCTTTAGCCTTATTTTCCTTTACCATCTCTTCAAAAAGGCCTTGGTCTTTTTTGCCTCTTTCAAATTTGAAATGACTTTTAAAAACCTTATTTAGCTTATCTATTAGGATATTTGTGTCGGTGGTATTTATTTTAAAAATTTCCCTATAAATTTCTCTAAATAAAGCTCCTTCAATAATCGGCTTTCCAAAAACTTTGCCATAATAAGCTTTTTCAATTTGTTCTTTTAGATTATTTGGCTGGTGGTAGCTATATTTTCTAAGTTTTTTTCTTGCATAATCTTTTTTAAAATCTTCAATTACCAAATTTTCTTTGGCTAATTCTTTGTAGGAAATTTCTTCTATTAGCAAATTTGTTATAAAGACAAAGTCCTCATAAAATGGATTATCTTTTTTTAGATATGCGAAAAAGGAATCTAGCATTTTGAGATCGAAAGTCTTAATAATAAAGCCCTGTATCATATTTTTGTAGACTTCGTTCATGGGATAAGTTTTTTGGGGAGTAAATTTATAATTGTGCGAAAAATCCCAAATTATATTAAATTCTCTTATTTTGTCCCTTTGGTCAGTCATTAAAAATGCTCTCTTTTATTTGACTTGGAATTTTTGTTTTTATGGTATCAATTACAATTTCTCTTTCAAATTCATCAAAAGATTTGTTGGCAATGCCCATAAGGATTGCATCATAAGGATTTAATCCTATTTGCATAGTTTCAATGGCAGAAATTAGTCCGCGAAGATCGACAGATTTTGTTGAAATTTCGTTGTTTTCACTTTTAAATTGTAGAGAAATAAACATATCTATAAAGGCTTTTCTGTATTCTTCTTTAAGATTTGTAAAAGTATCTGCCAAAAGTTTGTCAAGATTTTCTTTTGTTATATTTGGCATATGAATTATCATAAATCTTGATGCTAAAGCTTCGTTTACTTCGCGAGTTCCTACATAACCATAGTTCATAGTTGCAATAAATCTGGTATTTGGATCTAATTTTATTTTTTCATAGCCTGGCAAATCTATAATTCTTCTATGGTCAAGACTTGCGTGAAGAACAGAAATCGCTTCATTTTTTGCCATATTTATCTCATCTAAAACTGCAAAACCACCACGTGTGCTTGCTTCATAAATTGGACCTTTTCTAAAAGTAACTTGGTTATCTTTGAAAGTATCAGCTCCTATAAGTGATGAAAAATCTGTATTTACATGAAAAGATACATTCCATGAAGGTCTAGCAAAAAGATAGGATAAATTTTCTGCCAAAACATTTTTTCCAGTAGCCTTTGCCCCTGTTAGCAAAATATTTTTACCAGCAAGTAAAGCTGAAATAGATTCTTCTAAAACTTCTTTGCCATAATACTTAAACTCTGGTTTTATAACTCTAGGATCATCAAAAAGTCCATTTTCTTTTCTATATATTTCTAATTTTTCAATTAATTTATTATCGACATTTTGTTTTTGTAAATATTCAATCATCAGTACTCCTTTAAGCTTATATATTATACAATTTATAAAATATTTTTCGACTTGACAAAGTCCGTAAATAGACTATATTATTATAGTTATTATTTTGGAGGACCATTAATGAATGATAAATCATGTCAAATTTTTAATATATTTGCTCTTTTAAAAAAATTAGGAGCTTTAAATAAAGAAAGAGTCGGTCAATTTGGCTTAAACCATTATGAGGTTTTTATTTTATACGATATTTACGAAAATAAAGTCATTAGTCAAAAAGATTTGGTAGAAAAACTAAAGGCTCCCAAGCAAACTATAAACTCTATAGTTATGAGCCTAAAGGAAAGAGATCTTTTGACCATGGTTTCAGACGAAAATGACAAAAGACAAAAAAATATGACTCTGACTGATAAGGGTAAGGAAGAAATCAATAAAATTTCCTCATATTTATCAAAATCTGATAAGGAAATTTATAATTATTTGGGCAAAGATAAAATAAGAGAAATTGAAAATAACCTAAATGAACTTATAAAAGCATTAGAAACGAATATAAAAAAGGAGGGAATATGAACAGATTAATAGAATTTAATAAGGCTTTTTCCTATATTAATAATTATCTAGGCAAATATAGGAAAAATAGAAATATTTCTATGCTTATGACTGTATTAGAAACAGTTTTTGAATTGCTAATACCAGCAGTCATGGGAATTATTTTAAATAAAGTAATTTATCAAAAAGATCCAAAAGAAGCTATAAAATATGGACTTATAATAATTATCTTGTCAGCTCTTGCTATGTTTACCGGTATGCAGGCTTCAAAAAATGCTGGTTTGACTTCAACTGGACTTACAGATAATGTAAGAAAAGCAGAATTTAGAAAAATTCAAGAATTTTCCTTTGAAGATTTTGAATTTTTTGGGGTACATTCGCTCATCACAAGAATTACTAACGACATGCAACAAATAGCTCAATCATCTTTTATGACCACTCGTTTTGTTATAAAAACTCTAGTTATGGCGATAGTTTCCTTTAGTCTTGCCTTTAAGACTAGTAGAAAATTATCCATGATTTTCTTATTTATAATGCCAATTTTAGTTATTATCGTTATAACAATTGCATCAAAAGCTATTCCCAAATTTAGGAAATTTAGAAAGCAATACGATAAGCTAAATCAAGTTGTAGAAGAAAATCTAAATAATATGCGTGTTGTTAAAGCTTTTGTAAGAAAAAAATATGAGATAGAAAAATTTGGCATAGCCAACGAAGAAATGTTTAGATTGTCAGATTCTTCTCAAGGATTAATGAGTTTTATATTTCCATCCGCCAATTCTATTTTGTACCTAACTTTTATAGGCCTAACATATTTTGGTGGAATAGAAATCATCAAAGGCAATCTTGGCGTGGGAGATCTTGTAAGCTTTAATATGTATGCGATGATGCTTTTAGGCTCCTTAATCGGACTTTCTATGGTATTGACTATGCTTATGAGTGCATCTCCATCTGTAATACGAGTAAAGGAAGTTTTAACTCGTGAAATTTCTATGGATAATGATGATAAGATCGAGGGTCTTAGACTTGCTGATGGTTCTGTTGACTTTACAAATGTAAGTTTTAAATATGAAAAAGATAGCGAAACTTATCAGCTAAAAGATATTAATCTTCATATCAAATCGGGCGAAGTAATAGGAATTTTAGGTCCAACAGGTTCGTCAAAATCAACTCTTGTCCAACTAATCCCAAGACTTTATGATATAACAGAAGGAAATCTTAAAGTTGGAGGCAATGATATTAAGGATTATGACCTAAAAGTTTTGAGAGATGAAGTTTCGATAGTTTTACAAAAAAACACGCTTTTTAGCGGAACAATTGAAGATAATATTAGATGGGGAGATTCTGATGCTGATTTTGATGAGATTTTAGCAATGGCAAAAATTGCCCAAGCAGATGAATTTATTAAAGAAAGAGCCGATGGCTATCAATCAGTTTTGGGACAAAAGGGAACTGGAGTTTCTGGTGGACAAAAACAAAGACTTACAATAGCAAGATCTCTACTAAAAAAACCAAAAATTCTAATACTTGATAACTCAACTTCAGCTGTCGATACCAAAACTGAAGCAAAATTGTTGGAAGGCTTTAAGAATTTAGACCACAATATGACACAGATAATAATCTCCCAAAGATTATCTTCTTTTGAAAATGCAGATAGAATCGTGGTTATGGATGATGGAAGAATTTCTGATATAGGTAGTCACGATGAACTTTACCAAAGATCAGAGATTTACAAGATGACTTATGATATTCAACACAAAGGAGGGGAAGATGAGTAAAAAAATCGACGATGTTAAAGTAGATGAAATTCAAATTAGCAAAGATAAACATCAAAAAAATTTGGATATAAATGCTCTAAAAAGACTTTTTTCTTATCTTTTTGTTCATAAATGGCAATTAGCTCTTGTCTTTGTTTGTGTAATTGCATCTGCTATTACGCAAGTTATTGGAATTTCGATGATGCAGCCAATAATAGATAATTATATATTAAAATCTGATATTAGTGGACTTAAAACTGCTGTAATAAATATGGCCTTGGTGTATCTAATTTCAACCATAACAACCTTTATCTACACAAGACTTATGATAAGAATTGGCGAAAGATCCATTAGAAATTTGAGAAATGATCTTTTTATAAAAATTCAAAAAATGCCAATAAACTTTTTTGACACTAACCAGCACGGGCAAATAATGAGTAGATTTACCAACGATACGGATATTTTATCGCAATCCTTATCCTCAACTTTGCCAACTCTGATAAGATCGCTTTTGATGTTTATAGGAACTATAATTGTTATGGTTAAATTATCTTTAATCCTTACAATTGTAATGTTTGCTGGTCTTGTGATTATGATTTTTGTCTTAAAAAACATAGTAGGAAGAACTGGTAAATTATTTAACGAAGCTCAAAAAAATGTATCGATCCTAAACGGCTTTGACGAAGAAATGCTTTCAGGACAAAAAGTCATAAAAGTTTTTAACAAAGAAGAAGATGCAATAAAAGAATTTGATGAAAAAAGCGAAAATTTAAGATTTACAATGGCAGAGGCTATGATAAATGCAGGAAAACTTATGCCTTTTTTGGTAAATTCCATAAATATTATGTATGCAATAATAGCAATAGTTGGCGTAATTATGGCCATAAATGGAAATCTAACAATAGGAGTTTTGGCTACATTTTTAACTAACGCTCGCCAATTGCAAAATCCTATAGCTAACGTTTCTCAACAAGCAAATGCTGTATTTTCTGCAATGGCAGGAGCAAGTCGTATCTTTGAAATTATCGATATGCCAATTGAAAAAGATAGTGGTTATATAGAACTTGCCCATGTAAAAGTAGATGAAGATGGCAATGCAAGTCCTTGCTCTGCTGATAGATGCTATGCTTGGAAATGGGAAGAAGATGGAAAAACAATTTATAAAGAACTAGAAGGAAGAATAGATTTTGAGCACGTAGACTTTTCCTACAATGGCAAGGATAAGATCCTAAAAGATGTAACATTTTATGCAAATCCGGGCGAAAAAATTGCCTTTGTAGGATCTACCGGTGCTGGTAAAACCACAATTACAAACGTAATTACAAGATTTTATGAAATTGATAGTGGCTCTATAAAAATTGACGGAATTGATATAAGAAATATCAAAAAAGATCATCTAAGGAAAGCTTTTGGCATGGTACTTCAAGATGTAAATTTATTTACCGAAACCATCAGCGAAAATATAAGATATGGAAAACTCAGTGCAAGCGAAAATGAAATAAAAGATGCTGCAAAACTAGCTGGAGCAGATTCCTTTATCCATAGGCTACCAGAAACTTACCAAACAGAAATTTATGGAGATGGTTCGTCATTATCAGATGGACAAAATCAATTAATTTCCATATCAAGAGCTGCCATTGCAGATCCTCCAATGCTAATTTTGGATGAGGCAACTAGCTCAATTGATACATCAACAGAAATCAAAGTAACCAAGGCTATGGATAATTTGATGGAAGGTTCAACATCAATTGTAATTGCTCACAGACTTTCAACCATACAAAATGCCGATGTGATAATGGTTATGGAAGATGGAAGAATTATCGAAAGAGGAAGTCACGACCAACTTATAAAAGAAAAAGGAACTTACTACGGTCTATATACTGGTGCCTTAGAATTGGACTAAAATTGAATTTAACAAAAATAATGTATTATCGATTAAAAGATATTACATTATTTTTTTGTAAATAATAGTAAATAGTTTACCTTCTAAAGAGTAGAAAAAAGAAAAGTATCTAAAAAATATACATAGATATATTGAAATATCTCTATGTATATGATATAGTAATAAAGAGGTAATTTATGATGGCGAAAAATTATAATATTTATATAGATATTTCAAAAAAATTAAAAGTTTTATCAGATCCAAAACGTCTACAAATAGTAGATATGCTTTCTTGTGGAGAACTTTGTGCTTGTCAGATTCTAGAAAAATTTGATATTACACAGCCGACTTTATCAGCGGATATGAAAAAATTAGAAGATTGTCAAATAGTAATTAGTAGAAGAGATGGGAAGAATGTATTTTATTCTCTTAATCTTGACACATTAAATGAAATTGAAGCTTCTCTTGAAGAAATATTTAAAGATAGTCCTGATTGTATATGCCATGAGAAAGGTAAAATAAGGCTTTAAATCTTACAATACATATAGAAATATTTGTATATATCTATTTAAATAATTGTCATTAGTATAAAAATTAAAAGTAGGAGGAACTTATGAAAAAAATAAGACTTTATGAAAGAGCTATGTGTTGTCCGACTGGACTTTGTGGGCCTGTCCTTGATCCAGAATTAATAAGAATTTCTGTAGCTATAGATAATATGACTAAAAACAAGGTCGATATCGATAGATACAACCTATCAAGCTTTCCAGATAAATTTGCAAAAAACGAAAAAATCAAAGAGCAATTAAAAGAAAAAGGTAAATATGCACTTCCGATTACAACTGTTGACGATGAAATAGTTATGACTGGCAGATATTTGACAAATGAAGAATTTGCAGAAATTTCAGGAATTTCTGTGGATTTAATTTCCAAAAAAGATGAAGAAGATGCTTGTAAATGTGAAGATGGAGAAACTTGTGACTGCGAAGATGGCGAAACTTGTGACTGCGAGAATGGAGAAAGTAAAAATAGCTCTGATAGCAAGCCATCTTGTTGTTAAGTATTAGAAAGAGTAAGATAATGAATAATTTTAATCCTAGCGATATCAAACTAACTAAGTATTTATTTTTTACAGGAAAAGGAGGAGTTGGTAAAACTTCCATAGCATCAGCTACAGCAGCTAATCTTGCTGATAATGGTAAAAAAGTTCTTTTGATAAGTACTGACCCAGCTTCAAACTTAGAAGATATATTCAAAGTAAAATTAACTAGTAAAGCTAAAGAAATTGAAGAAATAAAGGGACTTTTTGTGGCAAATCTTGATCCAATAGAATCAGCAGCAGAATATAGGGAAAGTGTTATAGCTCCTTATCGTGGAGTATTGCCAGATTTTGCTGTAGAAAATATGAATGAGCAATTATCTGGATCTTGTACTGTTGAAATTGCAGCCTTTAATGAGTTTTCAAAATTTATAACAGATCTTGATATGCAAAAGGAATTTGATCATATAATTTTCGATACTGCACCAACAGGGCATACTTTAAGAATGCTACAATTACCATCTGCTTGGACTAACTTTATTAGCGAAAGCACCCATGGTGCATCTTGCCTTGGTCAACTTGCAGGTTTGGAAGATAAAAAAGAGATGTATAAAACCGCTGTAGATACTTTAGCTAACGGAG
The DNA here is from genome assembly GCF_902500265.1 of Anaerococcus sp. Marseille-P9784. NCBI lineage: Bacteria > Bacillati > Bacillota > Tissierellia > Tissierellales > Peptoniphilaceae > Anaerococcus > Anaerococcus sp. Marseille-P9784. Next base: position 150,062 of record NZ_CABVOZ010000001.1, on the reverse strand, counting down.
AAATGACAAGGCTAGTTCTAGTTACAAGACCTGAAATAGGCCCAATAAATGAGGCGGAAAGAGCATCAAAAGAGCTAAAAAATATTGGTATTAACAATCAAATTTTAATAATTAATGGAGTTTTAACATCCTTTGATGATGAAATTTCTAATTCACTTTACCAAAAGCAAAAGCAAGCTATGGAAAATATGTCTGATTACCTAAAAAGCATAGAAACATATAGCCTTGCCCTAAGATCATACAATATAAGTGGTATAGAAAAAATTAGAAATTTATTTACCAGGGATGATTACCAAGAAGACGAGCAAAAATTAGATGCAAAGTCTATCAAAAAATTAAAAGATGTTATTTCTGACCTATATTCGACCAATAAAAAGATAATATTTACTATGGGTAAGGGTGGCGTTGGAAAAACCACCGTTGCTGCAGCAATTGCTCTAGGCTTATCAGAAAAAGGAAAAAAAGTTCATTTATCCACAACAGACCCTGCTGATCATTTAAGATATGTAATTAAAGAAAATGAAAATATTTCCATGAGTCATATAGATGAACAGTTAGAACTTAAAAAATATCAAGAAGAAGTCCTCTCTAAGGCTAGAGAAACTATGTCCAAAGAAGATCTAGAATACGTAATGGAAGATTTAAGATCCCCGTGTACGCAAGAAATTGCTGTTTTTAGAGCATTTGCAGAAATTGTCGAAAAATCTGAAGATGAAATTGTAATCATTGATACAGCTCCAACTGGCCATACTCTTTTATTATTAGATTCAACAGATAGCTATAACAAAGAAATTGAAAGATCCAATGGAGAAGTTCCAGAAGCAACTAAGAAATTATTGCCAAAATTAAGAGATAAGAACTTAACTGAGGTAATAATTGTTACACTTGCAGAACCAACCCCATATTATGAAGCTTATAGGCTTGAAGAAGATCTAAAAAGAGCAAATATAAATAGCAAATGGTGGGTAATTAACTCATCCTTGTATCTAACAAATTCGACAAATAAAATATTATCATCAAAAGCCAACGAAGAAATCAAGTGGATAAACAAAATTGACCAACACACCAAGGGAAATTTTGCTGTTATTTCATGGCTAAAAGAAGAGATAAAAGATGATAATTTAAAAAAACTTATAGATTAAAAAACCCAAAAAAGTGGTTGAAGTAAAATCATTATTTTACTCTAGCCACTTTTTTAATAAAGTCAAATAAGTTGCTCCTGCTTATTAAAGAAATTTTTATAACCTAAATGCAAGAAAACAAAGACGCAAATACTGACAGAACTCAATATCGCTGTCATTATTGCTATTTGATATCTAATTGCAATTAGAGGTGAAACTCCACCTAAAATCTGCCCTGTCATCATTCCTGGCAAAGAAATTATGCCAATATTTTTTATGGAATTTAAGGTTGGAGTGATGGCAGTGTCAAAAGATTTTTGTATAAATTTATCCATGGCTATACGAGGACTTGCTCCAAGCATTAAAGATCCCTCAATTTTGGATTTATTATTTTCACTTGCATCTAAAAGACCGTTTAATGCCAAATTTATTCCTGTCATCGAATTTCCAATAATCATTCCACCAAGAGGAATTAGATATTGAGGATTATAAATTGGTTTTGGCCTAATAACAACTAATAGAAAAAATATTAGGGTAAAAACTGTTCCAGAAATTTGCGCAATAGCTATAGTTTTTTTAAGTTTACTATTTAACCTATCTTTCTTAGGTGAAATTATATTAAAAACAGCAAAACTTTCCATGAGTAAAATCAACAAAGTTGACAGAACTATAGAAGAACTGTCAAAGACATAAACAAGTATAAAACCTGCTATAAAAAGCTGAATAGTCATTCTTATTGTTCCAACTATGATATCCTTATTTCTATTGATGCCATTTAATGAAGTTAACAAAAGTGCGATTGCAGTAAATATATAAGTTAAAATTAATTGCTGGTTACTTAAATTTATTACAGAATTATTCATGGCTAACTTCTCCATCTACAATTTTTATTATCCTATCGGAATATTTTTTTGAAATTTCGCTAGAATGGGTTACATAAATGATAGTTTTATCTTCTCTTTTTGCCATATCAACCATGGTGGCAATTACAAAATCTTCAGTAATATCATCAAGAGCTGAAGATGGTTCATCAAGTAAATAAATTTGAGAATCTAAAAGCATAAGTCTTGCAATTGAGACTCTCTGACATTCGCCACCAGAAAGATTTTCCATATCGGTAGATAAACTTTTATCTAATTTTACAGAAGCCAAAGCCTTATTTAGAATTTCATCGCTTACTGGATCTTTATCTTGAAATTTTCTACCAATTAATAAATTATCTCTTATACTCCCTTTAAAAGTAAGAGGATTTTGGGCGAGCATTGGAACTCTACGCCTGTAAGAAACAGGATCGATATTTGCAATATCTTTGCCATTATAAGTTATATAACCTGAACTTGGGGATATGAGTTTATTTATAAGCTTTAGCATGGTAGACTTCCCAGAGCCACTAGGACCAATAATGCAAGTAACTTCATTTTGATTAATTCGTAAATTATCTATTTTAATGATGTCTTTAAAAGTGACATCATGAAATTCAAACATAAAAACCTCCAAAAAAATTATTTCACAATAAAAATATTATACCATATAATAAATTGTAGAATCTTAAAGAAAAGAATATTTGACAAAAAAGAAATATAGATTTAAAATATTAAAGTAATCGAAAAAAAACAAAGAATAAATTATAAAAAAACTTTACAAAACAATTTTTCTAATGTATAATAACAAATGTATTTGCGGATGTGGCTCAGTGGTAGAGCATCGCCTTGCCAAGGCGAGGGTCGCGAGTTCGAATCTCGTCATCCGCTCCAAGTCACTTGTAGTGTTTTAAATGCGAAGCATTTAAAATCTTCGAGATGAGCGAAGTGAATCCGAAGAACTAAGCGAAAGAAGCACGAGCTTCTTGAGCGCATTGTGTGCTGTGTTTTAAATGCGAAGCATTTAAAATCTGTAAGATGAGCGAAGCGAATCCGAAGAACTAAGCGAAAGAAGCACGGGCTTCTTGAGCGCATATTTTGCTATTAATTATTTAATGCGATACTAATCGCCAGATCCATGTATTGGTACTTGGTGATTTTTTTAATATCCGGCGCCATAGCCAAGTGGTAAGGCAGAGGTCTGCAACACCTTTACCCCCAGTTCAAATCTGGGTGGCGCCTCCAACCCTGCTCTCCTTTGGAGAGCTTTTTTTATAGGAGTTTTTATGCTTATTATCAGTCATAAATCAAGAGTTGAATTTGTGAAATTTTTAGAAGAAAACAATTTAACTTATATAAAGACAATAGATAATCCAAATTTAGATAAGAGGATAGCAGATCATCCAGATTTATCCATTTTTATTGTGAATAAAGATACAATTTTTATCGATAATAGTGTAAAATATGAATATAGAAAACGTTTGTTAGATAAAAATATCATTCCTGGGGAGTCCGTTTGCAAATCTTATCCAGAAGATGCTATTTACAACATTTATATGGCTGATAGCTATTATATTCACAATGATTTTACTGAAAAGAATATATCTTTGTATATGAAAGCTCATAATATCAAGCATTTATATGTCAAACAAGGCTACAGCAGATGTTCTATTATTCCTTTGGGTGAAAAAATTTTAACAAGTGATTTTGGAATTTATAAATCTTTGAAAGATAAAATAGAAGTTATTTTGCTTGAAAAAGAAAAAATTGAACTTGATGGTTTTGATCATGGATTTATCGGTGGATGCTGCGGATTTTTTGATAATACCTTAATTTTTAATGGGAATATTGAAAAGCTAAATAGTTTTGAAATTATTAAAAATGAGGCAGATAAATCAAAAATTAAGTTACTTTATCCAAAATCATGCGATTTGTTGGACACTGGATCTATATTATGTTGCTAAGCGTTATCTTAGCTATTCTATTAAGGAGTTTAAATTATGGAAGTTGTTATTGTTGGCTTTGCTCTTTTCTCTTTATTTTTTGGCGCTGGAAATTTGATATTTCCTCCATTTTTGGGAAAAATTTACGGTTCAAATTGGTTAATTGCAAGCCTTGGTTTTATTTTAACTGGAGTTGGTCTTGCATCAATTGCTATTTTTTCCATGGCTAAAAAATCTGGAGATATAAAAGTTTTTACTGAAGTTGCTGGCAAAAAATTAGGATATACAATAACCTTAATTATTGCTTTGACAATCGGACCATTGGGAGCAATACCAAGAACTGGCGCTACTAGTGGCGAGGTTATTATAGCAAGTGGCATTGATATTTCTTATGCTTTGTTTATACTTTTGTTCTTTGGATTAGCTTTAACTTTAATTTTAACTGATAGTAAAATTATCGATATCATCGGCAAATATTTAACTCCTAGTCTTTTAATGGTTCTTATGATTATGATTGTTGCAGGCATTATAAATCCTATAGGTTCTTTTATAAAATCTGATATAAGTAAGGCTAATACCTTTACAAATTCTGCTATCGAAGGTTACAACACCATGGATGCTCTTGCTTCTATTGCTTTTGCTCCAATTATAATAAAATCTTTAATTGATAAGGGCTGTAAGGAAAATATTTTAAGAAAGACAGTGCAAGCTACGCTAATAGCTGCTGCCAGTTTGATTTTAGTTTATATATCACTTACATATTTGGGAGCAAGTTGCTCTTTAGTTTATCAAGATATTGATTCTAGAGTTGAACTTTTAATAAAAATTGCTAATTCTACCTTGGGTTCTTTTGGCAAATATATCCTATCTGCTATAATCGTTTTGGCTTGTTTTACAACAGCTGTTGGACTAATAAGCTCCATTTCTGAAATATTACATAAGGATTTTTTAAAGATAAGTTATAAAACTTTTGCCATTACAATAACTTTAATATCCATAATTTTATCCTTGGTTGGAGTTGATAAGATAGTTAATTACACATCACCACTTTTGACTTTTATCTATCCAATTGTAATACTTATGATAATATTTAACTTAAGTAATCCAAAGATGACTGAGAAATACAGACATATGAATTTTGCTATTGTAGGAATTATATCGTTTATCCAATCCTTGATATCCTACATAGCTATGGCAAACGAAAATCTTGCTAAAAATTTTTCTAAGATTATTTCATTTTTACCTTTTTATGATTATGGATTTCCATGGATTGTGCCATTTTTGATAATCTTTGTAATTGGTCTATTTATGTCGTCAAATCAAAAGAAATGTGAATCTTTATAATGTTAGAAAAATTTTGTGTTATAATAAATTAAAGTATGGAGGATTAGATGGAAATTATAAAACCTACTACTATAGCTGGAATTATGGAACTTTTACCAGAAGAGCAAGTAGTCTTTGATCAAATAAAAAATACGATAGAAAACACCTTTGCGGAATTTGGATTTGCAAACATTGACACACCGCTTATAGAAAAAAACGAAATTCTTTTTGCTAAAGGCGGTGGCGAAACACAAAAACAAATATTTGAAATTGCAAGCGAATCAAAAGATATGAGCCTAAGATTTGACCTAACAGTTCCCTTAGCTCGTTATGTATCTGAACATTTTTCAGATCTTAATTTTCCATTTAAGCGCTATCAAATTGGAAAAGTTTATCGTGGAGAGCGCAACCAAAAGGGAAGATACAAGGAATTTTATCAAGCAGATATTGATATAATTGGCAACAACGACCTATCAATCTACAACGATGCTATGCTTGCAAAAGTAATATTTGAAGCCTTTAGCAGGCTAAACTTACCAGAAGTTACCTTTCACATAAACAACAGAAAATTATTAAATGGATTTTTTGAATCTTTAGAAATAGCTGATACAACTGAAATTTTACGAACAATAGATAAAAAAGATAAAATTGGACTAGAAAAAACTAAATCTTATCTTGAAGAAATAGTTGGAGAAGAAAAATCCACACAAATTTTAGAATTTCTAGAAAATAAATTAGAAGGTCTAGAATTGTTGGAAGATCTTGAAAAATTCGAAGCAAATGAAAAATATAAATTAGGTATATCTGAGATAATAACAGTTTACCAATATATGCTCTACCTAGATATCCCAAAAGAAAATATAAAAATCGACTTAAGCATCACTCGTGGCTTAGATTACTATACATCGACAGTTTATGAAACATTTATAAATGGCTATGAATCAATAGGTTCAGTTTGCTCTGGCGGAAGATATGAAAATTTGGCAAGCAATTTTTCAAAGCAAAATCTTCCGGGAGTTGGAATGTCAATTGGACTAACTAGACTCTTTTACCAACTTCAAGAACTAGGAATTGTCGATAAAAAAGCGAAAACTACTGAAAAAATAATCATCCTTCCAATGGATGAAAAATACAATTTTTACGCAATAGATCTTTTAAAAAAATTAAAAGCAGCAGGTAAAAACGCTGATATTTATTTTGAAAGTGGAAAATTTAAAAAGAAAATTGCATATGCCGATAAAATAAATGCCAAATATGCTCTTATAATCGGTGAAGATGAAGCAAATAATAAGGAAATCACAATAAAAGACTTATCAAAATCAGACCAACAAACAATAAAATTCGACCAAATAGAAGAATATTTTACCAATAACTAAAAATATGACTTTTTGTTAAACGATTAATGCTTAACAAGAAGTCTTTTTTTAACAAAAGTTTTCCTTATCATTCTATTTTATTATCCGTATTATAAAAAAATTCTTATAAAATGATTTACCAAAATAAATTAAATTGATAACAATCACTAATAACAATATATTATTGTAAATAGATTAACAATATAGAACTAAAAAAGATAAATAATTTTTTGACAAAGTCACTATTTTGCAATATAATAGATGTGAAAGTCGTAAAGATGAAAAGATTTTATGTAAGGAGATAGTATGGATTTTAGTGTAGACAATACTCACAAAATGCTAAGAGATATGTATAGAGACTTTGCAACTCGTGAAGTTGAACCTCTTGCAGCAACTATTGATGAAGAAGAAAGACCACCATATGAAAACATTCCCAAAATGCGCGATGCAGGCTTATTTGGAATTCCAATTTCTAAAGAAAATGGTGGAGAAGGTGGAGATTATTTAGGATATGTAATGGCTGTTGAAGAAATTTCAAAAGCTTGTGCATCTTCTGGTGTAATAATTTCAGCTCACACTTCTCTTTGTGCATGGCCAATCGAAACTTATGGAACAGAAGAACAAAAAGAAAAATATCTAAAGAAACTAGCTTCAGGAGAACACATTGGAGCTTTTGCTTTGACTGAACCAATGGCTGGTACTGATGCTTCAATGCAACAAACAACAGCTCACTTAACAGAAGATGGAAAAAGTTATATACTTAATGGTTCAAAGATATTTATAACCAACGCAACATTGGCTGATACTTTTATAATCATCGCAATGACCGACAAATCACAAGGAACTCACGGAATTTCAGCATTTATAGTTGAAAAAGATACTCCGGGATTTACAGTTGGTTTACCTGAGAAAAAAATGGGAATCCATGGTTCACTAACTTGCGAACTTATTTTTGAAGATTGCAAAATTCCTGCAGAAAACCTACTTGGCAAAGAAGGTAAAGGCTTTAAAATTGCCATGACAACACTTGATGGTGGACGTATTGGGGTTGCTGCACAAGCTCTTGGTATAGCTCAAGGTGCATTAGATAAGACAATTGAATATGTTAAGGAAAGAGAACAATTTGGTAGACCTTTGGCAAAATTCCAAAATACACAATTCCAACTTGCTAACTTAGCAAATCAAATTGAAGCAGCAAGACTATTAGTTTACAAAGCAGCAAATGACAAAGATTGTGGTAGACCTTACTCAGTAAGCGCAGCCCATGCTAAATTATTTGCAGCAGAAACTGCTATGAACGTAACAACAAAATGCGTACAACTTTATGGTGGATATGGTTATACTAGAGATTACCCAGTAGAACGTATGATGCGTGATGCAAAGATCACAGAAATTTACGAAGGAACATCAGAAGTTCAAAGAATGGTAATAAGTGGAAGCTTATTTAGATAATAGGAGTTTAAAGTGAATATTATAGTTTTAATTAAACAAGTACCAGATACCAATGAAGTAAAAATTGATCAAGAAACAGGAAGAATTATGAGAGAAGGTCTTCCTTCAATCATAAATCCTGATGACAAAGCTGGTATTGAAGAGGCATTAAAGATAAAAGAAGAAAACGGAGCACACATAACCGTTTTATCAATGGGACCTCCACAAGCAGCAGAAGCTCTAAAAGAAGCTTACGCTATGGGCGCAGATGATGTAATATTGTTAACTGATAGAGCTTTTGGTGGAGCTGACACATGGGCAACATCAACTGCACTTGCAGCAGCAATAAATTCTTTGGATTATGATTTGATAATTGCAGGTCGTCAAGCAATCGATGGAGATACAGCTCAAGTAGGACCACAAACTGCAGAACACCTTGGAATCCCATCTATTTCTTATGTAGAAGATGTAAAAGAAATAACAGAAGATAGCATAACAGTTCAAAGACAATTTGAAGATAGATATCAAATAATCAAAGCGAAATTCCCAGTACTAATCACAACTTTAGGTGAAATGAACAGCCCAAGATATATGAGAGTATCAAGAATTTATGATGTTAACAGAGAAGATTTAGTAAAAACTTGGACTGTTGATGACATAGAAGTTGATAGAACTAACATTGGTTTACAAGGTTCTCCAACAAGAGTTAAAAAATCATTTACCAAGGGAGCTAAACAAGCTGGTAAAGTATTTGATGTAAACGCACAAGATGGCGCTACTATCATAGTTGATAAGTTAGCCGAAGAATTTTTGATTTAAGGAGTTTTTAATGAGCGAATATAAAAATGTATTGGTAGTTTGCGAACAAAGAGATGGCAATCTACAAAGCGTGTCATTAGAACTAATCGGTAAAGCGCGCGAATTAGCAGATAAATTAAATGAAGAAGTAATAGCAGTAATAGCAGGCAGCAAGGTAGAAGGATTAACAAGAGATTTAATCGAACATGGTGCTGACAAGGTTTATTATGTAGAAGATAAAATTCTTGAAAAATATATAACAGAACCTTATGTAAAGACAATGAGCACAATAATCAAAGATTTAAAACCTCAAATCGTTTTATTTGGTGCATCATCAATAGGCCGTGACTTAGCTCCAAGAGTTTCAGCAAGAATTGGTTGTGGACTAACAGCAGACTGTACAAAACTAGAAATTGATGAAGAAACTGGTCTATTAAATATGACTCGTCCAACTTTTGGTGGTAATCTACTAGCTACAATTCAATCTCCAGAAGCTCGTCCTCAAATGTCAACAGTAAGACCAGGCGTTATGCCAAAACAAGAAGATGACAAAACTAGAACTGGTGAAGTTAAAAAATATGATATAACATTTGAAGATAAAGATATCAATGTCGATATAATCGAAGAAAAAGTTGCTGATAAGAAAAAAATCAAAATTGAAGATGCAGATGTACTAATCTCAGTAGGTCGTGGTATCGGTTCAGCAGAAAATATGAAACTTGCTTATGAATTAGCAGAAGTTTTAGAAGGCGAAGTTTCTTCATCAAGAGCTGTAGTTGATTCAGGATGGCTTGAAAAAGACCGTCAAGTAGGTCAAACTGGTAAGACTGTAAGACCAAATTTATATATTGCCTTAGGTATATCAGGAGCTATCCAACACTTAGCTGGTATGGAAGAATCAGATCTAATAGTAGCGATTAACAAAAACCCAGATGCAAACATCTTTAACGTAGCAGATGTCGGAATAATTGGCGATATAAACGAAGTTGTTCCAGAACTAATTAAGAAAATAAAAGCTGCAAAAGCTAAAAAATATTAATAAACAAGAGCGAGCATTATAAAATAATTTTATAATGCTCCTTGTCTAAAAACATTTTCATAATTTTTGATAAATTGGGTATTAGATTAATGGAGGAAAATATGAGCTATAAAACTATAAGCTATGAAGTTAACGAGAACATTGGTAAACTAACCATTAACAGACCAGAAGCTTTAAATGCACTAAATTCTGAAGTTTTAGATGAATTAGACCTTCTTTTAGAAGAAATCAAAAAAGATAAGGATCTAAGATGCTTAATAATTACAGGTGCAGGCAGAAGCTTTGTAGCAGGCGCTGACATTAAAGAAATGAGCGAATTAAGTCCAATAGAAGCTAACAAATTTGGCAAAAAGGGCATAGGAGTATTTAGAAAAATCGAAAAACTTCCAATGCCTGTAATAGCAGCAGTAAATGGATTTGCCCTAGGTGGTGGCTGTGAACTTGCAATGGCTTGCGATATAAGAATTGCATCCAAAAAAGCTTTATTTGGTCAACCAGAAGTTGGTCTTGGAATTATGCCAGGATTTGGCGGAAGTCAAAGACTTCAAAGACTAGTAGGCCAAGGATGGGCAAAATATCTAATCCTATCAGCAGAAAATATAAAAGCTGATAAGGCTTTAGAAATTGGTTTAGTACAAGATGTAGTAGAAGTAGAAGAATTAGAAGAAAGAGTAAATAGCTTAGCTAAAGCTATAGCTAGCAAAGCTCCAATAGCTGTAAAACTTGCAAAAGAAGCAATCAATACAGGAGCTCAAGTTGATATAGATTCTGCTTTAAGAATCGAAGAATTGGCTTTTGGATTAACATTTTCAACAGAAGATATGAAAAAAGGAACACAAGCTTTTATCAACAAAGAAAAATGCGAATTTGAAAATAAATAAGGAGATATTCATGAAAATTGGTGTAATCGGTGCAGGCACAATGGGTGCTGGAATTGCTGAAATAATGAGCAAAAAATATGAAGTAGTAGTAAGAGATATTTCTGATGAATTTATCGAAAAAGGTAAAAAAACTATAACAAAATCTTTAGAAAAATCAGTTGCAAAAGAAAGAATAACAGCTGAACAAAAAGACGAATACCTTGGAAGAATCAAATTTACAACAGATGTAAAAGATGTAGCAGATTGTGATTTAGTAGTTGAAGCAGCAAGCGAAAATCCAAAAATCAAAAAATCTATCTTTGAAGAATTATGTCAAATTTGCAAAGAAGATACAATTCTTGCTTCAAACACATCTTCAATTTCTATCACAGAAATAGCAGCAGCAACACACAGACCTGATAAAGTAATAGGAATGCATTTCTTTAACCCAGCTACAGTTATGAAACTTGTAGAAGTTATCAAAGGAATCACAACAAGCGAAGAAACAGTTAAAAAAGTTATAGAAATCACAGAAGAAATAGGCAAAACACCAGTAGAAGTAAATGAAGCTCCTGGATTTGTAGTAAATAGAATTCTAATTCCAATGATATCTGAAGGTATCTATTGCCTACAAGAAGGACTTGCAAGCCCTGAAGGTATTGATACAGCAATGAAACTTGGTGCAAACCACCCAATGGGACCTCTAGCACTAGCTGATTTAATCGGTCTAGATATAGTTTTAAACATCATGGACTATCTAAAAGATACAATTGGTTCAGATAAATACGCAGCTCCAGTTTTATTAAGACAAAAAGTAGCAGCAGGCGAACTTGGAAGAAAAACTGGTAAAGGTTTCTACGATTATAGTAAATAAAAATAAATAAAAGAAAGGATATCAAATGACAAGAAAAGTAGTAATAGCAAGTGCAGCAAGAACGCCAGTAGGTTCATACGGCGGAGCATTCAAAACAGTATCAGCTAGAGAACTAGGTGCAGTAGCAGCTAAAGAAGCAATCAAAAGAGCAGGCATCAAACCAGAAGATATAGACGAATCAATCCTAGGTTGTGTACTACAAGCAGGCAATGGCCAAAACATCGCTCGTCAAATCGCACTAGATGCAGGTATTCCAATAGAAAAACCAGCAATGACACTAAACATCGTTTGTGGTTCAGGACTAAGATCAGTATCACTAGCAGCACAAATGATTATAGCTGGCGATTGTGATGTAGTATTAGCAGGTGGTACAGAATCAATGTCACAAGCTCCATACCTACTAACAGACGAAAGATGGGGAGCAAGAATGGGAGACAAAAAAGTTGTCGATGAAATGATCAAAGACGGTCTTTGGGACGCATTCAATGACTACCACATGGGAGTAACAGCAGAAAACATCGCTGAAAAATTTGGCCTAACAAGAGAAGAACAAGACGAACTAGCTGCAACAAGCCAACAAAGAGCAGCAAAAGCTAGAGCAGAAGGAAGATTCAAAGACGAAATCGTTCCAGTAGAAGTTAAAGGTAGAAAAGGCAAAGTAACAGTTGTTGATACTGATGAATATATCAAAGAAGGTGTTACAACTGAAAGCATTTCAGGACTAAAACCTGCCTTCATCAAAGACGGTACAGTAACAGCAGCAAACGCATCAGGAATCAACGACGGTGCAGCAGCTCTAGTAGTAATGAGTGAAGAAAAAGCTAAAGAACTAGGAGTAACACCACTAGCAACAATCGTATCATACGCAACAGAAGGTGTTGATCCAAAAATCATGGGTACAGGCCCAATCCCAACAGTAAGAAAAGCTCTAGAAAAAGCTAATCTAACACTAGAAGACATTGACCTAATCGAAGCAAACGAAGCATTCGCAGCACAAGCCCTATCAGTAATCAAAGAACTAGGTCTAAACACAGACATAGTAAACGTAAACGGTGGAGCTATAGCAATCGGTCACCCAGTAGGAGCATCAGGAGCAAGAATCCTTACAACACTACTATACGAAATGCAAAAGAGAGACTCTAAAAAAGGTATCGCAACACTTTGTATAGGTGGCGGTATGGGAACTGCTGTAGTAGTAGAAAGAGAATAATAAAACACACAAAAAAAACTAACCCTTAAGTTAAAATTTAGCTTAAGGGTTAAATTTTTTTGCTAAATCCTAAGATTTTTCATAAGTAAAGTTAATAAGAAAATCAATTGGACTTACATTTCTTATAAAAAATACTGGAAATAAGGAAATTCTTAGAATTATTGATTTTCTTCAAAGTTTGTAGATAAAATTCTTGGGGTTTTTAAATTGTTTGCTAGAAATTCGATTATCTTTAAATCCTCATAGGCCTTTGGATTATTTTCCTTGATAAAATTAATAATGTCGATCATCCAAACCACTACATATTTTGAAAGGTAAAAGCCTTGTATCCCGTTGGTAAGAATTGATCTTCTACCATTTATTACAATATCATTTCTAATTTCTTTAAAATAATCTGTAAAATAGTAATTTGCCTTAGGATCAATAATTACATTTTCTATTATACTAGTTAGAGCATTTATATATTGATTATCCATTTGATTAATTATAAATTCTATGTTATTTTCCTTATTTAAAAAAACATCCTCAGCTGGATTATAGTTAGCATAATATTTTCTGTAATTTTCTATAGAAAAACCTTGAAAGAAATTCGGGTACAAAGCATAGGGAAATTTTGATTTTTCTATAGAATTTTTTAAAAATTCAAGCTCATAACGACCATTATCAAAAGAAGCTATTAGTATGGGTGATAAAGTAACAAGAAGCCTTAATCTCTTATATTCCAAATCATTTGGGAAAATCACCTTTACATAATCTTTGTTTTTTTCTATTTCTAATGTCATTGTATCACATCAAAAAAGCTTGCACCGTTAGCTTTTGCTAAGTCTTGGGCTTTAATTTTTAGACTGTGGCCAACTTTGCCAGCAGATACTTTTATAAAATCCATTTGCAATGCAGAATCATCAATTACAACTGGATAATCTTTTTTCATGGCAAGAGAAGTTGTTGCTCCTCTTTCATAACCAATTTTTGATTTTAAATCTTTAAGTGGGAGCATTTCAAGATTTTTCACCCCAACAGCCGCACTTGCTTTTTTAAAATCTATACTTTCTGCTCCCGGTATTACAAAAATATAAATTTCTCCATTATTTGCAATTGTCGCTAAAGTTTTAAAAATTGTTGAAATATCAGTATGAGTTTTTTCGGATAAATCCACTGATGATACAAAATCTCCTTGAAATTCATAGTCAATATGCTCATAGTTAATTTTTAATTTATCTAAGGCTCTCATAGCATTAGTTTTTAATTTTTTCATATAATCACTTCCTATTTTGTAATTATACTACTATTTTTATAATTTCTAATCTAGGATTTAGCTTAAAGAGCAATGAAAATTGATCGAAATTACTTTGTTAATAAATCTATAAAAGATAATTATATTATTTTTTTATGATTTTATGGTATAATACTATAATTAATGGGTCTATTCCAAAGGGGGTTTTATGGAAAAAATTGCGATACTAGTAGATAGTGCAAGTGATATAAGTCAAGAATTAGCAAAAAGACTTAATATATACACCCTATCCTTATATGTAAATTTGGATGGAGAATACCTAAAAGATAGAATTGACATATCTTCTGATGAATTTTACGAATGGATAAGAAGAAATAATTGTTTACCAAAAACATCAGCACCATCTCCAGGAGATGTTATCAATTTATACGAAAAGATCAAAGCAGATGGTTACGAAAAAGTCCTTGTAATTACAATAGGTTCGAAGTTTTCCAGTAGCCATAGCTTGTTAAGTACAAACAAGATTGAGGGCTTAGAAACCTATGTTTTTGATAGTGGAAATCTTACTATGGCAGAAGGCTTTTTTGCTATATATGCTGATAATTTAATAAAAAAAGGATTATCTTTTGAGGAAATAATTGCAAAACTAAATGAGAAAAAAGATAAATCTTTTGTATTTTTTACAATAGATTCTTTTAAATATATAGTTGAAGGTGGAAGAGTTCCAAAAACTTTTGGGAAAATTGGAGATGCACTTTCAGTTAAACCAATTATAAGTGTAAATCCTTTAGAATCCGCCTTTAAGCTTGTAAAAATTGCTCGTGGTGAAAAAAAGGTTCTTAATGAACTTAGAAAATTTGCCGAAAATGAAATCGAAAACGTCAAAGATTATTATATGTTTTTAGGTCATGGTGGCTATCAAGAAGGTATTAGTAAATTGGAAGAAAAATTATCAGATATTATTGCTGGTGCCAAAGAATGTTTTAAAGTTCAAATTTCTCCAACACTAGGAGCAAATACAGGTCCTGGTTTATATGGATTTGGTATATTTAAGATTGATTAGAGATTTAAGATTGTAATAAGCTTAGAAAATAAAAGAATAAAAAGCTTATGACTTGTTTTTTACTTGACAAGTTAAAGTTATAATAGTAATATATATTACGTAGACAACAAAGAAGTACCCAATACTCACCTGCCGATTAAGATTTGTAGGTTAATAAATTTTTATTTAAAATTTGAACGGGTACTTTGTGCCCGCTTTTTTTATGAAATTATACATGGAGGTATAACTATAAAAGATTTAAGAATAAATGATGAAATTAGAGCTGACCAAGTTAGGTTAATAGATGAAAATGGTAACCAGATTGGTATCACTTCTTTAAATGATGCCTTAGATAGAGCTGATGAAAAACGCTTGGATTTAGTTTTGATGAGCCCTAACGCAAAACCACCTGTTACCAGGATCATGGACTATGGTAAGTTTAAATATGATCAAGAGAAAAAAGAAAAAGAAAATAAGAAAAAACAAAAAAACGCTCAACTAAAAGAGACGAGATTTTCTTTAAACATTGAAGATAATGATTTGCAAACTAAAGCAAACCAATCAATAAAATTCTTAAACAACGGGGATAAAGTAAAAGTTTCTATTAGATTTAGAGGTCGTGAGCTTGGACGTAAAGAACCAGGCTATGAATTGATGGATAAATTTACCCAAATGATAGGTGATGTAGGTGTAGTTGACAAGAAACCTAAAATGGAAGGTAGATCTCTAGTAATGTTTTTAGAACCAAATACAGATAAGGAGTAAAAAATGGCTAACAAAAATAAAACAAAAAGAGCAGCTGCTAAAAGATTTAAAGTTACTGGAAGTGGAAAGATAGTAAGAATGAAAGCTTACAAAAGCCACAAGACAGCTCAAAAATCACCAGCTAGAAAAAGAAGACTAAGAAAAGCTACTACAGTATCTAGTGCTAATTTATCAAATGTTAAAAAATTACTTGGAATGTAATAGGAGGTTAAGAAAAAATGGCAAGAGTAAAAAGAGGAGTAAACGCTAAAAAAAGACACAAGAAAGTATTAAAACAAGCTAAGGGATATTACGGTTCCAAAAGCCTTCTATATAGAACAGCCAACCAAGCTGTAATGAAATCACTAAGCTATGCTTACATTGGTCGTAAACATAGAAAAAGAGATTTTAGAAAACTTTGGATTGCAAGAATCAATGCTGCTGCTAGAATAAATGGAACAAGCTATTCTAAACTTATGGGCAACCTTAAAAAAGCAAACATCGACATCAATAGAAAAATGCTTGCTGAATTAGCAGTTGAAAATCCAGCAGAATTTAGCAAATTAGTAGAATTAGCTAACAAAAACGCTTAATAAAATTAGATGATTATAACTTCAAGTGATAATCAAAAATATAAATATATATCAAAGCTAAAAAGCAAAAAGTTTAGAGATAAGGAAAATTCCTTTATCATAGAATCAAAAAAATTAGTGGAAGAGGCAATCTCTTCTGCTGATGTTGATTTTATTTTTTTAAGCGAAGACAATAAGGATTATGAAAGTAATTTAGAAAAAATAGTTTTCTCAAACAATCTTTTTAATAAATTAACAAATCTTGTAAATCCCGATGGTTTTGCAGCAGTGGTCAAAAAACCAAGGCAAAAAGATATAAAAAGCAAGAAAGTCCTAATGTTAGATCAAATTAACGATCCTGGAAATATGGGAACCATAATAAGATCGGCAGAAGCTTTTGGATTTTCTGATATAATTTTACTTGCTAATACTTGTGATATATACAATGAAAAAACTTTAAGAGCCTCAATGGGCTCTATATTTAGATTAAATTTTGTCTACAAAAATATAGATGAAATTAAAAGTTTAAAAGAAAAATATAAGATTGTATCTGCTGATATGAGTGGGTATGATATTAATGAATTTAAAAGTGATGAAGATTTGATTTTAGCTATTGGAAATGAAGCAAATGGCTTATCTGATGAAGTAAGAAATCTTACCGATATCTTTGTAAAAATTCCTATGCAAGGGAAAATTGAATCTTTAAATGCGGCAATAGCTGCAAGCATAATAATGAATAAATTAAGCTAATGATTCGAAAAAAAGTTTGGCTATCCTTATACAGAAAGAAGGGTTGATGAGAGCCTTTTAAGTAACGGTCAAATAATTCATCGATGAAGCAAGATGTGAAATTAAGTAGCTGAAACGTCTAGTCTGCGTTAAAAGACCAAAGAGCGGATTTTATTTAAAATCAATTAAGGTGGTACCGCAGATTAAATGTTTCTATATTCTGTCCTTTTAGGATGGAATTTTTTTATACAAAATTTTAGGAGGAAATTATGGAAGAAAACTTAAAAGAACTCATTGCTAAGGCAATCCATGAAATAGATTTAAGTTTAAATCTAAAAGAGCTTGAAAAACTTAGAGTAAAATACCTTGGAAAAAAAGGATTAATAACAGATTTAAAGAAAAATATAGCAAAATTGCCAAAAGAGGAAAAACCACAAGCAGGAAAACTAATCAACCAAGCTAGTGTAAAAATAGAAGAAGCTTTGGAAGATAAGACAAAGGCTATAAGAGAAAAACTACTTGAAGAAAAAATAGAAGAAGAAAAAATTGATGTTACAGCACATTTTGATAGAAAAACTAGTGGACACCTTGCTCTTATCAATCAAACCTTAGAAGACTTGGAAGCAATCTTTCAAAATATGGGTTTTGATGTAGTTGAGGGACCAGAAATTGATACAGTAAAAAACGTCTTTGATGACTTAAATTCACCTGCAGATCATCCTGCAAGATCAACTTCAGATACATTTTATATTACACATAATGTTCTCCTAAGACCACATACTTCTTCAATGCAAATTAGAGTAATGAATGAGGGCAAACTTCCAATAAAAATGGTATCAGCAGGAAGAGTTTTTAGAAACGACGAAGTTGATGCAACACATTCACCAATGTTTCACCAATTGGAATGTCTAGTTGTAGATGAAAATGTTTCAATGGCAAATCTTAAAGCTACTCTTGAAACTTTTATCAAAGAAATGTTTGGAGATGACATAAAATTAAGATATCGTCCTCATCATTTCCCATTTACAGAACCATCCTTGGAAGTAGATGCAACTTGTCCGATTTGTAAAGGTAAGGGCTGCCCTGCTTGTGGAAATACAGGTTGGTCAATGGAACTTTTGGGTGGAGGAATGGTTCATCCAAATGTTTTGGAAGCTTGCGGTATCGATAGCGAAAAATACACTGGCTTTGCCTTTGGACTTGGGGTAGATAGGATAGCTATGGTTAAATATGGACTTGATGATATCAGATTACTCTATGATAATGACAAGAGATTTTTAGAACAATTTTAGGAGAAATTATGTTAGTACCTTTAATTTGGCAAAATGATTATGTAAAAATTAGCGAAGATATAAAGACAATTACAGATAGACTTTCTGAAACTGGAAGTCACGTTGAAGAAGTTACAAGAAAAACAAGCGATTTAAAAGGCGTTGTTTTAGGAAAAATTATTAAACAAGAAAAACATCCAAATGCAGACAGGCTAAAAGTTTTAACTATTGATATAGGTGAAGAAAATCCGACAACAATAATAACTGCAGCAAAAAACACAAATGAGGGCGATAAAGTATTTGTAATAAAAAGTGGAACGACCCTAGATAATGGAAATCATATTGGCGATCATGATTTTTTTGGAATAAATTCATCTGGCATGCTAACAAGTTATGGGGAACTCGGCTATGACGATAGCGTAATTCCTAAAGAATTTAGAGATGGGGTAATTATAATTGATGATGATTACAAATTGGGAAGTTCTGTTAGTGAAGTATTATCTTCAAATTCTCCAGTTATAGAATATGAAATAACTCCAAATAGACCAGATTGTCTTTCAATTATAGGCATGGCAAGAGAAAGTGCGGCAAGTTTTGGAGAAAAAATAAGCCTTCCAGAAATTAATTACCAAAATAATGATGAAGATATAAAAGAATTTGCCAATGGTGTAGAAATATTAAGCAAATCATGCAATAGATTTACAGGAAGAGTCGTAAAAGATGTGAAAATTGGCAAATCTCCACAGTGGTTACAAAATTATCTAATCTTAGCAGGCATGCGCCCAATAAATAACATCGTAGATATTACAAATTTTGTAATGCTTGAAACTGGTCAACCACTTCACGCTTACGATTTGGACAAGCTTGCTGGCAAAAAAATCATCGTAAGAGATGCAAAAGATGGTGAAATCTTAAAAACCTTAGATGGAGAAGAAAGAAAACTTGATTCTTCGATGCTAGTTATTGCTGATGAAGATAAGGTAATTGGCTTAGCTGGAATCATGGGTGGATTTGATACAGAAGTAACTAATGAAAGTAAAAATATTTTGTTAGAAGCTGCAAATTTCAACTCTACAAATATCAGAGAAAGTTCAAAGAAATTAGGAATTCGTAGTGAAGCATCAAGCAGATTTGAAAAAGGCATTGCCATAGAAATGGCAGACTTTGCGTCAAGGCGAGCTATGAAACTAATTGAAGATCTTAAAATCGGCGAAATTATCGGTGGATCTTTTGATGAGGGTGATAAAAAAAGCAAAGAAAAAGAAGTAGAACTTAGAATTTCAAGACTTAACGCCCTAACTGGTGTAGACTTTACAATGGATCAAGCAATTAAAAATCTAGAACTTTTGGAATTTGAGGTAGAAAAAATCGATGAAGATAAAATTTTGGCAAAAGTTCCATATTTTAGATTGGATATTGATATAGAAGCAGACCTAATAGAAGAAGTTGTAAGACTTTATGGCATGGGAAAAATTGAATCAAAACCATTAAAATCAACCCTACAAAGAGGAATTCGCTGCAAGGCTCGTTTATTACGCGATGATCTAAAAAATGAACTAAAGGGCCAAAAATTCATGGAGATAACAACTTATTCATTTATTTCTCCAAAAGAATTTGATAGAATGCAAGTGGATGAAAATTCCAAATTAAGAGATTATATAAGCTTAATAAATCCTTTGGGCGAAGATTTTTCCGTAATGAGAACCACCCAAATACCAAATATGCTAGATGTAATTAGCAAAAATATCAACAGAGGTGCAAAAGATTTAAGCTTATTTGAATTAGGCAAAACTTTTGAAAAAACAGAAGAAAAATTGCCAAAAGAAAATGACACATTAACCATGGGACTTATTGGAGCTTATGATTTCTACGATATGAAAGATTACTTCGAAGAAGTTATGAAAAATGTGGGATTTGAAGGATTTTCTTACAAGAAAAATGAAAACTTAAAGAGTTTTCACAAAGGAAGATGTGCAGATATTTATTTTGATGGTGAAAAAATCGGCCTTATAGGAGAAATTTCTTATGATTTAAGAGATATCTATGGAATTAGCAAAGGTTGTTTAATCCTTGAAGTAAATCTTTCAATGATAGGGGATAAGAGAATTACAGATAGAAAGTATAAGCCTCTTCCAAAATATCCTGCTATAAGCCGTGATTATGCATTTGTAACAAATAGAGATATGGAAGTTGAATTTATCGAAGAAACTTTCAAAAACAAGGGCAGTGATTTGATTTCTCAAATAGAATTATTTGATATTTATACTGGAGATCAAATTGAAAAAGACAAAAAATCCGTTGCTTATAAGGTAACTTATAGGTCAAATGATAAAACTTTAAAAGAGGAAGATATAAAGGATATAGAAGAAGAAATTTTAGAAAATCTTTCTAAGTCTGATGTTATTTTACGTAGTTAGGAGCAAAAATGTCCGTAAATAAAATTATAGTAAAAATAGATGGTATAAGCTACACCCTATTAACAGAGGAAAATGAAGATCAAATTAAAAAGATAGCAAAATTTGTAGAAAAAAAGATAGAAGAAGTCAAATCTGATCGTTTAAGCCACGAAAGAGAGTTGGTCTTAGCATCTTTAAATATAGCAAATGATCTTTACAAACTTTATGACGATCAAAAAAACTTTGAAGAAGAAACAAAAGAAGCTAGAGAAAATTATCCAAAGCTAAAAGATGATTATAAAAATGTTATAGATAAAAATAATGATTTGCTCATAAAAATTAACGACCTTAATAAAGAAAATTTAGAACTTAAAGACAAGGTTGACAACCTAAAAAGAGAAATTAATTCTTTTGATCAAGCAGACAAAAATCTCGATAAATTAAGATCTGAAATAAAAAGACTCCAGAATGAATTAATAAGCTTAAAAGCTGAAAATGAGAAATTCAAGGAATCTCTTTAATGAAAAACCCTGAAATTTTGGCACCAGTTGGCAATTTGTCCATGCTTTATGGGGCGATTGCCGCTAACGCCGATAGTTTTTATCTTGGACTTGATGATTTTTCTGCCAGAGCTTATGCAGAAAATTTTACAATAGAAAATATTGAGGAAATAATTGATTACATCCATCTTTTTGGTAAAAAAATTTATATTACCATTAATACCTTGATTAAAGATTTTGAAATGGAAAAAGTAATTTCAAATATTGAAAAACTTTACCAATATGGTGTGGATGGACTTATAATTCAAGATATTGGACTTTTTTCTATAATAAAAGACAAATTTCCAAATCTAAAATTACACGCTTCAACACAGATGGCTGTAAGAGACTATTATGGCGCGAAATATCTTTCTTCTATTGGCTTTGATAGAATTGTAATTGCTCGTGAATGTCCCATAGAAGAAATTAAGAAAATCAAAAGTCTTCCCGTAGAAATTGAAGTTTTTGTTCATGGTTCTTTGTGCGTTTCATATTCTGGGGAATGCCTTATGAGTTCGTATTTTGGAGGGCGTTCTGCAAATAGAGGAAGATGCGCTGGTCCTTGTAGGCAAAAATACCAGCTGATTTCAGAAGGAAAAAAATTACCTTATGATTATTATTTGAATATGAAAGATCTAAACACTATCGATAAGTTAGATGAGCTTATAGAATTAGAAGTAGATTCCATAAAAATTGAAGGCAGAATGAAAACTCCTGAATATGTCCATAGTGTGGTAAAAAATTATAGATCAAAAATAGATGAAAATTTTTATAATGAAGATGAATTATCTGATTCTTCAAATAGGCAATTTACCCAAGGTTTTATTTTTGGTCAAAAAAATGATTATATAAGCTTAAAAGATAGTAATAAGCATAGAATAGTTGGCAAAGTCCAAAGTGATAAGGGGAAAAAATATTTTATAAGTAATTCAACTCTAGAAAAAGAAGATATCTTAGAAATTACAACTGATAAGGGGAAAAAACTACCCTTTACAACTACTAAAACTTATAAGAAAAACGAAAAAATCTTCCTTGAAAAATATAAGGATGCCCTAGTTGGATCAAATGTCTTTCTATTAAACTCGAAAAAATTGTCAAATACTTTAAAGGATGACTTAAATTCTTATAGAAATTTGCCAGTAAACATTTATTTTAAAGCAAATATTGGAGAATATCCACAAATTACATTAACTTATAAGGATATTAGTGCAAGCTACAAAGGCGATAGCAAAGTTGAAAAAGCAGAAAAAATCGCCGTAAATAAGGAAGATATAAAAGAAAATCTAGGAAAATTCACCGATGAAATTTTTTGTCCAACAAAGATTGCAATAGACATTGATGAAAATATTTTTATAAGAAAAAAAGATATCAACCAATGCCGTAGATCAGTCATAAAACTCTTAGAAAATGAGATTTTAAAAGCTTACAAAAGAAAACCTGTAAAAATTTCTTTACCAGACATAAAAAATGGAAATATAGGAAAAAGAGAGAGAAATATTGAATTATTAACCAACGATATCTCTCCAGAATTGTTAAAAGATTTTGATAATATATATCTAAGAACCTACGATAAAAAATACCAGGGAAATAATATATATTTAATTTTGGATTCACATGAGGATTATGAAATTGACAAACTTATTGATTATATCAAAGAAAATGAGATAAAAGGTGTAATTTTCAACAATTATAGAGATCTAAATTTCATAAAAGACTTTAGAGAAAATAATATAGAAATTAGAATTGGCAGATATTTAAACGTTTTTAATTCTTATAGCTTTGATTTTTATGGGAAATTTGCCCAAAGAATTTGTTCAAGTGTTGAAAATGATCTTACAAATATCAATAAAAATAGTAAAATTTTTCCAGTCGAAGCTCTTGTTTATGGGAGAATTGAGCTTATGACTATGAAACATTGTCCATTTTCTCTTATAAAAAAATGCCAACTAAAGGGCTGTGAAACTTGCAAATTTAACAATGCTTACATTAAATCTTTTGATGATCATTATCTAAAAGTCATACGCTATGGAAATTATTCCAAAATTTATCCAAAGGAAATTCAAAATTACAAGAGAGATAAATTTGCTAAAGAAGTGTCATTTTTATATTCTGTTATGAGTGATGAGGATATTTTAAATATAGAAAATACAAGGATAAAAAACTCTTATGAGAAAGGAGTTATTTAATGGATGATAGAACTTTAGAAGTGCTTGAATATTCTAAAATTTTACAAAGTCTATCCAACGAAGCTCGTTCACAAATAGTAAAAGAAAAAATATTAAAGCTAAAACCAATGACGGATTTTAGAGAAATTTCTAATGAATTAGAATATACTAGCCAAATGTTAAAAGTTATTAGTAGATTTGGCAATATCGATATATTTGGCCTTTACGATTTTACGGATCTTATAACTTATGTAAGGAAAAAAGGAATCTTAGAAACCTATGAATTACTAAGGGTAGGCGACTTATTGAGAGCTTGCGAGTATCTAAAAGAATATGGCAAAAATATTGAAGAGCCATATATAAAAGATCTTTTTTACAGAATTTCAACTAATGATTTTATCAGAAATGAAATAGAAAGATCTATTTTAAGCGAAGATGAGATTGCCGACAACGCCTCAGTGGATTTAAAAAACATTAGACGCCAAAAAGATAAAAAAGAAGCTGAAATCAAGGCAAAGCTTAATTCTTATATCACTAACCAAAGATATGATGATGTCTTGCAAGATAAAGTTGTATCAATTAGAGATGGCAGATATGTTGTTCCAGTAAAAACCAACAAAAAATCCATAATCGGTGGAATTATTCACGACAAATCATCAAGCGGAAACACCTTATTTGTAGAACCTCAAGCAATAGTTGAACTTAATAATAACCTTAGAGATTTAGAGCTAAAAGAAGAAGACGAAATTAGGAGAATTTTAGATAGACTTTCAAGATTTGTCGAAGGATTTGACTTAGAAATTTTGGAAAATCAAAAAATATTATCAAGAATAGATTTCTTATCAGCTAAAGTAAAATACGCCTTGCAAAATGAACATACAAGACCTAATATAAATGATAAAAAAATCATCAATTTAAAAGGAGCTCGCCACCCTTTGCTAAAAGGAAAAGTTGTACCTATTGATGTGGCAATTGGTGGAGATTATCACACCCTAATTATTACTGGTCCTAACACTGGGGGCAAAACAGTCTCCCTAAAAACAGTTGGATTAATTACTCTTATGGCACAATCGGGTTTTTTTATTCCTGCAGAAGAAGAATCTTTGGTAAATATTTTCGATGATATATTTGTTGATATTGGAGATACTCAATCAATAGAAATGAGCCTTTCAACTTTTTCGGCATCTCTTACAAATATCGTTAATATCCTAAAAAAAGTTAGTAAAAACTCTTTAGTTCTCCTTGATGAAATTGGATCTGGAACCGATCCAACAGAAGGAGCATCCCTTGCCATTTCTATTTTGGAAAGACTAAGAGAAGATGAAATCATGACTTTTGCAACAACCCATTATAGCGAGCTAAAATATTACGCTGTGGAAACTAAAGGAGTTATGAACGCATCAGTAGAATTTGATGTAAATACTCTTTCCCCAACTTTTAAACTAGTGATAGGAACTCCTGGAAAGTCAAATGCCTTTGAGATTTCAAAAAGACTTGGCTTAGATGAAAAAATCTTAAAAAACGCACAAAGCCTTCTTACAGAAGATACAAAAAATGTCAACAAAATGCTTGAAAGAATCGAAAAAGACAAAAGCTCTCTTGAAGAAAAAAATAGAGAGATTGACATTTACAAAGAACAAATTCAACAAACAAGGCTTAAACTAAAAGAAAAATCAGAAGAAATTGAAAAACAAAAAGAAGAAATAATCAGAAAAGCAGAAGATAGGGCAAATGAGATTTTAGAAAAAGCAAATAAAGAATCTCAAGAAATGCTAAAAGAAGCCAAAAAATCCAAAAATGCAAACACTTCAGATATAGACAGAACTTTAAATAATATTAGAAATAGATATAAAGATAATATCATCGAAAGAAAAGATAAGTCTTTAAAAATGAAAAAATCTAATAAAGTTCCAGATGATCTAAAGATAGGAGATATAGTAATAATAGCTGGCCTTGATGAAAAAGCAGAAGTCATAAGTTTACCAGACAATAAGGGTAATATAAAAGTGCAAATGGGCATTCTAAAAATGGATGCAAACATTAAAAATCTAACAAGAATTTCAAGGCCCGATTCAACTAGAAAAAATGTCAAGAAAGTGTATAATGCAAAGAAAGTAGCAAACTTTTCTCCTACACTAGATTTAAGGGGACAAAGACTTGAAGAAGCTTTAATAAATGTAGATAAATATCTTGACGATGCTATGTTAACTGGCCTAGATGAAGTAAAAATCATCCACGGCATGGGCACAGGTGCCCTTAGAAGCGGAGTTACCGATTATCTAAAAAATAGTAGGTCTATAAAATCATACAGAACGGGAAATGATAAAGAAGGTGGCTTTGGCGTTACCATAGTCAGTCTTAAATAAAAGGAGATAAATTTATGAAAGATCAAAAAGAATTAATTGCAAAAAAATTAGAAAGCTTAAACATAGGCTTATCTTATGATGAAATTTATAATTTAATTGAAATTCCACCACAAGATGATATGGGAGATTATTCTTTCCCATGCTTTTCACTTGCAAAAATCAAAAGAAAAAATCCAGCACAAATAGCAAGCGAACTAAAAGAAGAAATTGGCGAAATTGAAACTATTGAAAAAATTGAAGTTTTAAACGCTTATATTAACTTTTTTGCAGACAAAAGTTTTATCCAAAACCAAATACTAAATGAAGTTTTAGAAGAAAAAGAAAATTATGGTAAAAAACAAATTGGTACAGGCAAAAATGTTACAATAGACTTCTCTGCTCCAAATATTGCAAAGCCATTTCACATTGGTCATATAAGATCAACTGTAATTGGAGATGCTATCAGAAATATTTATAAAGCCCTAGGATATAACACAATTGGCATCAATTATATAGGAGATTATGGAACACAATTTGGTGTAATGATAGCAGCTTATAAACTTTGGGGAGATAAAGAAGCAATCGATGCTGATCCGATAAATGAATTATTAAAACTTTATGTAAGATACAACTCAGAAGCTGAAGATGATCCTTCTATGATGGATGCTGCTCGTGCTGAATTTAGAAACCTTGAAGAAGGACAAGAAGAAGCGGTAGAACTTTGGCAATGGTTTAAAGATTTATCATTAAAAGAATTTGATAGAGTATATGAAATACTCGATATAAAATTTGACAATTATCACGGTGAAAGCTACAACGCAAAGGCAGAACCAAGAGTAATAAAAGAACTTAAAGATAAGAAATTGTTAGTTGAGAGCGAAGGGGCTCAAATAATGGATCTTTCTGATGAAGATCTTCCACCAGCAATAATACTAAAATCCAACGGTTCAAGCGCTTATATTACAAGAGATATAGCAACAGCAGAAAACCGTGACATGGAATACGGTTATTACAAAAACCTATATGTAGTTGCAAGCCAACAAAACCTCCATTTTCAACAGTTAAGGAAAATATTAAAGAAAATGGGACATGATTATTGGGAAAAATGTATCCACATACCATTTGGATTAGTATCGATGAAAGATAAAACCTTATCAACACGTAGAGGCCATGTAATATTCCTAGAAGATGTTTTAAACAAGGCAATTGAAAAGACCAAAGAAATCATGGTTGAGCGTAATGCAGATATTGATGATATTGATAAAACAGCTCAAATAGTTGGAATTGGTGCTGTAAAATTCCAAGAATTATACAACAATAGAATCAAAGATTACGTATTTAACTGGGATAACCTACTAAACTTCAACGGTGAAACAGGACCTTATGTACAATACACATACGCTCGTGCAAAATCTGTTTTGAGAAAAGCTGGTAAAGAAGAATTTGAAAAAATGAATTTCTCCAAATTAAACACAGCTGAAGAAATGGCATTAATTAAATCAATAGGATTGTTTGAAGATGCTTTGATAAAAGCTCACGATAAATATGAACCATCAATGGTCTCAAGAGCAATTATGGATATTGCCAAAAACTTCAATAAATTCTATAACGCTCACCAAATAAATGTTGAAGATGAACAATTGCAAAATGAAAGATTAGCATTAACCTATGCAGCAGCCATAGTTATAAAAGAAGGATTGGCTCTACTTGGAATAAAGACTGTTGAGAAAATGTAATGAATGATAGATTTAAGGACTTTTTTGAAGTAACTGGCAAAGCTTTAAAAGAAAGCTTTGCTAAGTTAAATAAAGTTTATATAGCGTTTATTGTTATTTTGATTAGGGCCTTTTATCAAAATTATCGATTCACAGGTATGTTTTCTAGATCAATGGCTGGCGGTCTTTTAAATTATTTTATAGACGCAGCCATGCTTTGCTTTGTAGCTCAAGCGCTTAGATCCATAATTGTCTATGGAAATTCCGGGAAAAAATCCATAGGAAATTCCTTAAGCAATTTCTTAAATCCAATTTTAAGAACGGTTTTTTATACCTACCTTTTGCAAATGATGATAGGAACTTTCCAAAGTGGATTTTCATTTAGCTTATATATGTTATTGCTAGTTGGTTTTGAAATTTTATTTTCAGCTATGTTAGAAGAAGTTTACATAAATGGCAAAGCAGGTATTGATGCTATCAAATCATCAGCTAAGTTTGTATGTGATAACATAATTCCTTATGGTTTATTTTCACTAATATTTATAATTATAGAAGTTTATTTCTCCTATAATTTTACTTTTCAACTAGCTTTTGGTTTGGAAAAAGCAGCATATATTTTATTGTTTGCAATTATTCAGTTGTTTTTCTATGTTGTTAGAGGTCATATGTTTAAATATCTAAACGATCACCCATATCGTCAAAGAAAGTTTATGAGATCATAAGATGACTTTAGATAATTATTTTAAAAAATTTTCTAAGAATTTGGCTTATTTGGAACTTAAAGATTCGTCTAATTTCCAAATGTTAAAAGGCATTTCATTGCCCGTTTATATTGATGAAGTAAAAGAAGGTATTTTATCGGGATCTATGGAAGAAGAGATCAAAGTTCAAAATTTTTTTGATGGAATGATTATAAATTTAGCCATAGATCCTGATTTTATCTACAATGACAAATACAAGTTGATTTTAGACAAATATATCGATGATTTTGCCAAATATACGACTAATCAAGCTCTACAAGCAAAAGATAGGATAAAAGCAATACTTCTCTTAAGAGGTGGATTTTTATTAAATCCTCTAGATTCTTATAATTCTTATCTTTATGCTAGAAATCTTTGGCCACTAGCATTTGAAATAAGCGAAGATTACAAAGACGAATTTATAAAAAAATCCATAGAAATTCTTGAAGATATTATAAAAAGAAATGAAAATTTTGCCCCATCCTATTTTGAATTAGGAAATATTTATGCGAATTTAGGAAGATACATTAAAGCTAAAAGTTATTATAACAAAGCTTTGCAAAAAACTGACTCCATAGAAGCGATTGATGAAATTAGAGATAAAATAAGTGAAATTGAAGATAATGCTCAAATAGAAGAAGCCTTGTATTTCATAGGCAAAAGCAGATATGATGAAGCAATAAGGACACTTACTCACCTTTTATCAAATGCCAAAAGAGCAGATGCCTACTATTATTTGGGAGTTTCCTACCAAAACATTGGTCAATATGAAAACTCTATAATGGCTTTTGAAAATGCAATAGATCTTGGGGGAAATTTTAGAGAGCTTTATAATGATTATGCAATTTCTTTGTATCTAGAGCAGAACCTTCAACAAGCTTTAGAAGTGATAGATAAGGGATTAAAATTATATCCATCTGATCCAAGACTTAGCTATAACAAAATACAAATAAATTTGGTATTAGGAAATCTTAATCAAGCTCAAAAAGATATAGAAGAGCTTCTTAGCTTTGATGATCTAAGCGATGAAATAGGAGAAAATTTATCAATAATAAAAGAACAATTTAAAATTTAAAGACCTTGCGAGGTCTTTTTTAATGAGGAATTATGATAATAATAAGAAACATAATACAAGAAAGTGACGATCCCATAAAACTAAAGAAAAAAATAGGTAAACTTATAAAAAGAGATGACTTTTCCTATGAAATTTATAGAAAATCCATCGATTCAAGAAAAGGAATAAAATATAATTTTCAGGTTTTGGTTGATTTAAAGCTTTCAGAAAAAGAAGTAAAAAAAATAAAAAATTCTGAAATATACGAGGTCAAGGATTTAGAAATAAAGATTAATAATCCTCCAAAAGAAGTAAGTATCGTTGGCACTGGACCTGCTGGACTATTTTGTGCTTATGTTTTAGCGCAAAACAAGGTAAAAGTGAAAGTTTACGAAAGAGGAGAGGAAATAAAAGATAGGATAAAAACTATCGAAAATTTCAAAAATGGCGGAAAATTAAACACAGAAAGTAACATTCAATTTGGAGAAGGAGGAGCTGGGACCTATTCAGATGGGAAACTTACAGCAAGATCCAAAGATCCAAGAGTGAGATATGTTCTAGAAACTTTCCACAAAAATGGCGCACCGGATGAAATTCTAATCGACAATAAGGCTCATATAGGAACTGATCTGCTAAGAGATGTCATAACAAATATGAGAAAAGAAATAATAAAAAATGGTGGTGAATTTTACTTTTCCCATAGATTTGATGACATAAACATAAAATCAGATGAAGTAGAAAATATAATCATAAATGGAAAAGAAAAACAAAGCGAAGCCTATGTACTAGCTCTAGGAAACTCAGCAAGAGATACATTTGAAATGCTAAGTCAAAAAATTCAAATGGAAAATAAAAATTTTGCCGTTGGATTAAGAATTGAACACAAAAGACAAACAATAAATAAAGCTCAATATAATGGAAAAGAAACTGATAATCAGGGGAAATTACTACCTCAAGCTTCCTACAACTTAACCTACAATAACAAAGAAATGAACCTATCAGCCTATACATTTTGTATGTGTCCAGGGGGATATGTAGTAAACGCAAGTAGTGAAGAGGAAAAACTTTGCGTAAATGGCATGAGTTACCACGATAGAGATGGTGAAAATTCAAACTCCGCAATAATTGTTACAATAGATGAAAAAATCTATGGAAACAAAATTTTAGACGGTATGAAATTTCAAAGAGAAATAGAAAATAGAACCTACAAAATAGGAAATGGAAAAGTCCCAGTTCAAAGATTCGCTGATTACAAGAAAAATACTCCAACAGGAAAATTAGGTCAAATTAAGCCATCAGTACAAAGCCCATATACATTAGCAAATTTAAGAGGAATATATCCAAAAGAAATTGAAGAAATGATAATAGAAGCAATAGAATCAATGGGAGAAAAAATCAAAGGATTTAACGATGATGATGCAATTTTATCAGCAGCAGAAACCAGATCATCATCCCCAATAAGAATGCTTAGAGACGAAAACAACAAATCCTTGGGAATAAATAACTTATATGTAATCGGTGAGGGAAGTGGCTACTCTGGAGGAATAGTATCATCAGCAATTGATGGTATAAAAACAGCTCAATTTATATTAGAAAAAGAATAAAAAACCTTTGACATAATAGAAAATAAAGCGTATTATAATATAAGTCACTACAAAAATTTGTAAGCTAAGTAAAACTTTTGTAAAAAAATGCAAAAAAGATTTGACAAGCGAACAAAATAGTAGTAGACTATAAAAGTCGGTTCCCAAAGAACCGCAAAGAACCGGATATTAGAATATATCCAAAAACATAATATCAATGATTATAAAAAAATATAATCAACCTTAAATAAACAAATTTAAACCAAGTTGATTTCTAAAACAAAATCACGCATTGATTAAATCAGTGTAAATGAAAGAGCTTGAATCAAAAGCTCTCATATAAATTTTCATGAGAGTTTGATCCTGGCTCAGGATAAACGCTGGCGGCGTGCATAACACATGCAAGTCGAACGATGAAACTCATTTGAATTCTTCGGAATGAAAATAAGTGGATTAGTGGCGAACGGGTGAGTAACACGTGAGTAACCTGCCTTAGAGATGGGGATAGCCTTAGGAAACTGAGAATAATACCCAATAACATAAAGCGATCGCATGATAGCCTTATCAAAGAATCTCGCTCTAAGATGGACTTGCGTCTGATTAGCTAGTTGGTAAGATAAAAGCCTACCAAGGCAACGATCAGTAGCCGGCTTGAGAGAGTGTACGGCCACATTGGGACTGAGACACGGCCCAGACTCCTACGGGAGGCAGCAGTGGGGAATTTTGCACAATGGGGGAAACCCTGATGCAGCGACGCCGCGTGATTTAGAAGGCCTTCGGGTTGTAAAAATCTTTTGTATAGGAAGAAAATGACAGTACTATACGAATAAGGTCCGGCTAAATACGTGCCAGCAGCCGCGGTAATACGTATGGACCAAGCGTTGTCCGGAATCATTGGGCGTAAAGGGTACGTAGGCGGTTAAATAAGTTAGAAGTGAAATCCCATAGCTCAACTATAGTAAGCTTCTAAAACTGTATAACTTGAGAAATGAAAGGGAAAGTGGAATTCCTAGTGTAGCGGTGAAATGCGCAGATATTAGGAGGAATACCGGTGGCGAAGGCGACTTTCTGGTCATATTCTGACGCTGAGGTACGAAAGCGTGGGTAGCAAACAGGATTAGATACCCTGGTAGTCCACGCCGTAAACGATGAGTGTTAGGTGTCTGGAGTAAATCTGGGTGCCGCAGCTAACGCAATAAACACTCCGCCTGGGGAGTACGCACGCAAGTGTGAAACTCAAAGGAATTGACGGGGACCCGCACAAGCAGCGGAGCATGTGGTTTAATTCGAAGCAACGCGAAAAACCTTACCAAGTCTTGACATAATACGGAGGGTAATAGAGATATTATCTTATGGCTTCGGCCAACTGTATTACAGGTGGTGCATGGTTGTCGTCAGCTCGTGTCGTGAGATGTTGGGTTAAGTCCCATAACGAGCGCAACCCTTATGGCTAGTTACCATCATTAAGTTGGGGACTCTAGCAATACTGCCGGTGACAAACCGGAGGAAGGTGGGGATGACGTCAAATCATCATGCCCTATATGACTTGGGCTACACACGTGCTACAATGGCAGGAACAGAGAGCAGCGAAATTGCAAAATCAAGCGAACCTCAAAAAGCCTGTCCCAGTTCGGATTGATCTCTGCAACTCGAGATCATGAAGTTGGAGTTGCTAGTAATCGCGAATCAGCATGTCGCGGTGAATGCGTTCCCGGGTCTTGTACACACCGCCCGTCACACCATGGGAGTTGGCAATACCCGAAGCCTGTGAGCAAACCGTTAAGGATGCAGCAGTCGAAGGTAGGGTCAGTAACTGGGGTGAAGTCGTAACAAGGTAGCCGTATCGGAAGGTGCGGCTGGATCACCTCCTTTCTAAGGAAGAGCTAGCGGCAAGCCGCTAGCTTTCGAGAATGACAGGTTATTCTCAAAAATTAGAAAAGAAAAATAATCATTGATATTACATGGGGGTATAGCTCAGCTGGGAGAGCACCTGCCTTGCACGCAGGGGGTCAAGAGTTCGAATCTCTTTACCTCCACCAACTAGTTAAAAAGGAAACTAATTAACTAGAAAACCGAACCACTCAGAAATGAGAAAAAACTAAATAGCAAACAATATTTCCAGTCAAGAAACAAAGGGCTCAAGGTGGATGCCTTGGCACATGAAGGCGAAGAAGGACGTAAGTGAACGAAAACTAGGGAAAGCTCACAAAAAGCCATAACCCCTAGGTCTCCGAATGGGGAAACCCGTCTAATGAAGAATTAGACATCATAAGATAAACACATAGTCTTATGAAGCAAGACCCTGCGAACTGAAACATCTAAGTAGCAGGAGGAAAAGAAAGAAAACTCGATTTTCCAAGTAGCGGCGAGCGAAAAGAAAACAGCCCAACCCAATAAGAAATAAGTTTTTTAGTCAAATCATTTGGGAAAATGAACCAAAGAAAGTGAAAGTCTTGTAGACGAAAGAAAGCATATTTTTGGGAGCAAGTAGCAGTGAACACGAGGAATTTGCTGTGAAGATAGGGGGCCCATCCCCTAAGGCTAAATACTAACATGTGACCGATAGCGAACAAGTACCGTGAGGGAAAGGTGAAAAGAACCCCGCAAGGGGAGTGAAATAGAACCTGAAACCTTAAGCCTACAATCAGACAGAGATCAAAAGATTGATGTCGTACCTTTTGTAGAATGGGCCAGCGAGTTATCATATCAAGCAAGATTAAGCATTTAAGATGTGAAGTCAAAGCGAAAGCGAGTCTTAACAGGGCGAAAGTTTAATATGATAGACCCGAAACCGGGTGATCTAGCCATGGTCAGAGTGAAGGTGAAGTAAAATTCACTGGAGGCTCGAACCGGGTGCGGTTTAAAACGCATCGGATGAACTGTGGCTAGGGGCGAAAAACCAAACGAACCCGGAGATAGCTGGTTCTCCTCGAAATAGCTTTAGGGCTAGCCTATGATCAAAGATTTAAGGAGGTAGAGCACTGAATGGCCTAGGGCGGTTACCGTACCAAAGCCTATCAAACTCCGAATGCCAAAAAATCAAATCATGGAGTCAGACTTAGAGGGATAAGCTCCTAAGTCGAAAGGGAAACAGCCCAGACCGACAGCTAAGGTCCCAAAATCTGGATTAAGTGGAAAAGGATGTGAACCTACTAAGACAACCAGGACGTTGGCTTAGAAGCAGCCATACATTTAAAGAATGCGTAATAGCTCACTGGTCAAGTGGGTTTGCGCCGAAAATAAACGGGGCTAAAATCCAGTACCGAAGCTTCGGATTGATAGAGAATTTAAATCTATCTCATAAAAAGGAAACCATAAAAAAAGGCAAAAGAAAACTTAACTAGGAAATATAAAAAAACAATCAAGATAAACGAGTTATAAAAAAATACGCAAATATCAAACACAAAGATAAAGGTAAGTTGTAAACTCAATTATCACCGAAAAACAGACATACAAAAGTATGAACCTGGTAAAAGAATTCCAAAACCGAAAACATGGTTACTTATGAATAGATTTAAACTCTCTATCAGTGGTAGAGGAGCATTGTATAAGCGAAGAAGCCAAAGTGAAAACAAAAGTGGAGCCTATACAAGAGAGAATGCTGGCATGAGTAGCGAGAAGGAGAGTGAGAATCTCTCCCGTCGAAACCCTAAGGACTCCTGAGCAAGGCTCGTCCCCTCAGGGAAAGTCGGGACCTAAGGCAAGGCCGAAAGGCGTAGCCGATGGACAACAGGTTTAAAATCCTGTACCGCTTAAAGTCGTAAAAGAGATGTGATGACGCAAGAGGACACACTAGCTGCCTGATGGATGGCAGTCTAAACACAAAGGCTTTTCAGTAGGCAAATCCGCTGATCAGCAGCCAATGTGCGATAGGCATCGAAAACACAAGTAGAGAAATAGTTAAATTCAAATTGCCAAGAAAAGTCACTATCAAGACCAAAGCGCCCGTACCAAAACCGACACAGGTAGGGAGGTAGAGAATACCAAGACGCGCGGAAGAACCTTTGTTAAGGAACTCGGCAAAATATCCCCGTAAGTTCGCAAGAAGGGGAGCCAGAGCGATCTGGCCACAGAAACCAGGCCCAAGCGACTGTTTACCAAAAACACAAGTTTCTGCAAAATCGCAAGATGAAGTATAGGAGCTGACACCTGCCCGGTGCTGGAAGGTTAAGGGGAAGAGTTAGTCGTAAGACGAAGCTTAGAACTTAAGCCCCAGTAAACGGCGGCCGTAACTATAACGGTCCTAAGGTAGCGAAATTCCTTGTCGGGTAAGTTCCGACCCGCACGAAAGGTGTAACGATTTGGGCACTGTCTCAACAAAGGATCCGGTGAAATTGTAGTAGTCGTGAAGATGCGACTTACCCACGCTAGGACGGAAAGACCCCGTGGAGCTTTACTGTAGGCTGATATTGGATTTTGAGATTAGACGTACAGGATAGTTGGGAGACAATGAAACCTGCACGCCAGTGTAGGCGAAGTCACCCTTGGGATACCAACCCTCTAATATCAAAATTCTAACAATAACCCATGAAGCTGGGCATTGGACATTGTCAGTTGGGCAGTTTGACTGGGGCGGTCGCCTCCCAAAAAGTAACGGAGGCGTTCAAAGGTTCGCTCAGAATGGACGGAAACCATTCGCAGAGTACAAAGGCACAAGCGAGCTTAACTGCGAGATAAACAAATCAAGCAGAGTAGAAATACGGACTTAGTGATCCGGTGGTTCCGAATGGAAGGGCCATCGCTCAACGGATAAAAGCTACCCCGGGGATAACAGGCTTATCTCCCCCAAGAGTCCACATCGACGGGGAGGTTTGGCACCTCGATGTCGGCTCGTCTCATCCTGGGGCTGAAGTAGGTCCCAAGGGTTGGGCTGTTCGCCCATTAAAGAGGCACGCGAGCTGGGTTCAGAACGTCGTGAGACAGTTCGGTCCCTATCCAGCGTGGGCGTAAGAAATTTGCGAGGAGCTGTCCCTAGTACGAGAGGACCGGGATGGACATACCACTGGTGCACCAGTTGTTTCGCCAGAAGCATAGCTGGGTAGCTAAGTATGGAATTGATAAGTACTGAAAGCATCTAAGTACGAAGCAACCCTCAAGATAAGATTTCTCAAAGAAGGTAAAGAAAATACCTTAGATAGGTCCAAGGTGTAAGTACAGTAATGTATTAAGCTAAAGGATACTAACCATTAAAACTTGACTGGAAATATTGCTTGCTATCTAGAAGGTTCAAAAAACAAACCGAAACTAAAAGTTGACAGGTCGGAGCTTTGACAAATCAAAGATTTGAAACAGCTCGACATCTGACCTACCAGCAATTTACTTCGTAAATTGGGTTAGGGTCATGAATATAGTGGCGATAGCGCTGGGGATACACCTGTAACCATACCGAACACAGAAGTTAAGCCCAACAACGCCGATGGTACTCGGAGGGAAGCCTCCCGGTAGAGTAGGAAGCTGCTAAACAAATTAAACTGATACATGAGTATCAGTTTTTTTGTGTCTTTTTTTGCGGTTTGCATTTTCACATTGTAACTATTAAAATGTAAGTAATGCCATTTATAATTAGTTAATTTGTGAGGTGACAGGTAGTGAAATTTAATAAGAAAAAATTCATATTTATTTTAGCAATAATTACATTATTAGCTTTTATGATTGCTCGAAACTCTAGTAACTCAAATCTTCCTGATTCAAAGCATCAAATTTATCTTTACGGTGAGTTGCATGGCGAAAAGGAGATTATGGATAAAGAATTAGAGATTTGGAGTGATTATTACAAGAATTATGGTTTTAGGCATTTATTTATTGAAGATTCTTACGCAGGTGCAGCGTTTTTAAATATGTGGATGAAAGAAGATGATGATAGAATTCTTGATTTTATTTATGATAATTTAAAAGGAACTTTAGCTCATAATCCATATTATAAAAAGCATTTAAAAAAAATTAAGGAAAATTGTCCAGAGACTATTTTTCATGGAACTGACGTAGACCATCAATATATGACTACTGGTAATGCTTACCTTAGGTATCTTAGAGATAATGGTAAGCTAGACTCTTATGAGTACAAGATTTGTAAAGAAAATAATAATCAGGGGTTTAAATTTTACATGGAAAATGATGATGATTATAGGGAAAATATGATGGTTAAAAATTTTGTTAGGGAATATGAAAAATTAGATGATAAGAGAATTATGGGAATTTATGGTGGTTATCATTTAGGTCTTAATCAAAAAGCTCCTAATAGCAATGCTCCGCCAATGGCGATTCAATTAAAGGAAAAATATGGGGACATTATATATACTGAAAATTTGTATGATCCCAATTCCTTAGATTCTAATAGGAATTAATGGATTCTACTTTTGAAAATTTTATAATTTCAGAAAATAATCTTATAAACTTGCAAAATTTTAAAAATAAAGTTTAAATATAAGATATACAATAGAAAGGTAGATTATGAAAAAGCTTTATAGAAATATAATTGTGTTAGGATTAGTCGCAGGTTTTTTTTGTCCAAGTATTTCCTATGCTGACGATATTGTAAAATATGACGATAGCAATCTTGATGAAATTTTGGATAAATACGATATAGACTATGACAAAAGCGCAGTTAACGAAAGAATAAAAAATTATAAGCAAGATCCTAATAAGGATATTGTTCCTGATTATAAAGTTACTGATGTTAAGGTTGAGGAGAGAATTGTTGAAACTCCCGATGGTGGTATTAAAATTGTAAAAGAAGAAAAAGAAGAAATCAAAGATGTATCTCCATCTCCACTTTATTCAAAAAGTCCTGTTTATAAAAGAGTTGTAGATATTTCTGAGCATCAAAATCCTGGCCATATTAATTATGACAAATTTGCCAAAGATATCGATGGAGCAATTCTTAGGACTTCAATTATGGATGCAGAAACTCTTAGAATAAGAAGGGACTTGTATGTTGAAAAACATTACCAGGAACTTAATAAAAGAAATGTTCCTCTAGGTTTTTACCATTATTCAAGGGCGATTAATGCTGCTGAAGGTATTAGAGAAGCGGAATTTGTCTATGATGTTATAAAAGATAAAAATGTATCTATGCCTGTTTATATTGATATTGAAGATGACAAAAGACAAGTAAAGGCAAGTAAAGGTGAGATTTCAGAGGCAGCAGAAGCTTTTATCATGACCATGAAAAGGCATGGATTTGTGGCAGGAATTTATTCTTATCCTTGGTTTGCAGATAAGTATTTGACCAAAGATATAAGAAATAATAATGAATTTTGGGTGGCTGATCTTAGCTCAAAAGACTTTGCAAATTATAAATCAAGTGATTTTGATGCTTGGCAATTTTCCTACCAAAGTAGAGTAGACGGCTACAAATACGATGTCGATATGAGCGTTCACTACAAAGATTATCCATATATCATAAAAGGAAAATCTAGAAAACCTCTAAATATTTTAATCGATGAGATTTTGGCAGGCAAATGGGGCGTTGGAGCTGATAGACAAAAAAGATTGACTTATGCAGGTTACGATTATAAAGTGATTCAAGCTGCTGTAAATGATAGATTATTATTAGCAAAAAAATAGGAGGAAAAATGGCAGAGTTAAAGTTTGATATAGTAGAAAATTTGGGAGTACTTTCAACAAATGCAAAAGGTTGGACAAAAGAGCTA
The DNA here is from genome assembly GCF_902500265.1 of Anaerococcus sp. Marseille-P9784. NCBI lineage: Bacteria > Bacillati > Bacillota > Tissierellia > Tissierellales > Peptoniphilaceae > Anaerococcus > Anaerococcus sp. Marseille-P9784. The sequence continues at coordinate 111,467 of NZ_CABVOZ010000001.1, read as the reverse complement.
AATCTTGTAAGCTGGAATGAAAGGGCACCAAAATATGATATTCGCGATTGGAATGAAGATCATAGCAGAATGAGCAAGGGAGTTACTCTTACTAAGGAAGAAGCAGAAGTTTTAAAACATATACTAGCTGACGAGGAATTTAATTAATAGTTTAAAGAAAGCTTTTAGCCTTGCAAAAGACTGAACTTTCGACTAGCAATTTTTGATTATGGCTAGTAAAAAGAAATAGATTATAAATATGTCTCTGGAAATTTCCAGAGCTTATTTTTTTGTAAAATTTTTAAATAATAGAATAAACTGCTTAGAAATAGTATAATTTGACAAGATAGAAGGTGAATATGATTTATTTTGATTATGCAGCAACTGCAATAAAAAGAGAAGAAATTTTAAAATATATATGGGAAAATAAAGAAGAATTTGATGGAAATCCAGATAGCTTGCACGCAAAAGGCAGAGCCAGCAAAAAAATCTTAGAGGAATCTAGAGAAAAAATCGCCCAATCAATAGGAACAGATCCTAAGAACGTGATATTTACATCAGGAGCAAGCGAAAGCAATAACACAGTTTTAAGTCAATTTAAAAATTCAAAAATTATAACAAGTGCAATTGAGCACGATTCTATATTAAAGGCAATTGATAAAGAAAATTCAATTTTCTTAGCTGCTAATGAATATGGAATAATTTCACTTGAGGATTTAAAAAATAAAATTACAGAAGATACAAAGCTTGTTAGCATCATGTATGTCAATAATGAAAGTGGAGCTATTCAACCAGTTAAAGAAATTGGAGAATTCCTTAAAGATAAGGATATTTGTTTTCATGTAGATGCTGTCCAAGCTTATGGACATCTTGACATTGATGTAAATGAGATAGGATGTGATTTTCTATCGCTTTCAGGCCATAAAATTGGTGGCTTAAACGGTTTTGGCATACTTTATAGTAGAAAAAATATTAATCCTTTTATAAAAGGTGGCGAACAAGAGAAAAATCGCAGAGCTGGAACTTCTTTTGTGGCTGGAGCTTATGCAATGGCAGAAAGTTTTCCAAAGACAATCAAAGAAAGAGAAAAAATAAGAGAAGTTAAAACATATTTTATAGAAAAACTTGAAAAATCAAAGATTAATTATCAGATAAATGGATCTATGGAAAATTCATCTGACCATATTTTAAATATTTATTTTAAAGATTATAAGTCTGATTTTTTGTTAACGTATTTAGATATGCAAGGAATTTGTGCATCAGCCGGCTCTGCTTGTAGAGCGGGAAGCTTCTTGCCAAGCCATGTCATAACAAATATGTACGATGAAGATAGAGCAAGACATTCTATAAGATTTTCTTTTGGTTATACAAATACCAAAGAAGAAGTCGATAAGGCCATAGAAGTTTTGGAAGGATTAAATAATGAAGGATAAAAAAGATACAAAAGTTGTAGTTGGTATAAGCGGCGGAGTAGATTCATCTGTGGCTGCTCTATTGCTAAAAGAAGAAGGCTACGACGTTGTTGGAATTTTTATGAAAAATTGGGATGAAACAGATGAAAATGGAGTTTGTACAGCAGAAGAAGACTACGAAGATGCTGTAAAAATTGCCAATCAAATAGGAATTCCGTATTATGCAATAAATTTTGAAAAAGAATATTACGATAGAGTATTTACTTATTTTTTGGATGAATACAAAAAAGGCAGAACTCCAAATCCTGATATAATGTGCAATAAAGAAATAAAATTTAAGGCCTTTTTATCTTATGCAAAAAAATTGGGAGCAGATTATATAGCAACTGGCCACTATGCAAGAGTTGATAGGTCAACGGATGAAACTATAATGCTTAGAGGTCTTGATAATAACAAAGATCAGACATATTTTTTAAGCCAATTATCGCAAGATCAAATCAAAGATGTTCTATTTCCAGTAGGAAATCTTCAAAAGTCTGAAGTAAGAGATATTGCCCACAAATACAAATTAGCGACAGCTGATAAGAAAGATTCCACAGGAATTTGTTTTATAGGAGAAAGAAATTTCAACGAATTTTTATCCAATTATTTACCAGCCAAGCCTGGAAATATTGTGGATACAAAGGGAAATATTTTGGGCAAACACGATGGATTAATGTATCATACAATCGGTCAAAGAAGAGGACTTGGCATAGGTGGTGATGGAGAAGCTTGGTTTGTTTGTGGCAAGGATTTAGACAAAAACGAACTAATTGTCTGCCAAGGAGCAAATAATCCATTATTATTTTCAAATAGACTTCTAGCAAGCGAATTTTCAACCTTTAGCAATAAAAAACTTAAAGGAGAATTTGCCTGCACTGCCAAATTTAGATATAGGCAAAAAGATATAAATGCCAAAGTAAAAATTCTTGACAAAGATCATGTTGAAGTAACATACGACCCAACAAAAGCAGTAACTCCAGGTCAAGCAGCAGTTTTTTACCAAGGAGAAATTTGCCTAGGCTCTGCTATAATTGATGAAGTCTATAATGGTGAAAAGAAACTAAAAGTTTAATAAAATAAAAACAAGTAAAAACTATATGGTAATTATTAGAAATTTTAAAAAATTTAAAAAAATAATTATTATATAGTTTTTTTCAACAAAATTTATACAAATTTAACATCATCTTTGCTAATATATCATATAGGAGGATATTATGAACAAAAAATTAGTAATAACAAGCCTTGTCCTAGCATTAGCTATGACAAATTTAAGCCAAGCAATGGCAGATGATGTAAAAGATGACGCAAAAAAAGACACAAAAATAGAAGAAATAGTAAACAAAAAAGATGAAAAAGTCACAGAAACCTATGTTGTAAAAGAAATCAAAGATGATTATGTAATTCTTAATAAAAAAGGCTTAGACGATGACCTTTATCAAGTAGAAAAAAATAAATTTGATAAGATAAAACTAGAAAAAGGTAAAGAATTAGACATTACAAGTGATGGAAATATCTTGATGTCAAATCCTGCTCAATTTTCAAAAATTTACGAAATTAAAGAAGTAAAAAAAGAAGATGAAAAACTTCCAGAAGAAAAAATTACCGACCAATATCTAGTAAAAGAAGTTAATGAACAAGGAGTAATTGTAGAAAAAATTGGATCTGAATCAGAAAAATACATGGTGGAGAAAAAATATTTCAAAGGCGAAGTTAAAGTTGGAGAAAAATATAATATTACCCATAACGATATTGTAATGACTTCAAATCCTGCAATCTTTAACAAAATTTACGATGTAGAAAAAATTGAAGAAAAAATTAAAGAAACTGCAACAATTACAAATATTTATAAGGTTAAAGAAGTAAATGAACAAGGAGTAACACTATCTTACTACAGCAAGGAAGATGGCTCTGAACTTATGAAAAATAGTGAAGACCTATATACAGTAGCTAAAAAAGAATTCAAAGATCAAGTTAAAGTTGGCGATAAATATAAAATCACTCACTCTGATGAAATTCTAACAAGCGATCCTGCTCAATTTGCAAAAATCACTAAAATAGAAAAGGTAAAAGAAGCAAAAGCTCCTGAAAATAAAAAACCAGAAGAAAAGAACAAAAACAACAATAAAGAAAACAAAGAAAATAAGAAAAACTCAAAAGAAAACAAAGAAAACAAAAAGCCAGAACAAAAAACCAATGAAAAAGCAAAAACTGCAAATAAAAACCCTAAAACAGGTGTAGAATCAATGCTTTTACCATTAGGAATATTAATCTCATCAGCAGTAGCTTACAAGAAAAGTAAGAATAATTAAAAAAAAGACTAGCTAGGAAATTAAGGTGACCCCACAAAGTTGGACCTAATACCAGAGTTAGAACTAAACTAGCCCTGGTATTTCTTTGTCCTATCCTACCCCTAGGGGTAGGAAATTTTTATGCTGCATTCTTCTTTCTGTATTCTATTGGTGATAAGTATCCTAATTTTTCTTTTATTCTTTCTTCGTTGTAATATTTTATGAAATCTTCAATTGTTTGTTTTAAGTGCTCGTATGAATAGAATTTATTTCCGTAATATATTTCTTGTTTTAATATCCCAAAGAAATTTTCCATTGGTGAGTTGTCTAAGCAATTTCCTTTTCTTGACATGGATTGAGTGATGTCATTTTCTTCTAGTTTTGATGTGTATTGCTTTACTTGGTATGCCCAGCCTTGATCAGAGTGGAATATTCTTTTTTCTTTATTTTTATTAGTTACCTCTATTGCTTTGTCTAAGGCTTTTAAGATTGGTTCTATTGTTGGGTGTTTTGATATTTCATAGCTAAGTATTTCACTGTTGTACATATCTAGGTATGGGTTTAGATAGAGTTTCTTTATTTGATATGTTCCTGTTTTATCTTTTTCTAAATACTTAAATTCTGTTGTGTCTGTTGTTATTTGTGTGTATGGTGTTTCCACTTTAAAGTTTCTTTTTATTTTGTTGTCTGATATTTTTCCTACCTGTCCTTTGTAGGATGAGTATTTTCTTGTTTTTCTTGAATAGCTTTTTACTTGAAGTTTTAACTTTTGAACTAATCGTTGTACTTTCTTTTTGTTTATTATCAGTCCTGATCTTTTTAACATTGCTGTTATTCTTCTGTAGCCGTAGTTTGGATTGTCTTTTCTTATTTTAAGTATTTTCTTTTCTAATTCTAGATCTTTATTTGGTTTATTTAAGCGTTTTTGCCAATACATGTATGTTGATTTGGCAATGTTAAAGTATTTTAACAAGTCTTTTAGTTTGTATTTATCTCTTAAGACTTTGATTGTTTCAGCAATTGTCTTATTTCTGTATCTGTCATTTGAGACAATTCTATCTTTTTTTTTATTGCATCATTTTCTAATTGAAGCCAATAGTTTTCTTCTTCTAATTTCTTTATCTTTTCTTTTAGTTGTGCTTGTGTTAATGATTCATTTTCTAAATTAGTTATGTTTGCTGATGATTCTATTTTAGTGTCTTTTGATCTCTTTGGGGATTTTGGCATTTTTGAAGGTCTTCCTCTCTTTTTAGATCTAAGTCCTTCAATTCCTTTTTCTCTATATTCATTGACCCATCGGGTGATTATTGATGGATTATTGATTTTAAGATTGTTTGCTAGGCTTTGATAGGACATTTCTCCTGTTAAGTACAAGTTTACTACATTTAACTTGAATTCCAAAGTATATTGTGTATTTTTTCTTTTTACTTTTAGTCCTTCATAGCCTTGTGATTTGTATGCATTTACCCAGCTTTTCACTACGCTTTCTGATGGTATGCAATATTTGTCTGATAAAGATTTATATGAGATGTTTGATTCTAAATATTCTTTTACTACTTTCATTTTGAATTCTGTGCTATATTTTGCCATTAAAAAACTGACCTCCGTTAGTTAGTTTTTAGGTCTAACTTTTGGGGGTCAGTTCAAATTCTAGCTAGTTTTTTAATCCTAAAATGAAAAATATTAGATTTCAATTTCCAAAACTATTGGAGTATGATCTTGGCGATCTCCAGAATCTATCATATCAGATCTTTTTATTCTATCTTTGATTCTTTCGCTTACTAAGAAATAATCTATCCTCCAGCCAGAATTGTTGATTTTACTTGTCTTTACTCTTTGAGCCCACCAGGTGTATTTATCTTTAACATCTCCATTTACATATCTAAATGTATCGATAAAACCCTTTGCCAAAAGATTTGTAAATCCTTGTCTTTCCTCATCGGTAAAGCCTGCTGAAAAATGATTATTGTCAGGATGAGCAAGGTCAATTTCTCTATGAGCAACGTTAAAATCTCCAGCTGATATTACTGGCTTATTTTTATCCAAAGTTGAAAGATATTGTGCAAATTTCTCATCCCATATTTGCCTAAGGTCTAATCTTTTTAGCTCATTACCAGCATTTGGTGTATAGACTTGGTTAAAATAAAAATCTTCAAATTCTAAAGTTACAATTCTTCCTTCAAGGTCCATGGTATCAGGTGCATCGATTTCTGGAAAACTTTCCATGCACTTTAAATCTTTTTTATAAAGCGTCATACAACCCGCATAGGATTTGCGAGCGCCTTCTCTGCTTGTAACATGAACGTAATCGTAGGCTGGGAAAAATTCTTCAAGCTTTGCCTTATGTTTTTTGTTTAGGCCTGTTTGAGGAATTTTGGTTTCTTGTATAGCTATAAGATCTGGATCTTCATCTATTATTGTTTTTATGACATCACGAGTCATAATAGCCCTATTTGAATCGCTGGTAAGGGCAGCATTAAGCGAATCTATATTCCACGAAATAAATTTCAAATTAATCTCCTTTAAAATACTCTTTATAATAACTATAAAATTTTTATTTATAAATTCAAGCTAAGTCTTTCTTTGCTATAAAATTATGTAGAAATTATGGATTTTTTATCTAAATTTGTATAAATTTTGTCATAGCAGGGTATAATACTTGTAAGAAAGAGTTAAGGAGGATATTATGAACAAAAAAGTTTTAGCCTTAGGTCTTAGTATGGCATTTGTTCTATCAATTGGAAATAATGCTTATGCAAAAGAAAATAAAAATAATGTTGCTTTAACAAGTCAACAAAAAGAAGAAACTCATAAATATATTTATGAAGTAATAAAAATCAAAGATAAGGAAATTACTTTACTTTATCAAGGAGAGAAAAAAGATGACGAAATGATAATCGTTGAACTTGATAAAGATACTAATTTAACACTTGAAAAATCTTTCTTTGAAGATGACCTAGCAATCCATGATCAATACGAAATCACAAGCAAAAAAACTCTTTCTGATCTAGATGGCAAAGAAATTAAAAAAGAAGATCTTAAATTGGTAAAAAAATATGAAAAACCAACTAATATGGATATTTCAAAGCTACCTGCCAATACTGAAAAGATGGATTTTATAGCAAAAGAAGTAAAGGGAGATAAAGAATCAGGATTTTCTGTAATTATAGCAGAAATAGCAAATGATAAAAACCTATATTCTTTATCAAGCGATAACTTAAGAGATGAAAATGTAAAAGTTGGAGATAAATATAGAATTTATTGGGATGGAATAACACTTGAATCCTATCCAGCTCAATTTGGTACGATTTATAGGGTTGAGAAATTAGACAAAGAAGAAAATGAAGAAAAAACCACTTTGGAATTTGAAATTTCTGAAATAGATAAAGAAAATAAAGTTGCGACAATTTTTGAAGTTGGAAATAAATCAAATCTATTTTCAATTGAAGTTAAAGATTTAAAAGATGACAGTGCAAAAATTGGCAATAGATATAAAATAACCTGGGATGGTACAGCAACAAAATCAATTCCAGCACAATTTGGCAAAATTTTTGAAGTTACTAAAACTTTTGATAGTGTCAAGGAAAATATTGTAACAAGAGAATTTGAACTTGTAGATATTACTGAAAGTAAAGATGGCAAGGACGCAAATCTAAAAGATATCAAAGCGACTGGTAATATTTATCTATTAAGTTTAGATGAATTAAAAGATAAATATCCAAAAATCGGAGATAGATATCTGATAACTTTTAACGATGTTTATGATAAAACATTTGACGATATCAAAAAAATAGAAAAATGGATAAAGAAAGAATCAAACACAAATTTAGAAGAGCTTAACAAAGCAATTGAAAAAGCAGATAATATCCTTATTGGAGATGGAAGCTATACAAAAAAGAGCGTTGAGAGATTCCAAAATGCTTTTGAAAATGCCAAAGCTCTAGTAAAAAAATCTAATCTAAGTCAAGAAGAAGTAGATAAGGCTACAAAAGAATTAAATGATTCAATAAGTGGACTAAAAGAAAAATCAGGAGTAATAACTCGTGAATTTGTACTAAGCGAAATTTTTGATAAGAGTGGAAAAAAAGCTCGTCTAAGAGATATAGAATACAAAGATAAGGAATTTACAACTAATTTTGAAAGCTTAGGGGATAAAAACGCCAAAGTTGGCGACCATTTTATGGTAACCATAGGCAAGGTAGATCCAGATGAAGTTCCATATCAAATGGGTCAAATTACAAAAATAGAAAAGAAAGTTATCAAAAAAGAAGTTAAAAATAAAAAAGCAAAGAAACTAATTGGTTTTGGTAATCCAAAAACAGGAATATTCCCAGTAGCACCATTAGTACTTGTAATAGCAGGTGCAGGCTTAGCACTAAAAAAGAAAAAATAAAAAACTTGAGTATTTAAAAGTCAATTGACAAAATAATATAAATAAGTTTACTATCAGAGATAGGAATCCTATCTCTGATTTTTTTGGGAAATTTAAATAAAAATATTAAAATTTTTCTTAGAAAACCATTAATTGTTTCAAAACTAATTAGATTAAATGATGGTTTATATTTTTATCTTTATGGAATAATCAAATATTATAACTTTGTAATGAGATGGTAAAACTTATGTTAAATATTTGAAATTAACAGATTTTTCTATTAAAATTTATGTATTTTTGTTATAATTTATATTGAGGTTACAATGATAAGAAAATGTTACGCAAAAATAAATTTAACTTTAGATTCTTTGTATAAAAGAGATGATGGTTACCACGAAATTGATAGCATCATGACAAAGATTAATATATTTGATGAGTTGTTAATAAGTAAAAATTCTACAGGAGAATTTAACTATTCATCAAATATAGAAAATATTTGTCCCTTAGAAGAAAATTTAATTTACAAGGTCTGGGATTTATTAAAAGATAGGACAGACAATCCAGGAATTGACCTGATGCTATCAAAAAATATTCCTATTGCTGCGGGACTTGCAGGCGGATCTACTGACGCAGCTGAAATGATAAAAGCTTTAGATGAGCTTTGGGATCTAAATTTGTCTTTAGATTTTAAAAAAGAGCTCGCAAAAAAACTAGGAGCTGACATAAGTTTTTTCCTAACTAAGTCACCAGCAAGAGCAAGGGGAATTGGCGAAATTATTAGTCCTTTTACTAATAATTTACAAATGAAAGCTCTAATAATTAATGATGGGACTAAAATCTCTTCAAAGGATATTTACAAGAATATTTCAGATTATGGAATAATAGATAATGATAATATAGTAAAAAGATTAGAAGAAGGAGATGAGAAAGTCATAAAAGAATTTAAAAATGTCATGGAAGATGAGGTTTTTAGACTTTTCCCTCACTTATCTGAAATTAAAAATGAGCTTGGTAATTATGGAGCCTTAAATGCTCTTGTTTCAGGAAGTGGAGCAAGCATTTTTGGGATTTTTACTGATGATATGAAGCTTAACAATGCTTATTTAAAACTTAAAGATAAGTATGATTTTGTAGAAAAGGTGGAATTTATTAATGACTAATATAGGCATTTTTGATTCAGGACTTGGCGGACTTACTGTTCTAAAAGAATTAATAAAGCAAAAAAATGCAAATTATTTTTATTTTGGCGATAGTTTAAGAGCCCCTTATGGAAATAGAGATGAAAAGCAAATAATAGAATTTTCTGACCAAATTGTAAATTATTTGGAAAACTTCAATATAGATTATTATGTAATCGCTTGCAATACCATGTCTATTACTTCGACAAAATTTCTAACTGACAAGTACAAAAAAAAGTTTTATCCAATCACAGATGGTGGTATGATTGGTGCAAAAAATTTTGACGGAGATTTTCTAGTACTTGGCACGAAAAAAACTATAGATAGTCATTTTTATAAAAATAATATAGAAAAATTGACAGGATCTAAGGTTTATGAAGTAGCTGCAGTTAAGTTAGTAGATTTCATAGAAAATGGAATAATTTCTGGAGATGAATTAGATGATATTTTAAGAGAATATTTAGAAATTGCCAATGAGAAAAAAATAGCTAATATTATTCTTGCTTGCACTCATTATCCAATCATAGAAGATTCTATAAGAAAAAATTTGGCTTATAAGGCTAATATAATTAATCCAGCTAATCATTTTGCTTATATTTTGGACAAGGGTGAAAATTCTTCAAGCAAAATAAAAATAATTATGAGTAAAATTGATAAAAATACTAAAAATATGATAGATATGGTAATTGATAGAGATTACCAGTTGTTAATTAAGGAGTTATAAATGATATATGCAGTTATAGATATAGGTTCAAATACTGTTAGACTTTCAGTATATAAGGTAAATGGTGAAGAAGTTTTAAATCTTTTTAATGAAAAAGAACAAGCATCCCTTAGATCTTATGTAAAAAATGGAGCTTTAAGCGATAAGGGAATTGAGAGACTTTTGGGAGTATTAAAGAAATTTAAAACTGTTGTGGATCATTTTGGTGATATTGACGAGCTTCATCCTTTTGCCACCGCAACTATAAGAGATGCCACAAATAGAGTGGAAATCCTTAAAACTGTTAAGGATAAATTAGACCTTGATATAGAAATACTAAGCGAAGAAGAAGAGGCGAAATTTGCTTTTATTGGTGCAAGCTCTTCTGTTGGAGTTACAAGAGGAGTTCTTACAGACATAGGCGGTGGCTCATCTGAAATTGTAATAATAGACCAAAGCAAAGTCATAAAATCAAGTTCCATTTCAATTGGATCACTTTCAGGATTTAACGATTTTGTAAATGGCTTATTTATGAATAAGGATGAGAAAAAATTAATTGATGAGGAAATAAAATCTTTATTAGAAAAGAAAAAAGTATATAGAGAAAGTCATGATCTCTTATGTGCAGTAGGTGGATCTGCCAGAGCAAGTCTATTATTTTATAACGAATACTACAAGCTAGATCCCTACAATACTACCATGCAAAGCAACAAATTTTGCCAAATGTTAAAAGAAATCATAGAAAAAGAACCAAGAGAAATTTTGGATTTGATTCTTGAAATAAAACCTGACAGAGTCCATACACTTCTTCCAGGAATGGCAATTTTAAATAGAATTGCAAAATATTTTTCATGTAAAGAAATAAGCGTAAGTCAAACTGGTGTAAGAGAAGGGTATGTATATAACAAACTAATAGAAAGGAATAAATAAGAAGAATGAATGACATATCTTTTACGCAAAATCGAGAATTATCATGGCTAAAATTTAACCAAAGAGTTTTGGAAGAAGCCAGTGACAAAGATGTTCCAGTCCTTGAAAGATTAAAATTTTTTTCTATATTTGATACAAATCTAGAAGAATTTTTCATGGTTAGAGTAGGAAGCCTTACTCATTTTAGGAAATTAAAACAAAAACCAGTAGATAACAAGTCAGGCATGACAAGTGAAGAACAAATTGATGCCATACTAAGAGAATGTTTGGACTTATATAGAAAAAAAGACCAAGTTTTTGATCAAATTGTCGATGAATTAAAAGTAAATGGAATTAATTTACTAAAAGTTTCCGAATTAAGCGAAAAAGATAAGAAAAATGTTGAATTTTATTTCAAAAGCAAGATTGAACCTATATTAAATTTTCAAATAATTGATAGAGTTCATCCTTTCCCAAGACTTCCAAATCTTGCCTTAACGGTATTCTTTTCTTTAAGAAAAGTAAAAGATGAGGTTAGCAAAGAAATTGGAATAATCCATGTTCCAGATAAGATAAAAAGATATCTAAAAATAAATGATACATCTTTTGTTTTCATAGAAGATATCATAAAAGAATATGGCTATCAAGTCTTTGATGGTTACAAAGTTGAAAAAGAATATCTAATTTCACTAACTAGAAATACTGATATTGACTATGATGCCGATGATTATGAAATGGATCAAGACTTTAGAGAATATATGGAAAAGCAGCTTAAAAAAAGAAAAAGACTGCAACCAGTTCGACTTGAAGTTGATACAGACTTAGATGATCAATCAATTGAATTTTTGATGGAACAATTTAAACTAGATAAGAAAAATATTTTTGTAAACAAATCACCCATGCAAGCAGGATTTATCTTTTCCCTATTGAGCGATTTGCCAGAAAATATAGTAAAAAAATACTCATACAATCCATTTTCTCCAACAAATTCACCAATGGTAAATAAAAACGAAAAAATGATCGATCAAATCAACAAAAAAGATATCTTCTTGTCATTTCCATATGAATCAATGGAGCCTGTTATTAGACTTTTAAATGAAGCAGCTTGTGATGATTCAGTAGTATCTATAAAAATAACCTTATACAGAATCGCCCATGAAAGTGAAATTGCCAAGGCTTTGATAAAAGCAAGCGAAAATGGTAAAGATGTAACAGTCCTAATGGAATTAAGAGCAAGATTTGATGAAGATAACAACATTTTCTGGTCATCAAAATTAGAAGATGCGGGTTGTAAAATTCTTTACGGTTTTGATGCCTACAAAACTCATTCCAAAGTTTGCCTAATTACAAGAGTAGACAAAGATGGAAATATAAACTATATTACCCAGGCTGCAACTGGAAATTACAACGAAAAAACAGCAAAACTATATACGGATTTTTCTCTAATGACTGCAAGTGGTGCAATTGGACAAGACGCCAAAGAATTATTTGATAATATCGCTTTAGGGAATCTTGATGGGGATTACTCAAATCTTATGGTAAGTCCAAAAAGCATGCAAGAAGGATTGGCAAAGCTTATAGATGAGCAAATTGAAAATCAGAAAAATTTTTCCAACGGCTACATTAGAATAAAAGTAAACTCCATTTCTGATAGAAAAATCATAGATAAATTGTCAGCTGCATCAAACGAGGGTGTAAAAATCGATATGCTAGTAAGAGGAATTTGTTGTATATTACCAAATATCAAAAACAAGACTGAAAATATAAATATTTATCAAATAGTTGGAAGATTTTTAGAACATTCTAGAGTCTATCAGTTTGGTCAAGGAGAAGATTGTAAATTATTTATATCATCTGCGGATTTCATGACAAGAAATATAAGAAATAGGATGGAAGTAGCCTTGCCAGTTTACGACACTGAGATCAAGCAAAGAATTTTAAATTATTTAGATATAATGATTTCAGACGATGTAAAAATTAGAAAATTATTGGCAAATGGCTCTTATACCAAAGTTCAAAATATAAACAATATTAACGCTCAGGAAAAATTAATAAATATTGCCAAAAAACATGAAATCGAATCAAAAGAAAAAGAATTGGTAAAAAAAGTAGTCAGAAAAAGAGAAAATACATCAAAAATAAATTCTGATAGCAAAGAAATTAATAGTGAAGGTAAGAAAAATTTCTTGCAAAAATTATTAGATTTTTTCAAAAAATAAGATAAAAAAAAATAATATTAAAAAAATTAGCCTTTTTGGCTATTTTTTTTGTAAAAATGTTAGATTTTAGCCAAAAAAGCACTAGTATTCTTTATCAATTAATGTTATAATGTAAATAGCAAGTAAAGTAATTATTGAAAATAAAATTGAGATATATTTTATAATAATTATTTTCTTCTTTCCCACAGACTTACTGATATAAAAATGCAAAATCGAAATAATTGAAATAAATGAATAGGAATTTTATATGTCTAATATAGGTATCAGAGAAAAAAAGAGAAAAAACGAACGCAGAAGAAAAGCAAGAAACAAAAAGATTTTTAGTAGAAGTGTATTGGCTGCCTTAGCTATGGCTGGAATTTTCCATTTTGGCTTTAATAATCCTAAGGATCAATTTCAAATTGAAAGACCGGTGGAATATAGACAAGCATCTGGAAGCATTAATAATATAATTGAAGAAGCTCATGAAAATACAACAGAGATGGATGCTCATGTGGCAACTCAAATAGGCTTTGATGATGCAAAAGTAGATGAAAAATTACAAGTTGCTGATGATATGTATTCTGATAATTTAAAGGAATATTTATTATGTACAAAAACTCAATACGCTTACCAGTATCCAAATGATTACTCAAAAACAGAAAAGTTTATTAAAGAGGGTACTTATGTAGCAAGCTACGGCACAGAAAATGGTTTTACTAAAATCAAAATCAATGATGCCTATTATTATGTGAATAAATTTGGCCTATCTAAACTTGATAGTGGTAGGCAGATAAAAATCATTAACGGCTTAGTTTATGTTAGTGAAGAATATCCATTGCCTGAAGATTTTGATCCAGGGGTAGATAAGACAGCAAAAAGAGCTTTTGAAACCATGCGACAAGATATGGAAAGAGAAGGGCTTGATATAAAAATTGCATCTGATTATAGATCTTATGATCTTGAAAGAAAGATGTATGATGCAGGTGAAATAGAAAGTACAGTACCTGGATGCAATGAACACCAACTAGGTTGTGCCTTTGATTTCTTTACAGAAGGAACAAAATATAACGACAAATTTGAAAAAACCGCTGAATACAAATGGTTAAGTGAAAATGCCTACAAATATGGATTTATTGAAAGATATCCATCTGGAAAAGAAGATAAAACAAACCATGTTGCTTACTCATGGCATTTTAGATTTGTTGGAGTTGCAAATGCAAAAGAAATCTATGAAAATGATCTAACTTTAGAGGAGTATCTAAAAATTTATTAAATTAAAATATTAAATTTTGGATAAATAAAATTTTAAGGAGTTAAAATGAAAGAAATTAACACTAAAAAAGCACCAGCTGCAATAGGACCATACGTTCAAGCAATATCTACGGACAATTTAGTATTTACATCTGGTCAACTACCACTAAATCCAGAAACTGGAGAATTAGTAACAGAAATAAAATCAGCTACTAAGCAAGCTCTTGAAAATATAAAAGCTATACTAGAAGAAGCTGGAACAAGCATGGATAAAGTTATTAAATGTACAGTTTTTTTAGCTGATATTAATGATTTTGCAGCAGTAAATGAAGTTTATGGTCAATATTTTACTGATCACAAACCAGCAAGATCTGCTATACAAGTAGGAGCTTTGCCAAAAGGTGGAATTTTAGAAATCGAAGCTATAGCAAGTTTATAAGAAAAATAAATTATCGGCAGTGAAAATTCTTCATTGCCGTTTTTTTAATTTAGCAAGGAGGATTAATGGATTATAATTTTGATCAAGTAATTGACAGATCTAATACAAATGCCAAAAAATTTGAAGCTTACAAAGAAGGGGTCTTTCACGATTCTCAAATAAAATTACCTTTTAAGGATGAAGAGCTTATTCAATTTTGGATAGCAGATATGGAATTTGCCGTTGCACCAGAAATAAAAGAAGCTCTAGAAGACAGAATTGCAAAGAAAATTTTTGGTTATACTGTAAATAATGATACAAGACTTTATGACGCTTTAAGCAAATGGTGTAAAGAAAGATATGATTTTACTTTCCAAAAAGATGAATTAGTATTATCAAATGGCGTTGTCGATGCCTTGATAAAATTAGTAGGCTATATACTAAAAGATGATGAAAAAGTACTAATTACTAGTCCTTCTTATAGCCAATTTGCCAATGCCGCAAAGTTAAATGGCAAAGAATTTATCACAAGCCCTCTTCTAAAAGACGATAAGGGAAATTATTTCTTAGATTTTGATGATTTGGATAAAAAAATGGCAAGAGATGATGTGAGCTTATTTATTTTTTGTAATCCTCATAATCCTACTGGCAGAGCTTGGACAAATGATGAACTTACTAAACTAAAAGATTTAATAGAAAAATATGATATTTTTGTTATATCTGATGAAATTCATTGCGATCTAAGAAGAAAAGAAACCATAGCTCATATTCCTTTGGGAAAAGTTATGCCGACTTATGATAAGTTAGTAACTTGCATGTCAGCTTCAAAATCATTTAATATAGCTGGTTTAGCTGAATCTTGCATTATTATTAGGAACAAAGATTTACTTAAAAAATGGAATTTCTATAATAATAACAAAGTTAATCCATTAAGTCATGAAGCAATAATAGCAGCTTATAGCAAAGGCGGATCTTGGCTAAAGGCTTTGAATGCTTACTTGGATAAAAACTTTGAATTTCTTTACGAATTTTTTGATAAAAATATTTCTAAAGCTATTGTCACAAAAGCAGAAACAACTTATTTAGCTTGGGTAGATTTCAAAGAATATTTTGCTTATGACGAAAACTTAGAAGAATTTTTTGCCAAAGAAGCTGGAGTAATTATCGAAGCAGACAAGGCTTTTGTTAGCGATGCAAATAGAATGGTTAGAATTAATTTAGCTTGTCCAAAGTCCTATCTGGAAACTGGTTTAGAAAAAATGGCAGAGGCTTTAAAAAATAAAATCGACCAATAATTATAGGTAAAATTTAGCTAATAATTATTGGCAAGGAGTGTATGATGAATTTAGGGAAAATAGTTGATAATCAAAGAGAATATTTTTATTCTGGTCAGACAAAAACAAAAGACTTTAGGAAAGACAATCTATATAAATTAAAAGCGATAATCAAAAGATACGAAGAGATTATTTTGCAAGCTTTAAAAAATGATTTGGGCAAGTCTAATTTTGAAGCATACTCAACAGAGCTAATGATGGTCTATGGTGAAATAGATTTGGCCATAAAGAATTTAGATAAGTGGATGAGTCCAATCCATGAAAAAACTCCGATTTTTTCTATGCCTGCAAAATCATACACGCTTCATGAACCACTTGGAGTAACATTAATTTTATCTCCATGGAATTATCCATTTTCACTTGCTATCGACCCATTAGTTGAAGCGGTGGCTGCCGGAAATACTGTTATTTTAAAAACAAGTAGGAAATCCAAAGAAACTTCAAAAGTTATAAGGGAAATGATAAATAGTAATTTTAAGAATTCCTACATTTATGTAGTGGATAATGAAGAAGTGACTTATGATGAGCTTCTATCTTATAAATATGATCATATATTTTATACAGGTGGGAGCAAAGTTGGCAAGATAATTATGGAAAAAGCCAGCAAAAATCTTTCAAAAGTGACCTTGGAATTAGGAGGAAAATCTCCAGTAATAGTTGAAAAGGATGCTAATATCAATTTGGCGGCAAGATCAATTGCTTGGGGTAATACTGTAAATGCAGGTCAAACTTGCGTTTCTCCAGATTATATTTTAGTTCACGCAGCCGTTAAGGATAAATTTATCAGACAGCTTGAAGAAAGTTTAATTAATTTTTATGGAAATGATCCTTTAACTTGCGAAGATTATCCTAAGATAATAAATCAAGATCATCTAAAAAGGCTTCTAGAATTAATAGAAAATCAAGATGTAATTTTTGGTGGATCCTATAATTTGCAAAAGAGAAAACTTGCTCCAACCATAGTAGATAATGTAGATTTTGATAACAAACTTATGGAAGAAGAAATCTTCGGACCTATATTTCCTATAATTACCTACGAAAATCTCAATGAAATTTTATACAAAATAAAAAGACTTGCTAAACCACTTGCTTTTTACCTATTTACCAAAGATGATAGAATCAAAGAAAAAGTTATGTATAATATGGAATTTGGTAATGGAATGGTAAATGATACCTTAATGGTAGTTTCAAATCCTAATCTAGAATTTGGCGGAGTTGAATATAGCGGTCAGGGGGGATATCATGGATATTCAGGATTTACAAATTTCTCTAATAAAAAATCCATTATGATTGCATCAGATAATTTTGATAATAAAATTAAATATCCGCCATATAAAAACTCAAAAGTTAAGTTATTAAAAAAATTATAAAATAAAAAGATCTTTGATAAGGAATAAGGTGACCCCACAAAGTTGGACCTAATACCAGAGTTAGAACTAAACTAGCCCTGGTATTTCTTTGTCCTATCCTACCCCTAGGGGTAGGAAATTTTTATGCTGCATTCTTCTTTCTGTATTCTATTGGTGATAAGTATCCTAATTTTTCTTTTATTCTTTCTTCGTTGTAATATTTTATGAAATCTTCAATTGTTTGTTTTAAGTGCTCGTATGAATAGAATTTATTTCCGTAATATATTTCTTGTTTTAATATCCCAAAGAAATTTTCCATTGGTGAGTTGTCTAAGCAATTTCCTTTTCTTGACATGGATTGAGTGATGTCATTTTCTTCTAGTTTTGATGTGTATTGCTTTACTTGGTATGCCCAGCCTTGATCAGAGTGGAATATTCTTTTTTCTTTATTTTTATTAGTTACCTCTATTGCTTTGTCTAAGGCTTTTAAGATTGGTTCTATTGTTGGGTGTTTTGATATTTCATAGCTAAGTATTTCACTGTTGTACATATCTAGGTATGGGTTTAGATAGAGTTTCTTTATTTGATATGTTCCTGTTTTATCTTTTTCTAAATACTTAAATTCTGTTGTGTCTGTTGTTATTTGTGTGTATGGTGTTTCCACTTTAAAGTTTCTTTTTATTTTGTTGTCTGATATTTTTCCTACCTGTCCTTTGTAGGATGAGTATTTTCTTGTTTTTCTTGAATAGCTTTTTACTTGAAGTTTTAACTTTTGAACTAATCGTTGTACTTTCTTTTTGTTTATTATCAGTCCTGATCTTTTTAACATTGCTGTTATTCTTCTGTAGCCGTAGTTTGGATTGTCTTTTCTTATTTTAAGTATTTTCTTTTCTAATTCTAGATCTTTATTTGGTTTATTTAAGCGTTTTTGCCAATACATGTATGTTGATTTGGCAATGTTAAAGTATTTTAACAAGTCTTTTAGTTTGTATTTATCTCTTAAGACTTTGATTGTTTCAGCAATTGTCTTATTTCTGTATCTGTCATTTGAGACAATTCTATCTTTTTTTTTATTGCATCATTTTCTAATTGAAGCCAATAGTTTTCTTCTTCTAATTTCTTTATCTTTTCTTTTAGTTGTGCTTGTGTTAATGATTCATTTTCTAAATTAGTTATGTTTGCTGATGATTCTATTTTAGTGTCTTTTGATCTCTTTGGGGATTTTGGCATTTTTGAAGGTCTTCCTCTCTTTTTAGATCTAAGTCCTTCAATTCCTTTTTCTCTATATTCATTGACCCATCGGGTGATTATTGATGGATTATTGATTTTAAGATTGTTTGCTAGGCTTTGATAGGACATTTCTCCTGTTAAGTACAAGTTTACTACATTTAACTTGAATTCCAAAGTATATTGTGTATTTTTTCTTTTTACTTTTAGTCCTTCATAGCCTTGTGATTTGTATGCATTTACCCAGCTTTTCACTACGCTTTCTGATGGTATGCAATATTTGTCTGATAAAGATTTATATGAGATGTTTGATTCTAAATATTCTTTTACTACTTTCATTTTGAATTCTGTGCTATATTTTGCCATTAAAAAACTGACCTCCGTTAGTTAGTTTTTAGGTCTAACTTTTGGGGGTCAGTTCAGAAGTCTTATCAAAGATTTTTTTATATTAATTCATTTTAGATTCAAAAATTAAGAGTCCACAAATATTACATTCTGTGGACTCTTAATTTTATAAATTATGTTCCTACATTTTATCTAAATCTTCTTTTATAGCCTTGGCTAAATCTTTTATTTCTTCGACTTGTTGATCTTTAACAGATGAATTAATTAAAACATCTTCACCTATATAGGTGTGTTTGCCAGCTTCTAGAAGTTCTTTTGAAACTTTAAGGCTTGTACCGCCCCAAGACCAGTTGTTCAAGAAAGCTATGTGTCTATTTTTGTAACCAGTACCAACTAATTCTTCTAAGAAAGCTCCCATTTTATAATATAAACCAGAATTGTAATTTATTGGTGCGAAAACTGCATGGGAATATTTGTGGCAAGCAGAAATTATATATGAAGGATCTGTGTTTGAAACATCATAAATTTCTATTTCTTCATTTACTCCAAGCTCAGCCAACTCTTTGGCTAAAATGTCACAAGCTTGCTCTGTATCGCCATACATACTTGCAAAAACAATAACTACACCTTTTTCTTCTGGAGTAAAAGTTGACCATTTATTATATTTTTCCATGATAAAATCAATTGATTCTTTATCATCATAAACTGGACCATGGAGTGGTAAAATAGCACTAACTTCCAAATCGTGAACTTTTTTAAATAGAGCTTGAACTTGATTGCCAAATTTACCTACTATATTAACATAATATCTACGAGCTTCATCTAACCAATTTCCTCTGTGGATAATATTTTTTGCCTTCAAATGTCCATCAATCGCATTAAAAGCGCCAAAAGCATCAGCTGTAAATAATAATTTATCGGTTGATTCATAGCTCATCATAACCTCTGGCCAGTGAACCATAGGAGCAAAGACAAATTTAAGCTTGTGCTTACCTAGATCTATTTCATCGCCTTCTTTTACTTCATAATATCTATCTTTGAAAGCATCGTTGTAAAATTGTTCATAAAATTTAAAAGTTTTTGCATTGCCAACAAATTTTGCATTTGGATATTTATTCAAAACAAAGTCAATATTTCTGCAATGATCTGGTTCCATATGGTGTATTACTAGGTAGTCAAGATCTTCACCGTCAAGGGCTTTTTCAATATTTTCTAAATAAGCTCTGGTAAAGGCAGCTTCAACGCTATCTAGCAAAACATTTTTTTTATCCTTAATTAAATATGAGTTGTAAGCCACGCCTTTTGTAAGTGGAAACATATTTTCAAATCTATCTATTCGACGATCGTTAACACCTACATAAAAAACATTATCGGTAATTTCTCTAATATTGTTCATTTTTCCTCCCTAATTCAATTTGTATTTTTATTTATTATACTTCATTGCCTATTTATATTAAAGATTTTTGTTAACTTTATTTCAAATAAAAGCCTCTTAAAATATTTGTGGTAAAATCATCTTAAGAGGTGAGAATTTGAAAAAGAATTTAAAAATCAGATCAACTAACTTCAAAGTTGCTCTTGGAGATGTAAATAAAAATAAAGAAACTATAAAAGAAATAATAAAAAAAGCCGACCAAGATAAGGTTGATATCTTATCTTTGCCAGAATTAAGCCTTACTGGAGCAAGTTTATATGATGGATATTTAGATCTTGTAGACTCATGCGAAAAAGCGCTTATAGAATTGTTGGAATTTTCAAAAGACTATAAAATAATATTTACTTTGGGATTTCCTTTTTCTTACAATAACAAATTATATAATTCAATTGCCTTAATTTTAGCTGGCGAACTATTATATATTTATACCAAGAAAAATCTATCAGTTCTAGAAAAAAATATTTTTGCCAATGATTTGGAAGATGATGTAATTATAAATATTTTGGATAGTTGGCCAGATTTTAATCCTAGCTGGGCAACCATCAATCAATTGCCAATAGGAATTACAATTGGCGAAGATGAACTTTTACCAATTCCTAGAAGCTTAAGATATAAAGAAAAAGCAGAATGTTCAAGACAAATAATTCTTCATCCTTCAGCAGATCCTAAATTTGCCCTAAAAGATGAAAAAATTTCAAAGGCAGTTGAATTTTTGTCAAAAGATTTAACCTACATCCACACATCTCAAGGCCTAGGAGAAAGCTCAACAGATTTTGTTTATTCTGGCTTAAACATTATTGCAAATGATGGGGAAATAATCAAAAGCTCAAACAATAAAGAAGTTGATTATGTGGGAAGATTTAGCCTTGAAGTTGACGAAGAAAGTTTATTTTATAAAAAATTTGATAATCCAATAGAAAAAAAAGAAAAATTCCCTTATTTACCTGTCTATGAAAAAAGAGATCAATATATAAATGATGTTTTAGAAATTGGGGCAAGTGGATTATTAAGCAGGCTGAATCATATCGGTATAAAAGATGTATTTCTTGGTGTTTCTGGAGGATTAGATTCAACGATGGTACTTCTTACTATTGTCCACGCATTTAAAAAAGAAAATTTAGACTTTAAAGGAATACACTGTTATACCATGCCAGCTTTTGGAACAAGCCATAGAACTAAATCTAACGCCTACAGACTTTGCGAATCTCTTGGTCTAACTTTAAAGGAAATAGATATTAGCGAGGCTGTCAAAATTCACCTAAGAGATATTGGTCATGATGGAGTGACAGCTGACAGTGCTTATGAAAACGCTCAAGCAAGAGAGAGGACTCAAGTACTTTTTGATCTTGCCAATATGGGAAATGGAATTGTAATTGGAACTGGCGATTTATCTGAAAATATGCAAGGCTTTGCAACCTACAATGGAGATCATATGAGTAATTATTCATTAAATGCAAGTCTAATGAAAACAGAAATTAGATATATTATAGAAGCAATTGCAAATGACACCGAAAATATAAAACTAAAAGAAGTTTTGATGGATATTATCGATACTCCAGTTTCTCCAGAATTAATAAATGAAAGTAAAGATCAAATTAGCCAAAAAACAGAAGATATTATAGGACCTTATGAGCTAATAGACTTTTTTATCTATGAACATTTGACTTATCATTTAAGTGCAAAAGAAATTTTGGAAGATACTTATAGCGCTTTTTCGGACAAATACGACTTGGATACAATTAAAAAATGGTTAGATTCATATTTTAAAAGATTTACGACTAGTCAATTTAAACGCTCTGCTACTGTAGATGGCGCAAATATAACAGGTAGAAGTTTTAGTCCAAGAGCTGGATTTAAAATTCCATCAGATATGGCCTATAAATCTTATATAGAGGATTTAGATGAATAAAAATACAAAAAAGAAAATTGGACTTGGACTAGCGCTAGCTGGCCTAAGTCTAGCTTTATATATAGACAATCAATGTTTTGTCGCTAAGGAAAATAAAGTTCTCCTACAAAGTCCAAAAATTTCAAGCCCTATAAAAATCACACAAATTTCTGACTTTCATTCTAATGCTCTTAAAAATTTAGACGAAGTTATGGAAAAAATCGGAAAATTTGATCCGGATTTTATAGTTCTTACTGGGGATATTCTAGATTATGGAGAAGATAGGAAGATTGAAAGGTCTCTTTATTTTTTGAAAAATCTTTCAAAATTAAAGAAAAAAATCTTCTATATTACCGGCAATCACGAAGAAGCCGGTCCAAAACTTGATTTATTTATAAAAGAAATGGAAAAACTTGGAATTAAATATTTAGACAATGATGGAGAATATTTGGAAGTTTCAGGTCAAAAAATTTATCTTTATGGAACAAGTATGTTTAACTTTTCCTATGAAAATTACCAAGGAAATGAAAATTCTATAAATATTTTATTAACACATTTTTCCAAAAAATTCAGAGAAAATTATAAGGAGAATATTGATTTTGTATTTTCTGGTCACACTCATGGCGGTCAAGTAAGATTTCCAATAATCGGTGGAATTATTAGTCCTGGCGAGGGATTTTTGCCAAATTATGACAAGGGAGTTTACACTTACAAAAATTCGACCATCCATATAGATAGCGGTCTTGGAAACACATTTTTGCCACTAAGATTTTTAGATCAAATCCAGTATAGTAATATCATACTTGCGCCAGTAGTTTAATGGCAAAATAAAGGTGTCCGAAGCCAAAGATGGGGGTTCGATTCCCTCCTGGCGTGCCAATTCTTATAAATATGTATGATTATCCAAAAATCATATAATAATTTTTAAAGGAGATAGAATTTTGGATATAAAATACCAAGACATAAATATCAGAAATGCAAATCCAGATGATTCAAACCAATTGGCTAAATGGTGGAATGATGGCAAAGTTATGGCTCATGCTGGTTTCCCTTTGGGATTAAATACAAGTGCAGAAAAAATTTCGAAGCAACTTTTAAATGATAGTGATGAGAAAAAAAGAACTCTAATTATAGAATATAAAAATTTGCCAATAGGAGAAATGAATTATAAATATCAAGGTGATTTTGTTTATGACATAGGAATAAAAATATGTGAATTTCAATATCAGGATAAGGGTTTGGGAAGAATTATTTTAAGCCTATTTATTGATCAGTTATTTAAAATGGATGCAAGGCTTATTACTCTAGATACAAATTTAGTTAACAAAAGAGCCCAGCATGTCTATGAAAAGCTAGGTTTTAAAGAAAAATCTATTTCTTACAATTCTTTCAAAGATCAATTAGGAAAGCTAAATTCTGTAGTTTATTATGAACTAAGGAAAGATGATTTTTGCAATCTTGCTAGCAAATTAAACTTTAAAAGCAGATAATGAATCAATGCTTTACTGAATAAAAATACATAAATATTATAGTGAATTAATAATGCTTAGAAAATCATTTGAAAATATTATAATTTAATTATTTATGTTATAATATAAGAAGAATTAAGAAATTAAGCTTAATCTACTTAGAAAAAATATCGACTTATATATAAAGGAAGGAAAGCTTATGAAAAGCAAAAATAAAAGTACAAGTTATTTTAATGAAAAAAAGTCATCTATATTAAAAGAAGAAAGAAAATATAAGGGCAAAAAACTTTCAGTTTGCGTAATTTCCTTAGCGATTTTCTACTCTTTTTCATTTTTGCCTAAAGAAGCTTTTGCAAGTGATGAAATAAATCTAGAAGATAATCAAGTTTACTACAATGAAGATTTTAATGAAGAATTAAATGAAATTCTTGGAATAAATTTTCTTAAAAATTACTCAGAAGATGGGACATTAATGAAAAAAGAGTCTAAGAATTTAGAGGAAGAAACTAAAGATAATATAAAAAATGAAGAAGTAAAATCAGGAAAAAATGATAAGGAAGAAGCTGATAATCATGAAACTTCTGATGCATTAGAAAATGAAACAGAAGAAAAAAATACTACAGAAACTGATGAAGAAGAAAGCACTGAAAGCAAATCTTCTGATGAAAATAAGACTAAAGAAGAAAAATCTCCAAAAACACAAAAACTCACAAATAAAAATTATAAAAATAAGAATGTATTAAAAACAAAAGCAAAAGTTAAAAAAGTTCAGACAAAAACAAGTAAGAAAGATATTATAAGAACAGAAATACCGAAAACGGTAATAGCAGGTAAAAATGCCAAAACAGGAATATCTTCTCAAATAGCTAGCATAGTAACATTATTTTCAACAACAGCTGGCTTTGCGTTTTTAAGAAAAAAAGAAAAGTAATAGATTAGAATTAGACTGCGAATAATTATGCAGTCTTTTTTCTTGGAATTTTTAATAAATAAGCCTAAGATATACAAATATTGGAAAGACTTTTTACTAACTGCTATAATTATATTATGAAACTTAAAGCATATGAAAAAATTAGAGTTGATAAATATATTTCGGATGAATTTGAAGAAATTCCTCGTGAAAAAATAAAAAATTTTATCAAAGATAATAAAATAAAAGTAAATAATAAAAATATTAAGCCTTCTTACAAATTGGAAGAGGAAGATGAGATTGATATAGATGATGAGCTTTTTGAGGTTGTAGAAATAAAGCCTGAACCTATGGATATTAATGTCATTTATGAAAATGACGACTATGCAATTATCGATAAAAATACTAATGTCATTGTCCACCCTGCAGGAAATATCGTAAGTGGAACTTTGGTAAATGGCTTACTTTATAAATATGGCTATGAGGGGCTATCTCATATTGGTGGAGATGATAGGCCTGGCATAGTCCACAGACTTGATAAAGATACGACAGGGCTTATGGTTATTGCAAAAAATAATGAATCATATAAATATCTTAAAGATCTTTTTGAAAGAAGACAAGTTTACAAAGAATATTTGGCTATAGTTTTTGGAAATTTTGACAAAAAATCTGGAAGAATAGAAACTTTTATGGATAGGGATAAAAATAATCGCAGAAAAATGGCGGTTAGTAAATCTGGCCGAATTGCAATTTCCGAATATGAAGTTTTAAAAGAAGTGGATGGCTATTCCTTGGTAAAAATTCACCTTATAACAGGGCGCACTCATCAGATAAGAGTTCACATGACTTATCTAAATCATCCTTTATTGGGCGATCCAGTTTATGGAAATGTCAAGCACAATTTTAATCTAGACCATCAATTGCTTCATTGCAGAAAACTTGCCTTTACAGACAAAGATGGAAAAGAAGTTTCTTATAACGCTAAAGCTCATGATAGCTTTTTAAAATATCAAAATATTTTAGGACTTGGAGAATAATATGTATTCTAAATCAAACACCTGTAGTCTACTTGGACTAACGGGAAATCTTGTAGAAGTTGAAAGCGATATAACATCAGGCTTGCCGGCTTTTCTAATTGTTGGTTTGCCAGATTCATCGATAAAAGAATCCAAAGAAAGAGTTAGGGTTGCTATTGTCAACTCAGGTTATAAATTTCCACTTGGTAGAATTACGGTTAATCTCTCACCAGCAGACCTAAAAAAAGAAGGAACTCAATTGGATTTGCCAATTGCAATTTCACTTTTATCCTCAATGGGAGTTATTAATTACGATCACGATGAATATATATTCTTAGGAGAATTGGCCTTAGATGGTAGAATCGCCCCAATTAGAGGAGCCTTAGCTATGGTTATAGCTATGAGAGAACTTGGTTTTAGGAAATTTATAATTGCAGATGAAAACAAGGATGAATGCGCAATAATCAACGATGTTGAAATTTATCATTTCAAAAATTTAAACGATATTGTAAGTTTTTTAAACAAGGAAAAAGACCTTATCCCTCATAAACTAGATTTATCAAAAATCGACGATGATATCCACTTTGATTATGACTTTAAGGATATAAAAGGTCAAGAAAGCCTAAAAAGAGCCTTGCAAATAGCAGCAGCTGGCAACCACAATCTATTGATGATTGGGCCTCCTGGATCTGGCAAAACTTTTTCTGCAAAACATCTGCCGACGATTTTACCTGATATGAGTTTTGATGAAAAAGTAGAAGTAACTAAAATTTATTCGATAATGGGCTTATTAGATAGGGGCAAACTTGTAAATCAAAGACCCTTTAGGTCACCTCACCACAGCGCAAGCGAAGTTGCGCTAATAGGAGGAGGTCATTCAATCCCAAAGCCTGGAGAAATTTCTCTAGCTCATAGAGGAGTTTTATTTTTAGATGAATTTCCAGAATTTGATAAAAAAACCATAGAATCTTTAAGAGAGCCAATAGAAAATCACGAGATAAATATTTCCAGAGCTCAAGCAAGTCTAAAATATCCTTCAGATTTTATATTGATAGCCGCAATGAATCCTTGTCCTTGTGGCAATTTTGGCAATCCCTTAAAAGAATGTACTTGTTCACAAAATGAGATTAGACGTTATCTAAATAAGATTTCTGCGCCTATATTGGATAGAATTGATATTCATATAGAAGTTGATCCTGTAAAATACGAGGATTTGAAAGATACTTCTTATTCAAAATCATCAGATGAATTAAAAAAAGAAGTGGAAATTGCAAGAAACATTCAAAAAGATCGCTATAAAAATGAAAAGATAAATACAAATTCACAGCTTAGCACAGCTTTGATGAAAAAATACATAAAACTAAGTCCAGAAGTTGAAAAGCTAGCAAAGCTTGCCTTTAACAAATACAATTTTTCTGTAAGAAGTTTTAACAAAATTTTAAAAATGGCAAGGACTATCGCCGACCTTGACCAAGCCAAAGATATCAGCGAAAAACACCTTTTAGAAGCAGTTAGATACAGGTCGCTTGGTGGGAAATATTGGAGTAATTAATGCTAGATCAAAGAGAAATTCGTAATAATATTGATAAGTTTGTATATGATTTGATAGATTATACTTTAGCTAATGATGCAAGTGACATTCATATTGAACCAGAAGAATCTTATGCTAGAATTAGGCTTAGAATTGATGGAAGATTGGTTGAGATTTTAAGAATAAACAAAGAAAATTATCAAATGCTCATTACAAAGATCAAATTAATGGCAAATATGGACATAGCTGAGCATAGAAGGCCCCAAGATCAAAGTTTAAAGCTTAAAGGCTTTGACATGATAGATTTTAGAGTTTCTTCAATTGGGACAATAAATGGAGAAAAACTTGTAATAAGAGTTCTAAGCGTCTTTTCTTTTGAAAAAAGAGCAAACTTGTTGGGGTTTTCTGAAACTTCAAAAGAAATTTTGCAAAAAGCCATAAAAAATAAGTCTGGTATGATAATTTTTTCTGGACCAACAGGCTCTGGAAAATCTACTTCTCTTTATGCACTTTTAAATAAGCTAAATAATGATAATGACAATATAATTACCATTGAAGATCCAGTTGAATACAATATTTGTGGGATAAATCAAATAAATATCAACGAAAAAATCGATTTTACTTTTGCTAATGCTCTAAGGTCGATTCTTCGCCAAGATCCAGACATAATTATGGTTGGAGAAATAAGAGATAAAGAAACTGCTCAAATTGCTATAAGAGCTGCAATTACTGGACATTTGGTACTTACAACTCTACATACTAATAATGCTCTATCATCAATAATTAGGTTAAAGGACTTGGGAATTGCTGATTATCTCTTATCTTCAGCCATAAATGCACTAGCAAGTCAAAGGTTAGTAAGAAAACTTTGCTCTTGCAAGAAAGAAGATACAATGACAGACTTGGAATATCAAATAGCTAGAAAATACATGGATATTCCAAGAGATACAAAAATTTATAGACCAAATGGTTGTCCAAATTGTATGGACGGATACAAGGGAAGGGAAGCAATAGAAGAAGTTTTTTTAATAACAGATGAATTTCGAGATCTTATTAGAGAAGGCAAAATCGACTTGGTAAGTCTAAATACTTACGCAGAAAAAAATCAATTTAAAAGTATGGCTTACAATGGACTTGGCAAAGTTTTTGATGGTAGGACAAGCTTTGAAGAAATTATGAGAGTAATTTATGATCAGATATAAGGAAAATATATTAATCATAGTCAATAGAATTTTTATTATATAAGCTTATTATTGTATGTAAGAGTTTTTTACAAAAACAATAGTATTAGTGAACTCTGATCTTATTTATATTTGGGAATGTGGTTTAATGTATGGTTGCAAAAATTATGTTTTATGAAATTAGAAATAGAAAAGATTATGAATTACTTATACTTAACATAAAGACTAAAATTTTACAAAAAGATCAATCTGACCTTGATATATGTAGATAGCTATGAATATATATTAAAAAAATAATCTATTTTATTGTTAAAATGCAAAGATATAAAATAGACCATGTTGTAAAGTGATTTAACATATTAACTAGAAATAAATTATTGACAAAATACAAAGTTTGCTGTACAATTAAAATAAATAAATGGTTATTAGGCAATAATCATGGCAAACGTTTGCATAATAGTCCGTCGCTTTTTCACGTATTGTATTAAGTTACTATTTTTAAGATTTAATTTTAAAGGAGATAGTTATGAAAAAAGTGGTTAAGTTTGTATTTGGATTACTTATGATAGTAGTTATTTTTATGAAAGCTACAAAAGTAAACGCCGAAGACTTAAAGTCGGATAATATTAGATTTTCTATTGATAATTATGACGAAGATGAGGTTGACATTATCTATTATAATCAGGGGAACAAGAGAATATGTGATATAAAAGATAAGGAAAGTGGAAAATTAATTGAAACAGCTTCTTTAGAACCTGATTTTCTAAAAATGTTTATTCAAAGAAAAATGCCTAAAGAAGGTATGCTTTGGGTAGGACCTCATACTTTTAGAGAATCAAGATCTTTTGGAAGGACTACTGTACAGATAAGTATTCCTGTAGAATTATACAATGAAGGTTCATTTAGACAAATTAATTATATAGGAAATCCATATTTAGGAATAACTAACAGTATTACTACAACTAAGATAGAATCCAGTTCATGTTCAGCCTGGGGCAAAAATAATAGACTACCTGCGACTACAATGTTTTATGCTTATTATGGAACATTAGTTGCAGAAGTTAGTGGTTCTGCATCTACAGGAATTTCAGCAGAGTTACTAGGATCAGGTTTTTCATTTTCTCATACAATAGGAACAACGAAATATTATAGAAGACCAATAAATGATTCTGGAACATTTAATTTATACCAGACAAGTGCTATTGTAAGATAAAAAAAAGAGATCAATTATTGCAAATGTTACGGGCATACTTCTTGGCATGGTTTTTATATTATCAGGAATTTCTAAGAACTATGTCAAAGATAATGTAAATAAATTTTTTATAGTGCTTGGAATATTTGTTGTGCTAATCTATATAAAATTTTTTTACGATGATTGGAAAAATAATAAATATAAATGAAAGTTGATAAATTCATTAAGAGTAGATAATTCTGCTCTTATTTTTTGATTTATTATAAGTAATTTCAAAAAATGGTATAATATGCTTAGATTGTTTATTTTGAGGAAATTATGGAAGATAAAAATATACCAAAACATGTGGCGATAATTTTAGACGGCAATGGTCGCTGGGCAAAAAATAAAGGCAAACCTAGAACTTTTGGTCACAAACGTGGAGCAGAAAATGTAGTTGATATAGCAATTCATGCCAAAAATTGCGGAGTAAAATATTTAACCTTGTATGCTTTTTCTACTGAAAATTGGAAAAGACCAGCAAGCGAGGTTGATTATTTGATGAAACTTTTGATAAGCTTTGTCGAAAAAAAACTTGCTGAGCTTATGGATAATGACTGCAAGTTAAATTTCTTAGGAGATTTAGAAGCTTTACCAAGCCCAACAAAAAAAGCCTGCAAACTTGCTTTGGATAAAACAAAAAACAATAAATCTTTATTTATAAATATAGCCCTAAATTATGGGGGACAAGCTGAAATCGTTCATGCAGTAAAATCTATTATAGATAAGGGATATGAAAGCTTTGAAATTACAGAGGATTTGATAAAAGAAAATCTTTATACTAAGGATATTCCGGATCCAGATTTGTTAATTAGACCTGGTGGAGAGCTAAGAATTTCAAATTTTTTGATTTATCAAATAGCTTATAGTGAGCTTTATTTTACCGATTGCCTATGGCCAGATTTTACAAGTGATGAATTTGATAAGGCGATAGAAGCTTACAAAAAAAGAAATAGAAGATTTGGAGATATCAAATGAATCTTTTACTTAGAACTTTTGGTGGGGTAATTATACTTTTTATTATGCTTATAATTACCTTTTTTGGCCACAATACTCTTAGTTTGGGTGTTGCCATATTTTCTTTGATTGCCATAAAAGAAATGGCCAACGCTTTTAATAAAAAAGGAATATTTCCCCCATGGGGACTTCTAATGGTATGCGATTTGCTCATAATTTCTGGGGCTTATCTTCTAAGCACTGAAATTTACACACTTGCCATTATTTTCTCAATATTTTTGGTTTTGGTTTATATGATTTTTAATACCAAAAACACCATAGAAGATGTTTTTACAAGCTTATTTATCTTAATGTATGTCCCTGTGCTTATGGGAAATATTATAAGAATAGTTGATGATAGATATGTATGGCTTTTGTATCTAACCAGTTGGGGATCTGATACTTTCGCCTATCTTGTAGGATCTACAATCGGCAAACACAAAGTAAAATCAATCGCTCATATTAGCCCAAACAAAACCATCGAAGGAGCTGTTGGCGGAATTTTGGGAGCAGTTATTTTAAATTGTATCTATGTGAAATATTCTTCACTTAATATAGAATTAATATATGTTATTGTATTTTCAATTGTAGGATCTTTTTTATCAGAAATTGGAGATTTGATAGCATCCTTTATAAAAAGACAAACTGGAATAAAAGATTTTGGCGACCTAATACCAGGTCATGGTGGGATTATGGATAGATTTGATTCAATGATTTTCATAGCGCCACTTTTATATCTCTTTTCCATTATTTAAGGAGTTTAAATGAAAACAGTTATTATAGCCATAATTATGTTCTTGCTTTTGGTGACAATCCACGAGTTCGGGCATTTTATAGTGGCGAAATTATCAGGAATAAAAGTAAATGAATTTGCAGTTGGCATGGGGCCTGCGATTTATTCAAAAGAAAAAGGGGAAACCTTATATTCTCTAAGGATCTTGCCAATCGGAGGCTATTGTGCCATGGAAGGTGAAGATGAATCTTCATCAGATCCAAGAAGTTATGACAATGCGCCAGCTTTTAAGAGATTTCTAACAATCCTTGCAGGACCTTTTATGAATTTATTATTAGCAGCAATTATTTTTTCTGTAGTCATTTTTAATACAGGAACTGCAAGCACAAAAGTTGGAGGATTTTCTGAAAATTCAAAGGCAAAAGAAGCTGGAATTGAAATTGGCGATCAAATACTAAAAGTAAATGATGAAAAAATTTCTGAATTTGCCGATATTTCAAAAATTTTGTCCAAATTTTATGAAGAAAACGTCAAAGATTTGCCGGTAGAAGTTTTAGTAAAAAGAAATGATGAGGAAAAATCTTTTACCGTAAAACCTTATTTTGAAAAAAATACAGCCTTTCTTGGTGTAAGCTCCAAGCTAAGAGATGTGGGATTTTTTGAATCTATAGGCCTTGGCTTTAAGGAAATGAATAAGAATGTAAAAATGATTTTTTCTATTTTGGGCAATTTATTTACAGGAAAATTATCAGTTAAAGCTTTAAGCGGACCAGTAGGAGTTGTAAAAGAAATAGGAAATCAAGCCAATAATGGACTTATGAATCTCTTGTATTTTTTGGCATATATTAGTGTTAACCTTGGAGTTTTTAACCTAATACCATTTCCAGCTTTGGATGGTTCAAAACTTGTGACAAATCTTTATGAGATGATAACAAAGAAGAAAGTTAATAAGAAAATCGAAGAAAAAGTAACTATTGTTGGTTTTGTAATACTTTTAGGTCTAATATTATTAGTTACTATAAAAGATGTTTTTACACTTTTTTAAGGAGATGTAATGAGAAAAAAAACTAGACAAATTTTTGTAGGAGATGTTGGAATTGGAGCTAACTCTCCTATTTCTATCCAATCAATGACAACATTTAAAACAAGCGATATAGAAAATGTTGTAAAACAAATTAATGACTTAGAAAAAGCAGGCTGCGACATATCAAGATCTGCCATAAATGATATGGATGATGCTAAAGCAATTTCAAAAATAAAGGAGATGACAAATCTTCCTTTTGTGGCAGATATACAATTTGATTATAAATTAGCCTTGGCAGCAGTGGAAAATGGTTGCGACTGTTTAAGATATAATCCAGGAAACATCGGCTCTTCTGATAAGGTAAAAGAAATAGTAGAAGCTTGCAAAAATAGGAATATTCCAATAAGAATTGGGGTTAATTCCGGGTCAATTTCCAAAGAAATAATCGATAAATTTCATGGAGTAAATGCAGATAGCCTTGTGGCAAGTGCCATGGAAGAGATAAAAATTTTGGAAGATATGGACTTTTACGATATCAAAATTTCTGTAAAATCTTCTGATGTAAATACCATGATCGATGCTTACAGAAAATTATCAGCTCTTTGCGATTATCCTTTGCATTTGGGAGTAACAGAAGCTGGACCTTTGTACCAAGCTTTAGTCAAATCCTCAATCGGAATTGGATCTTTGTTAAAAGATGGAATTGGAGATACCATAAGAGTTTCAATAACAGGAGATCCAATAGAAGAAGTAAAAGCTGCAAAAGCAATCCTAAAAGCCCTAAATTTAAGAAGCGATGGACTTGATATAGTTTCTTGTCCAACTTGCTCTAGAACAAGTGTAGATTTGGAAAAAATCGTAGAAGAAGTTGAAAAAAAGACCGAAGACCTAAAAATAAATGCAAAAGTTGCAATAATGGGCTGTCCAGTCAACGGTCCAGGGGAATCAAAAGAAGCAGATTATGGGATATCTGCTGCAAATGGTATGGGATTCCTTTTTAAAAATGGCAAGACTATAAAAAAAGTAAAAGAAGAAGAAATTGTCGATACGCTTGTAGATGTATTAAAAGAAAGCAATCTAAATGAAAATTGATTTATATAAATTTATTGAAATAAAGGAAAATGAATATTTTATAAGCTCTGCTATTTATAATAAAAATAAAAACGAGCTTAAATTATCAATAGAATCAACAAATGAAAATCTTGATGATGAGCTTATAAAAAATCTAGAAGCTTATTTTTCTTATTTGACATTAATAATCGATTATAAAAATGAAGAAAATAATATTTCAAATAAAGAAAAAGAAGAAATTAGCTTAAATCCAGCTAAAAATCCTGATAGCTATGAAAAAAGCAAGGAAATTTCTCCTAAGGAAGATACTTATCAAAACTTCTTAGCAAGCAAAGAAGAAGATTTAAGAAATAGGATAAGTAAAGCCATTAATAAAAAGAAAAAAGAAGAAAAAAAAGAAGATTGCAAAAAAGATACTCTTAAATTTGGCAGAAAAATCAAAGACGATGTAATTTCAATATCAGATATTTATGATAAAAAAGGTCTAGGAGTTGTTCTTATAGGAAAAGTTTTTGCCCTTGATGTTTTTGAAACCAAAAATCATTCTTTTATCTACACTTTTGACCTTGAAGATGAAACTGATGCCATAAGTTGTAAGATTTTTGCAAGTGAGAAAACAAATTCCAAACTAAAAAATCTCAAAGAAGGAATTGGCGTAAAAGTTCAAGGGGTTCTTAATTACGATGACTATGCCCATGATGAAGTTTTTACCATAAATTCCTTAGAAGAAACACAATTAAGCAAAAAAATTGACACGGCAGATGAAAAAAGAATTGAACTTCAACTTCATAGCAAAATGACCAACTTAGATGGTTTTGTCGATAATGTTGATATTGTAAATGTATTAAAAGATTGGGATTGGGATGCTATTGGAATTACTGACACCGAAACTTTGCAAGGCTTACCAGATTTATATGAAGCTATCAAAAAAACTGGCAAAAAAATGCTTCCTGGCGCAGAATTGCTCTTAGTAGAAGATGAACTAAGAATTTTAACGAATTTATCGGAAAGAGAAGTCCCTGAAATTAATGACATAAAAGATCAAGAATTTATTGTTTTTGACTTAGAAACTACTGGTTTGTCAAGATTTGCTGATAAGATCACAGAAATTGGCGCTGTCAGAATAAAAAACGGAGAGATCACAGAAACTTTCAATGAATTAGTAAATCCAGAAAAATTAATTCCAGAAAAAGTCACAGAATTAACTGGCATAACTAACGAAATGGTTATGGACAAGGCAAAAATTGACCAAGCTTTGCCGAGATTTTTAGATTTTGCAAAAGATGCAATTTTAGTTGGACAAAATTCTGACTTTGATATTGGTTTTGTAAGAGAAAATGCCCACAATTTAGGAATAGAATTTAAACCAATATATATGGATACTTTGCCTATGGCTCGTTGTTTATTTGAAGACATGAGTAGATTTTCTCTTGATAAAATCGCCAGAAAATTAAATATTCCAGCCTTTAACCATCACAGAGCAAGCGATGATGCAAGAGCTACAGGTCAAATCTTTATAAAAATGTTTAAGATGATCGTAAAAGATGGAATTAATCTTTCTAATATTAATAGTTTTTCTACGAATTATCCAAAGGCAAAACATGAGAATTTTTCTGCTATAGTTTTTGCTAAAGATGAAATCGGTTTAAAAAACCTCTACAAACTTATTTCAAAATCAAGGATGGAAAACTTTGACAAAGAAGCAAGAACTCCAATTTCTCTTCTTAAAGAATTTAGAGAAGGATTGCTTGTAGGAAGTGGAGGCCATGAAGGGATTTTATTTAACTATTTATTAAATGATTATCCAAGAAGGAAAATCGAAGAGCTTTTTGAATTTTTTGACTTTTTCCAAGTCGAGCCTTTGGGAATATTTGCCGATGAAGTTAGCAAAGGGCATATAAGAAATTTTGAACAGGTAAAAGAAATCAATAAAAAAATAATAAATTTAGCTAAAAATAGCGGCAAATTAGCTGTGGCAACTGGAGGTGTAAGATACCTAAGAGCAGAGGATTACATGCTTAGAAATATCTTACATAAGGGTCAATACTTTAGATACCACGAAAATAAGCCTTTATATTATCTAAGAACAACTAAGGAAATGCTTGAGGGATTTTCTTATTTGGATGATGATTTGGCAAAAGAAATTGTCATCGACAACCCTAAAAAAATCGCAGGATCTATCAAGGACATAAGGCCAATTCCACCTGGAACTTTCCCACCAAAAATTGAAGGCTCTGAAGAAAAACTTAGGGAAACTTGTTTCAATAAGGCAAGGGAAATTTATGGAGATCCTCTGCCAAAAATTGTAGAAGAAAGATTAGAAAAAGAACTTAATTCGATTATTTCCAATGGTTATGCAGTTTTATATATCATCGCAAAAAAATTAGTTGGCAAATCCAATGAAGATGGATATTTGGTTGGATCGAGAGGTTCTGTAGGATCATCTTTTGCAGCAACTATGTCTGGAATTACTGAAGTAAATCCTTTATCTCCTCATTACGTTTGCCCAAAATGTAAATACAGCGAATTTTTTGAAGAAGATAGATTGGGAGCTGGAATTGATTATCCTGACAAAACTTGTCCAAAATGCGGTAGTCCACTAAACAAAGATGGTCACAACATTCCATTTGAAGTTTTCTTAGGCTTTGAGGGAGATAAGGAACCTGATATAGATCTTAATTTTGCAGGAGAATATCAACCTACAATTCATAAATATACCGAAGAATTATTTGGAGAGGGGAAAGTATTTAGGGCTGGAACAATTGGAGCTATCCAAGATAATACGGCCTTTGGTTATATAAAAAAATATAGCGAAGAATACAAGGAAGAATTTACCAACGCTCAAATAAGAAAACTTCAAAGAGGGCTAAAGGATGTAAAAAGAACCACAGGTCAGCATCCTGGAGGACTTATAATAGTGCCAAATGACATAGATATTTTTGACATAACGCCTATCCAATATCCAGCAGATGACCCAATTGGAGATATAAAAACAACACATTTTACCTACAATATGATGCATGAAACTTTGTTAAAACTTGACCTTCTAGGTCACGATGTTCCAAGTATAATTCGTGCCTTGCAAGATTTAACAGGAACAGATCCTTTAAAAATAAAAATGGGCGATCCAAAAGTTATGGACATATTTTCAAGCACCAAAGAGCTAAATATAAAGCATGATTTCTCAAATAACGAGATAGGAACTTTGGGAATACCAGAATTTGGAACAAATTTTGTAAGAGGAATGCTTAAAGAAACTTATCCAAGGAAATTTTCAGAAATGACCCGCATTTCTGGTCTATCCCACGGAACTGACGTGTGGAATAATAACGCAAAAGATTTGATAACAAGTCATACTGCAAATTTTGATGAAATCATCTCAACTCGTGATGATATTATGAACTCTCTTATTCAAAAAGGTCTTGATAAGAAAAAATCTTTCCAAATAATGGAAATAGTTAGAAAAGGTAGGTCTTTATCAGAAGAACAGCTTGATTATATGAGAGAAAATAAAGTGCCAGAATGGTATATAGAATCATGTCTAAAGATAAAATATCTTTTCCCGAAAGCTCATGCAGTTGCATATTGTCTAATGAGTTATCGTATAGCTTATTACAAAGTTTATTATCCAGAAGCTTTTTACGCAACATATTTTAACACAAAAGTTAATGACTTTGTATATTCTATTATAATAAATGGACTTCAATCTATCCAAAGCACGCTTAATAGCTACAAAGACAGATTTGATTTAACAGCTCGTGATGAAAATATTAGAAAAGTTTTAGAGGTTGCTGAAGAAATGTATGCAAGAGATATACAAATTGACAAGGCCGATTTGTACAAATCAGACAGCAGAAAATTCATCCTAAGCGACAAAAAAGGCCATATTTTGCCACCTTTATCTGCAGTAGATAATGTTTCAGAAGCCATGGCAATTGATATAGTAAATGAAAGAGAAAAAAGCGAATTTATTTCAGTTGAAGACTTAAATCAAAGAACTTCACTAAACAAAAATGCCATGGAATCATTAAAAACTTTCGGCATCATAGATGGTATGGGAGAAGAAAATCAAATGAGTTTATTTGATGGATTCTTTTAATAAATGAAACTACTAATTAAATATTAGTAGTTTTTTTATTTGTATATTGACTTTTATTATAATTGGTGTTATATTATACATATAACATATATAAATTAAAATTAGGAGCAAATTATGGAAAAAGATAAAAGAAAAGGTCTGATAATTACATTATTAATCATTCAATCTATAGTTTTTGCAATTTTGACAAGTTTTTATCTTGACTATAAATATAAAGAAAATTTTTCTAATATTGCCAAAGAATATAAGGAGATTTCTTTAAATAATATAGAATTTGATAAAAATAAGGCTGTTGGAGACTATTTGGAGCGATTTTTATCAGAAAAAAATGCTATTTTCTTAAAGCAAAAAGATGATTATGATTATGCGGGCAAAAAATTAGTGCACGTAACTTACATTAGCGGAGACTATGAAGGAAGAAAAGCTGATCTAAATTTATCGTTTTTGAACCAAAAATATGCAAGTGATCAAAGCTTTAAAAAATTAAAAGAAGAAGGTGGCACTATAGGATTGTTAAATAGCGATTATGCAATGATTGAGAAGACACCAAAATTTATTATGGGAGATTCTTACGGATTTGTAAATCTCATTGGAATGGGTAGAATACAAGGCTTTAATGGGAAATATAAAGCAATCGGCTTAGATGATGATGATGTCAAAGAATTTTACGAGAAAATTTCAGAAATTACTGGAAAATCTATAGATGATATCAAAAATCAAACAGGTGGCATGGCAGCAATGGGCGAGAATATTCCTTTTTCATTTTTGGCTATCTATCTTGTCGTAAGTCTTGTAATTTTGGCTATGTTAATAATTATTACAGTTTCTAAACTAGAAGACATGGGAGTTTATCTGCTTCAAGGCTGGTCAAAGAGCGAATACATAAAAAGCATTTATGGTCCGATAAATAAAATCGCCTACATTTTACCGATTTTATTTATTCCTTACGGATTTATATTGTGTATGGGGAGCTTTAAAACTTTAAAATACTATGGCATTTTCCTACTAGCAGGACTTTTAAATTTACTTATGTTTTTAATTTTTGAATTTTTGGTTTCTTTGATACTTAGGACAGTTAAACTAATTGCTGCCATGCATGGAAGAATTAGCAAAAAAGGGCTGCTTGCTTTTGGAATATTTTTGTATATTTTGGTAAATGTTTCAACAAGCTTCTTATCTTTAATGGGCATTGATAAATCAGTCTCAGAGCTATTTGACCAAATAGAAACGAAAAATAGCTGGGAAGAAGTTTCTGATTATTATGTAAATACAACGTTTTTTATTGGCAATGATTATATGAATCCTCAAAATGGAGAAACTCCAACTTTAGACAATGATTTTATAGATTTTTATAAATCAATTGCTGGCAAAGATGGAGTAAAAACTATTCACACTGAATTTTATAGGGGAGAAAATTATGAAATGTTTAAAAATGCGAATGTTTATAATTATCCACCAAATTTCTCCTTTGTAGAATTTAAGGCTGACAAAAATTATATAAGCGAAGATATGGGGATAGAAATTACAAATGAGATGACGGATTTTGCCAAAAATGGATATAGAGTGTATTTAATCCCAAAAACTTTTACAAAAGATCAAAAAGAACAATTAGAAAAATATTTTACCGAAGATGATATAAAGAAAAATCAAGAATTTGCTGACAAAGATTCCTATGACTTCCCTAAAATAAAAGGAGCAAAATTCTTTACTTATGAAAATGACAGAGAATATTTTGCCTTTCCAACTGATATTGAGGACGATAGATACGAGGATAAATTTCCACTAAAGACTAATGAAGCTGTTATTTCATTAATCACTCCAGAAAATATCCTTTATTTTGAGGCTAAGTCCTTGCTAGGAGGAGGCGAAACTAATTCGACAATTAAGCTAAATCAAAAAGCTTACGATAAGTATATAAATAAAGATTATTACAAAAAATTTAATTTAGACGATAATATGCCAGAATTTGTAAAGATTAAAGATCTTATTACTGGAATGATAAAAAGCCTTGCACAAAGTATTGGAACTTTCGTATTAATTGCCATGCTATTTTCTGCTATGTGCATATTGATTTTACTTACATTGATAAATCTTTATAGGGAAATTTATTTAGAAGAAGTAAATATCAAAAAATTCCTAGGCTATGACAACAAAAAAATCTATAAGCCACTTTGGCTGGTAATAATTATTGCAAGCTTGATAAATTTATCTATAGCCATAATAAGTCAATCTATTTTTGGCTTTATTCTAGCCCTAATAATTGGAGCTATGCAAATCATATTTATGACAAAACTAACAAAAAGAAATCAATTTAATCTATTAGTAGAATTTTTGAAATAGGAGCAAGTATGAAACATTTACAAATAAAAAATATATCAAAATCATTTGGCAAGAAAAAAATAATCGACAACTTATCTTTAGACCTAGAAAAAAACGAGATTCTTGCCATAGTTGGCAAAAGTGGTTCTGGCAAATCAACCTTATTAAATATGATTGGACTTTTAGAAGAATACGATAGCGGAGAAATTTTACTAAAAGGAAAACCACTTCCAAATATTAATAGCAAAGAAGCAACCCTTATAAGAAGAAATGAAATTAACTATGTATTTCAAACAAACGCTCTTGTTAGCTCAAAAAGTGTAAAAGATAATCTTTTAATTGCCATGGAATATGTTAAAAAATCCAAAGAAGAAAAAGATAAGGATATTAAAGAGATCTTAGAAAAACTAGAAATCTTAGATTTGTTAGATCAAAAAATTAATACCATATCCGGTGGAGAAGCCCAAAGGGTTGCCATAGCGAGATGCGTATTAAAGCCTGGAGATTTGATATTGGCAGATGAACCAACAGGATCCCTTGATCCAAAAATGAGCGATGAAGTCTTTAAATTACTTTTAAGTTTAAGAGATCTTTACGATAAAACCATAATAATTGTAAGCCACGATATGAAATTAGCAAATAATTGCGATAGGATAA
The DNA here is from genome assembly GCF_902500265.1 of Anaerococcus sp. Marseille-P9784. Taxonomy (NCBI): domain Bacteria; kingdom Bacillati; phylum Bacillota; class Tissierellia; order Tissierellales; family Peptoniphilaceae; genus Anaerococcus; species Anaerococcus sp. Marseille-P9784. The sequence goes on along the minus strand of NZ_CABVOZ010000001.1, from coordinate 70,899 downwards.
TCGACATTGACAAGTAAAATGAGGTTAAAATTCAAAAAGTTATTGAGATTTCAATTGAATTGTTAAAAAAAGACAAGTATAATAAATTTAGTTAAAAGAGTGGGAGATTTTCCGCTCTTTTATATTGTATTAGCAAGGGATGGTAAGATGGATTTAATTAACAAACTTAAAGAAAGCTTTGAAGAAGATATAAATACACTTGGATATGAACTTTGCGACATAGAATTTAAGGGTGGAAAAGATGGGAAAATCCTAACTTTTTATATCTATGATGAAGATGGAATAACTATTGAAGATTGTGAAAAAGTAAGTAATTTCATTGATGAGAAACTTGACGAGCTTGATTTAATCAAATCTAGCTACTATCTGGAGGTATCAAGTCAAGATTTGTCAAGACCACTAAAAACTGACAGAGATTTGATTAGAAATTACAAGGAATTACTGAGAGTTAAGCTAAAAAATGGGAATAGTTTTTTAGGACATATCGAAGAAATTAACGATGATGATTTACTTTTTAGCCTAGAAAAATCAAATGAAGAAAAAAAATCAGTGCCAAGAGAAGAAATTAAGCAAATAAACATTGAAATTGTTTTTTAAGGAGAATTGATGAATGAAGATTTCATGCTAGCCCTAGACGAGCTAGAGAAGGAAAAAAACATCGATAAAGAAATAATACTTGATGCCCTTGAAAAGGCTCTAGTTAAAAGTTATCAAAAAAACTACGACAACGCAGAAAATGTGGATGTAGTTATAGATAAAGAAACTGGAAATATAGAAGTATTTGCCCTAAAAGATGTTGTTGAGAACGTGGATAATAGAGTAAATGAGATTTCTTTAAAAGATGCTAAAGAAATTGATAAAAATTTAGAAATTGGAGATGTGGCAAGAATAAAAATTGCTCCTAAAAATTTCGGAAGAGTAGCAGCTCAAACTGCAAGAAATATAGTAATCCAAAAAATCAGAGATGCACAAAGAGATTCTGTCTATGGTGAATACGTGGATAGAGAAAATGAAATGATCACAGGAACAATCCAAAGAGAAGATAAATTCAATGTTTATGTAAATCTTGACAAAATTGAGGGAGTGGTTCCAGTAAAAGAACAAGTTGCAGGCGAAAAATATATAGCAAACGAAAGAATGAAATTTCTTATAAAAGATGTAAGAAGTTCCTCAAAAGAACCTCAAATAATTCTTTCACGTGCAAGTGAAAATCTAGTAACAAGACTTTTTGAACTTGAAGTTCCAGAAATTACAGATGGAATCATCGAAATATATTCCATAGCAAGAGAAGCTGGAAGCAGGACAAAAATAGCAGTATTTTCAAATGATGATGGCATAGACGCTGTTGGAGCTTGCATAGGATATAAAGGCATTCGTGTAAATTCTATTGTAGAAGAATTACAAAATGAAAAAATAGATATAATTAATTATGACAAGGACATCAAAAAATTCATTTCAAATGCCTTATCACCTGCGGATATAGTAGAAGTTTTGGTAAATGAAAACAAAAAACAATCCTTAGTAGTAGTAAACGAATATCAACTTTCCCTAGCTATAGGCAAGGAAGGTCAAAATGCAAGGCTCGCTGCAAGATTAACCGGTTGGAAAATAGACATAAAATCAAAAGAAGATTTTGATAAGATGAATAAAGATGAAATTGACCAACTACTAGGATTAGTAGAAAATTCTGATAGCAAAGATAAAGAAGAAATATTATCCGAAGAAGATGAATTTATATTAGAAAATAATGATGAAAATAGCTTGGGTAATGAGGAAGAAAACGAAGACCTTGATTTAGAGGAATTAGAATAAATGACAAAAACTAAAAAGATTCCACAAAGAAAATGTATTGCTTGTGGGAAGCTTTATGACAAAAAAGATCTCCTTAGAATAGTAAACAATAAGGAGCTTGGAATTGTAATAGATGAAACAGGAAAACTTAACGGTAGAGGAGCCTATATTTGCAAAGATAAGGCTTGTCTAGAAGATGTTAAGAAGAATAATAAGCTTAATCGAGTATTCAAACAAAAGATTGATGACAAACTTTATGAGGAGATAGAAGCTTATGAAATAAAGTAAGGGGTAGAATATGGCTAACAAAATGAGAGTGTACGAACTAGCAAAGAAACATGGTATGCCAGCAAAAGAAATGGTTAAATTTCTAAATGATGAGTTTGGACTTGATATCAAATCTCATATGTCAAGTGTAAGTGGCGAAAATTTAGAAATAATCAATGAATATTTCAAAGAAGAAAAAGAAGATAAAAATAAGAAAGATGACACAGCTAACAAAGATCTAGAAAAAGGCCATAAAAACGAGAAAAAAGCCAAAAAACCAAGTATGAAGAATAATAAAAAAATACAAGATTTTATAGACGATGTAGACGAATTAGATGATTACGACGATGAACTTGTCATAACCAAAGAAAAATTTACAAAGTCAAATAAAAACACCAAACAAAAAAAATCTGACCAAGCAAAAGGTTTTTTAAATGAGGACTTTAACAAGGTTAAGAAAAACAGGAAGAAAAAAACTAAGAAATCAAAAGGAACAAAAACTATAAATCAGTCAAATAACAACAAAGATAAAAATTCAAAAATAGAAATACCAGAAGTCATAAACGTAGGTCAATTTGCAGAAAAAATTGGTGAAAGCGCCAACGCCATAATTGGAAAACTAATTCAATTAGGAATAATGGCAGGATTAAATGATCCTATTGATTTTGAACAAGCTGAACTAGTAGCCATAGATTTTGGTAAAGAAATTAGCCTTGAGCAAGAATATTCAGCAGTTGAAGAGCAAGAGATAGATCTTGATTATGAAGATAAAGAAAGTGATCTTATAACAAGAGCACCAGTTGTTTCAGTAATGGGCCATGTTGACCATGGTAAAACATCAATACTTGATCGCATAAGAGATAGCCATGTCACAAGAGGTGAAGCTGGTGGAATAACCCAACATATAGGAGCTTATTGCGTAAATCTAGATGCAGGAGCTATAACATTTCTTGATACACCAGGCCATGAAGCCTTCACAGAAATGAGAATGAGAGGAGCTCAATCTACAGATATAGCTATTCTTGTAGTAGCAGCAGATGATGGAGTTATGCCTCAAACTGTCGAAGCAATAAACCATGCCAAAGCAGCAAATATTCCAATAGTTGTGGCAGTAAATAAATGCGATAAAGAAGAAGCTGATCCTAACAGAGTAAAACAAGAATTAATGGAATATGGATTAGTATCTGAAGATTGGGGCGGAGATACAATTACAGTAAATGTATCTGCTAAAACTGGTCAAGGCATTGATGAGCTATTAGAAATGGTCTTATTAGTAGCAGAAATGAAAGAGCTAAAGGCAAATCCTAATAGAAATGCAGTAGGACTAATAATTGAGGCTCAATTAGATAAGGCTCGTGGTCCAGTTGCAACAGTTCTAGTTCAAAAAGGAACTTTGCATGAAGGAGATTATGTTCTAACTGGATCATCTTCAGGAAGAATCCGTGCAATGTTTGACTCAAAAGGTGAACAAATCAAAGAAGCTGGTCCTTCAATCCCAGTTCAAATTTTAGGCTTATCCGATGTTGCAGAAGCTGGAGATAAATTATTTGCAGTTGAAGATGAAAAAATAGCTCGTTCTTATGCAGCAAAAGCTAGCGAACAAAAAAGAGAAGAAAGACTTATGGCAAAAGGCGCAAGCCTAGAAGAACTTTCTGGAGAAGCAACCGAAGGAAAACTTAAAGATCTAAATATAATAGTAAAAACAGATGTTAAAGGAACAGTTGATGCTGTAAGCCAATCATTAATCAAACTTTCAAACGATGAGGTCAAGGTAACAGTAGTAGCTGGAGCTGTAGGTGGAATTACAGAATCAGATGTATTATTAGCTCAAGCATCAAATGCTATAATTATAGGCTTTAACGTTCGTCCAACCCAAGGAGCAATGGAAAGAGCCAAAGATAATAACATTGAAATTAGAACCTATAGCGTAATATATGAAGCAATTGAAGATGTAGAAAAAGCTATCAAGGGAATGCTAGATCCAGAATTTAGCGAAGAAATTTTAGGTCGTGCTGAAGTTCGTGATACTTTCAAAGTTCCATCAGTAGGAACCATAGCAGGAGTTATGGTAACAAATGGAACAATTCCAAGAAGAGCAAAAATCAGACTACTTAGAGATAATGTAGTGATATTTGATGGCGATATTTCATCAATGAAAAGATTTAAAGATGACGCCAAAGAATTAGCTTCAGGCTATGAGGGCGGAATTGGACTAAATAGATTTAATGATATCAAAGTAGGAGATGAAATGGAAGCCTACGAGATAGTTGAAAAAGAGAGAATATAATGAAAAAAATTAGAACTGAAAGAATAGGAGCTGAAGTTCAAAAAGAATTATCCAAAATAATTCGTGATGACTTAAATGATCCAAGACTTTCTGACATAGCAAGTATTTCAGTAACAGAAGTTAATGTTACAAACGACCTATCCTATGCAGATTGTTATATATCAGTCCTTGGAGATAAGGATAAAAAAGATGATGTAATGGATGCCATAAACCAAGCCAAAGGTTACATCAAGATGCTAATAGGAGATCGTATGAGACTTAGATCAATGCCAGAATTTCGTTTTAAACTTGATAAATCCATAGAATATGGTGCATACATGGATAAACTAATAGCAGAAACAATCGAAAAAGACGAAAGGTCTCATAGAGAAGATGAAAATTAATAATGAAAAATTATTAAAATTAAAAGAATTAATCGATCAGGCAGAAACAATAGCTATAGCTTCTCACGTAAATCCTGATGGAGATAATATAGGCTCATCATTGGCATTTGCAAGATCTCTAAGAAATTATGGCAAAAAATGTGATGTCATTGGCCATGATGAGATAGACAATTATCTTAAATTTTTGCCTGATCTTAAATACTATTCAAAGGATTATAAAGATTCTTATGATTTATTTTTGATTTTGGATTGCTCAGAGATAAATAGGATAGGAAAGGCTGTTTCCATAGCAGAAAATTCTAAAAAAACAGCAGTTATTGACCACCACGTTGGAGGGAAAATCCAATCTGATCTAAACATAATAGTTGATGATTCACCAGCTACTTGCGAGCTAGTCTATGAAATAATTGATAGATTAGATTTTCCATTAGATGAAATAACAGCTACCTTATTATTTGCTGGCATAGTTACAGATACTGGAAGATTTATGTATGCCGATGTAAGTGAAAATACCTTCAATATTGCAGGCAAACTTTCAACAAAAGGTGCTGATATGCAATTTGTTTACAAAAATCTTTACCAATCAAAGCCAATAAATGTGATGAAATTTGAAAATGAAATGATTTCAAATGCTGAATTTTTTGACGATAAAGTTTTTTCCCTAGCTAGCATAGACCTTGTAGAAAAACACAAGGTTCAAATGGGAGATGCAGAAAATGTGGTAAATACTCTTCGTGATCTAGAAGGAATTGAAATATCAATGCTTTTGAAAGAATATGGAGAAAATGAATATAAAATCTCACTACGCTCAAAAGATGTAGATGTTTCTAAAACAGCTCGTGAAAACGGAGGCGGTGGTCACATTAGAGCAAGTGGATTTTCAATATTTGAAGAAAATTTAGAAAAAGCTAAGCAAAAAGCCTTGGAAATATTAAAAAATATAGATGATTAGTGGAATTTTAAATATAAATAAAGAAAAAGGAATATCATCAAATAAGTGTGTAAGTTTAGTAAAAAAAGCCCTCGATACAAAAAAAGTAGGACATACTGGCACACTTGATTTGGAAGCTAGTGGAGTTTTGCCAATTGTCATAGGCAAGGCCACAAGAGTTTCCGATTTTCTGATGGATGAGAAAAAAGAATACATCACTGAAGCAATTTTTGGCAAAAAAACTGATACTTTAGATTATTCCGGCAAAATTATTAATAAATCTCAAGTGGTTTTTGATAAAAATACCTTGCTAGAAAAAATGCAGGAATTCAAAGGGCAAATAAGGCAAATTCCTCCCATGTATTCGGCCATAAAAATAAATGGCGAAAAAATGTACGATTTGGCAAGAAAAGGCATAGAAGTTGAAAGAAAAGAAAGAATCGTTACAATTTACGATTTTATGCTAGAGGATTTTTCCTTTCCTCAAGCGACTTTTAAAATAACTTGCTCAAAGGGAACCTACATTAGAACCTTAATCGATGATTTGGGAGAAAGCCTTGGTTCTTTTGCCTATGTAAATAGCCTAATTCGCAGCAAAGTTGGGGATTTTTATATAGAAAATTCCATAAAATCAGAAGATTTGCTAAATATTGACAAAGAAGAAATAATTAAAAAAATAAAGCCAGTAGACTTTGCCCTAAAAGCTTACAAAGAAATAATTTTGGATAAAGCTTACCTCAGACAAGCGACAAATGGAATGACCATGAAGATTGATAAAATTTATTCTGACGATTTATTAAGAGTCTATGTTGAAGATGAATTTATTGGTCTTGGTAAAAATTTTAAGAGTAATAATCAGTATTTTCTAAAAATGGAGAAAGTATTTTATGAGAAATAATATAAAAGTAATTGACCTTGATAAGGGACTAACTGATGTAAACCCCAAAGTAGTATCACTTGGAAATTTTGATGGAATCCACAAGGGCCATCAAAAACTTATGAAAAAAAACATTGAAATTTCAAAAAAATATAAGCTAAATTCATCAGTTTTGCTATTTAAAGAAAATACTAGAAAAACCTTAAAAGATCAAGATGAATATCTTACAAGCCTTGATGATAAAATTGAAATCTTATCTAATATGGGCATCGATAATTTTTGCATAATCGAATTTAACGATATATTTAGGTCTCTTTCACCAAGAGAATTTGTAGAAGAAATTCTTTACAAAAAGCTTAATACCAAGGTTGTTGTAGTAGGCGATGACTATCATTTTGGCAAAAACGCCAAGGGCAATGTCGATACCTTAAAATCTTATGAAGATACATTTGATATCAAAACAGAAGTCATAGAATTTGCTTATGATAATGGCACAAAAATTTCATCAAGATCCATAAGAGAATTTATAAAAGCTGGAAATATCGAAAAAGCAAATAGCTATCTGGCAAGGCATTACCAAATTAGAGGCAGTGTAATTTATGGCCACCAAAGAGGTAGAAATATGAATTTTCCAACAGCTAATTTGAAATTATCCTATAATTACCTAATTCCTATTGATGGAGTTTACCTAACACAGGCAAATGTTAGAGGCAAAAAATACTTTGCATTGACAAATATTGGAACAAACCCTACTTTTGAAAACAAGGAAAGAAAAATAGAAACATATATATTGGATTTTAATGAAAATATCTATGGCGAAAATATTTCAATTGAGTTTTTGGAATTTTTCAGAGGAGATTTTAAATTTAATAGCGTAGATGAATTAATAAATCAAATGAATAAAGATAAAAAGATGGCCTATGAACGTATAAAAAATAAGTATTTGTAAACTTTACAAATGCTTTTTTTATTGGTATAATTACATAGGTACCTAGGCTTGGTAATTGAAACCTCGACTTTTGCAAGGCCTAAGGCAAATGTTAATTAGGAGGAAATTATGTTAACTACAGAAAAGAAACAAGAATTAATCAAAGAATACCAATTAGAAGAAGGAGATACAGGATCTCCAGAAGTACAAATAGCTATTTTAAGCTATAGAATCAAAGAACTAACTGAACACTTAAAAGCTAATCCAAAAGATCACTCATCAAGAAGAGGACTTTTCAAAATGATTAGACGTAGAAGAGGATTACTAAACTACTTAAAAGATAGAGATATCGACAGATATAGATTAATTATCGAAAGAGTAGGAATAAGAGGTTAATTATTGGCGGGGATTACCCGCCTTATTTTTTAGGGAGAAATTATGGAAAAAAATTATAAGTATAGTTCAAGCCATGGATTTAATCTTGACGTAACTATAGGAAAATTTGCAGAACAAGCCAATGGAGAATGTTATATTAGAAGTGGAGATACATCACTTTTAGTAACAGCAGTGGCAAGCGAAAAACCAAGAGAGGGAATAGACTTTTTCCCACTTATTTGTGATTTTCAAGAAAAGTTATATGCTGTAGGCAAAATCCCTGGAGGATTTTTGAAAAGAGAGGGCAAAGCAAGTGATGAAGCGACATTGATATCCCGTCAAATGGATAGACCACTTCGTCCACTTTTCCCTGAAAATTATTACAATGATGTTCAAGTTATAGCAACTGTTTTGTCAATGGATGAAGATAATCTTCCAGATTGCCTATCAACTATAGGTGCAAGCATTGCCCTTGGAATATCAGATATACCTTTTTATGGACCAGTAGCTGCAGTTTCTGTTGGATTTGTAGATGGTAAATTTATTATTAATCCAAATGAAAAAGAAAGAGAAAATTCAAAACTAGATCTTACAGTTGCAGGAAGCAAAGATGCTATAAATATGGTTGAAGCTGGAGCAAATGAACTTACAGAAGAGCAAATGCTTGAAGCTATGCTTTTAGCTCATGAAGAAATAGGTCATATTTGCGAATTTACTCAAAGCATAATAGATGAAATTGGCAAGGAAAAAAATCTTGTTGAAGTCATAGTACCATCTGAACTTGAAGAAAAAATCATAGCAGAATATCAAGAAGATGTGAAAAATTCCATTAGAACAACTGATAAAATGCAAAGGGAAGATGCGATTACTAATATAGAAAATCAAGCTAGGGAAAAATTCTTAGAAGAATATCCAGAAAGCGAAGATGAAATTCACAGAGTTATAGATGATATAATGAAAAAAGAAGTTCGTCGTATGATTTCAATTGATAAAATTAGACCTGATGGTAGAGCTATGAAAGAAATTAGACCACTTTCAGCTGAAGTAGGAACTTTACCAAGAGTTCACGGTTCAGGTTTATTTAAAAGAGGTCAAACTCAAGTTTTATCAGTAGTAACCTTAGGTTCCCCAGCAGATGTACAAGTAATTGATGGCTTAAACAGAAAAGAAATTACAAAAAGATATATGCATCAATATAATTTCCCACCATTTTCAGTTGGAGATATCAAACCTCTTAGAGCTCCAGGAAGAAGAGAAATTGGCCATGGTCGCCTTGCAGAAAGAGCATTAATTCCAGTATTGCCAGATGAAAGTGACTTCCCATATACAATAAGAGTTGTATCTGAAGTTTTATCTTCAAATGGTTCAAGTTCCCAAGCATCAATTTGTGGATCAACCTTATCACTTATGGATGCAGGAGTTCCAATCAAAAAACCAGTAGCAGGAATTGCCATGGGTCTTATAAAAGAAGAAAATTCAATTTCTATACTAACAGATATTCAAGGCCTTGAAGATCATTTGGGAGATATGGATTTCAAAGTTGCAGGAACTCGTGATGGAATCACAGCCCTACAAATGGATATGAAAATTTCTGGTATAAGCCGTGAAATTTTGCAAGAATCTTTAGCAAATGCCAAAGAAGCTAGAATGCAAATCCTAGATTTGATAGAAAATACCATAAAAGCACCCAGAGCTGACATATCAGAATATGCACCAAGATTATTTACCATAGATATAGATCCAGAAAAAGTTCGTGATGTAATCGGTTCTGGCGGAAAGACAATTAACAAAATCATCGATGAAACTGGAGTAACAATAGATACAGAAGATAATGGTCATATAACAGTTGCATCAACTGACGGAGCTAGTGGTAAAAGAGCAATCGAAATGATAAAATCAATCGTAACAGATCCAAAAGCAGGGGATATTTACACAGGTAAAGTTACAAGAATAATGAATTTTGGAGCCTTTGTAGAAATTGCAATTGGCAAAGAGGGTTTATTACACATTTCACAAATCGATCATAAGAGAGTTGATAAAGTTGAAGATGTCCTAAAAATTGGAGATGAAGTGACAGTAAAAGTTACAGAAATTGACAGACAAGGAAGAATAAACTTATCAAGAAAAGCTCTAATAGAAAATAAAGATAAAGAAGATTTCAAGGATAATAAAAGAAACAGGAAACAAGAAGCTTGGCCAGCAGATGAAGATCCAAGAAAACACGATAAATAAAAAATAAGTCGGTAAGAATATTAATTTCTTATCGATTTTTTTATTTGAAAGCTTATATTAAAGTATCTTTAAGTTCTTGTAAAATTTTTGTTAAGTCTAAAATATTGCAAAAAATCATGCTATAATTTTATTAGGAGGAGCCTATGGAAAATATAATTGAAGTTAGAGGACTTGTTAAATCTTATAAAAAACTAAAAGCTGTTGATAATTTAGATTTAGATGTAAAAAAAGGAAAAATTTTAGGTTTACTAGGCCCTAACGGTTCAGGAAAATCTACAACTATAAATTGTATGCTTGCTTTACTTAGTAAAGATAGTGGATCTATCAAGATTTATGGCAAGGAAATGACTCCAGAATCTTACGATATCAAGGAAAAAATCGGTGTAGTTTTTCAAGATGTGGGAGTTTATGATGAATTAAGTGTATATGAAAATATTGATTATTTTTGTGGTCTTTACATAAAAGATAAGAAAAAGAGAAAAGAGCTAATCGATGAAACTATTGATCTTGTGGGCCTTAATGATTTCCTAAAATTTAAACCAAAAGAACTTTCTGGTGGACTTTTAAGAAGGCTAAATATAGCTTGCGGCATAGCTCACAAACCTGAAATAATAATATTTGACGAGCCAACTGTAGCAGTTGATCCCCAATCAAGAAATAATATTTTGGAAGGCATAAAAAAATTAAACGAAAAGGGCGCAACAGTAATTTACACATCACATTACATGGATGAAGTTGAAGAACTTTGCGATGACATAGTTATAATCGATAGGGGAAAAGTTATAGCCAAAGGAACTTCTGAGAGCTTAAAGGATTTAATTGAAGTTAATGAGAAAGTTTCATTTGCTAGTGAAATTATAAATGAAGATGTTATTGAAAAAATTAGAGCCATCGATAGTCTGATAGGTATAGAAAAGAAAGACGAATTTTACCATTTAAGTTTTACTCATGGTAAGGATAATTTGATAAAACTTATAAACATCTTAAATGAAAATTCTATAAATTATGATAGCTTATCAAGCGAATCACCTTCTTTAAATGACGTATTTTTATCATTAACAGGCAAAGAATTGAGGGATTAATATGTTTTTTCATGAATTTAAAAAGACATTAAAAGTATTTTTGCGCCAAAAAGCAATGATTTTTTGGGCTCTAATCTTTCCTCTAGTTTTGGGAGTGTTTTTTAAACTTGCTTTAGGCAATGTTAAGGATTCCAATAATTTTGAAGCAATTAAAGTTGGAGTAAATGAAAGCTTGCTTGATGATGAGTATTTTAAAAATTTTACCGATCAAATGAAAGATGAGGACTTACTTGATCCAATATCAGCTAAAGATGAGAAAATCTTAGATCAAGATGATATAAGCGCCTACATTGATAAAAAAGATAAGGTCATTTTAAAGAAAAATGGCGTTAGAGAAAGTATTCTTGTAAATATTCTTAAATATTATAATATGAATGAAAATATGGTAAGAACCATTATGGAAAAAGACCCAACTACTGATCTTTCAAATCTTTTTACCGATAAGACACATATAGAAAGTGGAAATCCAAATAAAGACATGGATCCAACGATGACATTTTTCTTTGCACTAATTGGTTTTCAAATTATTTATGGATATGCTTGGGGACTTTCTATAATCTTCCAATATGAGGCAAATTTGACCACCATAGCAAAAAGAAATGCCATATCACCTCTAAACAAAAAGATAAGCCTTTTGTCATCAATGTGTGTGGGATTTTTATTAAACTTTTTTATTGCCCTATTTACAATGGTGGTTTTTAATAAGATTTTGGGCGTAGATTTTTCAAATAAATTACCCCAATTATTATTAATTGTAGCCATAGGATCTCTTACAGGTGTTAGCCTTGGTATGGTAATAGGTTCTTGCAATAAGGCAAATATTGATACAAAAATTGGTATAGGTTTAGCTATATCTTTACTATTGTCCTTTTTGGCTGGTATGATGGTCGCTGAAATTAAAATAATTATTTCTGAAAAAGCTCCTTTGATAAATAAACTTAATCCAGTAGCATTAATCAGTGATGGAATATATTCCTTGTATTATTACGATAATTTGGATAGGTACTACAACAACCTTATTTGGCTAATAGGAGTGACCATAGTACTTGTGCTATTAACTTATATATTTACTCGAGGTAAGCAATATGATAGTCTTTAAAAATTATTTTAAAATACTAAAAAGCCACAAGAAATCGTTAATAATTTACGCAATAATATTTTTCGTATTCATGTTCATATTTGCAGAATCTGGTGATCCAATAAGTAAATATACATCAACGAAATTACCTATATATGTAAAAGATGAGTCTAATACAGAAATCTCAAAAGCTGTGGTAAATTTTATTGACGAAAACCATACTTTAGTTGATGTAGACGAAGACTTACTTGATGACAAGCTATTTTTAGAACAGATAGTCTGCGCTATAAATATACCAAAGGATTTTGAAAAAAATCACAAGTTGAAATTTAAAGAAGTTTACAATGACTCATACACGCTTTTTGCAAAAAATGATTTAGATTCTTTTATTAATCAGATCGAAACTTTTGAGAAAGCAGGATTTTCCACAAGCGAAGCAATAAAAAATACAGAAGATAATTTTAAGAAAAATATCGATGTAAAAGTTAATAGCCTTAGCAAAAATTACAAAAAAGATAGTCCATTTTATTTCCAAATGATGGCCTATATTATTATGAGTCAGATAATTCTTATAGTTGGAACTATTAACCTAACTTATAATAAAGACCAAACAAAAAAGAGAAATTTAATTTCACCAATGAAAAAATCTACCCAGGATTTTCAGTTGATTTTAGGGCATATTGTATCAGGATTTGCAATATGGTTAATATATGTTTTACTGTATTGTTTCTATTTTAAAGATTTTTCTTTTTCTAGACAAATTGTACAAATGATGGCAAATGCTCTCCTTTTTACAGCCACCATAGTTTGCTTTGCCGTACTTGTTTCAAAACTTGCAAAAAATGAAAATACCATAACAGGAATTATGAACGTATTTTCATTGGGATCGTCATTTCTTACAGGAATATTTGTTCCTCAAGAACTTTTGGGTGACTTTGCCATAAAATTAGGAAAAATATTTCCGGCCTTTTATTATATTTCAAATATAAAAGACATCATGAGTAAAGGTGATTATTCATTTTTTAATATGAATAGCTTAGTATTATTCGGATTTTCCATTGTTTTCATAATACTAACGATTATAACTAAGCCTAATTTGGAAAAAGCTTAATATGATTTTCAAAGAGCAGCTGGAAGATCTGGCTGCTTTTTTCTTTAAAGGTTTCTTTTTTTGGCAGGATAATATATAATTTATAAGGAGGGACATATGACAAATAGTAAAAATAACAACAGAGTAAGAAAAAAATCAACGGGAAAACCTCCTAAGAATATGAAAAATAAGAAAAGACAATTTGTCTTTGACATTAACGTTCTATCGCTTATCATGATGGCCTTATCAATTTTCCTATTTATCTTTATATTATCAGCAAATACTGGAAAGCTTGGCCTAGCCATTAGTGGTGGATTTACGACGGCTTTTGGCAAATATTGCCTAGTGATACCAGTGGTTATTTTCATAAGCTTTTTATTTGCTTATAGGGATAGATATCTTTCTAATATCAAAGAATTTTTATTGCTATATTTTTTTATACTTATAATGTTTGCTTATCTATCTAAAGAATTTGTAAGATATGATTTGGGATGGACAATTGATTATAATAGGGTTCATGCTAGCGAAGGTGGAGGCATTGTCGGAGGATTCTTATCATTTTATCTGGTAAGTTTCATTGGTACTTTGGGAGTAAAGATCCTATTTTGGATAAGTTTATTTTTGTTTGTTGTTGGAATTAGTCCAATAACTTACAGGCAATTTTTCGTAAAATTGAGAGATTTTATTAAATTAATTGTAAATAAAATCAAAACATTTTCCGATAACAAAAAGCAAAAAAGAAGAGATAAAAAATCCAAAAAAGAAAAATCTAGTGAAAAACCAAAAACTATAGAAGATGATAAGATAAATCTGGATCAAATTATTGGAGAAAGCAAAAAACAAAAAAAAGATATATTTGCAGACGATAATTTTGATGACATCAATATCTTTAAACCAGTTCCAATGCTAGATTTAGACGATGACTCAAAAAATGAAATAGATATCAAAGATTATAAATCAAAGCAAATAGAAATCAAAGATATAGACCAAGCTACAAAAAAAGATTTCGACTCTTACAACTATCCTACTAGCAATTTATTAACTGACAGATCAAATGAGGGGGTTGTCGATAGAGATGAAATAAAAAACAAGGCAAGAGCTATTGAAGAAACTCTTGAAAGTTTTGGGATTTTAGCAAAAGTTGTTCAAATAGACGTTGGGCCAACTGTAACTTGCTATGAAATAAAACCTCAAAGAGGTGTAAAAGTTTCAAGAATCTTAAACCTATCAGATGATTTGGCACTTTCTTTGGCGACAAGTGGGATTAGAATACTTGCACCAATTCCTGGCAAAAGTCATGTGGGAATAGAAGTACCAAATCGCAGCAAGGAGGTAGTTGGATTTAAGGAGATTATTTCAAGCGCTGATTTTATAAATTCCAAAAGTGAAATTCCCTTTGCCATGGGTAAATCCATAGCAGGTGATCCAATTGTTTCAGCCATAGAAAAAATGCCCCATCTTTTGGTATCAGGAGCAACAGGCTCAGGAAAATCCGTTTGTATAAACACAATAATAATGAGTATACTCTACAAACATTCTCCAGAAGAAGTAAAACTTTTAATGATCGATCCAAAAGTTGTGGAATTATCTGTTTATAATGGCATTCCACATTTAATAATGCCAGTAATTACAGATCCTAAAAAAGCCAGCTCTTCATTATTTTGGGCAATTGGAGAAATGGAAAAAAGATACAAGGCTTTTCAAAAATATCATGTTAGAGATATCAAAGGTTATAAGGAAAAAGCTAAATTTGACGAATCCATGGAAAATTTGCCGTATATAGTCGTAATAATTGACGAGCTTGCAGACCTTATGATGACCGCAGCAAGTGAGGTTGAGGATTATATAATGCGTTTGGCACAAAAGTCTCGTGCTTGTGGAATACATTTGGTAATAGCAACTCAAAGACCAACAGTAGATGTTGTTACAGGAACTATTAAGGCCAATATTCCATCAAGAATTTCCTTTGCAGTTACAAGTCAAACCGATTCAAGGACAATTCTCGATCAGGCAGGTGCAGAAAAATTATTGGGCAAGGGCGATATGCTTTACCAATCAAGCGATTCTATGAGACCACTAAGAATTCAAGGAGCCTTTATTTCTGATAAAGAAGTTTTGAAAGTTGTACAATACATTAAAGAAGACAAAGAAGCTTCTTATAATAAAGAGGCAATTGAAACAGTTGAGGAAAATTCAAAAGTAAAAGAAATTGATGATGAAGATGAACTCTTAGATGAAGCTATACAAATCATAATAGATGAAAATACAGCATCTGTTTCACTTTTGCAAAGAAAGCTTAGAATTGGTTATGCCAGAGCTGGAAGAATCATCGATCAATTGGAAGCAAAGGGTCTTGTAGGCCCTTACGAAGGAAGCAAACCTCGTAAAGTTTTGGTAGATAGGAGTTATTTTGAAGGAGGAAAAAGATGAATATAGCAAATAAAGTTACTTTGATAAGATTGTTTTTGATCCCTGTTTTCTTGGTATTGTTTTATAGTTGTGGCAGAACTTATAATGTTGCTGCTTTAATTTTTATCATTGCATCTTTAACCGATGCTGTTGATGGACATCTTGCAAGAAGCCGTAATATTGTAACGACCTTTGGTAAATTTGTGGATCCTCTAGTAGATAAACTTTTGACCATGGCAGCCTTTGTAGTTTTGGTAGGAGATAATACTTTACCATCATGGGCAGTTATAGTAATAATCGCTCGTGAACTTGCAATTACAGGTTTTAGAACCCTTGCAGCTGACCAAGGAATAACAATTGCAGCAAGTAAATGGGGCAAATTAAAAACAACCAGCCAAATGATAGCTTTAGTTTTACTTTTATTAAATAATACTACATTAAATAGCATAGGTATCTACGTTTTCTACCTTGCAGTAGTACTTACAATAATTTCAGGTTACGATTATATAATTAAAAATAAACAAGTTTTGGACTTAGAAAATATATAGGAGATAAATGTGGCAAAAAAAGAAAAAAATTATTCAGATGATAAACAAAAAGCTTTAGATCAAGCCTTTACAGCCATAGAAAAAAAATATGGCAAAGGCGCAATAATGAAAATGGGCGATAGACCCCATGTTTCAGTTTCAGCAATTCCAACTGGAGCAATAAATTTAGATGTTGCCCTTGGAGTAGGTGGTATACCAAGGGGAAGAGTGATCGAAGTTTATGGTCCAGAATCTTCTGGTAAAACAACACTTGCTTTACACATAATAGCTGAAGATCAAAAAGAAGGCAATACTTGTGCCTTTATAGATGCAGAACACGCTATGGATGCAGAATACGCAAGAAATCTTGGAGTTGATATAGATAATCTAATCTTATCTCAACCAGACACTGGAGAGCAAGGTTTGGATATAGCAGAGCATTTAGTTCGCTCTCAAGCAGTGGATTTAATAGTTATTGACTCTGTTGCAGCCCTTGTTCCAAAAGCTGAAATAGAAGGAGAAATGGGAGCAAGTCATGTAGGACTTCAAGCTAGACTTATGAGTCAGGCTCTAAGAAGACTTACAGGTTCAATTTCAAAGACAAATACAACTGTATTATTTATAAACCAACTAAGAGATAAGGTTGGAGTATCATACGGTTCCCCAGAAACTACGACAGGTGGACGTGCCTTGAAATTTTATTCTTCAGTAAGACTTGATATAAGAAGAATTAAAACCATTACAGAAGGTGATAATTCTATAGGTTCACGCACTAGAGTAAAAATTGTAAAAAATAAAGTTGCACCACCATTTAAAGTTGTGGAATTTGACATAATGTATGGTCAAGGAATTTCAAAATCTGGAATTATCCTAGATACAGCAGTAGAAGAAGGAATTATCGATAAAGCTGGAAGCTGGTTTTCTTATGGGGATGAAAAACTAGGTCAAGGAAGAGAAAAAGTAAAAACCTACCTAGAGGAAAATACAGATATTATGAATGAAATTGAAGAAAAAATTAGAGCAAAATTAACAGAAGATCCAAGTGCTATCCATTCAGCAAGTGATGATGAAGAAGAGATACAAAGTTCTGATGACTAGTAGAATAAAACTGGAGTTTATAAAATAAACTTCAGTTTTTTAAATTGATTTTAAATTTAGAACATTAAGGATAATTTTTTAAAAATTATAATTGTTATTGGAGATTAGCGATTTATTTTACTATTATATAATTTGATAAAATTAAAATTGTAAATATTTATTTAATCTGTTAAAAATTTTCAAAATAGGTTATAATTTATAGTAAGTAGGAGGGGATTTTGCAAAAATTTAAAAGAATTGTATTAAAACTAAGTGGTGAAGCACTTGCTGGATCCAAAGGTTTTGGATTTGATGATGAAGTAATAGAAAAAATTTGCATAGCAATAAAGGAAACTTATATGCTAGGAGTTGAAATAGCAATAGTTGTAGGCGGTGGAAACTTTTGGCGTGGTAGAAGTGGAAATTTTATAGACAGAGCAAGTTCTGATAATATAGGAATGCTTGGAACTGTTATGAATGGACTTAGAATTCAAGGCACCTTAGAAGAAATGGGACTTGAAACAAGACTAATGACTGCTATTTCAATGACAGAAGTTGCAGAACCTTATATTAGAAGAAGAGCTGTAAGACACCTTGAAAAAGGAAGAATCGTTATCTTTTCTGCTGGAACTGGCCTTCCATATTTTTCAACCGACACAACAGCAAGTTTAAGAGCTTTAGAAATCAATGCTGATGTTATTTTGCTAGGAAAAACTGGCACCGATGGCATCTATGATAAGGACCCAAATGTCTATGACGATGCCATAAAATATGACAAATTGACATATAAAGAGATTTTACAAAAAGAAATCAAAATCATGGACACAACAGCTTCAAGTCTTGCTATGGACAATAGCATGCCACTTATAGCTTTTGGAATTGACGATCCAGAAAACTTGGTTAGAATATTTAAAGATGAAAAACCAATAGGAACAATTGTAAAGGAGAAATTTTAATGAATTACGATCAAATTAAAAAATTCGCTGAAAAAGAAATGCAAGCAGCAGTTTCATCTTTTGATGATAGAATTGCAACTATAAAAGCTGGTAGAGCTACTGACGCTATCTTAGATGGCATAACTTTTAATTATTTTGGAGTTGACACACCAATCAATCAAGCTGCAACAATATCTATTCCTGAAGCTAGATTATTAGTAATTAAGCCATGGGATAGAAAAAATATCGCACCAATAGAAAACGCTATCAATAAAGCAAATATAGGCATCAATCCACAAAATGATGGAGAAGTAATAAGACTTCCATTCCCAATTCTAACAGAAGAAAGACGTAAGGAATATACAAAAGAAGTTAATAAATATGCAGAAGAAGCAAAAATTTCTATAAGAAATAAAAGACGTGATGCTATGGATGAAGTCAAAAAAAGTGAAAAAGCTGATGAAATCACAGAAGATGATAAATTTTCATTAGAAGAAGAACTTCAAAAAATCACTGATAAATTTATTAAAGAAATAGAAACTTTAGCTGAAAAGAAAAATAAAGAACTTCTTTCTGTATAAAAGTGAAATCTTCAAAAAACAATAATTTAAAATCAATACTCAATAAGGATATTATTCCTGCCAGAATTGATGGCAGGATAATCTCCTTATTTTTAAAGCAGTTATCTATTTTAATTAGCTCAGGCATTGGTCTTGATAAAGCTCTAAAAATAATAGAAAATCAGCAAATTGACAAAAAATTAAGCCTTGCCCTAGATAAAATAAATAAAGATTTAGAAAGAGGCTTGACCATAGACCAAGCTTTTTCAAATAATGAAAATTATTTTAACCCCATGGTTGTCGCTTTTATCAAAAGTGGGGAAGAAAGTGGAAATTTTGCAAAAATACTTGACGAATTATCTTTTTACATGAACGAGGAGAGCAAAAACAAATCGATTATCAAACAAGCTATGGCTTATCCTATAATTCTTTTATTTGTAATGATTTTGATCGTAGCTATAGTTGTAAATTTTGTTTTGCCTACTTTTCAAAATGTATTTGAGAAAAATGGTCAACAATTACCAATAGCGACCAGAGCTTTAATAGATATTTCAAACTTTATCAAAAATTATGGATTTTTGATAGTACTTTTTCTGCTAATTTTGACTCTTTCTCTATTAATTCTTAGAAAAGATGAGCAAAGTAAGCTAAAATTGGATGAATTTGCCTATAAATTTTTAGCTTTTAAGAAATTAAGGCAAACAAAATTGGAATATCAAGTATCAAAACTACTTTACATACTCAGATCTGGGGATATTGAAATCAAAAAAAGCTTATTTATGATAGAAAAATCTTTCAAAAATGAATACGTAAAAGAAAATATTAGAAATATTACAAATGAAATAAGTCAAGGAAAGACTTTGTCAAAAAGTATTACTGACAAAGATATTTTTTCTTCCTTGTTTAAATCTATGGTTGAAATTGGAGAAAATAGCGGAAATTTGCTAGAAACTCTTAAAAAATCGAGCGAGTATTTTTCTAATGATTACATATATAAATTAAAAAAATTAGCAGATTTGGCTGAGCCTGTGATGGTTATAATAATGAGTATTTTGGTTGGCTTTGTGGTTTTTGCTATTGCCATACCAATATTTGATTCTATAAATACCATCGGTCTATAGGAGAGATTATGAAAAGTAAAAAGAAAAAAGGATTTACATTAATTGAACTTGTAATTGTTATAGCAATTATCGGAGTTTTGGCAGCAATTGCCATTCCAAGATATAATAACGTTAGGGAAAAAGCTGCAAATACAGCCCATAATGCCAATGTGCAAATGCTAAAATCAGCAGCTATTTTAAAGCAAAGTGAGATAAATGATGCCAGTACTTCTATCACATGGACAAAAGATAGTCACGATGGCAATACCTACCTAGAAAAATGGCCGGAAATTCCTGCCGGCGCTGATACACCTAAAGAAATTAAAGAATATACCGTAACAATAACCAAAGATACCATCGATGTAAAACCTGTCGAAGTACCAATAAAATGAGAAAAATAAAGTGTTAATTAATATTTTTATATTTGCCCTAGGAGCCATTTTTGGCTCTTTTTGCAATTGTTTTATAAGTAGAAAAATTAAAAATCAAAGTATAATCTATCCACCAAGTCATTGTGATTTTTGCAATCATAGGCTAAAAATCAGGGAGAAAATTCCCCTAATAAGTTTTCTTATATTAAAAGGAAGATGCAATTATTGTAAGAAAAAAATTCCTATCGACAATTTTATTATGGAAATAACTTGTGGAATTATCGGAATTTTATTTTTTGATGCAAATAATTTTCTAAGGTCGATTTTACTGATATTTGCCCTATATTTATCCTTAGTTATCGCCATAATAGATCTAAAAAGCTTTGATATTTACATAAATCAGATTGGAATTTTGGCACTTATAGGATTGGCTTATCGATTTTTATACCTAAAATTTGATTTGGATTTTATTCTCATAAGTCTAGCCTTTAGCGCAATTTACTTTGTAATTTATAAAATTTTTGACAAAAGTCTTGGAAATGGTGATATATATTTTTACCTTGCCTTGTTTTTATTTATAGAAAATATTGAAATTATTTATTTTATTCTCTACTCAATATGGCTTGGAGCAATTTTTGGCATAATTATCGGTATTAAATATAAAAATATGAAAATCAAAATTCCCTTTTGCATCTATATTTTTCTAGCTTTTTTAATCGTCATGGTAAAATTAAGGATATTTTCATGAAAAAGAAGGGCTTTACTTTAATAGAATTAATAGTGGTTTTATTTATAATGTCAATCATTATTGGGGTTGCAAGCATTAGATTTAATGTTATTGATAAAATTAAGGCAAATATGGAACTCCAAACACTTATTAATGATGTAGACTATGCTAAAATGAAGGCAATTGCAACAGGACAAACTACTTATATAAAATTTGGAAAAGATAGTTACATTGTAAAAATCCATGATACATTTATTGAGGATAAGATTTTTAGGCAACTAGATTATATTACTTTCTTACATTTTTCAACTAGCAACGATGGTAATTTGATAGAATTTAATTCAAATGGAAGTGTAACTTATCCTGGTACTGTAAGCATTAATGTTAGTGATAAAGCTGGTAATACGAAAAATTACGAGTTAGTCGTTATCGTAGGAGGTGGACATGCTAGAATTAGAGAAGAACAAAAAAGGATTCACACTTATTGAAATTATTGTTACCTTAGGATTTTTAGCTTTGATTGCAGCAATGCTATTACCATCTATAAATAATCTTATGACAGCGTCTAAAAAAGAAAAAGAAGCTAGCAAAATAATTTATTCCCTAGAAAGTGCTATAGAAAACGAAAAATCTAAAGATATAGAAGATAAGGAATATGGACACTCAATAAAAAATTATAATGGTTATGAAATAGATATCATCAGAAGTTATTATGGAGAAAATTTAGATAAAATTGAGGTTAAATATAAAAATTATAAACTTGATCTAATTGAGGTAGTTAATGAAGAAAAATGGCTTTACTCTAATTGAACTTTTGGCGAGCCTTGCGATAGTAAGTATAATCGCAATTGTTATCACATCAATATTTTCTATTAGTTTAAAGTCAATCGATAAAAGTTTTGAAGAAGAAATTACATATAAAGAATCAACTTTTTGTATGCTTTACTTAGAAAATATTGTTAGATCTGCCTATAGTCTTGAAATTATTGAAGGAAATGATGAAAATAATCTAAAAGCTTACGTGGTTAGTGATTCAGGAGAAATAATATCTAGTAAATTTAGAATAAAAAATCGAGATGGAATTAACTATCTTGAGGAATATCACGATAATTTATCTAACAAAAGTGAGAAAGGTTCTTGGATAAAAATTGGCATATGCCAAAATTTATATTTAAATTATAATCCTAACAAAAAATCAGTGCATATTATTTTAAATGATGATAGTGCAAGCGATAGGTATGAAAGCATCATTTATGTGGGTGATAGATTATGAAAAAAGGATTTATTTCTATAGTTACTCTGATGATTTTACTTATTCTTAGTTTAACGTTAAATTTTTTATACCAGCAAAATATAAGTACAAGTGAGTATTCAAAAGATTTATATAATAAGAAAAAAGCGCAATATTTAGCGGAATCTATAATAAATGTTTACCTAGAAAATAATCATGATAAAATTAATGGATTGATTGAAGAAGATTATAAAAATTTTGGAAAATCAGATATAGAAGGAAAGGATTATAAACCATATACATATACTAGAAAAATAATACCTTGCGAAGAAATTATTAATCCTTATGAACATTTAGGAATTGATAGATCAATAATCTATGATGATGAATTATATAATATCAAATTGACATTTGTAGATAGAATTGATAGTCAGAAGATTAAAAAACTTTATATGCTGAGTAACGATAGTTGGATTAAAGTGGGGAATAGTTCTGCATTGTCAGAAATTTACTTTAAAGTTTTGGAAAATAGCGAAATAGAGGATGATTATAAAATAGAAATCGCTTTTAGACGCACATATTAGTTTTTTATATAAAAAGTTTTGGTATAATAGATATAGAAAGTCAAATAAAAAGGAGTTTAAATGAAAATTTTAGTAATTAATTGTGGATCTTCATCACTAAAATATCAATTATTTGATATGGAAAATGAAGAAGTTTTAGTAAAAGGACTTGTTGAAAGAATTGGCATCGAAGGAAGTCGTCTTGTTCAAAAGAAAAATGGCGATGAATTTATAATAGAAGAGCCAATGGAAAATCATACTCAAGCTGTAGGACACGTATTTGATGCCCTTGTAGATAGCGAAAATGGTGTTTTATCAAGCCTAGATGAAATCGATGCTGTTGGACATAGATTCGTTCATGGTGGAGAAAAAATGACAAAATCTGCCCTAATTGACGATGAAGTTAAAGAAGCTATAAATGAAGCAGCAAAATTTGCTCCACTTCACAATCCTGCAAACTTAATGGGACTTAAAGCTTGTGAAGAATTGCTTCCAAATGTGCCAAATGTAGCAGTATTTGATACAGCTTTCCATCAAACTATGCCAGCAAAAACTTTCCTTTATGGAATCGACTACAAATACTATGAACAAGAAGCAATTAGAAAATACGGCTTCCATGGAACAAGCCACAATTATATAACAAAAAGAGCAGCTGATCTTTTAGGCAAAGATTTAAGCCAAACAAATATAATTTCAGCTCACTTAGGAAATGGTTCATCAATTACAGCTGTAAAAGAAGGAAAATCTTTTGATACAACAATGGGACTTACTCCACTTGAAGGACTTGTAATGGGAACAAGATCAGGGGACTTAGATCCAACAGTTGTAACATATATCGAAGAAAAAGAAAACTTATCTCCTTCACAAATGAATGATCTTTTAAACAAAAAATCTGGAGTTCTTGGAGTATCTGGAGTAAGCTCTGACTTTAGAGATCTAGAAGAAGCTGCTAATAATGGCAACCAAAGAGCTCAATATGCTCTAGATATGTTTACAACTCGTGCAAAAAGATATATAGCTGGATATATGGCAGAAATTGAAAGATGCGATGCCATAGTATTTACAGGTGGAATCGGAGAAAACTCAATAGAACTTAGAGAAGAAATGATGAAAGGCTTTGAACAATTTGGTATAAAAATTGATAAAGAAGCTAACGAAGTTCGTGGTGGTGAACATATAATTTCAACCGAGGATTCAAAAGTTAAAGTTATGGTTGTTGCTACAAACGAAGAGTTGATGATTGCAAGAGATACACAAAATTTAGTTAAATAAATTCCTTGACAATATTTGATATAGAATATATAATATTAAAGATTGCTAAAACTGATAAGAGGAGGTGTAAGGATGGCAGTACCAAAGAGAAGAACATCAAAAACAAGAAAAAATAAAAGAAGAGCCTCAGCTTATACTTTGAATAGATCAAATTTTGTTGAGTGTCCAAATTGTCATGAGCCAAAGCTTCAACACAGAGTTTGCCCAAACTGTGGAGAATACAAAGGCCAAGCAATATTTGACGAACAATAAGATAGTGTTTTACACTATCTTTTTTAGTACCTAAAAGAGGACTTATGAAAATACTAATTGATACATTTGGAGCAGATGCTGGATATAAGATAACAATTGATGGAGCCATAAAAGCTTTAGAAAAAAGGAAATTTACTCCAGTATTTGTAGGAAATGAAGAAAATATTAAAGAATATATAAATTCAAGGATTTCTGATTATGAAATAATTCATACAGATAATTTTATATCAAATAATGAAGATCCTGTAAGAGCCATTAGAAGCAAAAAAGACGCCTCAATTGTCATAGCCTATAACAAATTAAAAGAAGAAGGCTATGACGGACTTATTTCAGCTGGATCAACTGGAGGATTATTAGCTGGTGGTCTATTTATTGGAGGAAGAATTAAGGGCATAAAAAGAGCTTGTCTTGCAGTAAGCTTACCTTCACTAAAAGAGGAGATAACTTTGTTGATGGATTCTGGAGCAAATATGGATTGCAAAGCTGAGATGCTTTATGAATTTGCCTTAATGGGCAAAGTTTTCTTGGAAAATGTAATGAATGTTGATAATCCAAAGATTTCACTATTAAATGTTGGTCTTGAAGAACATAAAGGCAATAAGCTTACAAAAGAAACTTACGGACTATTAAAAGAATCCGACCTAAATTTCATAGGCAATATCGAATCCAGAGATTTATTTACATCAAAAAGCAATATTATTCTTGCAGATGGTTTTGATGGAAATATTGCGCTTAAAACTGCAGAAGGTGTTTTGAAATTATTTGGCAAAGAATTAAAAAATATACTATATAAATCTAGCAAAAACAAAATTGCCGGAGCTTTAATAAAAAACGACCTAAAAAATCTAACAGAGAAATTTAGTGCAGATGAAGTTGGTGGAGCACCTTTATTAGGGGTAAAATCCTATGTATACAAGGCTCATGGCAACGCCAACGAAACAGCCTTTTCCAATGGAATTTTGGGACTAATGGATTATATAGACAAGGATGTAATAAGTAAAATTGAAGGAGAATTAAATGATTAGAGATGAATTAATACAATTAGCAAATGAAAATTTAGATATTGATTTATCAGATGTTCAAATGAATACAAAATTATCTGATCTTGATATCGATTCAATAGATATGTTAGATTTCATTATGCTATTAGAAGAAAAATACAATATCGAATTTGCTGAAGATGAACTTGATGAAATTGAAACCCTAGGCGATATAGCCGAGCTAATAGAAAGCAAAAATTGATGGAATTATCAAAAGATAGACTTAAACAAATTAGTGAATTTGAAGAAAGGATCGGCTACACTTTCAATGATAAAAAATTGATTGATGTAGCCTTTACTCATTCTTCTTATATCAACGAGTCAAGAAAACAATCTTTGAGCAATGAAAGATTGGAATTTCTTGGAGATAGTATTTTAGATATGATAGTAAGCGAAGTTTTATTTACCCATTACAGCAACAAACCAGAAGGTTGGCTTACAAAAACTAGATCAAGACTTGTCTGTACAGATTCTTTTGCTAAAGCTTGTGAAAAATACGATCTAACAAAATATCTAAGATTCGGTAAAGGTGAGAAAAAACAAGGTGGCAAACTAAAAAAGCACGTCAAAGCTGATACATTTGAGGCTGTTTGTGCAGCAATTTACTTGGACTCTTCCTACGAATTTCTATTTAAATTTATAATAGAAAGATTTAAAGATGAGGCACTAGAAGTAATAGAAGATGAGAGTATCTTTAATGATTACAAGACTAAACTTCAAGAATATTACAATTCTCATGGCAAAAAGGCTCTAAATTATGAATTGGTAGATGAAAAGGGACCTGAACATGATAAAACTTTTACCATGGCAGTAAAAGATGGTAAAAAAGTTTTAGCCCTAGGCCTTGGCAAAAATAAGAAAAATGCCCAACAAGATGCCGCAAAAAACGCACTTGAGGTCATAAAAAATGTCTAAAAAAGAATATATAATCCCAATATTTATACCTTTTTTGGGTTGCCCTCACGATTGTGCCTTTTGTAATCAGATCAAAATTACCAATTACAAAGATACCATGGATAAAAGTAAGCTTAGATTGGAAATTGAAAAAAACTTATCATATTTTAAAGATGAGGAAAAATTAAAAGAGATTGCTTTTTTTGGTGGGTCATTTACAGGACTTAGCGAAGAAGTTATGGTTGGATATTTAGAAATTGCAAGCCAATACAAGAAGAAGGGAATTATTGATAGAATCAGACTTTCAACTAGGCCTGATTATATAAATAATTCAATTCTTGATTTATTAAAGAAATATTCTGTCGACATTATCGAACTTGGCATTCAATCGCTTGATCAAGAAGTTTTAGATAATAACGACAGAGGTCATAGTGTTGATGATAGTATTTATGCATCAAAATTAATAAAAGAATATGGTTTTTCTCTTGGCCATCAAATAATGCCAGGATTATTTACAGATACTTTTGAAAAGTCAATTGATACGGCTATCAAATCTATAAAATTAAAACCTGATATGGTAAGGATTTATCCAACTCTTGTAATAAAAGATACCAAGCTATCTAATCTTTATAAGGCTGGTATTTATCAGCCGCTTAGCCTTGATAGTGGTATTGAAATAGCAAGTGAACTTGCAATTTTATACAAATATTCAAAAATTCCAATAATTAGAATTGGTTTACAACCAACAGAAAACATCAACTACGGCAAAGATGTAATAGCAGGACCTTTTCATCCAGCCATTAGGCAATTAGTCGAGGCAAATATTTACAGAAAATATCTAGAATTTTTGATAGAAAAATATAAAATCTCAGATGAAATTCTTATAGCTTGTAAAGATCAAGATATTTCTTTGATAGCAGGCAATAAAAAAGCTAACAAAACATATTTTTATAAAAAATATGGAATTAATATCAAATTCCAATCCAAGGATGATGAAAAGTATTTATCCTTTGCAGGAAATAAAATTGATTTTGATATAGATAATTTTATAAATTCTTATGTACAAGAAAACTATGGTGGTGATTTACTATTAGATTAGAAAAAATTGAGCTAAAAGGATTCAAATCTTTTGCAGAAAAAACAACAATAACTTTTGACAATCAAATAACTGCTATAGTTGGACCAAATGGTTCTGGCAAATCAAACATTTCTGATGCAATAAGGTGGGTTTTGGGCGAACAATCTGCCAAATCACTTCGTGGCGGCAAGATGAATGATGTGATTTTTCAAGGAAGTGAGAACAAAAATCCTCTAAACTTAGCAGAAGTCAATCTTACATTTTCAAATTCCGACAAAGTTTTAGATATAGCTTATGACAAAGTGGTAATAGGCAGGAGAATTTATAGGGATGGAGAAAATGAATACAAAATAAATGGCAAAAAAGTTAGACTTAAAGATGTAAAGGAACTTTTTTTAGATACTGGAATTGGCAAAGAAGGTTACACCCTAATTGGCCAGGGCAGGATTGATGAAATAATAAGCTCATCAAATTTGGAAAGAAGAGCTATATTTGAAGAAGCAAGTGGAATTGCCAAGCACAAATATAGAAGAGATGAGGCAAGTAAGAAACTTATAAAAGTAAGTGAAGATTTGGAGCTTATTGAATATGAAAGATCCTATAAGGAAAAAGATCTAGAAAAACTGAAAAATGAGGCAGATAATTACAATCAGTGGGCTAAATTAAGCGAAGATTTAAATTTCAAATCCTACAATTATTTTTCAAACAAATCAATAAAATTAAAAGATCAAATTTCAAAAACAAAAAATCTTTCAGAAGATTTTGATAAAAAAATCCTGGCGAAAACCGCTCTTATTGAAGAAACAAGAGAAAAACTTGCTCCCTTTACTCAAACAAACGAAAAGAGCAAAAAAACCATAGAAGAATTAGAAAATTCTATAAAAATCAAAGAAAGAGAAATAGAAAAAAATAAAAATAAACTAGATTTAAATAAGCAAAAGCTTTCCTATACACAAAAAGATTTTGATAGACTAAGCCAAAGTAATGATCAAAATACTAATAAACTTTCAAACTTAGAAGCTCAGCTAGAAAAAGAAAAAGAAAATTTATCTGAGAAAAATTCTTACAGAGAAATTTTATCTAAAAATATCAAAGAAAACGAAGATCAATTAATAAAAATAAATAAGAATATAGAATCTTTAAAAGTAAAATCAAAAGATATTAATGATAAACTTGATTTAATTAATCCAAAAATTTATGATTATGAAATCAATATCAAGACTAAAGAAATTTTAGATGAGAAATTTAGTAAGGAAAAAGAAGAAAATCTTTTAAAACTTGCAAAATTAAATGAGATTTTAGAAGAAACAAATAGAGAAATTGACGATTTAAATAAGAAAAAAATAGACCTTGTAAATATTAATGAATCATTAAGCCAAAAAATTTTCAAATTAGACCAAGACCTTAAAACAAATGATGAAGATGTCAAAGATTGCGAAAATGATCTAAGCAAAAACGAAATCGATCTAAAAATTGCTATAAATAATTATAAATTTAATAAAAATCTTATAGATAGAAATGAGGGATATTTTTATTCAGTTAGCGAATTTTTAAATAAAACTAAGGCCAATAATCTTAATAATCTTTATGAAGATACACTTGCAAATCTTATCACCATAAAAAGTGGCTATGAAGATATACTAGATAAACTTTTGGGCAATGCCCTACAAAATGTAGTTAGTAGAACAAAAGATGAAACTCGTGATTTAATTAAATTTATCAACCAAAATCATTTAGGTCAGGTAACTTTTTTGCCCATAGATTCTATATTTGCTAGCAAAAAAGAAAAACCAAATCACAAAGAAGTAATAGCCATGGCCTATGAACTGGTAGATTATGAGAATAGATTATCAAATATAATAAATCATTTTTTGGGATCAACGGTAGTTGTAAAAAATATCGATGATGCGACAAGCCTATCAAAAAAAATTAAGGGCTATAGGATTATCACACTTGATTTGGATATTATAAATGCCTGGGGTTCAATGGCCTCTGGTTCAAATAAAAATAAAAAAAATCAAAATTCAATTATTAATAGAAATAAAAAGTTAGAAGATAGCAAAGATGAAGTAGTAAGTCTAAAAAGAGAAAGAATTGCTATTGAAAGTAAACTAAAAATAATCAAAGATAAAAAGTTAGAAAATGAAGATTCTCTAGAAAAAATCAAAAGCAAATTTTATAAAAACAAAGAAGAAATAAGTAAATTTACCAATGATATTTCCAATTTAAACTACAAAGTAGAAAATATCCTAGGACAAAAAAATGAATTAACTGATAAATTAGAAGAAAAAAGTTCTCAAATTAATCAAGACGAAATCAACTTATTATACCAAGAAAAAGATGAGTATAATAAAAATTTACTAGAAATAAATAATTCTTTGGAAAATTTAAGTCAAGAAAAAACTGACCTGGATAAAAATCTTATCAAAGAAAAAAATGACTTGGAAATAGCTAATAGAGATATTAATATGCTAAATAATACCATCGGCAAAATAAAAGATGATATTAACAATATTAATAATAGTCTAAAAATAGAAGAAAAGATAAGAGAAGAAAATAAAAAATTAATAGAAGATATCCATTTTGAAAATGAAAAAATTGCAAGTAGTTTAGAAAGTTCTAAAATCGATTTAGAAAAATTAAATGCAAATTTATCTGAGAAAAAATTAGTTTATGAAAAAGCCAAAAAAAATAACAAAGATCTACTAGATGAACTTAAAATAAACGAGGATGAGCTTTCACAAATTAATTTGGACAAGGTAAAAAACGACTATAAATTAGAAACTTATAGCAAAGATTACGAAAATTTGTTAGATGAAATTGAACCGTTTTTAACTAGTAATATAGATAAATTAGAAGAAAAATACAAAGATGAAGAAACTATTAAGGTAAATAAGACCGACTTAATAAATCTTCAAAAAGAAATTAATAAGATTGGGTATTTTACTGCGGATTCACTGGAAAATTATAAGAAATCAAAGGAGGATTTTGATTTTGTCGATAGGCAAGTTAGCGATTTGAAAAAGTCAAAAGCTAATATTGAAGAGATGATAAAATCTCTTGAAAGTGAAATGAAAGATGAATTCGTCAAAAATTTCAAAATAATAAATGAAAACTTTCAGAAGATATTTAAGATTTTGTTTATGGGAGGAAATGCAAGCCTAAAACTTGATAGCGACGATTCTCTAAATGCGGGAATAGACATAATTGCAAGACCTCCGTCAAAATCTTTAAAGACAATTTCACTTTTATCTGGAGGGGAAAAATCCCTTACAGCAGTAGCTTTGCTTTTTGCAATTTTTGAGACGAATCCAGCACCATTTGCAATTTTAGATGAAATTGATGCTGCTCTTGATGAAACAAATATTAAAAGATATATTGAGTATCTAAAAATGCTTGCCAAAAATTCCCAGTTTATAATGATAACTCATAGGCAAACAACTATGCAATTGGCAGAAAAAATCCATGGCATAACCATAGATGATCAAGGCGTTAGTAAGATTTATTCGCTTGACTTTGACAAAAATTGAAACATCTTTGATAAAAAGTAAAATATTAATAAGGAGAGTATATGGCAATAAGAAATATTAGAGTCGAAGGAGATCCGATACTAAGAAAAGTATCTAAGAAAGTTCCTAAGATTACAGATAGAATAAAAATATTACTTGATGATATGGCAGAAACTATGTACAAAGCTGAAGGCGTTGGTCTTGCAGCCCCTCAAGTAGGAATATTAAAGAGAATTATTGTTGTTGATCCCCATGATGACCAAACAGGCCTTGTAAAGTTGGTTAATCCTGAAATTATCGAAGCAGATGGAGAACAAATAGGAATTGAAGGTTGTCTTTCTATTCCTAATTTTAATGCAACAGTAAAAAGAGCTGAACATGTAAAAGTAAAATATCTAGATGAAAATGGTCAAGAGAAAATTTGGGATGCTCATGGATTCCCAGCAGTTATCCTTTCTCATGAAATCGACCATTTAGATGGTATTTTATTTAGAGATAAATCTATAGAAGAGGTTAAAAGCGAAGTTATAAATGCTTAATATATGTTTTATGGGCAATCCAAAGTTTGCTGTGCAGACTTTGGATGTTCTTTATAATAATGAAAATATAAATCTAAAGTTGGTAGTGACATCAAAAGATAAAAAAAGATCTAGAAATAAACTAACACCAACAGCAGTAAAAAAGTACGCTCTAGAAAATAATATAGAGGTTTCAAATCCTGATTCTGTAAATACTAAAGAATTTGTGGAATATTTAGAAAAACTTGAAATCGATTTTATAGTCGTGGTTGCCTTTGGACAAATCATAGGAGATTTGCTCTTAGAAAAATTTAAAGATAGGATAATTAATTTACATCCATCCCTACTTCCAAAATATAGGGGGGCAAGCCCAATGCAATTTACCCTATTAAATGGAGATACTAAAACAGCTCCTACAACTATGCTTATAGAAAAAGGAATGGATTCTGGAGATATATTAATTCAAGATGCAGTCGAAATTCCTAGTGATTTTAATTACTACCAACTTGAAGAAAAAATGTCCGATCTTGGATCAAAGGCGATTTTAAAAACTTTGTTAGATTTTGATAATATCTATGAAAATAGGACCAAACAAGATGATAGTCTTGCAACATATACAACAAAAATTAGCAAAGAAATGGGAAAAATTGATTGGACTAAAACAAGTTTTGAAATTTATAATCAAATAAGAGCCTTGATTGATTATCCAACGGCATTTTTTGAATATGACGGGATAAATGTAAAAGTCTTAGAAGCAGAAATATTAGATTCTTATAAGGCAAATCCAGGCTATGTTTATCAAGCAGATAGAAAAAATAATATTATCATAGGAACAGGAGATTGTGCAATAAGAATAAATAAATTGCAATTTCCAGGCAAAAAGCCAATGGAAACTAGTGTATTTTTCTTGGGCAACGACTTTAAAAAAGGAATTTATCTTTGAAAAACGATTATAAATTAAGTCTTAATATTTTAGATGAAGTTCTAAATTCTAATAAAAAATCCAATGATCAAATTAATAAATACGCAAATTATGCCAACAATTTAAGTTTTCTAACGAAAATTGTCTACGGTGTTTTAGAAAATAAAATATATTTAGACTATATGATTAGGAAACTTTCAAGTGTAAGACTTAAAAAAATCCACAAGAAAATTTTGATAATTCTTGAAATAGGCTTTTATGACATACATTTTTTAAACACTAAGGATTATGCCATCGTTAATGAGCTTGTAGAATTGACTAAAGAAATAAATCCTAGATCTGCTGGCTTTGTAAATGCAATTCTTAGAAATTTTATAAGAGATGAAAAAGAAATTGCAAAAATCAAAGAAAGTGATGATCTAAAATCACTATCCATAAGATATTCAATGCCAGAAGAAATAACAAATTATATTTTTGAAAATTATGGACTAGAATATACTAAAAATTTCCTAAGATATGTAAATTCAGAGCAATTGATAAGCATTAGAGTAAATAATTTAAAAACAAATGTTTCCGACCTAAAAAAGTTCTTGGAAGCTAAATCTTTTATAGTAAAAGAAAGTAATATTTCAAAAAATGCACTGATAATTTTAAATCCTTCTGGCTTAGCAAATAGCGAAGAATTTAAGGAAGGATTATTTACCATCCAACAAGAAGCTTCAATGAAGGCTATTGAAGTTTTAGATCCAAAAGAAAATACGAATATTTTAGATATTTGCGCAGCTCCGGGGACAAAAACTTCCTATATTGGAGAATATGTAAATAATAAGAGTAAAATTTTGGCAAATGATTTATTGGCTGATAAACTTAGTCTAATCAAAGAAAATATTGATAGATTATCGCTAAAAAATATTGAATTAACAAGTTTTGACGCAAGTATTTATCAAGAAAAATTAAAAGAAAAATTTGATTATATACTTGTAGATGCACCATGCTCAGGTCTTGGGGTTATAGGAAGAAAACCGGAAATACGTTATAATAGAACTATAGAAGATATAAAAAATCTTTCGCTTTTGCAAAGGCAAATTTTAGAAAATTCTATCTTGTACTTAAAAAGGGGCGGATATATTCTTTATTCAACTTGTACCATAGGAAATATTGAAAATATCGAAAATTTTAATTATCTAAAAAATAAAGAAAACTTAGAAGTTGTCCCAATTGATGGCAAGAAATATTTGGAATTTACGAATTTTATTGACCATACAGATGGATTTTTTATAAGTAAATTTAAGAAGATATAGTATGAAAGAAACTTTAAACGATAAAAAAATTGAAGAATTAGAGCAAATCTTTGTAGAAAATGGTTATCCAAAATTTAGAGCCAAGCAAGTTTTTAGGCAAATCCATGTTAATAAAGTAAATGATTTTAATTTGATGACTGATTTGCCAAATGATTTGAGAAATAAACTAAGTGAGAATTACTCCATAGATAGAGTTAGAAAGCTTGAAGTTTTTGAATCTAAAATAGATCAAACAAAAAAGTATTTGCTAGAGCTAGATGATAAAAATATTATAGAAGCTGTTTTTATGCAATATAATGACAGAAAAACTATTTGTATTTCTTCTCAAGTTGGATGTAGGATGGCTTGTAAATTTTGCGCTTCTACAAAAAATGGTCTTCAAAGAAATATGACAGCCTCAGAGCTTATAGAAGAAGTTTATGAACTAGAAAGATTAAATGGAAATATAAATAATATAGTTATAATGGGCATTGGCGAACCTCTTGATAACTTTTCAAACATTAAGAGATTTCTTGAAATCATTACAGATGAAAAAGGTAGAAATTTATCTCATAGATCTATAACTCTTTCTACATCTGGTCTTTGCGATAAAATTTATGAGCTTGCAAATAGCAATTTGGATGTGAATTTGGCAGTAAGCTTGCACTATGCGATTGATTCGAAAAGACAAAAATTTATGCCAATAGCAAAAAAATATTCCATCAAAGAGCTAATCAAAGCTTGTGATTATTATTTGGATAAAACAAAAAGAAGAGTTTCTTATGAGTATGTTGTAATTGATGGAGTTAATAACACTGATGAAGATTTAGATAGTCTTACAAAACTTCTAAAGGGCAAAAACGCCCATATTAATCTCATACCCCTCAATCCAATAAAAGAATTTGACCATGGGAAAACAAAGAAGAAAATAATAAACGAATTTAGGGATAAACTTACAAAAAATGGCATAAATGCGACTATAAGATATTCAATGGGCGAAGATATAAATGCTAGCTGTGGTCAGCTAAGAAATAATTATGCGAGGTGATTATGAAATTTAGCACAATTTCCAATATCGGAAAAGTTAGAGAAATAAATGAAGATTCATATGGGAATGTCTCCATCGATAATTATGATTTTTTCATAGTTGCTGATGGAATGGGTGGTCACAGCGATGGAGAACTTGCAAGTTCTTTGACCGTTGAAAGTTTTACAAATTTTATAAAAAATGCAAATATTAAAGATTATTCTAGTGTAAGTGATCTTCAAGAAGAAGCAATTATTTTTGCCAATAATGAAGTTGTTAAAGTTTCTAAAGAAAAACAAGAAAAAATGGGAACAACTGTTGTATGTCTTTGCATTGATTACATAGAAAATAAAATCCACATTTCCCACATAGGAGATTCTAGGATTTATCTTTTTAGAGATGATAATTTACAACAACTTACAAACGACCATTCTTTGGTAAATGAACTATTAAATAGTGGAGTTTTAAATGAAGAAGAGGCAGAAAATTTTTCAAATAAAGCAGCTGTTACAAGGGCAGTTGGAGTATCTTTGGATGTAAGAGCTGATAATAAGTCAATGGATTATCATAAAGATGACCTTGTATTTTTAGTAACAGATGGTTTGACCAACGAACTAAGTGCAGATGAGATAAAAAAGATAATCAAAGAATATGATGATGTCTATGATATTTCAAAATATTTAGTGGAAGCTGCAATAAGTAATGGTGGACGTGACAATGTAACTGTAACCACCATTAGGATATAAGAGGGAAATATGGAAAATGTAATTTTAGATCAAAGATATGAAATTATTGAGCAAATTGGCGTTGGAGGAATGGCAAAAGTTTATAAGGCCAAAGATAGACTTTTAGATAGATTTGTAGCCATCAAAATCCTCAAAGATCAATATGCAGAAGATGATGAATTTTTGAAAAAATTTAATATAGAAGCTCAATCAGCAGCCAAATTATCTCATGTAAATATAGTAAATGTATTTGATATTGGAGAAGATTTATACAAGGGCCAAAGAATTTATTACATAGTTATGGAATATGTAGATGGTCAAACATTAAAAGATTTTATAGTAGAAAAAGGCAAACTTTCAAATGAGGAAATAACAGATTATTCAACTCAAATCGCCCAGGCTCTAAAAACAGCCCATCAAGCTGGAATAATTCATAGAGATATCAAGCCACATAATATTTTAATAGATAAATATGGCCTATTAAAAGTAACGGATTTTGGAATAGCTAGAGTTTCTTCAAATGCGACAATTACTTATACAAGCTCTATCTTAGGAACTGTACATTACATATCTCCTGAACAAGCCAAGGGAAATATTGTAGATGAAAAAAGCGATTTATATTCCTTGGGAGCTGTAATGTATGAAATGGCAACTGGCCATGTTCCATTTGAAGCAGATAATTCTGTAGGTATAGCTTTAAAACACATCCAAGATAAGCCTACACCACCTAAGGACTTAAATCCAAATTTATCTAACAAATTAAACTCAATAATAATGAAGCTCTTAAACAAAGAGCCTCAAGAGAGATTTCTAAATGCCAAAGACTTGATTGATGCCTTAAATGACGAAAACTATGTTGACGAATATGAAGATTTTAATGAAACGGCAAAAATACCAATAGTTGTTCCAAGTGAATCTACTATTAGCAACCCGTACGAAAATCAAGAAGAAGATGACGAAGAAAAAGAAGTAGTCTATGTCTCAAAATCAGATAATAAAAAAACAAAAAAAGTAAAGGAATCCAATTTTAAAATATGGCCACTCTTTATTTTGGCTTTAATTTTACTTGGTGCAGTTTATTTTTTGAGAAATAGAACCAACAAAAATATGGTTGAAGTTCCAACTGTATTAAATCTTGATAAATCCCAAGCCTTTGATGAATTGGCAAGAAAAGGCCTTAGAGCAAATATATCAATGACAGAAGAAAGTGACGAATACGAAATTGGCAAAGTTATGAGCCAAGATCCTAATCCAAATACCAAAGTAGAAAGAGGTAGCCAAGTAAATCTAGTCATAAGTGGTGGCAGAGAAGTAGAAGTCCCAGATCTAAGAAATATGACGATATCTCAAGCTGAAGAAGTCTTAAAAGAAGCAGGTCTTAAACTTGGCAGATCCACTAGCCAAAAAAGCGATAGCGTAGAAAGAGATTTAATAATTAGCCAAGATCCAAGATCCAATAAAAGCATTCAATCAGGAACGGAAGTTGATGTTGTTGTAAGCTCAGGTTTAGATAAAAGAGTAGAAACAATTGAAGTTCCAAATCTTTTGGGACAAAGTGAGTCAAGTGCAAGAGCAATGATTCAAGAAGCAGGACTTAAACTTAGAAATGTAAATTATTACAATAGTGAAAGCACCCAAAAAGGACTTGTTATGAACCAATCAATAGCAAGTGGGACTCAAGTTGCTAAAGATTCGCAGATAGATATAAATATTAGTTTAGGATCTGAAAAAATACAAACAGATGAGAATAATAGGCTAAGAAATGTTGAGCTAAAAGTAACGATTACAGATCCAAAAGATGAATTTAGCGTTGTGGTTTATGATATTGTAAATGGCCAAAGATCAGAAAGCCTTATAAATCAAACTATGACAAGAGCTGATGTTGAAAATAACGGAGGTGTTTTAAGCTTAAATCTAAAAGCAAATCTTGGAGCAAGTCTTGAAGTTGTAGTTGATGGACAATCTTATGGGGTTTATAGTGTAAATCAATGAGAGGGAAAATAACAAAATCACAAAAGGAAATATATTTTGTAAAAAAAGATGATAAGACATATTTAGCAAAAGCTCGTGGGAATTTTAGGGTCAAGGGCATAAAACCTTTGGTCGGCGATGAAGTTATATTTGAAATGCAAAATGAAGAAAATGCCTATATAACAGAAATTCTTCCAAGGAAAAACGAAATAAAAAGACCAAATATTTCTAATATCGACCAAATTTTACTTTTTGTCACGATAAATAATCCACCCCTAAATTTGTACAATTTGGATAAATATCTTGCCATGTGCGAATATAAAAATATAGAAGTGGTTATTATAATTTCAAAAATAGACCTAGATAAAGAAAATAAAGCTCAAAATTTAGCAAAAACTTATGAAAATATTGGTTATAAAGTCTTAGCTATTGATAATTATAATGATTTACCAAAAGAGAAAATTAATACCATTCTCAAAAACAAAACTTCAGCAGTAACTGGATCTTCCGGTGTGGGTAAGAGTACTTTTCTTTCAAACCTTATGGGAAAAGACATAGAAATTGGAGAAATTTCAGAAAAATCTAAAAGAGGCAAAAATACAACTAGGCATACGGAAATTTTTGCAATAGATGATAAGACTTTTATCTTTGACACGCCAGGATTTGATAGCTTTGATTTTGACTTTATTACAGATGAAAATGATTTGAAAAATTTCTTTGTAGAAATGAGAAATAAGTCTTGCAAATTCAACAATTGCAACCACATAAATGAACCATCCTGCAAAGTCAAAGAAGAACTTGAAAATGGAAAAATTTCAGAAAGTCGTTATAAGAATTATATTTTGTTATATAACGATATAAAAAAAAGGAGAGAAAATAGATGGTAGAATTGGCACCTTCAATATTATCTTGTAATTTCTACGATTTAAAATCAGATATAGAAGATACTTATGGGACGGATTTAAAAATCTTGCACGTTGATGTGATGGATGGAATATTTGTTCCAAATATCTCATTTGGTTTTAAAGTTATAAACGATCTAAGAAAAAATTGCAATTATTTTTTGGATACGCATTTGATGATAGAAGAACCTATAAGATATATTGAAGAATTCAAAAAGGCAGGAGCCGATAGATTAACAGTTCACTATGAAGCTTGTAAAAATTTGGGAGAAACTTTAGATCTTATAAATAAATCTGGAATGAAAGCAGGCTTAACCTTTAAGCCAAAAACAGATAAAGAATCCATGCTTGATTATATGGACAAAATCGATTTAATTCTGATAATGAGCGTTGAGCCTGGTTTTGGCGGTCAAAGTTTTATGGAAGATTCTTTAGAAAAAATTAAATTTTTTAGAAAATACATTGATGACAATAATTTAGATGTAAAAATTGAAGTTGATGGTGGCATCAAAACTACAAATGTAAATAAAGTTATTGATGCTGGAGCAGATATAATTGTTGCAGGATCAGATGTATTTGCCAAAGACATAAAAAATCAAATAAATAATTATTATCAAATTTTTAAGCAAAAGTCACTATAAAAGTGGCTTTTTTTTTCTTATCAAATATGAATAGAACATAAAATTCACAATAAAATAAGGACTTTAGTAAAATGATCTTTACTCAAGTCCTTAAATTAAAAAAAGCATTATTATGCTTTTTCAACTCTTCCAGATTTTAAACATTTAGTACATACGTTGATTGTTTTTGGAGTTCCATCTACAATAGCTCTAATTTTATGCACATTTGGTTTAAAGGTTCTGTTAATATTTCTATGGGAGAAAGTAATAGTTTTTCCAGCTTTTGTACCTTTTCCACATACATCACATTCTTTTGCCATTTAAACACCTCCTAGCTTTTTTACAATTAATCTTTATTATTTTACCAAATTTTTTGGGAAATTACAAATTTTTAATCTGATATATTAAAAATCATTTATAAAATTTTCCAATAATTAAAATAATAACTAATAAGTCAATCGTGAAATAAAAAAATAAAAATTATTATCAAACATTTTACTTAAATTATACAACAAAATCAAACAATTACGGTATAATTAATAGGAAGAACTAAGATTTAATAATATTAAATCTAGGAGGTAAGATGGATTATAGATCATTATATAAAGATGAGGACTTTGGAGAGATCCTTTTTGATCAATTGCTAAAAGAATACACAACTTGGGGCATTGGTGGAGCTAGTGATGTTTTAGTCAAAGTCAAAAGCAAAGAACAATTACAAAACTTATTAAAATTTAATTATAAAAATAATATTCCAACAACAGTTATAGGAAGAGGGTCAAATCTCTTAGTAACTGATAAGGGAATTAGAGGATGCGTCTTATTATTGGCAGATAACTACAACTTTATAAGTGTAGATGGAAATAAATTGACAGCCTATGCAGGAAGTAAATTAAATTCTGCAGCCCTATTTGCCATAGAAAATTCTCTAACGGGTATGGAAGAGATATCTGGAATCCCTGGATCAGTTGGAGGAGCTGTGGCAATGAATGCTGGAGCTTATGGTAAGGAAATAAAAGATATTTGCCTAAGCGTTAATGCCTTTGATTACTTTGGAAATGAATATAATTTTACCAATGATCAGATGAATTTTTCTTATAGGCATTCAAAAATATTTGACGATAATTTGATAGTTTCCTCAGCAACTTTTAATTTAGCCTATGATGAGAATAATCAAGCAAAAGCAAAATACGAAGACTATACCAATAGAAGAGCATCTAAACAGCCTTTAGATAAAAAATCTGCTGGTTCTACTTTTAAAAGACCAGAGGGCTCTTATGCTTCAAAACTAATTGATGAGTGTGGACTACGTGGATATGCTGTTGGCGATTGTGCAGTAAGTGAGAAACATTGTGGCTTTATTATAAATAAAGGCAATGCAACAAGTGAAGAGATGTTAAAATTTATCGATCATGTAGCAAAAATTGTTTATGAGAAAACTGGTTTTAAATTAGAACGTGAGGTCAAATTAATTGGGGAAGAGTAATGAAGCTTAGAATAATTACTGGCTTAAGTGGATCTGGAAAAACCACAGCCCTAAGAGCCTTTGAGGATATGGGTTATTATGCTATGGACAATTGTCCAGCTTATTTGGTAAAAAAATTAATAGAATTAAATGAAATTCAAGAAAAACCAATTGAGAAAATGGCTGCGGTAATAGATTTTAGGTCGCACAATATAGATAGTGATTTGAAAAGTTCTTTTGAAAGCTTGAAAGAATTAAATCCTGATACAGAAATAATTTATTTATATTGCAACGATAGCGTAATTTTAAAAAGATACAATGAACATAGAAGACCTCACCCTTTGGGAGAATATGGCAGTGTAGCAGATGGAATATTAAAGGAAAAAGAATTATTAAAAGAAATCAGAAAAATATCCGATAGATTCATCG
The DNA here is from genome assembly GCF_902500265.1 of Anaerococcus sp. Marseille-P9784. Lineage (NCBI taxonomy): Bacteria > Bacillati > Bacillota > Tissierellia > Tissierellales > Peptoniphilaceae > Anaerococcus > Anaerococcus sp. Marseille-P9784. Next base: position 30,174 of record NZ_CABVOZ010000001.1, on the reverse strand, counting down.
ACACCAGCGACTATACGAGCAAAGAGCTAAAAAAGGTAATCGAAGATTTAACAATAAAAAGTAAAAAAATGATTATAAATCTCATATCTTTTGGATACAAAAATGGCATAAGCGAAAATTTTGATTATGTCTTTGATATGAGATTTTTGCCAAACCCTTATTATATTGAAGATTTAAAAAAACTAAATGGCAAAGATGATAAGTTAAAAAAATACCTTGATAGTTTTGAAATAGCAAATAAATTTAAGTCAATGGTCTATGAGCTTTTAAAAACTCTAATTCCAGAATTTGAAAAACAAGGAAAGAACACACTGACCATTGCTTTTGCTTGTACTGGTGGTAAACACAGATCCGTATACATGGTCGAAAGTATGTATGAGTTAATGAAAGACAGTGATTATATTTTAATAAAAAAACACAGAGATAGGGATAAGTGGTAGAATGCAGTTTTATAGAAGATTAGCAATAGATAATATAAAAAATGCTAGAGATCTGGGAGGATTTCCTACCTTAGATGGTAAAGTCACCAGTTGGGGGAAATTTCTAAGGACAGCTACTCTTGATGATGCCAAAGATTGTGATATAAAATTTTTAAAAGATTATGGAGTAAAATCTTTAATCGATTTAAGAAGAGAAAGTGAAATACCTTTTGAAAGCCAAAGTTATAAAAAATTACAGGCAAATTTTGATTACCATCAGATATCATTAGCTCCAGATAAGGGCCTTAGAGAAAAAGAAATACGACAAATTATCAATAGAGAAATTTCCATTGGATCAACTTACAGGACTTTGATAGATAATTATAAAAAAATTAGAGAAATAATGGAAGTTCTAAGCCAAGATAATGGTATAAGCTTATTTCATTGCCAAGAAGGCAAAGATAGGACGGGAATAATTTCTATGATACTATTAGGTCTTGCCAATGTTTCAAGATCTGATATCATAGCAGATTATGAAATTTCTTCGGCATATTTAGGATATGTAGAAAGATATGATGAAAATGAACCCTATTCTGTCTTTAGAATAACTAGTCCTTACAATATGAAAGAAGCCTATGAATATTTGATCAGAAAATACGAGAGCTTTGAAGCTTATCTAGCCTATGCAGGGGTAGATAAAAAGATTATAGAAAAACTAAAGGAAAAATTGTTAAACTAGGTGATTAGATGTCTTTTTCAAAAAGATGCAAAAAAGAAGTTTTAAAAAAAGAACCCATAAATGAGAAAGCAGAATTATTGTCAATATTTCAATATTTAGCTTCAATAAGAATATCAAAAAATATTTTTGCTGTTCTTTTTAAAACTGAATCAAATAGTCTTGCAAGATACATTTATAATTTAATCAAAGAAGTCTACGATTATTCGCCGATTTTTGAGATTAAGGATAAGCAAAAAGATAGGTTATTTACAATAATTATCGAAGAATCAACTATAACAGATGATTTAATAAATGAGTCTAGAAATTTCTTTTTTAATAAGGATTGCGATTTAGATGATGTTTCTTTGGACGCTATAAAATCATTACTTAAAATTGTTTTTATTATAAAGGGATCTATAAATGATCCTATGAGAGGTTATAATCTTGAAATTCCTGCAAATTCTTTAAAAGAAGCAGAGCTTATAAAATCTTTAATGGAAATTTTTGAACTTATGCCAAGGATCAATGATAAGAAGGATTCTTATGTAGTTTATTTGAAAGATAGCGATAAAATTTCAGATTTTTTGGCAATTATCGGTGCAAATAAATCTTTGTTTGAACTTGAAGATGTCAAAGCCATGAAATCTATTAGAAATGATATAAATAGACAAACAAATTTTGACAAAGCAAATATTGATAGAACTGTCAAAGCTTCACTTAAGCAAGTTGCTGCCATAAAACTACTTGATAAAAATGATAAACTAAAATCCTTATCAAAAGAAATGATAGAACTTGCAGAATTAAGAGTTGATAATCCTTATACATCCATAGAAGAACTTGGTCAAATGCTTAATCCACCAATGAGTAAATCAAAAGTAAACTACAGACTTCAAAAATTCATAAAAATGGCTGAAGATTTGGATTAAAATTTAGGAGAAAAAATGGAAAATAAATTTACGCATTTACATGTACATACTGAATATTCGCTTTTAGATGGATTTTCCAGAATAAATCTCCTTCTAGATAAGTGCAAAGAATTGGGCATGGATTCTTTGGCAATAACTGACCATGGACAAATGTATGGGGTTATTGAATTTTACAAGAAAGCCAAAGAAAAAGGTATCAAGCCAATTATTGGTTGCGAAGTTTATGTGGCAGAAAAAGATCATCTTATAAAAGATCCTACAAACAAAAAATATTATCATTTGATATTGCTTGCCAAAAATAACGAAGGTTACAAGAATTTACTAAAAATAGTTTCTGAAGCCTATGTCAAAGGATTTTATTACAAACCAAGAGTTGATTTTGAATTTATAGAAAAATATTCCAAGGGACTAATAGCCTTAAGTGCTTGTCTAAATGGGCAAGTAAATCAAAAAATTCTTGAAAATGATATCAAAGGAGCATATCAGACAGCAGAAAAATACCTAGAAGTTTTTGGTAAAGAAAATTATTATTTGGAATTGCAAAATCATGGGATTAAAGAGCAAATCAAAGTAAACGAAACTTTAAATAAGATTCATAAGGACTTAGGCATTGAGCTTGTAGCAACAAATGATGTTCATTACATAAATAGAGAAGATGCCTATTATCAAGATGTTTTGCTTTGCATTCAAACAGGCACCCTTTTAAAAGATGAAAATAGGATGAAGATGCCTTGTGATGAATTTTATCTAAAATCTCCTCAAGAAATGGATGCGATTTTTAAAGATTATGATAGAGCAATTGAAAATACCCAAAAAATAGTGGATATGTGCAATGTTGAAATAGAATTTCATCATCCGCACCTTCCTTTTTTCTCAAAACTTCCAGCAAAAACCACAAATTTAGAATATTTGACAAGGCTTGTAAATGATGGTCTTTATAAAAAATATGAGAAAATAACAGAAGATATTAGAAAAAGGGCTGAAAAAGAAATTACTGTAATAAATAATATGGGCTATGTGGATTATTTTTTAATAGTTTGGGATTTTGTAAAATACGCCAAAGATAATGACATAGCAGTAGGTCCAGGTCGTGGATCTGCAGCAGGTTCTTTAGTTTCTTACGCCCTAGATATTACACAAATTGATCCACTGAAATATAATCTGATTTTTGAGAGATTTCTAAATCCAGAAAGAGTTTCTATGCCCGATATAGACATAGACTTTGATTATGTAAGGCGTGATGAAGTTGTAGAATATGTAAATGAGCTTTATGGCAGAGATCATGTTTCTCAAATTGTAACTTTTGGTAGAATGCAAGCAAGAAATGCTATTAGAGATGTGGGAAGAGTTTTGGATATTTCCTATGGCAAGGTTGACAAGATAGCTAAACTTGTCCCTCAAGTTATAAATATGACACTTGATAGAGCTTTGGAAGAGTCAGATAAGTTTAGGCAAGCCTATGAAAATGATGTCCAATCCAAAAGGTTGATTGATACTGCAAGAAAAATCGAAGCCTTACCTCGCCATACTTCTATCCATGCGGCAGGAGTTGTGATGAGTAAAGAAATTTTAACGGATATAGTTCCTTTAGCTTTATCCAACGATCAAGTTGTAACTCAATTTAATATGATAGAAATTGAGGAATTGGGACTATTAAAAATGGATTTTCTTGGACTAAGAAACCTTACAGTTATCAAAGATACTATAAGAGATGTTAAGAATAATCGTGGCATTAAGATCGATATAGACAAAATCGATGAAAATGATCCAAATATCATCCATCAATTTAATAAGGCAAAAACCATAGGCCTATTTCAATTTGAATCTTCAGGAATGAGAAATTTCCTAAAAAATCTAAAACCCACAGTTTTTGACGATTTAGTTGCGGCAAATTCTTTGTTTAGACCAGGGCCAATGGATCAAATCCCAACTTATATCCACAATAAGAATAATCCAAATGATATAAAATACATTGACAAAAAACTTGAACCTATTTTAAAAGTCACCTACGGCATAATAGTTTACCAAGAGCAAGTTATGCAGATAGTTCAGCAATTGGGAGGATTTTCTCTAGGAGAAGCAGACAATCTTAGAAGAGCAATGAGCAAGAAAAAGATGGATGTTATGCAGGCAAATAGAGAAATTTTTGTCAATGGAAAACTTGATGAAAATGGTATTGTCCTAATACCAGGTTGTATTAGAAATGGCGTGAGCAAAGAAAATGCCAACAAAATTTATGATGAGATGATTTCTTTTGCCAAATACGCTTTTAATAAATCCCACTCAGCCGCCTATTCTTTGGTTGCAGTTCAAACTGCTTATTTGAAGTATTATTTCAAGGAAGAATATATGGCAAATTTAATATCATCAGTAATGGATAGTAGCTCAAAATTATATGCCTACATAAGCGAAGCAAAAGAATTGGGCATTGAAATAATTGCACCAGATGTAAATAGGTCATATAATAATTTCCATGTAAAAAACAAAAAAATAATTTTTGGTCTTTCAGCAATAAAAAATCTGGGCAGCAATTTTATAACTGCCATAGTAAATACTAGAGAAAAAGATGGGAAATTTAAAAATTTCAAGGATTTTCTAGAAAGAATTGAACAATACGATAGCAGAGCTTTAAATAAAAAGGGCTTAGAGTCGCTTATAAAGGCTGGAGCTTTTGATAGCATGGGATATTATAGAAGTAGATTGATGGCAATTTACGAATCTGCAATGACAAATATCCACGAAGGTCAAAAGATAAATCTTAAAGGTCAGATAAATCTTTTGGATTTAGCAGTTAGTAGCGAAGAGTCAGTAGATGATATAAGTATGCCAAAAATTAATGAATATCCCCAAAACATAAAATTATCTCTTGAAAAGGATGTTTTGGGATTTTATATAACAGATCATCCTTTAAGCGATGCAGGTGATAGACTCAAAGATTTAGTTACTTATCAAACAAATTTTAAAGATGAGCTTACAGAAAATGAATTGGCAAGATTAGATAATAAATTTGTAACTATGGCAGGAATTATCACAAATAAATCAGAAATAATGACCAAAAAGCGTGAGCTAATGTCATTTGCAAATCTAGAAGATTTGTATGGTAATGTAGAGATGATAATTTTTCCTGAAACTTACAGGAAATTTAGAAGTCTTGTAGAGGAAGATAAGTTAGTCCTTGTCAAAGGTAGGTTGCAAGTAGATGAAAATGATATAAAATTACTTGTATCGGAAATTTTTGATATAGAAAAAATGCAATTAAAGATTCTATATATGAAAATCAATTTTGATAAGTATAATGATTTAAAGGAAATAATTAACGAAAACTTGGGAAAGACTCCAGTTGTAATTTACTTTGCAGATAAGAAAAAAACAGTAAAATTAGATGAAAAATTATGGGTCGACACAAGTGAAGAAAAGTTAGAAAACTTTATTAATTTTTTAGGAAAAGAAAATGTTAAGTTAAATTAAGGAGTAAATATGAAAACAATCGGTATTTTGACAAGCGGTGGTGATGCCCCTGGTATGAACTCTGCCATAAGAGCAGCTGTTAGAACTGCTTTAAATAATGGTATGAGAATAAAGGGCATCAGAAATGGTTTTGATGGACTTATGAAAGGTGATATTTACGAGATGAATGTATCATCTGTGGCTGATATCATCCATAAGGGTGGAACGATTTTAGGAACTGCTAGAAGCAGTGAATTTAAGGAAAAAGAAGGACAAGAAAGAGCAGCTCAAATTCTCACTGATTATGGTATAGAAGGTTTGATTGTAATTGGTGGAGATGGATCATACAAGGGAGCTAAGGCTCTATCTGATTTGGGAATAAAAACTATAGGAATTCCAGGAACAATCGACAATGATATGGGATACACTGATTACACCATAGGATTCTTCACGGCAATTGAAACTGTAAGTGATGCTATAGGAAAACTACGTGATACATCAAGCTCTCATGGTCGTGCGGTTGTTGTAGAAGTTATGGGAAGGAATTGTGGGGATCTTGCTTTATTTTCAGGTCTTGCAGGTGGTAGCGAATCTATAATTGTACCAGAACATGAATTTTCAATTGATGAAATAATAGAAAAGATGGAACATGGTAGAAAAAGAGGAAAATTACACCATTTAATTACCCTAGCAGAAGGTGTTGGCGATGCTTATTCCATAGCAAGAGAACTTGAAGAAAAAACTGGAATCGAAACAAAAGTTACAGTTTTAGGTCATGTCCAAAGAGGTGGTTCTCCTTCAGCAGTTGATAGACTATTAGGATCAACCATGGGTGCTCATGCAGTAGAACTCTTGCAAGAAGAAAAAACAAACATTGCAATAGGATTTGTTAATGGCAAACTTATCGATGTAACAATTGACGAAGCTGTAAGTTGCAAATCTCAATTTAATGAAAATTTGTATGAATTAGCAAATAACCTTTCAAAATAAAAGGAGTTAGAATGAATCAATTACCAGAACATTTAAAGAAAACGAAGATAGTATGCACCATAGGTCCTTCTTCTGAAAAACCAGAAATTCTTGAAGAACTTATCAAAAATGGAATGAATGTTGCAAGACTAAACTTTTCTCATGGAACTCATGAAGAACATTTAGAAAAAATAAAAACTATAAGAAAAGTAAGACGCAAATTAAATGTACCTGTTGCAATTATGTTAGATACCAAAGGTCCAGAAATTAGAACAGGAAATTTTGATGTTGACGAAGTTTACCTAAAACCAAACGATACTTTTACCCTAACAACAAGAGACATAATTGGAAATTCAAACATCGTATCCGTATCATACAAGGGCTTGCCAAATGATGTAGAAGTTGGATCTATTATTTATATAGATGATGGTTTAGTTCAACTTAAAGTAACAGAAATAAAAGATGGAACTGAAGTGATTTGCAAAGCTTTAAACAATGGGATTCTTTCAAATCACAAGGGAGTTAATTTACCAGGTTCAAAAACAAATCTTCCATCAATTACACCAAAAGATGTTGACGATATAAAATTTGGTATTGAAAATGATATTGATTTTATTGCTGCATCCTTTGTCCGCAAAAAAGAAGATGTTTATGATATTAGACGTGTACTAGAAGATCACGGCGGTGAAAATATCAAAATCATCTCAAAAATAGAATCTCAAGAAGGTGTAGACAATCTTGATGAAATTATCGAAGCAAGCGATGGAATAATGGTAGCTCGTGGTGATTTGGGAGTTGAGATAAAAACAGAACTAATACCTATTGTTCAAAAACAAATTATAAGAAAAGTAAATATGGCTTCAAAACCTGTAATTACAGCTACACAAATGCTTGATTCTATGATAAGAAATCCAAGACCAACTCGTGCCGAAACAACAGATGTGGCAAATGCTATAATAGATGGTACAGATTGCGTAATGCTTTCAGGAGAAACTGCTGGAGGAAAATATCCAGTTGAAGCAGTTAATACTATGAGAAATATCTGTATAACTACAGAATTATCAGATGATTTTAACAAAAATGTTTATGAAACTGATATCTCAACTTTAAATAATATAACTAATGCCATTGCAAAAAATACCTGTGATATAGCCAAAGAATTGGATGCAAAAGCAATAATTTCTTGCACATCTTCTGGAAATACCTCAAGAGTTTTATCAAAATTCAAGCCAAAAACAAATATTGTTGCAGCAACAACCACAGAAAGAGTAGCTCGTCAATTATCAGTAGTTTGGGGAGTTTATCCAGTCGTAATCCAAGAAGCCAAAGAAACAGATGAACTAATCGAACGTGCAATATTTGCAGCTATAAATGGGAAATACGTTAATGAAGGAGATCTAACAGTAGTAACTGCAGGAATTCCTTTGGGTATATCTGGAAATTCAAACTTGATAAAAGTTCATGTAATAGGAGATATAATAACAAGTGGTACAGGAATTGGTACAAAATCTGTAGCAGGAAAAGTTTGCCTTGCATCAACAAAAAAAGAACTTGAAGAAAAATTTGAAGAAGGCGATATAATAGTAGCCAAATTCACCGATTCCGATATTACGGAATTTATAGAAAAAGCAAGTGCCCTAGTAACAGAAGAAGGAGGACTAACAAGTCATACAGCAATATCAGCGGTTCATTTTGGAATACCTGCTGTAGTAGGTGCTTTTAATATAAGAAATCTAGTCAAAAATGGAGAAATCATAACAGTAGATCCAATCGGTGGGGTTATATACAAAGGAGAGACAAAAGTTATCTAATGATAATAAAAGATATCAAGATAATTGATATAATCCAAGATGGCAGAGGAGTTGGCAAAAAAGATGGCAAAACTATATTTATAGAAAATGCAATCTTTGGCGAAGTCCTCGATGCCGAAATTCTAGATTTTAAGAAAAATTATTTGGAAGCTAGGAAAATTCAAACAAAAATTAAAAGTCAGTATTATAGAAAACCTCCATGTCCATATTTCGATGAATGTGGAGGTTGTTCTATAATGAATATCAATTATCAAAGGCAAATAGAATTAAAGAAGAATTTAATAGAAAATGCTTTAAAAAAATCGGCAAAAGTCGAAATTTCAGATTTAGAAATAATAGAATCCAAAGAATTTCATTATAGAAATAAAATCCGCTTAAAAGTAGACGAAAAAGGCAATTTAAACTACCTTAAAAACTACTCAGACCAGTATGTAGCAATAAAAAATTGTCTAATAGCAAACGAATTAATATCCAATAACTTTGCAGAAATTACAAAAATAACTAAGGATATAGATCAAAACTCATCTGCAAAAATTGATGAAATCACAATAAGAGCAAATAAAAGTGAGATCTTATTAAATTTACAAGGGAAGTTTGACCAAGAAAGCTTAAGTTATATAAAAGAAAATTACTCGGATAATAAATACAAGATTAATTTAATAGATGAGAAAAAACTTATAGTAATTACTGGAAATGGATACCTTGAATATAATATTTTAGGCAAAAATTTTAAAATAAGCGCCCTTGATTTTTATCAAGTAAATGACTTTCAAATAGAAAATTTGTACTCACAGGCAAAAGAATTTCTAGGTGACAATCAAAAAATCCTAGATCTTTATTGCGGATCGGCAACAAGTTCAATTGCCATAAATGGCGATAATGTAATAGGAGTAGAAATAAATAAAAATGCCATCAAAGATGCAAATGAAAATGCAAAAAGAAATGGACTTAAAAATTATAAATTCCTAGCCAAAAACGCCAAATACATAGACGAAAAATTCATAAAAAATGAAAAAATAGACGCCATAACACTAGACCCACCAAGAGCAGGTCTAGACAAAGACCTAATAAAAGCAATAACAGACTCAAAAATACAAAAAATAGTCTACATATCCTGCAACCCCCAAACTCTAGCAAGAGATATAAAAAGATTCACAGATAAAGCCTACACTCTAAAAAAAATAAAAGCAGTAGACATGTTCCCACAGACCATGCATGTGGAGAGTGTAGTATTGATGTCAAGAAATTAAGATAATAGGCTATAAAAGTGTTGAAATCAATGGCTTTTGGGGTTTTAGAAGAAATCCTAAAAGTCATTTTTCTTTTTGGAAAATACCTTGTGGGAACATATCAATAGTTAAAATCGTAGGGGTGTGTAGACAGAATAGATATTTATAGGGAGAGTGGACAGAATAGACATATAAAATATATTAAAAAAAAGCTAGCCAAAATAAATAGGCTAGTTCTTTTAGTTAGAAAGGAAGCTGATCATCACTTGGAAAATCAAATCCTGAATTAGAATCATCAGTAAAATCTTTATTGTATTCACTGTGGTCGCATAATATTCCATCTATAAAAAATCTTGTTTTAGCCCCACAAGTTTCGCAGTATCTGACATTACTTGGGTTATGATGTATTTCACCAATATCATCAAAACCATTAAAATTCTGAGTATGAATTCCTTCACAATCATTATATAAGTTCGTTCCACATATTTTGCAAAATAATGCATCATCACTAAATTCTTCATTTCCACATTTAGGACAAATTTTTACTTTCATTGTTGATTCATCAAATTCTACACCATCTTCATAAAGCATATTTCTTTCACCTCTTTTTTCTGTAATCTCTTTAATATAATCTTTCATTGTAGTGGGATTTCCACATGTTGAGCAGTAATAATCAGTTAGTCTAACTTCGTGATCCTTGTTATCAGAACAAGAGTTATATATAGGAACCCCACATATAGGACAAAATTTTGCATGACGGTTAAAGTTGTTATGACCACATATAATACAAGTACTATACTTAATAGAATTGTTACTATCAGATAAACGCTTATATTTAAATCCAAAAGCTAAAGATTTAGAACCACAATTAGCACAATAGTCTGTTCCTTTTTCGTGTTCAACACCACATTCAGGGCAATATATACTGAGAGGATTAAATGTGTTTTCAAAGAAAGAAAGCATTGAATTAGAAAAATCTCTTAAGTCTCTTGAAATATATTGTAATCTAACCTCAGCAGCTGGGACAGTTATGCTAAATAAATCAGATAGTGTGCTAGGATTTTTCTTTTTTTCAAACATAACAACTTGTTCAGCAAGAGGTGCAGGTGATAATAGATTCCTAGCAAAATTATTTGCTTCTTTTTCAAGTTCTTCGTATTTATGTTTACCAACACCCTTTCTGGATAGAACATCAACACCATGCATTTGGTGATGACCAATAAAAATATGTCCTAGTTCATGAGCTATGGTAAATCTAATCCAGTTATCAGTTTTATCTACGTCATTATAATAAATAATATACTTATTTGTATCGGGTCTATAACTACAAGCGCCTAAATCACTATCGAAAAAATCAATCACATCTTGTAAAGAACAGTTAGCATCATTCATATATTCAGAGTAAGTTTTTACACTGATTTCATTGCTAAAGCAATCAATAATTTTATTTAAATCAATAGGAATTTCAGAGATTTCGGCATCTTCCAATAATTCATATGATTTCTCTAGGGAAATCTTATAATCTGGAGCATACCTCACTATTACATATCTCCATTTGCATTGCCGAATTCTTCTTCAAAATGCTTCTTCAATACCTTTAACATCTCTTCTTTTTTTCCTTGATCCATGTTTCTTGCTGCTCTTTGAATAATACGAATTTCTGGTTCATCATCTATTTGCTTATTTAAGGCAAGCAGATAGTTATAGTCGACTTGTAGAACTTCAGATATAGCCTTAAGAGTGTTATTATCTGGAGTTATCTTATCGTCGTTTTCAATTCTTGAAACTGTAGAATTACTAATTTTTACTTTTTTTGCCAATTCACGCTGAGAGATTCCTAGTTCTTCACGTCTATTGGATATAACCTTTCCCAAAGTATCTTTCATAAAACTTCCTCCTTGTAATAAAATTATACCACAAGTGTTGCACGCAATCAACACTTGTGGTATAATTTATGTTGAATAGATGGAACGAGATAACTTCTATATTTTTTTAAGTTGAGCGTTCCATTAAATCAACAATAAGGAAGAAGTTATTTTATCACAAGCCAAAATATAAAGAAAGGAAGATGCCTATTAAAGAAATTCAAGAAGTAAAAGATGCAAATAATAAACTTATTTGTAAAATTGAAGCAGAAACTGGGATATTACAAAATATCTATAAAAAACAAGAAATTAAAGTTAGACTTGAAGTCGGACAAAGTATTCAACTAGCTAGAGGTGGATGTATCACCTTAGTTAAAAGAATAGATAAAACAGAGTACGACATAAAGAGTTACAAAAAATCAGCATAAATTTTTAAGAGCTGCAAGACGGCCTAATTTATCTTAACGGATGAATTAGGCTTTTTTTATTACAAATTATATCAAGCCTGATTAGCTATAAGGGCGTGAGATACACATATAAACTAATTTCAATCAATTTTGAAAGAAGTATATGGAGTACCTCTAGTTTCTTATAGCCTTTTTTAGGTGAAAGACAACTATGCTCCATAAACTGTAGGTAAAATTTGTATTTCTCGCTCCTTGCTATCTGGCAAGAAAGCGAGGAATATTTTGAAAATTAGAAAGACTAGATCGGACGAAAGAACCACGTATGTTTATAGGTTTGCAGATGAAACAAAAGTGGAACTAAAACCAGGAAAAGATGGGATAACAGAAGTGGACATCAAAAAACTACATGCTTTAGACGACAGTGAAGTTTACTATAACAACAAGAATCTAAGACCTGAACGAACTAAAGAAGAAAAAGCTGAAATAGATGCGTGGAAACAAGAATTTATAAGCGACTTTAAAAAGAGTCATGGATATGAACCTAATGAGGATTTCTTAAAAGGAGAAGTAGAGGAAAGATTCCCAAGAAACTATAATTTATCTATTGATTTCGATAACTATGGGGATATTGATCCAGATAAAAGATTAATAGCAACTATTAAATCCAAAGACATGAATGAAGAATTTGAATGGTCGGAGCATATGGAAGATATACTTTCTTTATTAACGGATAAACAGCGATTAGTAATCAAGTTGATGTTTGTGGATGGATACAAGCAGTCAGAAATTGCAGATTTAATGAATATATCTTCAGCTGCGGTTAAGAAACATTTGGATAAGGCAAAAGAAACAATCAAAAATAATTTTTAAATATTTTAGGATGAGGTTAAAAACTCGTCCTTTTTCTTTGCCTGTGATTTGTAAGGGAGATGACCCTTTCAGAAAGGAGGCAAACATGAGGCACAAAATAATCATCAATGTAACAAATGAGAAAGGACAAAAAACAAATGTCCTTAAAGGTGCAGTCGGGAAAATTCCAAACAGATTAATAAAATTTTTGTTTGGAGATTACAGACAAATTTATCTATTAGACCCTGGGATGACAGTTGATTCAGTGGATGTTAGAGAAATCGAGAAAGGAGAAAAAAGTGTCAAGAATAAAGCTACTGATGGAAATAAAAGAAGATGCAGAGAATCTTGCATCTAGTATAGGTGTCCTTCTAACAGCACTAGAAAGTGATGAGGAAGTTCCTAAAAAGGAAGAAAAAGTAAATCAGAATGAAGAGATTTATGAGATTGAAGATGTTAGAAAGATACTAGCCGATAAATCAAGATTAGGTCATACAGCTAAGATAAGAGAACTTTTAGAAAAGTATGGAGCTAAAAAGTTATCTGAGATTGAACCAAGTAACTATGAAGACTTGATAGCAGATGTGGAGAAACTCTGATGGGTGATCACGCAATATTATCTGCATCAAGTAGTTCACGCTGGATCCACTGTCCACCAAGCGTTAGGCTTTCTGAAAAATATGAAGATGAAGTTAGTCCTTATGCACTTGAAGGCACCTCAGCTCATGCCTTAGCAGAATATAAACTAAAGAAGTTATTAGGCTTGGATCTCAAAGATCCTACTGAAGATTTGGATTTTTATGATGAAGAAATGGATGAGTTAACTGAAGGATATGCCTCATATGTAACAGAAGTAATAAGTAGTTATGAAAGCCCAGCCGTATTTGTAGAAGAAAGGCTTGACCTATCAGAATATGTTAAGGAGTCCTTTGGCACAGCAGACTGTGTAGTTGTTGGAGGAAAAGAACTTCATGTAATAGATCTAAAGTATGGCCAAGGTGTTTTGGTAGACGCTAGAGAAAATACTCAACTCATGTTATATGGACTTGGTGCATTAAGTCTCCTTGATGGAATTTATGATATCGAAAATGTAATTCTTCACATCTATCAACCAAGAAGATGCAATATTTCAACTTATGAAATCAAAAAGATAGAACTTTATAAGTGGGGAGAATCCATACGAGAGATTGCAGAGAAAGCTTACAAAGGAGAAGGAGAATTTTCTTGTGGAGAATGGTGCATCTTCTGCAAAGCTAAGAATAAATGCAGGAAAAGAACAGAAGAAAACTTAAAACTAGCTCAAGAAGAATTTACCCTACCACCAGAACTATCTGACGATGAAATTGAAGAAATCTTGCCAAAACTAGACGAACTGGAACAATGGGTCAAAGACATCAAAACCTATGCTTTAGAAAGAGCCCTTAAAGGCCACAGTTGGAAAGACCTAAAACTCGTTGAGGGCAGGTCTAATCGAAGATACAGAGATGAAGATGAAGTTATAAACAAAGTAAAAGAACTGGGATTTAATCCCTTTGAAGAGAAGTTACTTGGCATCACAGCTATGACTAAGTTACTAGGTAAAAAAGTCTTTGATGAAAATATCACTGACTTATTAGAAAAACCAAAAGGAAAGTTAACCCTAGTTAGCATTGATGACAAGCGAGAAGAAGTAAAAATTGACAATGTTAAAGAAGAATTCGGAGGTAAATAATATGTCAAATATGAATAGAACAAAAGTAATTACAGGTGAAGTTAGATTATCTTATGCAAATGTGTGGGAACCAAAGTCAATCAATGGTGGTAAAGAAAGATACTCAGTATCTGTCATTATCCCAAAGAGCGACCAAAAAACAATCGAAAAAATTGAAAAAGCAGTAGATGCTGCTATTGATGAAGGACTTTCTAAATTCAATGGGAAAAAACCTAATAAGAAATCTATCAAACTTCCATTAAGAGATGGTGACACAGAAAAAGATGATGAGGCTTATGCAGATGCATACTTCTTAAATGCCAACTCTATGACAGCACCTCAAATTGTAGATAGAAACGTAGAACCAATCTTAGATAGGAGTGAAGTCTACTCAGGAGTTTATGCAAGGGTATCTCTTAACTTCTACGCCTACAATGTAAATGGCAATAAGGGCGTAGCGGTTGGGCTAGGAAATATTCAAAAGCTAAGAGATGGTCAACCTCTAGGAAATAGGTCTAATGCAGCAGATGACTTCGATGCTATGGACGATGATGAAGATTTCTTAGCATAGGAGGTAGAAATGGACTATTTAATTACAGCGATAGTTTTAGCTATTTGGTCCTTTTTATGGTATAAGCTTGGATTTTTACAAGCTCAGCTAAAAGAACTGGATAGAGATATCAGAAAAATAGAAAAACAAATAAAAGAAGATAGAAAAAATAATTTAGCAGAATTAACAAAGCTTAGTGATAGCTATGAAGAGATTGTCCATAGATCTTGAGACCTATTCTTCAGTTGATTTAGGCAAAAGCGGTGTATATAAATATGCCGAGAGTGAGGATTTTGAAATCCTCCTCTTTGCCTATTCTATTGATGATGGAGGAGTTAAGGTAATAGATTTATCAAATGGAGAGATTATTCCTGAAGAAATATTATCAGCACTTAGTGATAAAAGTATAGAAAAGTGGGCCTTTAACGCAAGCTTTGAAAGAGTGTGTCTATCTAGGTTTTTAGGTAAGAGATTAAAACCTCAAGGTTGGTACTGCACCATGATTTGGTCAGCCTATCTAGGGTTACCTCTATCCCTTGAAAAAGTCGGAGAGGTTTTGAAACTTGATAAGCAAAAGATGAATGAAGGCAAGGCTCTTATAAGATATTTTTCTATTCCTTGTAAGCCTACTAAGACCAATGGTATGAGGACAAGAAATCTACCACATCATGATTTAGAAAAGTGGTCTACCTTTAAAGAATATAACCAAAGAGATGTGGAAACAGAAATGGAGATAAAGAAAAAACTATCAGCCTTTCCTATGCCTCAATCAGAATGGGAAAACTACTGGATAGACCAAAACATCAATGACAGAGGAATCTTAATTGATGAAGTTTTAGTTGATTCAGCTATTAAATTTGATGAAATATTACGAGAAGAAAATATGGACAGAGCCATAGAATTAACTGGTCTTGAAAATCCAAATTCCCCCTTACAGCTAAAAGGATGGCTTAATAAAAAAGGCTTAGAGATAGACTCCTTAGCTAAAAAAGATGTAGAATCTGCTCTTAAAAATACTGAGGGAGATATAAAAGAAGTATTGGAACTTAGACAAGAATTATCTAAGTCTTCAGTTAGAAAATATGATGCTATGAAAAATGTAAAAGGAAAAGATAATCGAGCAAGGGGTCTGATCCAATTTTATGGAGCAAATAGAACTGGAAGGTATTCAGGAAGGCTTATTCAAGTTCAAAACTTAAGGAGAAACAATCTAAAAGATTTAGACCTTGCCAGAAGTCTTATAAAAAATAGAGATTACGAAACTATGGAAATTCTATATGAATCACCATCTGATATTTTATCCCAACTAATAAGGACAGCCTTTATAGCAAAAGAAGGCACTAGGTTTATTATTTCAGATTTTTCAGCAATTGAGGCTCGTGTCCTTGCATGGCTTGCAGGAGAACAATGGGTGCTGGATGCATTTGAAAATGGAGAAGATATCTATTGTAGAACAGCATCGAGGATGTTTGGAGTGCCAGTTGAAAAGCATGGAGTAAATGGTCATCTAAGGCAAAAAGGAAAGATAGCGACTTTAGCCTGTGGTTATCAAGGAGCCTTAGGTGCTCTTAAAGCAATGGGTGGAATTGAGATGGGTTTATCTGAAGACGAACTTCAATCAATAGTTGATTCCTGGCGAGAGGCTAATCCAAATATAGTAAGTCTTTGGTGGGACATAGATTCAGCCGTAAAAAGAGTTGTAAAGACTAGAAGTAAAGAAGAATATAAGAGCCTAGTTATTAGCTATGAAAAAGGCATTCTTTTTATACAACTACCCTCAAAAAGAAGACTTGCTTATCCAAAAGCAAAAATCGGGATGAATCGATTCGGTGGTGAATCAATAGTCTATGAGGGAATCGTAGTTGGAAATAAGTGGGACAAGATAGAATCCTACGGAGGAAAGTTTGTAGAAAATATTGTTCAAGCCATCGCAAGAGATGTTTTAGCTGAGTCTATGATGAGACTTGAGAAAAGAGGATTTAATATCGTCATGCATATTCATGATGAAGTTGTTATAGAAAGCGATTCATCTAGTATCGAGGAAGTAAATCAAATTATGTCCTTTGTTCCAGAATGGGCACCAGGACTTATCCTAGATGCAGATGGGTTTGAAAGTAAATTTTATAAAAAAGATTAAAGAGGGGGTTAAAAATCTCCTCTATTTCTTTGCCTGTGATTTAGGAGGGAAACCTCTTAAAAATTCACAGGAGGTAATTTAATGAAGGAATTAATACCAAAGAACGATTATGGAATATTTGCAGATCACAATGATGTTGCAAGAGTGGACAGTAGATTTGTAGCAGAGTTTTTTGAAAAGAGGCACTCTCATGTTATGAGAGATATACAAACAATCACTCAACCCAAATCTGGGCTGAGTGAAGAATTTATTGAACTCAATTTTGAGCTCAGCAGTTATAAGGATGTAACTGGAAGAAATCTACCATGTTATTTATTAACTAGAGATGGATTTACTATTTTAGCTATGGGTTACACGGGCAAAAAAGCCATGAAATTTAAAGAGCTCTATATTAAGAAATTTAACGAGATGGAAGAATTCATAAAGACTCTAGTATCAGCTAGAAAAGAATTCCCTCTTTTAACCGAGAATATAAGATTGCTTCATGACAATCCAAAAGCTTATCACTTTAGTAATGAGTGTAACATGCTGAATCGTATCGTTTTAGGTAAGAGTGCAAAAGAATTTAGATTAGAAAATGATATACCAAAAGGAAAAAGTATAAGACCATATCTGAATCAATCACAAATAGAGATGATTGAAACCTTGCAAAAGGTAGATATTGGTTTATTAGTAGCATTTCCTAATTATCAAGATAGAAAGAAACACCTTGAATGGTACAAGCAAAAATTGGAGGTACAAAATGTTTTATGTGAAAGAAAAAATCAATGATTCTATGGAAATAAGCATTGAAATAAATGATGAGAATGTCTTTTGCACCTGTCCAAAGTGTGGAAAAGAAGTTCGAGTAGAATTAAATAAAGTATTGGAAGATGGCGATTTATTTTCTACCCAAGTTTGCTGTAATACTTGTAGTGAGACAATGAGGAATATTTATGAATAAAGAATTATACAACAGGAGTGGGTGCAAGGATCCCACTCCTTATCAAGCAATTAAAAATGCAGAGAAGAGATACTATCCCCTGGTATATATCTGCAGTCCATTTTCTGGAGATGTAGAAAATAATGTAATCAAGGCACAGAAGTATTCTCGCTATGCCTTGGATAAAGGAAATATACCAATAGCACCGCATCTTTTATTTCCTCAGTTTATGAGTGATGAAAGTGAGAGAAGACTTGCCATGCATTTTAATTATGTCCTTCTTGGAAAATGTGAAGAAGTCTGGGTCTTTGGTGACAACATAAGTCCTGGAATGGCAGAAGAAATAAGAGTTGCTGAGAAGAGAAAAATGAAGATTCGATATATAAAGGAGGTATCCTAATTGAAGATATACACCTCAAATTTAATAGGAGTGGAGTCAAATTGTGTTTATCCAAATGAGGTTAATGCAGTAGATGTTAGGTCCTTTGAGAAAGCTGCAAGTTTTGACCATGTAATGGCAAAGTATAAAAACTCCTACAGGTCCAACGATAATTTTATAGAGTCAGAATGTGTTCCTATGGATATAGACAACGACCATTCAGAAAATCCAGATGACTGGATTTTAGCTAATGATTTAAAGAGAATATTTGACGGAGTTAAATTTACCATAGTTTATAGCAGAAACCATAGAAAAGAAAAAAATGGAAAAGCTGCAAGACCGAGAATGCACATATATTTTCCAATTCCTAAGGTTATAAATTTAGCTGAATATGTAGGGATAAAAGAAAGGTTATCAGAGACTTATACTTTCTTTGATGGGAATGCCTTAGATGGAGCGAGGTTTTTCTTTGGAGTTAAGAATCCTGCCGTTGAAATAGTTAGGGGAAGGAAATATATAACTGATATTTTAAAAGATGACTTTGAAAATTTTGATAACTCTCAAGACTTGATTCAGCAAGGCTCTAGAAACTCAACTATGAACCATTTTGCAGGTAGGGTTCTCATTCGATATGGAAATACAGATGAGGCAAGAGAATTATTCGATAAAAAAGCTAGTCTTTGCTCACCACCACTCCCAGATGATGAATTGGAACAAATCTGGAAGTCTGCTTGTAAATTCTATAAAAAAATAGCTGCAAGTGAAGATTATGTTCCACCTGAAGAATACACTGAAGGTATAAATTTAAGACCGTCAGAATTTTCAGACATAGGTCAAGCAGAAGTTTTTGTAAGAGAATATCAAGACAGAATTCGATTTTCTCCTTCTACAGGTTTTCTTGTTTACAACGACTCCTACTGGGAGGAATCTGAACTAAAAGCACAAGGATACTCTCAAGATTTAGTTTTAAAACAAATAGAAGAAATAGACAATGAACTTTTGAAAATGGATGAAGACATTAAGAAATCAGGAATTAGGGATATTATGTCTTCTATGAGTGAGAAAAAGGCAATGGAAGTTTTTGATAAAAATCAAAAATCTATATACTATAAATTAACTTCGCTTGAGGCATATAAGAAATATGCTATAAAACGAGGGGACACCAGAGCTATTCATGCAACTTTAAAAGAATCAAAGCCAATGTTAGAAATAGACCAAAGAGAACTTGATACGGATGAGTTCTTGCTTAATACACCATCTTTTACAGTAGATTTGAAAACTGGAGAGTGTAGAGACCATAAGGCAGAAGACTATATAACAAAAGAAGCATCTGTAGATCCAAGTGATGAAAATATGGATATATGGCTTGATGCCTTAGAGACATTTTTTGTAAAAGATAGTGAACTTATAGAATACGTTCAGAAAGTAGCAGGAATTTCTCTTATTGGAAAAGTATATATTGAGGCTCTCATTATAGCTTATGGTGATGGAAGAAATGGAAAGTCTACATTTTGGAATACTATCTCAAGAGTTCTTAATCTATATAGTGGGTCAATCTCAGCAGATATTCTTACAGTTAATTCTAAGAGAAATGCCAAGCCAGAACTCGCTGAAACAAGAGGTAAAAGGCTTTTAATTGCAGCTGAACTTCAAGAAGGATTAAGGTTAAATACTTCAAATGTTAAACAGCTTTGTTCTACAGATGAGATTGTAGCAGAGAAAAAATATCGAGATCCATTCAAGTTCATACCTTCTCACACCCTTGTCCTATATACTAACCACCTACCAAAGGTGAGTGCCTTAGATGAAGGAACCTGGAGGAGACTTATTGTAATTCCTTTTGAGGCAAAGATAGAGGGTAGTAGTGATATTAAAAACTACACTGATTATTTAGTAGATAAGGCTGGGGGAGCAGTTCTCAAGTGGTTAATCGAGGGTGCTAAAAAGGCTATTGATGAAGATTTTAAATTCAGCCTACCTAAAAAGGTGGCTGATGCCATCAATGAATATAAGGAATCAAATAACTGGTTCAAGCATTTCTTAAGTGAGTGTTGTGAGATTGATTCATCATTTGAAGAGAAGTCTGGAGAAGTCTATCAAGAATATAGAGCCTATTGTTTAAGAACTGGAGATTATGTAAGGTCTACAACAGATTTTTATTCTGCTCTTTCATCCAATGGATTTATGAGGAGAAAAACTAATCAAGGAATTGTGATAAATGGACTTAAATTAAAGTCAGACTTTGTGTAAAAATACAAGAAGTGCAGGTCGTGAATGTCATATATATAACTATTATATAGTAGGTAAATTAAATTTTAGTTATATATAAAGGTTATATAATAGAGTTTCACGACTTGCACAATGGCTAAAAATAGAGGTTTATATGTTAGAAAATGAAATAGAAAAAGCATTGGTAGATAAAGTGAAACTCCATGAAGGTCTTTGTCTTAAATTTACATCTCCTTCAATGACGGGAATACCAGACAGGATAATACTTCTACCTAAAGGAAAGATTGGATTTGTAGAAACAAAAAGACCTGGAGGAGAACCAAGACCAATTCAGAAAAAAAGAATAAGACAATTTAAAAATTTAGGTTTTAAAGTTTATGTTCTTGATACCAAAGAAAACATTGATGAAATAATAAAGAGAATCGGAGGTGACTAATTGGAATATACTCCACATAAGTATCAAAAATATGCTACTGAATTTATAAAAGAAAATAAAGAATCGGCGCTTCTACTGGATATGGGTCTCGGCAAGACGGTTATAAGCCTAACAGCTATAAAAGATTTACTCTTTGATTCTTTTGAAATTTCTAAAGTTTTAATTGTAGCACCATTAAGAGTTGCCAGGGATACTTGGAAAGAAGAGATAGAAAAGTGGTCTCACCTTGATTTCTTAAAATATTCAGTGGTCGTAGGAAGTGAAAAAGAAAGAATAAAAGCATTAAATAAACAAGCGGACATTTATCTAATCAATAGGGAGAATGTAGCCTGGCTAATAAATAAGAGCGAACTACCATTCAACTACGATATGATCGTAGTTGATGAATTATCATCTTTTAAATCTCATAGGTCAAAGAGGTTTAAAGCCTTGATGAAAGTTAGACCAAAGGTAAAAAGAATAGTTGGTCTTACTGGAACTCCATCATCTAACGGTCTAATGGATTTATGGGCTGAGTTTAGACTGCTTGATATGGGAGAGAGACTTGGAAGATTTATTGGTCAGTACAGAGAAATCTACTTCAAACCAGATAAGAGAAACGGACCAATCATTTATTCCTATAAGCCACTTCCTTTTGCTGAAGATGCAATCTATGAAAAGATATCAGATATCACAGTTTCTATGAAAGCTGAAGACTATCTAAAAATGCCAGAGAAGATAAACAATGAAGTCTTTGTAAATCTATCAGATAAAGAAAGAGATATCTACGAGACCTTAAAAAAAGACTTGGTTGTTAGTATTAAGGATAAAGATATAGATGCTGTTAATGCTGCAGCCCTTTCTAATAAGTTACTGCAAATGGCATCAGGCTCTGTTTATGATGAAGATAAAAATATGATTCATATTCATGATAGAAAGCTTGATGCTTTAGAAGATTTAATAGAAGGTGCAAATGGTAAACCTGTTCTAATAGCCTATTGGTATAAGTCAGATTTAAAAAGAATAAAAGACAAGTTTGATGTAATAGAACTTAAGACAAGTGAGGACTTTAAAGAATGGAATCAAGGTAAGATTCCAGTTGCCATTATCCATCCAGCATCTGCTGGTCATGGACTTAACCTACAAGCTGGAGGTTCAACACTTATTTGGTTTTCCCTTACATGGTCCTTAGAACTTTATGAACAAACCAATGCCAGACTTTATAGACAAGGACAGAAAGAAACAGTTGTGATTCATCATATACTGGCAAAAGGAACTATTGATGAAGATGTTATAAAAGCATTAGAAAATAAGAACAAAACACAAGCTGCACTTATAGATGCAGTAAAAGCAAATCTAGAGAGTTGATGTCATAGAATGTCACTATCAAAATTTGCTAAGATTAATACAAGAGTAGAAGTTATATGGATAACTTACCTCAAAAACTTATGGAGGTAAGAAATGAACGCAAAAGAATATTTAAAACAAGCTTTTTATTTAGACAAAAGAATTAACAGTAAGCTAGAGCAAGTTGAAAGTTTAAATGCACTAGCTACAAAAGCTACATCAACCTTATCCGATATGCCTAAGAGTCCTAATAGAGGACCATCAAAACTTGAAGATACTATTGTTAAGATTATTGACCTTCAAGAAGAAATTAATAGGGACATAGATAAGTTGGTGGATTTAAAGAAAGAAATCGTAAGAGCAATAAAAAAGATTGAAGATAAAGAACTTCAAGTCGTTTTAGAAAAAAGATATCTTTGTTTTGAATCTTGGGAGAAGATAGCAGTTGATATGAATTATGATATTAGACATATTCATAGACTTCACAATCTGGGGTTAAAAGAAACTTCAAAGCTAATTAAATCCTGTCATGAAATGTCATAGAATGTCACTATAGAGTTGTAGTATTATTAAAATAGCAAAAGAATAATTAAAAGAGCCTTGAAGATTTAATCTTCAGGGCTTTCTTTATGGAGTGATAAAGTGCCGAGAAAACCTAAGAGACCATGTTCACATCCAGGTTGTCCTGAATTAGTTGATGGACGATTCTGTAAGAAACATGAAAAAGAATACAATAAAAACTATGAAAAATATAAAAGAGATCCTAACACTCATAGGCGTTATGGAAAAGCATGGAGGGTTATAAGAAAAAGATATGTCAGTGAACATCCACTTTGTGAAATGTGTTTAAAAGAAAATAGAATGACAAAGGTAGAGGAAGTACATCACATACTTCCTCTTTCTCGTGGTGGAACTAATGACGAAGATAATCTTATGAGTCTTTGTAAATCTTGTCACTCAAAGATTCATGCTGAGCGTGGAGATAGATTTGGACGAGAAAAGTTTTGAGGGAGGGGGAGTCGTTATCTTAAAAGCTGATTTCCCTACCAACGGTGCCGCCCTCTCACGCACAAAAAAACGGGTTCAAAGGGGGTATTAAAGAATATCATTCGAAAAGTAAAATATTTATTCTAACCTATTGACAATAAAACTTGGCATGATATAATATAAATACCAAGTAAACTTGGCAAAAGGATAAAGGAGAATGAATATGAAGAGAGATGAAGTTATAGCAAGAAGTCGTGAGGAGTATAAATATCACGATGAGATGATGGTTGATATTTTTAAAAAAGCAGGTGAAATTTCCAGCCAAATCGGATTAGCTGTTGCTGCCATCCTATTTGGAATTGAAGCTTTTTTCTTCAATTCCTTTAATTATGGAATACTAAGTATTTATTTTAGTATTGAAGCAACTAAAGAACTTGTAAAGTATGCAAAACTAAAAGAGAGAAAGCAATTGTTAATGGGGATACTTATGGCGATTATAGGAATTGCCTTATTTGTAGCTAACCTTATAACATTGAAGTAGTGATGGATTATGGATGATAAACTAGTTCTCAAAAATCATTTAAAAGAAGTAAGAAAAGAAAAAGGCTATTCACAACAACAGTTAGCTGATGAGGTGGGTGTTTCAAGAAATACAATCAGCTCAATTGAAACTGGTCAATTTAACCCCACTGCTAAATTAGCTTTGATACTTTGCATTGCTTTAGAAAAGAAATTTGAGGATCTTTTCTATTTTTAGACAAACATAGTTAAATTAAAATCTCCCTACAGTAAACGATATTGTTTATTGAAGGGAGATTTTATATTTAAGTATTAGGAGGTGATACTATCGCTAAGGACGGAACATATAGAGGTGGAAGAAGAGTAAAAGCAGGAGGGAAACCACAGCCTGCTGCTGAAAAAATAGAAAAAGGTAAAAAAGTAGAAATACTAATGAATGATATTCCAACATTCACTCCAGAAGAAATAGATGCAGTTGACTTACCAGATGGAGCAGTTCTTGATGGAACAGATATGCCAACACCTAGTGACTATCTATCTGCAAAACAAAAGAATGGAATACCACTAGGTGCAGATGAAATATATAAAGAGACATGGTCTTGGTTAAAACAGAGGAACTGTGAAAACTTAGTAAATCCAAGATTATTAGAATCATACTCTCAGGCTTTTGCAAGATACATTCAATGTGAAGAGGCAATAAGTCAATTTGGACTTTTAGGTAAGCATCCTACTACAGGAGGAGTTATAGCATCCCCTTTTGTACAGATGTCTAGCCAGTTTCAAAAGACAGCTAATCTTTTATGGTATGAGATTTATGACATTGTAAAAGAAAACTGTACTGAAGTTTATGAAGACTATGGGGAAGATATGATGGAAAAATTACTAAGGCAAAGGAGGTAATTGTATTGTTTGAAAAAGTAAATCCAAAGCATCCAGATAAAATAGCAGATTGTATTGCTGGTGCAATTGTAGATTTAGCATATAAAGAAAAAGATAATCCTAAAATAGCAGTTGAAGTTTTGCTGGGACATGGAAATTGTCATGTGATTATAGAAACGGACTGTAATCTAAATAAAAAAGAAATTGAAACAGCAATTAAGAGGATAGCTGGAGAGATCATAGCAGATATTAAAATTGTAGAACAGGATATCCACCTATCAAATAATCAGAAAGATAATATAAGATGTGGAGACAATGGAATTTTTAAGGGAGTGCCTATATCTGAAGAAGAAAAGAAACTCTCAACTATAGCCAGAGAAATTTATAGGAACTACCCATATGATGGGAAATATATTCTCGATAGAGATAAACTTATTATTTGCCAGTCTAATGTATCTACGGAAATTTTAAAATCAATTTATCCAAGAGCAATAGTAAATCCATTGGGAGATTGGACTGGAGGGTTTAATGTTGATACTGGAGCGACCAATAGGAAACTCGGATCTGACATGGGAAGATCAGTAACTGGTGGGGGCCTTCATGGCAAAGACCTATCCAAGGCTGATGTATCAATTAATATTTATGCCCACCTAAAGGCACAAGAAGAAAATAGAGAGATTGAATTATTCTGTGCAATTGGAGATGAAACTGTTGATGGTAAAGCCTATGAAGAAATAGTAGAAATTGCCAAAGACTATGTAAAATCTATTGGTGGTTTTGAGGAATTTGCAAAGTGGGGGCTCATCTAATGAAAGAAGGACTATTACAATATGAATTAAAAAATGTAGATGAACTCATCCCATATATTAATAATGCTAGAACGCATACTGACGAACAAATAAATAAGGTAGCTGCATCAATAAAAGAATTTGGATTTTTAAACCCAATCCTAATTTCAGATGACAATGTAATCACAGCTGGGCATTGCAGACTTCTTGCAGCTAAGAAACTTGGACTTAAAAAAGTACCTTGCATATTAGAAAATTATCTTACAGAGGCACAAAGAAAAGCATATGTACTTGCTGATAATAAGCTAAGTCTTGATGCTGGTTGGGATGAAGAACTATTGAGAGTTGAAATTGAATCCCTAGAAGATTATGGATTTAATGTAGAGCTTACAGGATTTTCAACTGAAGAATTATCTTCGCTCTTTGACCTTGGTGTAGAGGCTGAAGAAGATGACTTTGATGTTGAAGAAGAACTTAAAAAGCCTATTTTTTCCAAGGAAGGAGATATTTGGACTCTAGGAAGACATAAAGTTATCTGTGGAGATTCTACTCTAGGGGATACTTTTGAAAAGTTACTAGGTGAAACTAAGGTCAATTTAGTATGTACTGATGCACCATATTTTGTTGAATTAAAAAATAAATCGGGAACAATCAAAAATGACAACTTAAATGATAAGGAAGCCTATGAATTTTTAATGAAGGTCTTTACAAACTTTAAAGACGCAATGGCTAAGGATGCATCAATTTATGAATTCTATGCAACTATGAAAGCTAGAGTTTTCTATGATGCTTTTGAAGATGCAGGCTTTAAAGTTGGTGCAGGGCTTATTTGGAAAAAACCAAGAGCTCCTTTCATGAGAACAGATTGGAAATTTAATATGGAGCCTATTATCTTTGGTTGGAGAAAAGATGGAAAACATAACTGGTATGGAGATCAAAAACAAACAGCAGTCTTTGAATTCGATGGAATTAAAGATTCAGAAAAAGAAGGATGTGGTCATCCATCATCAAAACCAGTACCACTTATTGCTTATTTAATAAAGCAATCAACTCAAACAAATGGCTTAGTCCTTGATGGATTTTTAGGAAGTGCATCTACATTAATTGCCTGTGAGGAGCTTAATCGAATCTGCTATGGAATAGAAATAGAACCTAAATTTGTTGATGTAGCAGTAAAAAGATATTTAAATTTAGTGGGTAGTGATAAAGATATAAGCCTTTTAAGAGATGGAAAAAAATATAAGTATGAAGATGCTATTAATATGACTTGATATAAATCCTAGATTGAGTGATATATGTATGTGGGGTGATTAGATGATTTCAAGGGAAATTATACAAAAATTGAAAGAGACGTATCCAGTAGGTACAAGAGTAAAACTAATCCAAATGGAAGATGGACAGGCTCCACCAGTTGGAACTTTAGGCACAGTTTATGGGGTAGATGCCCTTGGATCAATCTTAGTAAAATGGGATAATGGTTCGATGTTAAATGTAATTATTAGGGAGGATATTATTGAAAAATCTAAATAAATAACCATACATTGCTTGACTATTCCTCTATTGTACGGGAATATGTGTACAACAAAAGAGGAGGTACAAAAATGAAAAAGATTGAATTGTTAGAAAACATTAAAGAAAAAGAAGAATTCGAAGAAAATAAAATCAGTTACAGATTTTATTGGGCATATAGGGAATCCCAAAGGATAGGGCGATACATCATAAACTTTGATGACATTGGATTTGTAGATAATCACGAAGATATGATAGAGAATCTTGAAAGATTTGGAATACAAGAATTTACAATTTCAGACCAGTCAACAGGTCTTATGAAAGGGTTAAAAAGTTTTAAAAGAAAAGGGTACTTTCCTATAGACTTGATTGAAATAGATACAGGAAGGACTAATTGGAACTTTAAAGAAAACAAAGAAGAAAAAGAATATACACCTGCACTTCTTTTCAAGAGAAATTAAGAATAAAAATAGAGAGTTAAGCAAGATGATTGCTTGACTTATCTCTCGGTGTACGGGAATATGTGTACAACAAAAGAAAAGGAGAGCATTACCATGAAAAAAGACCTTTTAGAAAGATTAGAAGCAGAAGTTAAAGCTTGCAAAAGATACGCAGAAAACTCAATAAAAAAATCAAAAGAAGGCAAGATTGGAGCAGCTATTAACCTTTTAGACATAGCAGGAACAGCAAAGAAATGTGCAGACCAAGTTCATGAAGAACTTTGGAAAGAGTCACAAGGAAACCTAAACGAAGAAGAATTTGAATTATTTTGTGAATCAGAAACACTAGGAAGAGAACTTAAGAAAGCATACAAAGAATTAAACATAGCAAGACAAAGATAAAATAAAAATCCAAATAGAGTTTAGGCTCTATTTGTCGTAGTAGAAGTCACTAGCAAGTGGCTATTTTTTATGCCTATTTTTCAAGGAAGGAGGTCAAATGAAATATAAACCAACAAAATTTATGCTACCTACATCTCACTATGATAAAAACAAGGCAGACTATGCTGTTACTTTTATAGAATGCCTTAAACACACAAAAGGTAGATGGGCAGGTAAAGATTTCAAGCTTATTGACTGGCAAGAAGAAATCATAAGAGACTTATTTGGCATTGTAAAAGATACGGGATATAGACAATTTAATACAGCCTATGTTGAAATACCAAAGAAGATGGGGAAATCTGAACTTGCAGCTGCTGTAGCACTTCTTCTAACTTGTGGTGATGGAGAAGAAAGAGCAGAAGTTTATGGTTGTGCTGCTGATAGGCAACAAGCAACTATCGTCTTTGATGTTGCAGCTGATATGGTAAGGATGAGCCCAGCCTTATCTAAAAGAGTAAAAATTCTAGCATCTCAAAAGAGGATGATATATAAGCCGACTAATTCTTTTTACCAAGTTTTATCTGCAGAGGCTTATTCTAAACACGGATTTAATATTCATGGTGTAGTCTTTGACGAACTTCATACTCAACCTAACAGAAAGTTATTTGATGTTATGACAAAAGGGTCTGGTGATGCGAGAACTCAACCCCTATATTTTCTCATAACAACTGCAGGAACAGATACCAAATCAATCTGCTACGAAACACATCAAAAAGCAGTCGACATACTTGAAGGAAGAAAAACTGATTCAACTTTCTATCCCGTGATTTATGGAGCAGACAGAGAAGATGATTGGACAGATGAAAAAGTATGGCATAAAGCAAATCCTTCTCTTGGAATTACAGTTCCTATAGAAAAAGTAAGACAAGCCTGTGAATCGGCTAAGCAAAATCCAACTGAAGAAAATGCCTTCAGACAGTTAAGATTAAATCAGTGGGTCAAACAAGCAATCAGGTGGATGCCTATGGAAAAATGGGACCTCTGTAATTTTGCTGTTAATGAAGAAGAATTAAAAGGAAGAGTTTGTTATGGAGGTCTTGACCTATCATCTACAACAGATATTACAGCTTTTGTTTTAGTCTTTCCTCCAATAGACGAAGATGATAAGTATCAAATATTACCCTACTTTTGGTTGCCAGAAGACAATCTCGATCTAAGAGTAAAAAGAGACCATGTAAACTATGATCTATGGAAAAAACAAGGCCATATTATGACAACAGAAGGCAATGTAGTCCATTATGGTTTTATAGAAAAATTTATAGAAGACTTAGGTGAGATATATAACATTAGGGAAATTGCCTTTGACAGGTGGGGAGCAGTTCAGATGGTTCAAAACTTAGAAGGCATGGGTTTTACAGTCGTTCCTTTTGGTCAAGGATTTAAAGACATGTCTCCGCCAACAAAAGAATTAATGAAACTAACCCTTGAAAGAAAAATAGCCCATGGAGGTCATCCAGTTCTAAGGTGGATGATGGATAATATCTTCATACGAACTGATCCTGCTGGAAATATAAAAGCAGATAAGGAAAAATCTACAGAAAAAATAGATGGGGTTATTGCTACAATTATGGCTCTTGATAGGGCTATAAGGTGTGGCAATGATACGAGTGAATCTGTTTATGATGATAGGGGGTTGATTGTTTTTTAATATGGGTATATAAATAAAATAGAAACATTTTTGAGGTGATATTCATGAGGAATAGAGAAGATATTATTCGTTTATGGTTTGATATGTGGATAAAAAAACAAGACTTAGGAATTAAAGATATTTTTGCTAATGATATTGTGTATACAGAAAGTTGGGGGCCAAAGTATAATAATCGCAGTACACTCGAGTTATGGTTTAAAGAATGGAACAGTCGTGCAAAAGTTGAAACATGGGATATTGTACAATTTTTAGACTTTAAAGACCAATCAATTGTGGAATGGCATTTTAAATCAGTGATGAATAATGGGAAAATTGATGAATTTAATGGAATTTCTTTGGTTAAATGGGATTTTGATAATAAAATAATAGAATTAAAAGAATTTGGATGTAATATAGATAATTATAATCCATATGCTTATGGAGAGATTCCTAAATTTAGAAAAGAAAAGTCAAAGTGGTTTTAACATATATTTATTCATGATATTTTTTTTAGCATCTACATTAGTAGGTGCTTTTTTCATACCTACTTTTAGGAGGTGGTAATATAAACATTTTAAATTTAATATTTAAGTCGCGAGACAAACCTAAAGACGGGGAGAGGATATCTTCATCGTCTTTTTTATTTGGGAGAACAACAGCAGGAAGGAATGTCAA